>NZ_JAHYSG010000116.1 GCF_022095675.1 Dactylosporangium sp. AC04546 | reverse complement strand
CGAGGCGGCCGGCCTCAACCGACCGCGTCGAACTTGCCGAGCATCGGCGGGCAGCCGAGCCCGCGCCGCTGCCCACCCTTCGACTCGACGGCACCCGCCCCGACCTCTCCATTGATCATGGTCCGAGCGGGGCGCCGGCCTGGGGTGCGGTGAGACGTTGGTCGATCCACACGCCGTTCCGGAGGTCAAGGCGAGGGTAGATCGACCAACGTATGTGCAAGCCCGACCACCGCGGGCGTTCGGCGCGGCCGGAGGTCGCGGGTTCGTGGCGGGACGAAGGTGGCAGCGTCCGTGGCGCCGGGGCGGATGCACCGGCGCTACGAGCGGTGTCTGACGGGAGCAACGGGCAACAGGTTGCACGGACATGAGTCAGAAAGATCAGCGGCCATCGGCGAGCATCGGTCGGTCGTGGCGGCAACGGTACGATCGCATTGGCCGAACCGCAGGTCGGGGCGCCTTCAGCGGGCCGAGGGTTCACGTGGAACAATTCGGCAGACCACCTGAAGGGACCATGTTCACCACACTGTTGCCCCTGCTGGCCTTCGCGCTGCTCACAGCGGCGAACGCCGGGTTTGTTGCCGCTGAGTTCGCGCTCGTGACCGTTGACCGGGCCGAGATCGACCAGCAGGCGGCTGCTGGGGATCGGAAGGCTCGTACGGTGCGGCAGGCGCTGCGGGAGCTGTCGTTTCAGCTGTCCGGGGCGCAGCTTGGGATCACCATCACCGCGCTGCTGGCGGGGTACCTGGCCGAGCCCGCGCTGGCGCACATCTTCGAGCCTGTCATCCGGCCGATCTTCGGCGGGATGACGCAGACCGCCGGGCACATCCTTGCGCTGCTCGTCGCGACGCTGATCTCGATGCTGTTCGGTGAGCTCGTGCCGAAGAACGCGGCGCTTGCCAAGCCCATGCCTGTTGCGCGGGCCACCGCCGGGCCCCAGCGGATGTTCTCGCGGCTGTTCAAGTGGCTGATCGGGGCGCTCAACGGGACCGCCAACTGGGTCGTGCGCCGGTTCGGCGTCGAGCCGCAGGAGGAGCTGGCCAGCGCGCGGTCGCCCGAGGAGCTGGGGCTGCTCGCGGCCATCTCGGCGCAGGCGGGTGCGCTGCCCAAGGAGACCGCTGTGCTGCTGCAGCGGACGATCCGGTTCGGCGACAAGCGGGCGGCCGAGGCCATGACGCCGCGGGTCGACGTGGTGTCGCTGCGCGCGGACGTGACCGTTGCCGACCTGCTCGCCACCTCGGTGCAGACCGGGTACAGCCGGTATCCCATCTACGTGCAGACGCTGGACCAGGTGACCGGGGTCGTCACCGTCACCGACGCGCTCGGTGTGCCGCCCGTGCGGCGGCCCACCACCAAGGTCGGGGCGGTGGCCCGGGAGCCCGTGTTCGTGCCGGAGAGCCTTGACCTCGACGGGGTGCTCGAGGCGCTGCGGAAGGCGGGGTCCTCCTTCGCCATCGTCGTCGACGAGTACGGCGGGACCGACGGGGTGGTCACCGTCGAGGACCTGGTCGAGGAGCTGGTCGGTGAGATCGCCGACGAGCACGACATGGAGGACGAGCCGGCCACGGCCCACGGGATGCCCGACCTGACCGCGCCCGGTGACGAGCGGACCCTCCTGGTCGATGGTGTACTGCGGGAGGACGAGCTGGCGGAGCTGACCGGCTTCCGGGTGCCGGAGGGGCCGTACGAGACGCTGGCCGGGTTCCTCATGGCCCGGCTCGGCCACATCCCCACGGTCGGCGAGACATGGAACGAGGACGGCTGGGAGTTCACCGTCGTCGAGGTGGACCGGCGCCGCATCGAGCAGGTGCGGGTCGTGCGCCCGGAGGCGGTCGATGACTGAGCTGCTGATCACGGTCCTGCTGCTGCTCGGCAACGGGTTCTTCGTCGCGGGCGAGTTCGCGCTGATCGCGTCGCGCCGGACTGTCGTCGAGCCGATGGCCGCCACCTCGCGCCGCGCCCGGATCGGGCTGCGCGCCATGAACGAGATCCCCTTGATGATCGCCGGCGCGCAGCTCGGCGTGACGATCTGCTCCCTCGGGCTGGGCGCGCTCGCCGAGCCGGCGCTGGCCCACGGGCTGGAGGGGCCGTTCCACTCGCTGCACGTGCCCCAGCAGCTGATCCACCCGGTGGCGTTCATCCTGGCGCTCGGCGTGGTGGTGTTCGCGCACACGGTCGTCGGCGAGATGGTGCCGAAGAACCTGACGCTCGCCTCGCCGGAGCGGGCGGTGCTGTGGCTCGGGCCGCCGATGTACGCGTTCTGCATGGCCACCAAGCCCTTGCTGGTGGCGATGAAGTGGGCGTCGCGCACGATCCTGTCGCTGTGGCGGATCGAGACGACCGGCTCGGTGAAGACCGTCTTCACGGCCGAGGAGTTGGCCGGGCTGGCCGCGCAAGCGACGACCGAGGGGCTGCTGGCCCCCGAGGAGCACGCCCGGATCGCCGGCGCGCTGGCGCTGAGCCGGCGCACGGCCCGCGACGCGCTGCGGCCGTGGGCCCAGGTCACGACGGTCGCCGAGGACGTGTCGCCGGCGTCGCTGGAGGTGCTCGCCACCCGCACGAACCGTTCGCGCTTCCCGGTCGTCGACCGCGCGTCCCGGCGCGTGCTCGGGTTCGTCCACGTCAAGGACGTGATCGGGTTCGTCGGGCCGCAGCGGCGGGCGCCCATCCCGGCCGGCCTGATCCGGCCGCTCGGGATCGTCCCGCCGACCCGCACGCTGGCCGAGCTGCTGCTGGCCATGCGCCGCGAGCGCCAGCACATCGTGCTGGTCAGCGACGGGCGGGTGCCGATCGGCGTGGTCACGCTCGACGACGTGCTCATGGCCGTCGTCGGCGAGCCGGTCAAGGACGAGTATCACTCGACGGTTGGAACCGCGCGCTGATCGCCCCTCGTGCGTTCGTGACGCTCGGCACAATGGCCCGTTATGCGACTGCGACTGGCTCTGTGCGGCGGGCTCGCGGTGCTGATCCTCGTCGCTGTCTGGATCGCGCGGCGGCCTGACGAGGAGCCGCCTGACGTCGTCACGGCCGAGGTCAGCGGCTCGCCGCATCCGGTCGGGTCGGCCGGGGTCGGGGCGGCGCCTCTCCCGTCGGCCGCGCGGTCGAGCGGCGTTGGCGGCCTGCGGTATGCCTTCGACGGGGGCCTGGACGGGACGATCGCCGACGCGGGCGGGCGGCTGCCGCTGCGGGTGCGGCAGGCGCAGGGTGGCGCGCTCACCGCGGTACCGCACGACGGCGGACTCGCGGTGCGCTTTCCGCCGCGGTGTGAGCATTACGGTGCGGAGAGTTGTGCACGCGCCATCTTGCAGAGCGGGCCGGCGGACTTTCTGAATCCCGGCCGGCTCCCGTTCTCGTACGGCGCCAGCATCCTCGTCAACCCTTCAGAAACTTCCAAGGGCGCCAATGTTGTTCAAAAAGGGTTCTCGGTCGGTGACAGTCAGTTCAAGTTGCAGGTCGACGGTACCGCCGGACGGCCCAGCTGTGTGATTGTCGGCAATGCGGGACCGGCTATCCACGTGGCGCTGGCATCGCGGACCGTGGCCGACGGCCGGTGGCACCGGGTTGCGTGTTCACGCGGTGACTCCCTGCTCACGGTGGCTGTGGACGGTGCGGTGGTGGGGCGGACCACCATTCCGCCGTCACTGTCGATAGCGAACTCGGATCCCCTCTGTATTGGCGGTAAGGGAACCAGTGCGAACAACGATCAGTTCGTGGGCGTAATTGATGACGTGTTCGTCACTCGGGGCGCGTGACTTTCCGAACAAATCGGACACCTGCTTGAACCTTTGGTCTCGCCGCCATAACGTGAATTCTCGTCGGATGGATGTCCGCGCCCACCACGGTCGCGCCAGACGGCACCGCCGAGTCGATATTCGAGCCGGGGACCCACGTGTCCAATCGGGGTGAATCCGCGAGATCGCGGTAGGGCGACCTTCCCGCCCGAACCCGTCAGCTAACCCGGTAGGCGGCCATGGAAGAAGGAGCAGCTCCTCGGTGGACAGCCATCTGAGGTTGACGAAACGCTTGGTCCGAGTCCTCGCCGTCGCTCTTGGTGGTCTGTCGCTCGCTATCGGTGTCACCGGTCTCGCTCACGCGGAACCGACGCCGGCCGAGCTCGAAGCGCAGATCGACCAGAAGTGGAACGAGATCGAGCCCGTCATCGAGCAGCACAACCAGCTCAAGAGTGAGCTGAACGCCAACAAGGCCAAGCAGAAGGTGCTGCAGGACCAGATCGCACCGCTGCAGGCCCGGGTCGACGAGACGCTGACCCGGGTTTCGAGCTTCTCGGTCATGCAGTACAAGACCGGCCGCTTCTCCAGCTTCAACGCCCTGATGACCACGGGATCGCCCGACACCTTCGCCGAGCAGTTGATGATGCTCAACATGATGGCGAAGGACGAGGCGGCCAAGGTCCAGGACGTGCTCGTCGCCAAGAAGGCGCTCGACGAGCAGAAGAAGCCGCTCGACGAGCTGATCGCCAAGCAGGTCGAGCAAGAGGCCTCGATGGCCACCAAGGAACAGCAGATCAACGCCGAGATCAAGACGCTGAACGACCTGCGCGTCAAGGCGTATGGCAGCTCCGGCGGCCTCGGCACCCTGCGTCCGGTGGCCTGCCCGCAGTCGTACGACGGCAGCCCCGGCGCGAAGGCGGCGCAGATCGCCTGTCAGCAGATCGGCGACCCGTACATCTGGGCGGCCGAGGGCCCGAACAGCTTCGACTGCTCCGGCCTCACGCTCTACGCGTGGAAGCAGGTCGGCTACTCGCTGCGGCACTACACCGCCTGGCAGTACTCGGACACCAAGCGGGTCTCCCGTGCCGATCTGAAGCCGGGCGACCTGGTCTTCTTCTACAGCGACCGGCACCACGTCGGCCTCTACGTCGGCAACGGCTGGATGGTCCATGCGCCGACATCCGGCGACCGGGTGCGGATGAAGAAGATCGACGACGGGCCCATCAACGGATTCGGCCGCGTCGCTTAGCTTCGTCGCATTGGAGGGCGGGTCTTCGGACCCGCCCTTTTACTGTGTCGGCCAGGTGCGCCAGTTCTGCCACGAGCGGCTCGGGGTCGGGCCCCGCTGGCCCTGGTACCGCGAGCCGTAGACCGCGGAGCCGTACGGGTGCTCGGACGGCGACGAAAGCCGGAAGATGCACAGCTGGCCGATCTTCATGCCGGGCCACAGCATGATCGGCAGGTTCGCGACGTTCGAGAGCTCCAGCGTCACGTGGCCGGAGAAGCCCGGGTCGATGAAGCCGGCCGTGGAGTGGGTCAGCAGGCCGAGGCGCCCCAGGCTGGACTTTCCCTCCAGCCGGCCGGCGAGCTCGTCGCCGAGCGTGATCACCTCCAGCGTCGAGGCCAGCACGAACTCGCCGGGGTGCAGCACGAAGGGCTGACCGCTCTCGACCTCGACCATTGAAGTGAGATCATCCTGTTGTACCGCTGGATCGATGTGCGTGTAGAGATGGTTGTTGAACACGCGGAACCATCGGTCGAGCCGCACGTCGATGCTCGACGGCTGGACGAGGGCCGGGTCGAACGGCTCCAGCGTCAGCTGGCCGTCTTCGAGCTCTTTGGCGAGGTCGCGGTCGGAGAGCAGCACTGTACGACCTTACGTGACCTGCTTACGTGACCTTGTCCGCGGCGTTTGTCGTCGCGGTGAGCACCCTGGCCAGCACACGTTCGGTGACCGCGAGCTCCGCATCGCTGAACTCCGCAAACGCGCCGCGCAGCTGCTCACCCAGTGGGGTGAAGAACGCCAACGCGAGGGCCCGGGCCGACGGCAGCATTTCGAGGTGTACCCGGCGGCGGTCCTCGGTGTCGCCGACCCGGCCGACGTGTCCGGCCCGCTCGAGCCGCCCGATCAGCGCCGTCGTCGCGGCGGGGCTCAACGAGAGCCGCTTGGCGAGCTCGCCGGGCGTCAGGGGCTCCGTCGACCGCCAGATGTGCGCGATGGCGTTCATGTCGGTGCGGTGCAGCCCGTGGGCGCGGGTGAACACGTCGATGAATCGGTCGGCTTCGACGTTGAAGCGGCGAAGGAGGTCGATCAACGCGTCGGCTGATGTCACGTGCTCGCTCTTTCGGGTCGCACTTCCCGGAATTCGGCTTCGATCGAACATGTGTTCGAGTACATTTTGTGTATGGCAACGTGGGCAGACTTCGCCGCGGCCGAGCCACTGCTGGCGACGGCCATTCGTACGCTGGTGTGCCAGTATGGTCCGGGCCTGGGGTACCTCGCCACGGTCCGCCCCGACGGCGGCCCCCGCATCCACCCGGTCTCACCGGTGATCACTTCCGACGGCCTGTTCTGCTTCGTCCTGCCGTCGCCGAAGCGCCACGACCTGGACCGCGACGGCCGGTACTCGCTGCACAGCTTCCCGGGCACCGACTCGGACGACGAGGCGTATCTGTCGGGCCGCGCCACGCGGGTGACTTCGGTCGCCGTGATCGCCGGCCTGGCCCGGCAGATGCGCGCGGCGCCGGGGGTGGACTGGAAGCTGTACGAGCTGACGGTGGACGTGGCAATGCTGGTCCACCACGAGACGTCGACGACGTCGACGCGCACGGTCTGGAAGGCCCGCCGCGACCACATCCCAAGAGCGAGACACAATGGTCCGTGCACAGCGGCCGTTGATTCGGTACAGTAGGCGTCGCTCGCGGGTGTAGTTCAATGGCAGAACATCAGCTTCCCAAGCTGACAGTGAGGGTTCGATTCCCTTCACCCGCTCGGACGGAGAAACGCCAGGTCAGGACGGCGTCCAGGCCTGGCGTTTCTGATCACCACGACGATGCGAACCGGCTCCGGGCCATTAGCGGGCCATTACGGAGCACCTGGCCGTCTTCCTGGCCCCCACGTGTGACGCCCGAGGGCGAGCCGAGCCGTGCCTCGGCGCTGGTTCCTCCCTACAACCGCCACGCGGCATAGGCCGCACCTGCGGCAGCAAGGAACGGCGCTGCCCGGTGCAGGAAGACGCCGACCTCCCGGAGGATGATGATCCATCGCGGGCGTTCGGCTTTCGGTTCGCTGGGCGGTTCATCCATTGGTACGGTCTCCTCGGCTCTGCGTTGCCTCTGCGTGTGGATGACGGCGAGCCACCAGGACGGCACCCGCTGGAACGGGTGCCGTCCAACTTTTTGCTCACGACTTACGGCCGTGTAACTCGCCTAGAGGCACGATGTCACCGAACGGGCAAAGGTTCAAATGGCGTGGTGGATAACCCTTGGGACAACCTGTGGATAGCTGCTCCACGCTCTGGAAAACCCTGTGTACAAGCCTGTGGATAGTCGTGGTGACACTCAGTCAATGCGGGCTTTGAACTGGGAGTCTGCTGCACACATCCTGTGGAAACAAAGTTTTCCACCCCTGTTTACGGAGGACACGGGGACCACTCGGTCGTGATAGACCGCAATCGGATCAGCGTGGCGCCTACAGCTTGGGCTTTCCGTGTTTCCGGATGGCCTTGTCAACTGCGGCGGCGATGGCTTGATCGGCCTCTGCGCTGGCGTGCTGGTAGATAAGCGCGGCGCGAGGACTGTCGTGACCCATTCGAGCCATCAAGTCGCGCAGGCTCGCACCAGTACGGGAAGCCAACGTGTTGCCCGTATGGCGAAGGTCGTGGAAATGCAGGCCCGGTACACCGATGTCTGCAACGGCGGTGGACCACCTCGTCAACGGGTTGAAGTTGCCGCGCCAGATGGGCTTTCCGGACGCCCCCGTGAACAGCAGTGCCTCCGGTGATTCGTCTACGTACTCCCTGAGGTGGTGCAGCACTGCCGGCAGGACGGCGGTGGGAAGGGAGACGATGCGTCGTCCGGCCCGCGACTTCGGCGGTCCCAGCACCAGGCCGACGCCCCGCAACTCGAGGTACTGTTGCCGAATCCTCACGGTCTTTGCCCTAGCGTCGATGTCTTGCCGCTGCAACGCCACGACCTCGCCCCAGCGCAGGCATGCGAACGTACTCAACAGAACCAGCGCGCGGAAGCGATCCGGGACACGCTCGGCGAGCGCAAACACTTGCTTCACCGTCAGAACCGGGCGCTCTGCAGCCTTTTCCTGGTCAGCGCCCGGAATCCGACACGGGTTCACTCGGATCAACTCGTCTTCCTTGACCGCCGTCATCAGGACGGCGCGCAGTAGCCGGTATGCCTTCGCGGCCATCGAGACAGACACACCCGCGGCAAGCAACTTCGCTCGCCACTCCCGGACCGTGGGAGTATCAAGTCGAACGAGCGGGACTCGGCCCAGGTGCGGCGTGATGTGCTTCGTGAGCGTCCACCTGTAGAGCAGAACTGTTCTGGGCCTAAGATTTGGTCGCTGGGTGATCCAACGTTCCGCATAGTCCTGCAGGCGAATATTGCCGCGCTCGGGGTCGAGCCATTCTCCGCGCATCATCTGCGCTTCGACCAACGCCAGGAAGCGTTCCGCTTCGCTCTTGCGCTCGAAGGTCTGCGGTGCGCTGCGCATAAGCCCATCGGGGCCGAGGTAGCGCGCCTGGTAACGGCCGGACTCGCGTTTGCGGATGCTGCCGAACCTGCGGTGACCGTCCTTGTTCGGCATCAGGCGACGCTCCGGAGGCCGGCCCAGACGGAGGTCGCGGTCATGGGCTCGATTCGGTTGTCGCGGACGAAGGCGTCGACGTCGTTGGGGTGGATGCGGACGGCTCGGCCGAGCCGGTGGAACGCGATGCGTCGCTCGGCGACCAGGCGTCGGACGTAGCGAGCGCTCATGCCGAGCCGGATCGCGGCCTGCTCAATCGTCAGAAGGTGGTCGTGTGCGGTCATGCCCTGGTCTGCCTTCCCCGTCGTGTCGTGGGTTGTGGTCGTACCGGTGCGGGTCGAACGCAAGGTGCGGCGCCTCTCTTGGCAGGGATGGGTGAGAGCGACGGTCACGAGGGGATGGCCGGCGGGCCGCGCTGGCTGGCGGAGTGCTCCGCGATATCCGCGCAATCCGCGAAATGCCGAGTGGCGCGGGGGTTCTGCGGATTGTGCGGATTCTGCGGGCGGCTCATCGTGTTGCCGCCGAGAGCGGGTGCACCGTGCCGGCAGGACGGGTCACGTCTGGGTGGACCAGCCAGGCTGGCGAGGGTGGGCGGCCGACGCTGGCTCGCGCTGGGAGCGGCTCGGCGCGGATGTAGCCGTGCGCCTGCAACAGGTTGAGCGGCGGGCCAAGGTCGCTGGCCTTGGGGAAGCGGCCTCGGGCGACGGCGCTGAACAGCTCGCGTCTGGTGAACCTTGCCGTTGTCGTGCGTTCTAGCCAGGCGAGGATGTGCCTCGCGTCCTCCACGGTGGGGTCGGCGCCCATGTCGTCGAAGGCGACCAGGGCGTGGTTGGCGAAGTAGGTCCCGATCGAGGCGGCTCGCGTGATCGTTGCGGCGTCGATCGGCTTGTCGGTGCCGGCCGCGAGGTGTTCGGCGAGGTGGAGCAGGCCGGCGATGCGGACGACGGCGCCGGTGTATTTGCTGCCCCAGTCCACGATGTGTCCCCACGCGCCGGACGGGGCCAGGCGCGGTTCCACCTCCCACTCGATCGCGAGGACCGCAGCGTCGGCCTCGGCGGTCAGCGGGATCACGGCCGACTCTCGGAGCACGGCGAGGTCGAGGACCAGGGCGCCGAGGTCGCGGGTGTAGGCGTGGGCGACCTCGGTCGGCACTGACCGGGCGCCGGGCTTGCGGCGTCCGACGGTGTTCTCCGGCAGGGAGAACAGGATCCGGGCGAGTAGGCCCTTGCCTCGGAAGCCGGGCATCTGGGCGATGTCGCGGAGCACCTCGGGCTGGACGGCCAGGCCGAGGGTTAGGGCTGGCTTGTCGATGTGCTCGGATGGGCGGGAGCGGCGGTCGACGCGCAGCATGTCGCCGGCGTGGCCCTTGAGGAACACCTCCAAGTTCGGGGTGCCCGAGTAGCGACCGGCGAGCGTGGCGAAGATGCCGCCCTCCGGAGACAGGACAGCCAGCCGGCCGTCTTGCTCGGCGAGTAGGGAGGCGGCCTGTTCGCTGGTGACGTCGTCGGCGACCAACTGTGGCGGCTTCGGGACTGCGATGGCCTCCGCGCTCATCGCGGCCGCGGTTGCCTCGGCCAGTAGGCGGTCGCGGGCGGCGGGGTCGGCGTTCGCGGCGGCGTTGGCTGCCTTCTCGGCGGTCTTGCCGGCAACGCGCTGCGCCAGCTCGGCCTCGATGATGGCCGGCGCCATCCGTTCCTTGAGCGCCTTCTCGGCGTCGAGCAGCGGGCGGATCAGCGCGTCGAACACGGCCGACTTCCGTGAGCCGGGCGGCAGGACGACGACCGTGAACAGGTTGCAGGGCTCGCGCCAGCCGGGGCGGATCTCGACCTTGGCTCGGCCGCCGGCCGCCGTGGATAGCGCGGCGAGGGCGATGCAGCCGGCGGCGTCGACCGGGGTCTGGGTGAACTCGGCGACGGCGGCCACCATGTCGCCGAGCCAGCCGGGCAGGGCGTCGACCGGGAACGGCGAGGTCTGGTGTCGTGCCGTGAGCGGGATCGGGGCGGGCCATGTCGGTTCGGCCTCGGTGAGCAGGGCGCGGCCGGCGGCGAGCAGCTCAGCTGGCTCGGCGTCGCCGAGGTGGACCAGGCGCCGGCCGAGGTCGATCACCGTCCGGCGGCGTGCCCGATCCGCCACAATGCCGGCGTAGTGGCCAGCGTTGGCGACGGTTGGGACGGCGGCGATGAGGGTGTGGAGGTAGCCGGCGCCGCCGACCTTGCCGAGGGTGCCAGCCTCGGCAAGGTGCGCGGCCACGGTCACCGGGTCGGTCGGCTCGCCGGCCTGGTGCAGAGCCGTGAGCGTCTGCCACAGCTCGGCGTGGGCCGGGCGGTAGAAGTCGCCGGGCGTGAGGGTGTCGGCGAGCTTCGCCAGCGCGCCAGGGTCGAGCAGGGCAGCGCCGAGCACTGCCTGTTCGGCGGCCTGGTCGTGTGGCGCGGTGCGGTCCACGGCGGTGGTCTCCTCTCTGCGGAAGCGGCTAGCGGTAGAGGGCGCGGGTGAGGACGGTGTCGAGGTCGCGGGTCAGGGCTAGGAGTTGTTGTCTGGCAACGGTTTCCGTGCGGTCGAGCGTCACCGTGAGCCGGACTTCGGCGTGTTCGCGGCCGGTGGATGAGCGAACTCGGGTGAGGACCACGCGGCCGAGGCCGGGAGCGTCGAGGGTGATCGGTTCGGCTCGGTGTTCGCCGAGGCCGCATCGGTGGCCGCCTGCGCACCACTCGGGGTGCCAGCTGGCGGTCATCGGTGGCCCTGGCGGTGTTCGCTGCGGAGGTACTCGTAGATCCGGCGGCCGATGCGCACCCGGTGCCCGGTGCCGTCGCAGCGGGGGCAGAGCCGGTACATGCGGCGAGCGAGGGGGTTGCGGAGCCTGCCGCTCCCCTTGCAGCGCCGGCAAGCGACGAACGGGAACACGGCGCAGGCCAGGACGTAGCACAGTGCGTAACCGGCGATGGTGAGGCTAGCGAGCAGGGCGAGGGAGTCCACGGAACGCCTCCAGCGGGCGGTTTGAGGGTGCAAAGGGTCGGCGCCGCTAGGAACTAGCGCGCTGATCAGGGCTTGTACTGGGTGCTAGTGGATGTGCTAGGTCTAGCGGGGTCGGCCGCTAGACCTAGCGGTCCGTCAGGCGGCCTGGTCGCCTCGGCGGCGGTTACGGTCGGCTACCGCCTCGGCGAGGGCGGCGCGTTCGATGCCGCGCCGGTTCGCGCCCTTGCCGGTCGTCGGGTCGGTCCCCCACACCTGCGTCGTGTTGATGCCGTACGGCTTGAGCGCGGCGCCGAGCTGGTCACGGGTCAGCTCGCGGTACACCTCGGGGCGCAGTCCGCCGAGGCGCTCGATCAGCGTCTCCATCCACAACTTCGGCTCGTCGGTGCGGATGACGCTGAGCGTGTCCTCCAGCAGCGTCTCCCGACGCGCGGCCGACTCGGGCTCGGGCCGAACCGTCAGCGTGCCGGCGGACTCCCGAGCGGCGTACGCGCGAGCCGCGAGCTTCTCCACCGTGGGGCCGTCGAGGTAGAACGTCCGCACGATCTGCGCCTCGTCCGCCGCGCCGACCAGGTAGCCGACGCCCTTGTCCTTCTTGGCGAACATGGTTGCCCGGATCCCGTTGCGGTAGCTGGACGTGCCGAGCACCATGTCGTTCTCTAGCTGGCCCATGACGCGGAGGCAGTACCGCGTCCCGACGTTCGCCGACACGCCCGTGGGCAGGGACTTGGCGTCTGGGCGCTGGGTGGCGAGGAGCAGGATCACGCCCAGGGCGCGGCCGAGCTTGATGATCTTCTCGGCCAGCTCGCCGGCTTCCTTGCCGAACTCCGGGTGGGCGAACAGCTCCTGACACTCGTCGAGGCCGGCGACCAGCCAGTGCAGGCCCTTGATGCGGCGGGCCAGCTCGGGCGTGACCTTGTTGTCGGGGCAGACGTCCTTGGGCAGCTTCTTGATGATGGCCGCGCGCTTCTGGCACTCGGTGCGCAGCTCGCGCAGCGCGATCAGGCCGGCCTCGGCGGTGTCGTCGTCGGCGCCCGAGGCGTACCGGGTGCAGACCTTCGCCAGGGGATCGAGGCCGCCGGTGCCCTTGAACTCGTACGCCCACAGTTCGGCGTGGGGGTCGAGCGCGGCGACCAGCATCGGGAGCTGGATGGCGGCGGTCTTGCCGTAGCCGGGGATGCTGCCGATTAGGACGTTGGTGTACGGGAGTTCCATGTGGACGATCCGGCCGCGCGGGTCGGTGCCGAACGGGAACGGCTTGGCCATGTCGACCGTGGACGCCTTGAGCAGCGGCCAGGCCGGCTGACGGCTCGCGGCCATCGGCTCGTCGCCGACCCACAGCACCAGGCGGCTTGGGCTGACGTCGGCGTTGCCCTCGGGCCAGACGCAGCCGAGCGGGCGGCCGAGGCCGGACGCGAGCTTGTCCCGCCGGTCCATTACCTCGCCGACGGTGACGCCGGGCGGGAGGTCGACATCGGCCCGCCAGCCGGGGCCGTCGCGGGTGATCGGGGCCGGGAAGCCGATCGCCTTCGGGTTCCTGGCGAGGGCTTGGTTGATGCCGGCTACTGCCAGTACCGACAACGCTCGAATCACCACGTCGGAGGTGAGCGCGGCGACCCGCGGCGCGACCACGGCCGTGTCGAGCAGCGGGCGATCGGCCGGGGCGCCGGCCGCGCCGAACACGACGACGGCGAGCGCCAGGGCGCACCAGCGCCACCACTCCGGACCGACCGCCAGCACTCTCGCGCCGACGATGAGCGCGGCCACGAGGAACAGGGCGACGATGCCGCGCCAGCGCACGCGACGGTCGCGCTGGCGGGAGAGCTTGAGGTACGCCTCGGCGTCCTCGGTGCGCACCGTGGCCTGGCGGACGGCCTCGCCTTCGAGGTCGAGCAGCCAGCGCCCGAACCCGCCGAGGGTCTTCAGTAGGCCGCGCGGCGCGCGGATGGCGAGCTTGCCGGCGTACTTCGGCGTCCGTACCGCGTGATACGCCGCGACGTGTGCCGTGTAGCCGAGGCTCCAGCGGATCGTGTAGGTCAATTCGGCGCGGGAGCGCAGCCACGCGGGGAGGATCGGGCGGCGTTCGCCGCGCCGGACCGTCGTGGCGAGCTTGGTCGGTTGCTGGGCCTCGGGCGAGTCGACCAGGGTCGGGCCGTCCTCGGCCAACTCCTGCTCGTGCCGTTCCCAGTCGAACGGGTCGTCGCTGTGCATGATGGGGTTTCCTCCACGTGAGGGGCCGGAGCGCGGCCTCTCGGCCTAGGAACCTTGGCCGCGCTCCGGGCAGAGCTACAGGTGATCCGTCGTCGCGTGGATGGCTGGTCGAACGCGCTGCGGTGCGCGGCCGGCGGGGGTCATGCGGCTTTGAGAGTCGGCGTCGACACGCTGTCGACAGACTGTCGACGGTGCCGCTTGACCGTGGCCTCGCTCAGACCGAGCCTCGCGGCGATCGTCGCGTCGCTCGCCTTGGGGCTCCGCGTGACCGCGGCGGCGACGCGCTGCGCGGCGGACGGCTGGCGCTTCGGGGCCTTGCGGACCGGCTTCACCTCGGCGACCGGCGCGACGGGCGGCTCGGGCTCGGCGGTTGGCGCGGTCGGGACGGGCGCCGGCTGCGGCGTCACGGTCGGCTCGGGATCGGCGATCGGCTCGGGCTCGACTACTGGCTGGCGGCGGCCCGTGGCGATGAGCGCGCCAGTTGCCATGACCATCAGGCCGTCGACCGCGAGCGGGCCGATCACCGCCGTCAGGCCATCCTCGCCGTAGTGGCTGAGCAGGCCCGACAGGTGTCGGTATGACACCAACGCGGCTACCAGCGCGACGGGCAGCAGGCCGAGGAACCGCAGCGCGGTCCAGCCGCGACCGGTCGGCCAGACGGTACGGGCGAGGATCTCGACCGCCACGAAGACCGCGATCGGCCAGAAGACCGCGCCGACCACGGCGCCGAGGTCCGGGGACCAGCCGGCGTCGCTGCCGGCCGGCGGGACGTAGGAATGCGCGACGTTCGCGGCGACGGACACCGCGCCGCCAAGCAGGGCGCCGGCGTAGGCCCAGCCTCGGCCGGTCAGCTTGCGCTCGTTCACGCGGCCACCGCCTCGGTCGCCAGGCCGGCGGCGTGCAGCTTGAGCAGCTCGCGCAGGACGCGGGCCTCGGCGCGGCGCACCCGGTGCCAGTCGAGCGCGGTCGGGCCGGGCTCGGCGGTGAGCAGGAGGATCTCGGCGTCGACCAGCGCAATCTCCGCGTCGATCAGGTCGGACTCGCGCTCGATGGCCGCGAGTTCGGCGTCGGTGGGCTCGGCCCACTCGTCGGGGTACCTCACGTACACTCCTTCGGCTTGCCTCACTTGGTTAGTCAAGTGCGGTGAGATGAAGGTAAATGCGCTTGGCTAGACAGGTCAATACCCGACAACGAAGTTTTCCTAGTCTGGCTAGTCAGGCTGTACGATGTGGTCGTGACCGATGAGCTGGATTACCTGGGGGAACTCGACCCTGACGAGTCCTCAGGCGCCGCCAACCAAATCGCCCGCCAACTACGCGCAGCGATCCTGACCAAACGCCTCGGCCCAGGCGAACGCCTACCGTCGCAGCCGGACCTGGCGAAGCACTACGGCGTCGCCCGGGAGACCGTCAAACGGGCGCTCGACGCGCTACGCGCCGAACGGCTCATCGTGTCGCGGCAGGGCAGCGGCGTGTTCGTCCGCGCGCAGACCCAGCGGCCGGTCGAGTTGCGGCCGCACCTGGAGGCGGCGTTCGAGCGCGAGGACGTGACCATCGACTTCGCCGGCTTCTCGGGCGAAACCTTGCAAGGCGCGCTCGCCGAGGTGCTCGACCGGGTGCGAGCCGGCCAGCTGGCGCCGAAACACATCGCACTGCGCGTCATGGTCTCCGACATGGGCGTACCGATGGCGCTGCCAGCCCGCGCGGAGACCGGCGCCGACGATCCACTCGTACGCGAGCGGATGGAGCGGATCTCGCAACGGTCGCTGGACGCGATCGTCGACCAGGTCCACGAGCTCGGCGACCTCGGCCTGGTCGAGTCCGCCACCGTGGCCGTCCGGCTGCACTCGGCGTCGCCGCTGTTCAAGCTGTACATCATCAACAACAGCGAAGTGTTCTTCGGCTTCTACCCGGTCACCGAGCGAACCACCACCCACCGCGGCGAGCCCATCGCGATCTATGACCTGCTGGGCAAGGACGTGCCGCTGTTCAACTACCCCGTCAGCGACGAAGACACCTCCCACGGCACACAGTTCGTCGCAGCGTCGAAACAGTGGTTCGACTCGGTGTGGGACAGCATCGCCCGGGAGTACCAAGGATGAGCCCGGTCCTTCGCGAGCTGCTGTCACGCAGCCAGGCGATCCTGCTCGACTTCGACGGGCCAGTGTGCAGCATCTTCGGCGGCTACCCAGCGCCGATGATCGCGGCCGAGCTGCTCAACCTGCTGGAGTCGCGCGGCATCGACCTCACCGCGGACATCCGCGACGAAGCCGACCCGATGGAGGTACTCCGCTGGTCGGCGACGCTCGGCAAGCCCGAGCTGCTACGCGAGGTCGAGGACGGCCTGTGCCGCGCCGAGCTGCTCGCCGCACAGTCCGCGATCCCCGCGCAGTACGGACGTGAGGTGATCGTGGCGGCTCGGGACGCGGGGCGGCCCGTGGCGATCGTCAGCAACAACTCGGCCGACGCGATCGACGCGTACCTCGTCAAGCATCGGCTCGCCGGGCACATCGCGTACGTCGCCGGCCGCGCCTTCGCGCAGCCCGAGCGAATGAAGCCGAACCCAGAGCCGTTGTGGCGCGCAGCGACCGCGATCGACGTCGAGCCGGCAGGGTGCGTGCTGATCGGCGACTCGCTGTTCGACATCGAGGGCGCGCACGCGGCCGGCGTCCCGGTCATCGCCTACGCCAACAAGCCACCCAAGGTCGAACGCTTCACCGAC
This sequence comes from Dactylosporangium sp. AC04546, assembly GCF_022095675.1. Taxonomy (GTDB): domain Bacteria; phylum Actinomycetota; class Actinomycetes; order Mycobacteriales; family Micromonosporaceae; genus Dactylosporangium. The sequence continues at coordinate 21,203 of NZ_JAHYSG010000116.1, read as the reverse complement.
GCCTCGGCCGACGCCGTGATCACCAGCATGGGCGACATCGCGCTAGCGCTCCTGGCCTTGAACGGCCGGTAACGCCCTACGCCGCCGGGAGCGGGCGAAACGCTTGGGCGGCTCTGCTCACCGCGTCGAGGGCCGCCCGGAGCTGGTCGACCTGGGCGAGGGTCAGGTCATGGACGCCGCTCTCACCGAAGTACGTGTGGAAGCTCAGCGCAACGAACGGCGTCCGGCCGCGGTCGGTGTACTCAACGTTCACACCGCAGCCGGAGCGCTCGTCGAACTCCACCGTGCAGTCCGGCGCGACGTCGTCGGCGATGTCCTGGTCGATGCTCACGCTCAACGCTCCTCAGCGTTTGGAGATGGGATAGTCGGCGACCAGCTGAGAAACCGGCCGTAGAGATCTGGCAGCTCCGCGACGCCGAGGTCTGCGGACGCTTCGGCGAGCCGCAACGTCACGAGCAGAGTCAGTGCGGCGGGATCGTGCGCGAACTCGGCCGCGAGCCGGCGTCGGGCGGCCGAGCACGGCCAGGGTCGGCTACAGCGGACGCAGATCCACGCTGGTCGCGCCGGCAGGTGCCGATCCCCGGTCTCCAGCTCGATCGCTGGCGCGACCGCGGCGGCGAACTGACGCGCGTGCGCGGATGCGCCGGCAGCGAGGCGCAGTGCGCCCCGAATTGCTGCTGCGGCTCGGTCATCGGCGCCGCTCACCAGGTGCAGCCGACGCACGTTGTCGGCGATGACCAGGACCAGGCCGCCGTCGACCTGCTCGGTCCGCGCGTCGACCGCGCACAGGTCAAGGCCGGCCAGCTCGGCCGGCGCGATGCTGCTGCGCGATGCTTGCTTACGCACCCGACCTCCCTGACGTCGCTGCGGACGGGTGTCCATCCACAACGCTGGGGCATCGGGTCCTGGTCGGTGCCGCTGCTCAGGTGTCGCCCCGTGGTGACGATGTGGATGACAACGGCGGCATCCGTGCCGCTGTGCTGCCCTCCACTACCAGCGTAGGACTGTACGTTCCTGTACGTCTACAGACGTAGCTGAAGGACCGCTGATGTACCTGCACATCTACGTTCCCGACATGGTCGATCCGGACGGTCCCACACCGGTCTACGTGCAGATCGCCGACATCATCCAGCAACGGATCGAGGCCGGCGAGCTACAGCCCAACCGGCCGATCCCAAGCGAACTCGCCCTCCAGCAAGAGTTCGGCGTAGCCCGAGGCACCGCCCGCCGCGCCGTCGAACTCCTCCGCGACCGCGGCCTAGTCTTTACGGTTCCTCAGCGTGGAACCTACGTGAGCGAACCGCCTACACGGCGATCATAACGACAACGCATGACGAGGCTGGCGGCGAGAGTCCTCGTGTGCGCCACTGGTCATAGACAAGCCCTCGTTGTACCTCCGTTGGCATGCCGGTTCGGACTGCTCAAACGATCGACATTTCAAGCTGTTGCCACGTCAGAGATGGAACCGCGTAGCGGCACTGACTGGTGCTGCGTTGACGTGTATATCCGACGCTAGGCGTTATTGATCTTCAACTTTACTATTGTCAATGCTTGCTTCCGTGCGCCACACTGACCCAGACGCGTTGGTCGCGTGTCGCTTTTGCCTGATCAGCGGCCGTTGGTGGGAAGTGGAGGTACGATTAGCTTTTCGGCGGGCAACTAGGGTCCTGAAAGCTGATCTCGTTCGAAGGAATAGAAATGGTGCAGCGGTATAGAAGGCCTCCAATTTTAGAAGCGACGTTTGAGTGTCGCTTCAAAGCGAATGATGCCTGGGATCTGTCCGCGCCCGCAGAGCTATATAAATCACTGCGCGAAGAGTATCCAGATGCGCCTACGACAGTGGCTTCCGGAAGCCTTGAAGTTGTCGAGGACGCAAAAGGATCAGTGGTCGCAGCGCCAGCACTTCGCCTCGGGCAAACATCGCTAAAGTATCAGTTTTCCGCTGAGGGCGGTCAGCGCCTAGTTAGAGTTGGCAATGAAGTACTCACTGTTCACGCAACGGCACCATATCCAGGATGGCCTACCTTCCGAGAGCAAATTACGTACGCGCTTAGGGCGTACGTGAGGGTTGCGAAGCCCGATGTGTTGACGCGATTTGGAATGCGTTTTGTAAATCGGATTGATCTTGAGGGTCCGACCGTCGAACTTAGCGACTACCTAACAATTCCCGTCGACCCGCCGCGAGGCCTTGGATTCGATCTCTCATCGTTCCTACTTCGTATGGAGGCTGTACGACCGGACGGAATCAAACTGATTCAAACCTTCGCGAGTGCGCCGGTCGACGGGGTGTCGGTGATTCTCGATCTAGACGTTATCAGTGACGGATTGGAACTTCCTGTGACTGACGACGAGAGTTGGCTTTCCGACAAAATTGAATACCTCAGAGAGATCGAAAGGGAAGCGTTCGAAGTCAGTATCACCGACAAGTTGCGGGAGCGGTTCAATGAACATTAAGACTGGCCGGCCTGGCTACTCTACTCCAACTGACGCAACCGAGCTGATTATCGATCCGCTGTCGCCCCCGTATGCAATCGATCGAAGCGGGGCACTGCAGTACGACTCGTCGCGTCGCGAAAGTGAGCCGGCTCGTGCGCTCAAGCCGAGTGAGAGGGTAGACGCGCTGGCTTCGGTCGTCCTAAGTGACCTCGCGGGAACTTCGGTCGGATGGATGACGGCGCTTTCGGGCCTGAGTGATCACCTACGTCTGTTGAAGGCAACCGACGTTACTGTTACGGTGAATGCGGCCCTCGCGGCTGCCGCGACGTGCAGCCATTCGCTTGATCGACTCTTGTCGCTTACCGAGTTGGCTAAGGTGTTCGGGGATGTCGCTTCGGCTCCGAGGCCTTTGATGGGCCACTTGAGCAGTGCTGATGTCGACATGATCGCGAACGCAACTAGTATCGTCCGGAATCGTGAACTGCAGGTGACGTTCGAAGACGAGGATTGAGTCTGTCGCATGTGGTTAGAGAGTTGCCCAGATAAGACGGATTCGTTACGCCAAGGCGATCTGATCGTTGGTCTTGCGCTTCCCAAATTGCCTTGGCCGCTGAACTACGCCCGCCCGTCTGACTCCGCTTCGGTTGCTGGCCAGCCTGTTGTGTTGACCGCACCTTCGAGGTTATTGACGTATCTTGTAGTGTCGCAATGCTGCACTATCGAGAATCAGCGCGTCGTCGGCTTGGCGACCGTCAGGCAAACTGGGCCACTCACTGACTCCGCACGCGAGACACACGACAATCCGGAGCCGTCCGACGATCCGAACGTGGAGTACGTTTTCACCGCCCACGCCCTAGCGCCCTTCGGCTCCTACCTTGGTCGCGAGAAGGGCAGAATTCATGTAGCCGATCTGACCACGATTCAAAGCTACAGCGGGAAGATCGAAGAGTTCCAAGCGTATCGGGTGGCTGGGATGACGCCCGAGGGACGCAGAATGCTTAGGATCCGGCTTGCTGCGTTTTGGGGTCGTGTGGAAACCGAAGACGAGAAGTGGCTCACTGCCAGTGGGCTCCCCGTGGGTGTCACCCCTCGGGAGCAGACGCCAACCAGACCGGATCCGGTCGCGCCAGTGCCCGTGCCCGCACCGTCTGATGCTGCACCTGCTCCTCTGAAGACCGAGGAGCAGGTGACGGCAGCCATCGCTGGCCACGGCGTAGAAGCGGCGGACCAATAGTCTGCGAGGCTCGGTGTTGTGATGTGCCGCATCGATACACAGTGTTGCCTACACGTCTGCGCAATGGTGGGGCAATTCGTAACAACGTTGTCGGGGATTTAGAGGTCGGCACACTTGGGTGATCTAGCTAGTCGTCGACGCGGGGTGGCCGGTCAATGGTGGCTTTCCGCACCGGATGTATCGCGCCTAGCGCGGCCAGGGCGTCCTACCCGTGATCGGTGGTCCTCCATTTAATGCGATGCTTGTCTGCCTCTTTACTCGCTATCGCCGACTCGTCTGCTTTCGTCGGTAGAGTATAGCGCCGTTACGGCGGGATCATTGCGACTCCACCATGATGGCGGCCAGCCGGGTCGGGGCGGCGCCTCGGCAACGTGTGACGCGATGCGGTAGCCGTCTGCTGTTTCGTGCAGTACGAAGGTTATCGCGCCGTCGACCACTGTTGGTGCGTGGACGATTATTCCGTCCTTGTGCTCACCCAATGGCATCATGATTACCAGTTCATAGGCGGGCGCTATGCGACGTCGCCGACTGGCGAGGCCCCATTCGCGCGCTTTAATATCCCCGAATACCTCCTTGTAGTGCCGTTGCTCGGTGCTCCGAAATGCCCGCCAGGCGTAAGACTTACTAGGTCCAGTGCAAATTTCGGCTGCGAGCTCGTCGAGTCGCTGCAGGTCGAATCCGAAGTGGTTCCGATTGTTCCAGAGAAACGCCTGTGCACGGCACAGGCGCCAGTCGTCGTCGGCGAGTTCCCAGGCGGTCTCGTATCTCCCGGTGGCGAGAGCTTCTAGAAACCGCTGCGCTGTATCGCCTGGCCCGCCGGGTGCGACGAAGTCGATCATGTCCGGGAGATCTGGATCTTGGGCGAGGTTCGCCCGTTGCGTCGCTGAACCTGTCAGAGCTTCAATAAGCGCTGACGTCTGGCGTTGAACCTCGCGCCGAACTACGCGCCGCTCGGCCACGAACAGTACTGCAAACAGCAGTATTCCGGCGCCGACTTCAAGGAAAACCGAAGGTACGATATTGCCAAGCTTGACTTCTACGTCAAGAAATATGGCGGTTGCAACCGATCCGCCACCAAGTAGGCCAAGCGTCCACAGTGGCCACCTCCTAACGGTCTCCTTCACTTCAGATGCATTTGCGGACACTTGCGCTTCGAAGTCGAGCGGGATGGCTCGGAGTCTGTCGCCCTGCTTCACCGTCCTAGTGTGGACCCTCACAGTGCCTGAGACGGTGGTGCGGTAGTGCGGGTCAGCGGCGATCGCTGTGCGCCGCCCACGCGCGACATCGTTGCAGCTCGAACGTTCGGCGCGGTTGTAGGCCATTAGCGGGCCATTAGGCCAGGCCACCTGGGGCAGTCGCGGGCCGCCTGAGGCCGCTCACACGCCAGCCCTCGGAGATCGCCCTAGCGTGCCTGTACGGTTCCCAAGCTGACAGTGAGGGTTCGATTCCCTTCACCCGCTCGGACCTAGGGGCCCTCTGTTCGCGGAACGCGCGAACCGGGGGTCCTCGCCATTTCCCCTGGGGCCCGAGCCCCAGACCCCACGGTGGGTGGTCGCGCTCAGCCTACGTCTTCCGCCTCCGGGCTTGAAGCCTTCCCTTCACCGCTGGTCGAGCTGTTCGCAGGTCGGCTGGACCTCGACCGAAGCCATGCTCTGAACCGCCATGGCCGAGCCAGGAGGACGCCGACGACGAAGATCGCCGTGAAGCCCTCGAGGAATTCGACCGCCTTTCCGAAGCTCTCGGTGTCGTCGAGCTGGTAGATCTGCCCGGGGGTTCCGACGTCCCGGGCGCGCAGCGTCTCCCCGGCCTGTGCACCCTTCGGCAGCCCTCCGACCAACTCCTGCCGGCCGCGGGAAACGGAGCCGTCATCGCTGACGAAATCGCCGTACCAGCCGCACCGCTGCTCCGGTGGCTTGAACCGGTCACACGCCGTGAACTCGGTGAGCGTGAAGGTTCCGGTACGGCCACCACCGTTGCGTTCAATGGGTGCTCGCCGTTGGGTTGTTGCGGCCACCTGGTGGTTTGCTCGGCCGACGCGTTCATAGGTCGTCGAGGGTTGCTCGGTACCACGTGCGGTGGCGGAACACATGCAGGTCGGGTCCTCGGCAGGTGGAGTGCAGCCGCTGTGCTTCCATGCCGTCCGGCAGGACGAGCCGGCGCTGTGGACCGGCTGCCTCGATGCGGTCCTTGTGTAGTCGGAACGGGGTCACCAGGTCGTACTCGGGTCCTGGGCCGTTGATCAATGCTCCGTCCCTGCCCTGAACAAGAAGCGAGTGTGCCCTCCGGTAGGGCGCGGCACCCCAGTCGGTCGCCCTGCCGCCCTCGACGGAGACGAGATGGAAGTCGGTGTAGGCGCAGCAGTGCGCGCGCTCGCCCTGAACGTTGAGTGCGTAGCAGTCGAGGATGAAGGGGAGGCCGGCGTCGAACGGGTAGAGCCAGTCCGGGATGAGGTCCTGTGTGAAGCGGGCCAGGCCGTGGGTCTGCGGGCCGCTTCCGCTCATCGCTTCGTCGAAGTAGCTGGCCCACACGTTGCCCGACGGCGTTGTCAGCAACTCCTCGATGGCGTCGCCGAGATGGCCGGTACGGACGAGGTGACCGTCGCTGGTCCACACCTCTGCGTTGGGCGCGGTGCCGCGTCGGGTTCGCGCGGCGACCAGGAGGATGTGGCCGTCCGGCAACGGCTGGACGAAACTCGTCGCCAGCTCCGTCGTGAGGTCCACGGAAGTCATGATGTTGCTGCCGATGTGGGACGTCACCCGCTTCCGGCCGGCGTCACGGCGATGCGGCCACACCGCGAACGCTGTGCCGTCCGGCCCCACGCCGACCGTCTCCGGTTCGTACTTCCAGTCCTGCGGATGCCTCGGCGTGAGCTCGCCCTGGAACGTCAGTGGTACGACAGGGAGCTGGAGCACTTCCAGCCGACGCTGAAGACTGCGGTGATCGTGCTCCGCCCGGGCCTTGTCCATCGCCGACATCATCCGCTACCCCTGGACAAGCCATGTTGCTTCCGGGCTACCGCAGGAGTAGGGCGACGGGCCGTGAGGACGGCGATGTCCGCCGTGATGGTGATGACGACTTCTCTCCATTTCGTTCTGCGGGGGTCGGGAAAGCCGCCGGGCCGCGGGTCGGTGGCCGCCTCGGGTGTCACCTGTCGCCCCGACGGCCGGCTCAAACGGATCGAGGCTGCGATCAGTGCCAGCCCGATGACGATGAAGGCCCAGGCGGAGAGGCTGCCCAACACGGGTTGCTGAAACCACACCAACACCGTCGACTGAGCGAACAGGCCGCCGAATGCCACGAAGATTCCGGAACAACCGAACACTGTGGGGCGGCGGACCAGCGAGCGCCATCCTTCGTTCAGGAGCGCGACCGCCACTGCCACGAGAAGGAGCCCCAACGTGAATCGTGCGAGGTGGTGATGGATGAACGCGACGATTCCCTCCACCGTCAACACCGTCCCGGCCACCGACGAAACGTCCGCACCGAGCCGGTGGATGACGGGAGGCCACGGCGGCCGGCCTGGTGCGCCGACCGCCTCGGCGACCTGGGTGGCGTAGCGATCGGGCGGACCGAAGGCGGTGACGGGAGCTGTTCCGGAACCGGTGACGTGGGCGTCAACCTCGGCGAGAACCTGTTCGGCCCGGCTGACGGGCACCCCCCGATAGCTCAGTGCGAGACGCAACTGCCGCAGGTACCGCACGCGTAAGGGGCGTCGCCCTTCCAGCACGTCGCACGTGAACTGCTCGGCAGCGCCGAACAGCTCGGTCGGATCAGCGCCCGGCGCTCGGTCCCGCTCTGCCCAGACCTCCTCCAGGACGCTGGTGGTCTGGATTCGTTTGACGCCGTGGCTGCGAAGCTCCGCTTCGACTTGCTTGATGTACGACGCCCACTGCTGCGCCATCGCGCTCCTTAGCGGCACGGAACAGAACTGCGTCGATTGTCTCCAGCGCTCCGCGCCACCAAGCCCCGGCCACATTGCGCGTCTGACGGGGTTTGCCGGCCGGCCGGCCGGCCGGGGCAGCGGGCCGAAGCTTCGCGTCGTGCCGCGTCCGTACCGGGAGCGCGACGGTGGCTCGCAGCGGCGTGCGGTCAAGGACTCAGGAGGCTCGCGATGATGCGCACCCATCAGCCAGATCAAGGCGTGTTCAGGGCCGTCCTGCCGGAGGACATCGACTGGAAGCCGTTCCCGGCGTTCCCGCCGCCGGCCCGGCTCGCCGTCGTGGTTGGGCAGCCCACCGAGCCCGGGCCGTACGTGATCAGGGTCAAGGTGCCCGGCGGGGTGAAGCTGATGCCGCACCGGCACCCCGAGGATCGGGTCTACACGGTCATGTCCGGCGTCTTCTACGTCGGCCTCGGTGAACAGTTCGACGGCGAGAAGCTGGAGGCCTACCCGCCCGGTGCCGTTCTCGTGCTGCCAGGCGGTACGCCCCATTTTCACTGGGCGAAGTCCGGTGAGTACGTCACCCAGGTGACGGCGATCGGGCCGCTCGGCCTTGAGTACGTGGACCCGGACGACGACCCGCGACGCAGCAGTTGAGGCAGGGAGTGGTCCATGATCGGGGGCGTGGACGACGTTCTCTGGTCGATCAGTGTGCGCAATCTCGACGGATCGGTGCGGCTCGAGCGGGATCCGCGGCGAGTGCTGTCCACGGCGAGCGTCGGGAAGCTGTTCCTGCTCCTCGAGGTGGCCCGGCGCATCGACGGCGGGGAGCTCGATCCGCGGGAGATGCTGCGGCGGGAGGCCGAGGACGCGGTCGCCGACTCCGGGCTCTGGCAGCATCTCGCCGTCGACGCCCTGTGCGTCGAGGACCTGGCGGTGCTCGTCGCGTCGGTCAGCGACAACCTCGCCACCAACGTGCTGCTGCGGAGGGTCGGGCTGCCCGCGGTACACCTGCTGGAACATTCGGCGCTCCATGACCGGGTCCGCGACGAGCGGCGGCCGGAGCACCCGGCCCGGCTCTCGTCCGGGAGCGCCGACGAGTTGTCGCGGTTCATGCTTGGTCTGCGGCAGGAGTTGTACTCCGGGAGCCGCCGGCTGCTGGCCTGGATGCGCCACAACACGGATCTGTCGATGGTGGCGGCAGCCTTCGGCCTGGACCCGCTCGCGCACGACTGGCTGGCGAACAAGACGGGCACCGACGTCGGTGTGCGGGCCGATGTCGGGCTGACCGGGAACACCGCCTACGCGGTGATCGCCAACTTCCCGTCCGATCGCACGGACGAGGTCCTCGAATCGATGCGGGCGATCGGCGCGGGCATCCGTCAGACGCAGACCGAAGCGTAGCCTTCCGACTCCACAGTGTGACGACGCAGCGTTGACCCAGGCGCGGTGAAATGCCCGAACCGGGTATCGTCACAGCGAGTGTCAGACGACGTCGGACCGGTTCGGACCCGGGGAAGGTAGACGCAGATGGTCCTGAAGATGTCCACGCTGTTCCTGCGAACGCTGCGTGAGGATCCCGCGGACGCCGAGGTGACCAGCCATCGGCTGCTGGTCCGTGCGGGTTATGTCCGTCGCGTGGCCCCGGGCATCTTCACGTTCCTGCCGCTGGGCCTGCGCGTGCTGCGCAACGTGGAGCGGGTGATCCGCGAGGAGATGGACGCCATCGGCGGCCAGGAGCTCTCCTTCCCCGCGCTGCTGCCCCGCGAGCCCTACGAGGCGACCGGCCGCTGGACGGAGTATGGCGACAACATCTTCCGGCTGAAGGACCGTCGCCAGGGTGACTACCTGCTCGGGCCCACGCACGAGGAGATGTTCACGCTCCAGGTCAAGGACTTCTACTCGTCCTACAAGGACCTTCCGCTCACGCTCTACCAAATTCAGACGAAGTACCGCGACGAGGCGCGCCCCCGGGCCGGCATCCTGCGCGGCCGTGAGTTCGTCATGAAGGACTCGTACTCGTTCGACGTCGACGACGACGGACTGAGCAACGCCTATGCGCGGCACCGTGTCGCCTACAAGAAGATCTTCGACCGGATGGGCCTCGACTACGTCATCTGCTCCGCGGTGAGCGGCGCGATGGGCGGCAGCGCGTCCGAGGAGTTCCTCGCGACCTGCGACATCGGCGAGGACACCTTCGTGCGGTGCACCAACGGCGACTACGCGGCCAACGTCGAGGCGGTCACCACGCCCGCGCCCGCCGCACTGCCGATCGAGGGTCTGCCCGCGGCCAAGGTCGCCGACACACCCGAGACCCCGACCATCGAGACGCTGGTCGACCTGTTCAACGCGCGCGAGGACCTGCGCCGCGACGACCGCCCGTGGACGGCGGCCGACACGCTGAAGAACGTCATGCTCATGCTCACGCTGCCCGACGGCAAGCGCGAGCCGCTCGCCGTCGGCGTGCCCGGCAACCGCGAGGTCGACCTGCGCCGGGTCGAGGCCCAGGTGGCGCCGGCCGAGGTGCAGCCCATGTCCGAGGCCGAGTTCGCGTCGCACCCGGCGCTCGTCAAGGGGTATATCGGCCCCGGTGTTCTCGGCGAGAAGGGCTCCTCCGGCATCCGCTACCTGGTCGACCCGCGCGTCGTCGAGGGCACCGGCTGGATCACCGGCGCCGACGAGCCCGGCAAGCACGTCATGCACCTCGTGGCCGGCCGTGACTTCGAGCCCGACGGCACGATCGAGGCCGTGCGCATCGAGGACGGCGACCTCTGCCCCGTCGACGGCGGCGCGCTGGAGCTGGCGCGCGGCATCGAGATCGGCCACATCTTCCAGCTCGGCCGCAAGTATGCGAAGGCGTTCGACCTGACCGTCCTCGACCGCAACGGCAAGTCGCAGGTCGTCACGATGGGCTCCTACGGCGTCGGCGTGAGCCGCGTGATCGCGGTGGTGGCCGAGCAGACCGCCGACGAGCGCGGGCTGTGCTGGCCCCGCGAGCTGGCCCCCGCCGACGTCCACGTGGTCGCCGCCGGCAAGACCGACGAGATCCGCGACGGCGCCGAGGAGCTCGCCACTGCGCTCGAGGCGGTCGGCCTGACGGTCATCCTCGACGACCGCAAGGAAGTCTCGCCGGGCGTCAAGTTCAACGACTCCGAACTGCTCGGTGTCCCGACGATCGTGGTCGTGGGCAAGCGCCTGGCCGACGGCGTGGTGGAGCTCCGCGACCGCAGGTCGGGCGAGAAGGAGGAGATCGCCGTTGACCAGGCGGTCTCCCGGGTGCGTGAGTCGATCGGTCACTGACCGTGTTGAGGTAGCCCGAACGGACGTGCCCACGCTCGTCCGTTCGGGCGGATCTATCGGGCCAAATCCCCCCTGCGTTTGACTGGGCGCCGGGTTCCCTGGATACCGTCGGTCACGGCCATGCCGCCGACGAAGGGTGCTGGGTCTTGTCCGGCAAGCATTCCGCTCAGGGACGTCGCCTGCTCGTCCCATTGATCGCGGGCATCGTCGCGACGGTCGCACTGGTCGGCGTGGCGGTGACAACCATCAATCTCCGCTCCGGTTCGTCGCCGGCCACCGCTGGGGACGTCATCGACGTCAGCCGCAGCCCCGAGGCGCGAGCCGACCGGGACGACCGTCCCAGCCCGAGCGCCGCGGCCTCGTCGCCGCAGGTCACGCGCTCGCCGGAGGCCACGACGACGCCGTCGAAGAAGACCACGGCGGGGTCCACGGGCACGTGCAAGGCGTCGTATTATGCAACCGGATCGAAAACAGCGAATGGCGAGAAGTTTGATCCCGACGGGCTGACGGCCGCCCACAAGACGCTGCCGTTCAACACGAAGGTGCGGGTCACCAACCTGGCCAACGGGAAATCCGTCGTCGTGCGGATCAACGATCGGGGACCGTTCGTGACCGGACGGTGCCTGGATCTGGCCCGAGGGGCATTTGTTCAGGTCGCATCGGTCAGTGCCGGTGTGATCAACGCTCGGTACGAGGTACTCAAGTAACCCCAGACCCGGCCGTTTGTTTGAACGGTTCGGCGGCTGGTTGGTGGCATGCTGTTGGCCGGAACTATGAAACGTCAGCTGCTTCCCGAGGCCCGCGCCGGAGTCGGCGCGGCCTTCGTGCTGCTCTGCCTCGTGCTGGCGGCGGAGATCGCCGACGGCACCGATGCCAACTACATCGGGCTCGCCGCCGCGGCGCCGTTCCTGGCCGCGGCGTTCTGCTCGTGGCCTGAGGTGCTCGCGGTCGGCAGCGCGGCGTCGCTGCTGGCCTTCGTCTTCAGCTCGGTCGAGCTCATGCACAGCCGCGACCGTGCGCTGGTGCTCCTGCTGAACCTCGGCGGGGTGCTTGTGGCGAGCGGCATCGCCTGCGCGGTCGGGGCGATCCGGCAGCGGCAGATCGCGCGGTATGCCGAGCTGTCGCGCCTGGCCTCCGTGGCCCAGGGCGCGGTGCTCCGGCCGCTGGGGCCACAGCTGGGGCCGCTGACGATCGCCGCGCGGTACATCTCGGCGAGCGCCGCGGCCGACATCGGCGGCGACCTCTACGAGGCGGTCGAGACGCCCTACGGCGTCCGGATGATCATCGGCGACGTGCGGGGCAAGGGCCTCGACGCGGTGCGCCTGGCGAGCATCGTGCTCGGCTCATATCGCCATGTGGCGTTCGAGCGGGCCGACCTGCGCGCGATCGTGGCCGACCTCGACCGGGCGGTGGCTCGCTCGGTCGGCGACGAGGACTTCGTGACGGCGGCGCTGATCGAGGAGCGCGGCGGCACGCTGACGATCGTCAACTGCGGCCATCCGGCGCCGCTGCTGCTGCGCCGCGGCCGGGTCATCGCGCTCGACCCGCCGTCGAACGCGCCGCCGCTGGGCTTCATGCCGGTGGTCAAGCCGCGCGTCGAGCGGCTGGAGCCGGGCGACCGGCTGCTGTTCTTCACCGACGGGCTCGCGGAGGCGCGGCGCGACGGTCAGTTCTTCCCCACCGCGGAGCGGGCCCAGCGGCTGCTCGGCCACGGCACGGTCGCCGACGGGCTGAAGTCGCTGGAGAGCGCGCTGCTGGAGTGGGTGCGCGGCCGCCTCGACGACGACATCGCGCTGGTGCTCGTGGAGTACCAGGGGGTCAAGGCGCCGTCGACGGTCCCGAGCTGGGAGATCGGCGGCGCCGGGGTGACGTCCGCTTAGTTCGCGATCTGGCGCTGGCGGGGCACGAGCCGCCGCATGGGTGCCCGATGCCGGCCGGTGTAGAAGCGTGGGTACTTCGGGGCGAACAGCGAGCCCATCAGACGAACGATCATCGCGCTGCCCTCCTGCTGCGACGGCGTTGACCGGGAGTAACCGATCAACGACCGCGTCACCCGCGAGTGACGGCGTGTCCGCTCCCCAACCGCACCCGGTCAGCGCTCGGCGGGGACAAGTGTGGTCCGGTTCACTCTTCGGTGCGGCCCCTGTTCGAGGTTACTTGCGAGTAATAAGATGGTCGTTACCGGCTGGTAACCTCGGTCGTCCATGCTCGATCAGCACCCTTGGCAACAGACCCAGAGACGGGGGCCACTCCGCAATGACCCATTACAAAAGCAACCTGCGGGACCTCGAGTTCAACCTCTTCGAGGTGTTCGGTGTCGACAAGGTCCTGGGTCAAGGCCCATACGGCGACATCGACGTGGACACCGCCCGCGACATCCTGGCCGAGGTCGACCGCCTCGCCCGTGAGGATCTCGCCGCGAGCTACACCGACGGCGACCGCAACCCGCCGGTCTACGACCCGGCCACGTACAGCGTGAAGATGCCGGAGTCGTTCCGGAAGTCCTACGAGGCGTTCATGGCCGCCGAGTTCTGGCGCCTCGACCTGCCAGCCGCGCTGGGTGGCACCGCCGCGCCGCGGGCCCTGTGGTGGGCGCTCGCCGAGATGGTGCTGGGCTCCAACGCGCCGGTGTGGATGTACGCGTCCGGCCCGTCCTTCGCCAACACCCTGCACGTCGAGGGCACCGAGGAGCAGAAGCGCTGGGCGAAGCTCTTCGCCGACAAGCAGTGGGGCTCGACGATGGTGCTCACCGAGCCCGACGCGGGCTCGGACGTCGGCGCCGGCCGCACCAAGGCCGTCCCACAGGCCGACGGCTCGTGGCACATCGAGGGCGTCAAGCGCTTCATCACCAGCGGCGAGCACGACCTGGCCGAGAACATCGTCCACTACGTGCTGGCCCGCCCGGTCGACACGCCCGGCGCCGGCGGCCCCGGCACCAAGGGCCTCTCGCTGTTCGTCGTGCCGAAGTTCCACTTCGACGGCGAGACCGGCGAGCTCAAGGACCGCAACGGCGTCTTCGTCACCAACGTCGAGCACAAGATGGGCCTCAAGGTCTCCACGACCTGCGAGGTGACCTTCGGCGGCCACGGCGTGCCGGCCAAGGGTTGGCTGCTCGGCGACGTGCACGAGGGCATCCGGCAGATGTTCCTCATCATCGAGTACGCGCGGATGATGGTCGGCACGAAGGCGATCGCGACGCTGTCGACGGGCTACCTCAACGCCCTTGACTACGCCAAGAGCCGCGTCCAGGGCGCCGACCTCGCGTCGACCGACAAGACCGCGCCCCGCGTCGCGATCATCAACCACCCGGACGTGCGCCGTTCCCTGCTGCTGCAGAAGTCGTACGCCGAGGGCCTGCGCGCGCTCGTCGCCTACACCGCCTCCTGGCAGGACCGGGTGGCGCTGGCCGAGGCGGCCGGCGACGAGAAGGCCGCGGCGCTGGCCAAGCGGGTCAACGACCTGCTGCTGCCCCTGGTGAAGGGCGTCGGCTCCGAGCGGGCCTACGAGCTGCTCGGCCACGAGGCCCTGCAGACCTTCGGCGGCTCCGGCTTCCTGCAGGACTACCCGCTGGAGCAGTACGTCCGCGACGCGAAGATCGACACCCTCTACGAGGGCACGACCGCGATCCAGAGCCTCGACCTGGTCTTCCGCAAGATCGTCAAGGACCAGGGCAAGGCGCTCCTGGTCGTCGCCGGCGAGATCCAGCAGTTCCTGGAGGCCGAGGGCGGCAACGGCCAGCTCAAGCTGGAGCGCGTCGCGCTCGGCAAGGCGCTGACCGAGGCACAGCAGATCCTCGGCATCTTCACGGGCTGGCTCGGCGAGGCCCAGGCCGGCGACGCGGAGGCGGTCTACAAGGTCGGCCTGAACAGCCGCCGGTTCCTGCTGGCGCTGGGCGACATCGTGGTGGGCTGGCTCCTGCAGCGCCAGGCCGAGATCGCCCTGAAGGCCCTGACCGGCGAGGTCTCCGCGGCGGACAAGTCCTTCTACGAGGGCAAGGTGGCGGCGGCCAAGTTCTTCGCCCATGAGATCCTCCCGCGTGTGGGCGCCGACCGCCGCATCATCGAGTCGACGGCGCTGGACGCGATGCAGCTCTCGGAGGACGCCTTCTAGGCTGCACCACTGACCAATAGGGGGAGGGCAACGGCGCCCTCCCCCTATTTTTTTGGCAATCGACGCTAGCCGCGGCCCGTGTGCTGGGCGGCCAGCGGGGCGGCCTCCAGGTCGCGCCAGGTGCCGGAGAAGCGGTGGACCGCGATGCCCGACGTCGCCAGGCCCGTGTCCGGCAGCTCGTCCGGGGCGAGCAGGTCCGACAGGATCGACAGCGTCGGGTTGTGGCCGATGACCAGCAGCGTGGCCACGTCCGGGTCGGTCTCCTGGATCAGGTCCAGGGTGTCCGGTGCCGGGCCGTGGTAGATGCGCTGCTCGTAGATCACCGGCACCGCGTCCACCGCCAACTCCTGCAGCGTCTCGCGGGTGCGGACCGCCGTCGAGCAGAGGACCTGGTCCGGCTCCAGGGCCACGGTGCGGAGCCAGGCGCCCGCTGCGGCGGCGTCGCGGTGGCCCCGGGCGCTGAGCGGGCGCTCGATGTCGGTGGCGTAGTCGTCCGGGTCGGCGGCCTTCGCGTGGCGGAGCAGGATCAGCGTGCGCTCGGTCATGGGGACAAGCGTGCCCGATTGAAGGCTGTCGCACATGGGTAACCCCTGACCAGACAGATCCCCGAACATTCGCCCGAGGAGGCCCTCAATGGGTATCGGCGGCAGCATTCTCTTGATCGTCGTCGGCGCGATTTTCACGTTCGGGTTGGACGACACCGACCTGGGGCCGTTCAACCTCGACACGATCGGCTGGATTCTCCAGATCGCCGGTGTGGTCGCACTGCTCATGACCATGTACTTCTGGAACTCGCGACGCCGGACGGTCGTCCGCGAGGTCCCGACCGCGGGCCACACCGTGATCCCGCCGACGACCGACGAGGTCATCGAGCGCCGCGAGCGGCGTTACTAGACCCTCACGCGTACAGCGCGAAATAGATCGCGATGTGGTGGCAGATCGCGGCCACCAGCGTGCAGGCGTGGAAGAACTCGTGGTGACCGAACACCGTCGGCCACGGGTTGGGTCGGCGGAGCGCGTAGAACACCGCACCGACGGTGTAGAACGCCCCGCCGACCAGCGTCAGCACCAGAACCGTGACACCGCCGTTGTGCAGCAGGTCGGGCAGCACCGTCACCGCGACCCAGCCCAGCGCGACGTAGAGCGGCGCGGACAGCCATCGCGGCGCGTTCGGCGTGATGAGCTTCATGCCCACGCCGAGGATCGCACCACCCCAGACCACGGCCAGGATGACCTTGCCGGCGGTGTCGGGCAGGAGCAGCACGCTGAACGGCGTGTACGTGCCCGCGATGAACACGAAGATCATGGAGTGGTCGAGCCGCCGCATGATCTTGTAGCCGCGCTCGGACCACACCCGCCGGTGGTACAGCGCGCTCGTGCCGAACAGCGCGACCACCGTCAGGCTGTAGACGGCGCAGCTCACGAACGGTGCCCAGCCGGGCCGCGCCGCTGCCAGCGAGCACAGGACGATCCCGCACACGATCGCCACACCGGCCGCGTACGCATGCAGCCAGCCGCGCATCCGCGGCTTGCCGAGGTCGACCGGGCGCAGGCGGGTTTCGGTCTTCACGGTCACGCCCTCCAGGTTACGGTACCGTAGGTTACTCGCAAGTATCTTCCGGACGTCTATCGTGACGGCATGGACGTCCGTCGGGTCGGCGGCAACGCCCTCCTCATCGAGGTCGACGACCCGCTCGCCTGGTTCGCCCACCTCGACGCCGAGCGCCGGGCCGGTCGCTTGCCGGCCGTCGACATCGTGCCCGGTGCGCGCACCGTACTGCTGGACGGTGTGTCCGATACCACGGCCGTCGCCGCGGCCCTCCGCGACGCCCGGCCACCGACCCGTCCGCCGGCCGCGGCGGCACCGGTCGAGCTGCCGGTCCGCTTCGACGGCGAGGACCTGCCCTTCGTCGCCGAGCACGTCGGCGCGACCGTCGACGCCGTCGTCGCGACCGTCCTCGGCACCGAACTGCGCGTCGCGTTCTGCGGCTTCGCGCCCGGCTTCGCCTACCTCACCGGCCTGCCATGGAGCCTGCCACGGCTGCCCAGCCCGCGTCCGCGCGTTCCGGCCGGAGCGGTCGGCCTCGCCGCCGAATTCCTCGGGGTGTACCCCACCGCCTCACCCGGCGGCTGGCGCCTCATCGGCCGCACCGACTCGCCGCTGTTCGACGTCGACCGCGACCCGCCCGCGCTGCTCGCCCCCGGCCGCACCGTGCGGATCGTGGCCGCGTGACGACGCTCGTCGTGGCCATCGCCGGGCCGCTCACCACCGTCCAGGACCTCGGCCGGCCCGGATACGCCCACCTCGGCGTGCCCCGCTCCGGGGCGCTCGACCAGCCCGCCCTCACGCTCGCGAACCGGCTCGTCGGCAACGACCCCGGCGCCGCCGGCCTGGAGATCACGCTCGGCCCGTTCGCCGCCACGCTCACCGCGGCCGGCACCGTCGCCCTGACCGGCGCCGCCGCGCCGTTCCGGGTCGGTGGCCGGCCGGCGCCGCTCAACGCGCCCGTTGCCGTCCGGGCCGGCGACCGCATCGAGATCGGGTCCACGGTGCTCGGCCTCCGCGGCTATCTCGCGGTGTCCGGCGGTCTTCAAGCAGAAGTTGTACTGGGGAGCAAGTCGACCGACACCCTGTCCGCGCTCGGCCCCGCCGTCGTCCGGGGCGGTGACCGGCTGCCGATCGGCCCGCGAACCGGTGAGCCGGCCGCCGTCGACGTCGCGCCGCAGCCCCGGCTGGGCCGCGACGCGACCCTGCGGATCACCTGGGGCCCCCGCGCCGACCGCTTCACCGATCCGCACGCGCTCACGCACACGCGGTACACCATTGATGCCCGCAGCAACCGCGTGGGGACGCGACTCGTCGGGACCGCGCTCGCCCGCGCCGACGCTCGTGAGCTGCCCAGCGAAGGGATCGTGCTCGGGGCCGTCCAGGTGCCGGCCGACGGGCAGCCGCTCGTGTTCCTCGCCGACCACCCGACCACCGGCGGGTACCCGGTCGTGGCCGTCGTCGACCCCCGCGATCTGCCGCTGCTCGCCCAGGCCCGCCCGGGCGATACGGTTCGGTTCCATGGACCTGAACAGTGACCTGGGCGAAGGGTTCGGCGTCTGGCAGCTCGGCGACGACGACGCCCTGCTGACCATCGTCACCAGCGCCAACGTCGCGTGCGGCTTCCACGCCGGCGACCCGACCACGATGCGCCGCATCAGCGAGCTCGCCCGCGAGCGGGGCGTGCGGGTCGGCGCGCAGGTCAGCTACCGCGACCTCGCCGGCTTCGGCCGGCGCCGGATCGACGTCGACGTCACCGAGCTCACGGACGAGCTGCGATACCAGATCGGGGCCCTCGCCGCGTTCGGGCCGGTCAGCTACGTCAAGGCGCACGGCGCCCTCTACAACGTCGCCGCCGTCGAGCCCGGCCACGCGTCCGCGGTCGTGGCGGCGGCCTCCGCGTTCGGGCTGCCGGTCCTCTGTCAGCCGGGATCCATGGTGTACCGGCTGGCCGCCGAGGCCGGGCTGCGGGTCGTCGCGGAGGGGTTCGTCGACCGGGGGTACCAGCCCGACGGGCGCCTGGTCCCGCGCGCCGAGCCCGGCGCCCTGGTCACCGACGTCGACCTGGTCGCGGCCCGGGCCGTCCGCATGGCCGTCGACGGCCAGGTCAAGGCGGTCGACGGGACCGTGGTCGCGATGCCGGTCGATTCGCTGTGCGTCCACGGCGACACCCCGGGCGCGGTAGCGATGGCCACCGCGGTCCGGGATGCACTGCTGGCCGCCGGAGTCGCTGTCGCTCCGTTCATGCCTTAGGCGTCGAGGCCCCGCAGGATCAGCGGGAGCCGGGCGGCGCCGTCCTGGACCACCTTGACCGGCACACCCCAGTCCTGGCGGGTGAGATGGCAGGCCGGGAACTCGGCGTCGACGTCGCACGTCGCCGCCTGCGCGACGACCTGCAGTACACCCTCCGCCACCTCGGGATTGACGACCAGGCGGCGACGCAGGTCCGTCGTGACGCCGGCGCCCTCCAGCAGGAGCTCCGGCGGCGAGGCCGACACCTCCAGCCTCGTCGACGGGCCGAACGACTCGTCGAGCTTCTGCCCCGGCGCCGGCTCGAAGATCAGGTCCAGCTCCACCGCACCCGGCGCGAGCAGGGTCGACGGTCGCTCGGTGCGGTGCCGGGTGCCGGCCACGTCGATGCCGGCCGCCTCCAGGGTGCCCGGCGCGAGCCGGACCAGCCGGTGCGCGGCCGACTCGACCACCACGATGCCGCCGTCCCTCGTGCTGACGATCGCGCTCGGCTCCCGAAGACCGTCGAGGACGGTGCTCACCGTGTCGCCGGAAATGCGCCGGATCGCGCCGTTGTACGTGTCGGCGACGAGGACGCTGCCGTCGGCCAGGGCGAGGACGCCGAGCGGGTGCTGAAGAAGCGCCTGGTCGGCCGGGCCGTCGACGTGGCCGAAGTCGAACAGCCCCTGGCCGACCGCGGTGTGCATCACGCCGTCCTCGATCCAGCGGATGGCCGAGGACTCGCTGTCGGCGATCCACAGGCGACTGTCGTATGCCGACAACCCGGACGGTTGGGCCATCCACACCTCGTGCAGCGGGCCGTCCTTGAGCGCCTCGACGGTGGTCCCGGCATAGACGCCGGCCGTTCGCCGCACCGGGTTGAACCACCACAGCTGATGGATGCCGGCCATCGCGATCACGACCCGGTCGTCGTACCAGGCGACGTCCCACGGCGACGACAGGTCCACCGCGAGGGCGTCATGCTGGTCGAAGTCGACCGTTCCGCGCCACTGGCGGCCGGTGCCGGCGACGGTCGAGACCTCGCCGGTGTCGAGCTTCAGGCCACGGAGCAGGTGGTTGACGGTGTCCGCGACGACGACGTCGTAGCCGGCGAGCTCGGCGACGTGCGGCGGCAGCAGGCACAGCCCGCCGGGCTCGGAGAACTGCGGCTCGGTGCCGTCCTTGCTCCCGCGCTCGCCGGTGCCGATGCGCCGGATGGGCGTCTCGTTGTCGGCGTCGAGCTCGACGATCGAGTGGTGCGTGGAGTCAGCGACGAGGAAGTGGCCGTTGTCGAGGGCGAGCGCCTTGCCGGGGAACCGCAGCGTGGTCTCCTCGGCCTGCTGGTGCCGCGGGTGCGGCGCGTCGCCGCGGCGCAGGGTGCCGCGCGCGTCGTGGACCCTGACGAGCTCCTCGATGAGCTTGGCGAGCCCTTCGGCATGGCCTTCACCGGCCATGGTCGCGACGACGTACCCCTCGGGATCGATGACGGTGAGCGTGGGCCACGCCTTGGCGGCATACTGCTGCCACATGTCCATGTCGGGGTCATCGAGCACGGGGTGGTCGACCCCGTACCGCTCAACGGCGGCCTTGAGCGCGGCAGCGTCCTTCTCGTGCTCAAACTTGGGCGAATGCACCCCGATGGTGACCAACACGTCAGCAAACCGCTGCTCAAGCGGCCGCAGTTCGTCCAGCACGTGGAGGCAATTGATACAGCAGAATGTCCAAAAATCGAGAACCGTGATTTTCCCGCGCAGGTCGGCGAGGGTGAGATCCCGGCCGCCCGTGTTCAGCCAGCCGCGTCCGCGGAGTTCAGGAGCACGGACACGGGCCTTGAGGAGCGGGGACGTCGCCGGATCGTTCATGGCGCCAAGTCTGCCGGACTCGCCGGCGACGTCCCTGCTGGGGCTTACTTCTGGTTGGCCGGGCGGAGGCAGAGCACCTCGTCCTTCTGGCCCTTGTGCTGCAGGACGATATACGGCTGGCTGGCGTCCGAGCAGCTCTCCGGCTTGTCGACCTTCGAGACGATCTGGAAGGAGTCACCGTCGGAGCAGCTGGCCTTCTTCGCGGAGTCGCCGTCCTGCTTGACGCAGGAGTTGACGGCGAAGCTGGTGCTGCCGGCGTTGTTGAGTGCCACCACGATGGCCGTGCCGGCGACCGCGAGCAGGAACACCACGATCACGACGACCAGGCCGACCAGGAGGCCGCGGCGGCTCTTGGGGGCCGGCGCCGGCGTCGGGATGCCGGTGTCGCCGGCGGCGGGCGGGGTCGGCGGGCCCTGCTCGCCGGGCATGGTGACGAGGTCACTGTACTTCGGGGCGCCGGCCGCGGTCGGCACCGACGCCTGGTAGACGCCGGTGGAGGGGGGTGGCGACGACTGGTACACCCCCGTGGCGGGCGGGGCGCTGGTGGACCCGAACCCGCCGCCGGCGGGGCTGTATCCGTCGCCGGTGGGCGGTGCGGATGTGGGC
>NZ_JAHYSG010000115.1 GCF_022095675.1 Dactylosporangium sp. AC04546 | reverse complement strand
TGCGGGTGGTGTGGGGCCGGCGGGTGGGTCAGTGGGACAGGAACTGTTCCAGCGCCTCCACCACCAAGGCGTGGTCGTCGGCCTGGGGGAGGCCCGACACCGTCACCACGCCGACCACGCCCACGTCGCGGACGCGGATCGGGAAAGCGCCGCCGTGGGTGGCGTAGTCGGCCGGGTTCACGCCGTACGACTCGTCGAAGGTCGCGCCCTTGGCGGCCAGGCGGCGGCCGGCCAGGTACGACGACGTGTTCAAGCGCTCGACCACGCGGATCTTGCGCTCGATCCAGCGGTCGTTGTCGGGAGCCGTGCCCGGCAGGGCGGCGTGGAAGAGCTGGTGGCCGTGGCGGCGGATGTCGATCGTGATCGGCAGTGAGCGGTCGCGGGCCAGGTCTACCAGCAGGCAGCCCAGCGCCCACGCGTCGTCGTTGTCGAAGCGGCTGAACTGGAGCCGCTCCTCCTGCGTTTCCAATGCTGCGATGAGTTCCTCCACGATGCCGATCATGCCCGATGGGCGGGGCCAAGAGGAGCTCAAGTCGGAGGCAAGCGGAGTGCGGAGGATCGGTTGCCATGAGGACCCGGACGTTCAGCCTGTACATCGCCGCGACCGCCGAGCAGGTGTGGCGCGCGCTCACCGACCCCTGCCTGACCCGGCGGTTCTACCTCGGGTGCGCCGTCGAGTCGACCTTCACGGCCGGCGACACGATCGTGTACCGCACCACGATCGGCCCCGTGACCGACGCGCTGCACGGCGAGATCATCCACGTCGAACCCCACAAGCTGCTCGTGCACAGCCTGTTCACCGGCATCGGCCGGGAGCAGGAGGTCCACTGCTGGCTCGCCTGGGAGGTCGCCGAGGTCGAGCCCGGCCTCACCCGAGCCGCGCTGACCTGTGACGACCTCGACCGCAACCCCGACCCGGAGCGCGACGAGACCTGGTCGCGGGTGGTCTCCGGCCTCAAGACCGTGCTGGAGACCGGTGCGGAGATGAAGCGCTAGAACAGCGACGAAGCTAGAACCCGGTGTACACCGCGACCACCGCGCCGTCCGGGGCCAGCGCCTCCAGGCGGCCGTGCGTGAGGTTCGCGCTGCGGAACGAGAACGTCCGCACGCCGGAGTCCAGCGACAGCAGCGGTACCGTGCGGGCCAGCCCGCCGGGGGCGGAGGTGAAGCGCAGCCCCGCCACCGCGTCGCCGGCCACGCCGTTGACCCGGACCTTGGTCTTCTCCCTCCGGACCAGGAACCGCACCGGCTCGCCGGGCAGCGGGTCGGCGCTGAAGTAGAAGTACCGCGGGTTCGTCAGGTCGCCCGCCGAGTACGCCTTGAAGGTCGGGTCCGCGCCCGCCGGCAGCGGCGTCAGGGCCAGCACGACGAGCGCCGCCGCCACGAACGCCACCGCGGTCCGGGCGCGCCGCGCGCTCACGACCGCCGCGCCGCCGAAGCCGACGAAGCCGACAGTGCAGACCAGGACCAGGCCGATCGAGCGGGCGTTCTCCAGCAGGAACTGCCAGCCGGGGTACGTCGAGATGCCTCGAAGGACCGCGCCGAACGACAACGTCATCACCGCGAGCAGCACCCACCCGGCGGCCCGCCGCCACGCGCCCTCGGTGGCCACGAGCAGCATCGCCGCCAGCACCGTCCACACCTGGTGGTGCGTCCACGACACCGGCGAGGCGGCGACGGTGGCGCAGCCGACGAGCACCGCGGCCCGCACGTGGTCGCCCGCGGACTGCAGCTTGCGCGCCCGTAGCAGCGCGAGGCCGCAGATCACCGCGATGAGCGCGGCCCAGATCACCGGCAGCGCGGCGGGGGAGACCCCGACCCGCAGGAGCATGCCGTGGACGGACTGGTTGCCCAGCGAGGCGAGGTCGCCGATGCGCGACGTCTGGAGGATGGTGCCCGTCCAGTACCGCCACGAGTCCGCCGGCAGCACCAGCGCCGCGAGCAGCGCGCAGGCCACGAACGCGCCGAGCGCCCGCGCGGCGTCCTTGTAGCGGCGGGTGAACAGGAAGTACACGACGAAGAGCAGCGGCGTCAGCTTGATGGCCGCCGCGACCCCGACGAGGATGCCGCGGTACCGGGAAGGGATCAGGTTCATCGCGTCGACCAGGGCCAGCAGGACGATGAAGATGCTCACCTGACCGAAGCGGAGGTTGCTCTGCACGGGCGCCGACACGAGCAGTGCGCAGGCCATCGCGGCGACCGCCAGCGGGCCCGCGCCCAGGCCGCGGCCGACCGCGCGGGCGATGGCGACGACCGCGAGGCAGGTCGCGACCAGCCAGACGAACTGCACCGCGCCCTCGGGCAGCAGTGTGAACGGCCGGAACAGCAGGACCGCGAACGGCGGGTACGTGAAGGGGCCGCCGTTCTCGGCGACGTAGGAGTACAGCGGCCGGCCGGCGTTCACGGTTTCGGCGGCACCGTAGTAGATGTGCAGGTCGGAGAGGCGCTGCCCGATCGGCCGCAGCAGGACGAGCACCGACGACACGACGGCGGCGATGACGAACACCGCCCACGTCAGTGCGGCTCTCACGGCGACGGTCTTGAAGGCGGCGGTCCCGAGCATCGGACCAACGTACTGACCCGATGCTCGGCGAACTGCCGGAATTTGTCAGGGACCGTGCCGGTTTCGGGCCCGGTCCCTGACGTGAGTCAGACGTTGAACTCCAGCCAGTTCAGGTTGACCAGCGACGTCGCCGGGCCGCCGGGTGCGGCCGCGAAGACGACGTAGAGCCGGTGGCTGCCGACCGGCTGGGCGACCGGGACCGCGGTGCTGGCCCAGTCGTTGTTGCCGGTCGTGGCGTTCAGCGTCGCGGTGGCGACGACCGGGCCGGTCGGGCTGTCGAGCCGCAGCTCGACGACCGCCCGCGGGGTGCCGGCCGTGGCTGCCGAGCCGCCGGAGTGCCGCAGCGTCACCGTGCTGACGCCGCCCAGGTTGATCGGCTCGAAGGCGATGGCGTCGCCCGGGTCGATGGCGTTGACGTGCAGGCCGCCGCCGGTGTCGCTGGTGTTGGCGGTGGTGACGCCGGTCTGGACCTTCGCGTGCTCCGCCTGCTGGCGGCGCACCTGGATGATCGTCTGGCCGACCGTGGTCAGCGCCGGCTGACCGCCGCCGCCGAGGTCGGTGTAGCTGGCGCTGATGCCGCCGTAGAGGTAGCCGCCGGCGTGGTCGGCGCCGTCCGCCGGGGTCGGCAGCACACCGGTGCAGCCGGTGGTGGAGGCGTCGCCGTGGCCGTGGTCGTCGTGGCCGAGCACGAACGTGACCGTGACCCGGCCGCAGTCGACCGGCCCGTCCTCGGGGTCGGTGACGGTGACCGTGAACGGCACCTGGTCGCCCCAGTTGAAGAAGCTGCCGCCGACCGGCGCGGTGACCGTGACGGTCGGCGCCGTGTTGCCGACGCTGATCGACCGGGTGAGCACCGCAGTCTTGCCGGTGGAGTCGGTCACGGTCAGCTTCGCCGTGTAGACGCCGTTGGCCGTGTAGGTGAACGAGGCCGTCGGCGAGGTGCTGTCGACGGTACCGTCACTCGTGAAATCCCAGGCGTAGGAGATCGACTCGCCCGGGTCGGGATCGTAGGAGCCGCTGCCGTCGAACTGGACGGTGAGCGGGGCCTGCCCGGACGTCGGCGTGGCGACGAGCGACGCGACCGGCGAGCGGGTCCCCTTGACGTAGCGGATCACCGACAGCTGCGCGTCCGGGTTGGCCCGGAAGAAGCCGTCGCCGTACTCCAGCAGGTACAGCTGCCCGTCGGGCCCGAACTCCAGGTCCATCGGGTTGTCGAAGACGAACCCGGGCAGGAGCTGCTCGACGCCGACGAGGTTGCCGCGGCCGTCGGTGCGCATCATGAAGATCTTGTCGCGGGTGAACTCCCCGAACGCGACGGCGTTGTCGTAGTACTCCGGGAACTTCGTCGGCGACGCGAGGCGCTTGTCGTAGTTGTAGACCGGCCCGCCGTGCGGCCCGACGCCGCCAATGCCGATGACGGGCCACTTGAAGTCGCACGACAGCCCGGCCGGGCACGGCGTGCGGGCCTCGTAGGTGTACCAGAAGTCGGGCTGCGCGACCTTCGGCAGCACGCTGCGGCCGGTGTTGCGCGGCGAGTCGTTCACCGGCGCCGCGCAGTTGAACTTCGCACCCGACGTGCGCGTGACGAAGTCGAAGTCCACGTACGCCAGGTCCGGGGAGTAGCAGTACGGCCAGCCGTAGTTGCCCGCCTCGTCGGTGGCGAACCAGCGGCCGGTGCCCTCGGGCCCGCGCGCCGGGTCGGGCACGCGCGAGTCGGGGGAGTAGTCGCCGACGTACACCATGCCGCGGTCGTCGACGTCGAACCGGAACGGGTTGCGCAGGCCCATGAGGAAGATCTCCGGCCGGGTCTTGTTGTCCCTGTCCTGCGCCTCCGGGAACAGGTTCCCCGGCGGGACCGAGTACCGCCCGTCGGCCCCGACCTTGATCCGCAGCAGCTTGCCGCGCAGGTCGTTGGTGTTGCCGGCGGAGCGCTGGGCGTCGTAGCCGGGACCCTGCGTCGGCGACTCGTTGATCGGGGTGTACCCGTCGGAGCCGCTCGCGTTGGTGTCGTCGCCGGTCACGAGGTACAGCAGCCCCTTCCCGTCGAACTTGACCTCACCGGCGACGTGGCAGCAGATGCCCCGGTCGGTGTCGACGCGCAGGATCTGCTGCTCGGTCGACATGTCCAGGTGCGGCGTGGGCGTCTCGACGAACTTCACGCGGGACAGCTGGTTGTACCCCTTGAACTTGTCCCACACGGTCGGGTCCGTGCTGGTCACCGGTGCGTCGCCCTCGTTGACGCCGGGCGTGGCCGGGTCGTCCACCGGGGTGCTGAGCGGCGGCGCGTAGTACAGGTAGACCCAGCGGTTGCGCGCGAAGTCCCGGTCGACGGTGACGGACTGCAAGCCGTCCTCGTCGTGCTGGTACACCGGAATCGTCGTGATGACCGGGCTGGCGCCGGTCTTCGGGTCGTAGAGCCGGATCTCGCCGCCGCGGGTGTTGTGCAGGACCCGGCCGTCGGGCAGGACCGAGAGCGACATCGGCTCGCCCGGCTCGTCGTTGAGCGTGACCTTCTCGTAGTTGCCGATGACCGTCGCACCGCAGTCTCCCGCGGTGGCCCCGGCCGCCCACGCGATGCCGCCGAGCAGGTGGCGCTGGACCTGCGGGTTGCGATAGGAGCTGGCGGTGTGGCCGATTCCGGTGTACCACGAGCGCCCGCCCTGGTAGTCCTTGCACCACGCGACGGGGTGGTCCTCCTGGTCCTCGAGCGTGGCGAGCACGTGCGCACTGCCGCGGACGTTGACCGCGAAGTCGTACCACTCCTCGGTGAGCGGCAGCTTCCGGGACAGGTCCTTGGTGGACGGGTGCGCCCGGTCGGCGACGTCGACCACGCCGGCGCCCACCGACGCGCCGGAGACCCGGGTGCCGACCAGGCTCCGGTAGAACGGCCAGTCCGGCTCGGTCTCGGCCGCGGCGTGGACGCCGATCCACCCGCCGCCCTGCCTGATGTACTGCTCGAACGCGGTCTCCTGGGCCGTGTTCAGCACGTCGCCGGTGGTGTTGAGGAAGACGACAGCGCGGAACTTCGCCAGGTTCGCGGTCGTGAACGCGCCCGCGTCCTGGGTGACGGTGACCTTGAAGCCGTTCGTGCGGGCGAGCCGCTGGATGGTGTCGACGCCGTCGGGGATGGAGGGCCGCCGGACGCCGGCGGTCTTGGTGAACACGAGCACGTTGTAACTGCCGCCGTTGTGCGCGTAGGCGACCGCGGGCGCGCCGAGAACGACCAGCACGACCCCGAGCAGCACGGCCATGAGGCGCCGCATGGCGATCAACGCTGCTTGTAGATCGTGAGCTCGGACATGTTCGTGTAGCTCAGCCCGGCGAAGTCCAGCGACTGGCCGGGCGCGGCGGTGCCGCCGGGCGCGGTGTCCTGCTCCCAGTTGGCGTGGTGGAAGTCCTGCTCGCCGATGGTCTGGAAGAACTGCTGGAAGTTGATGTCGCCCTCGCCGAGCGGGGTCATCTCGTAGCCGTTGGGCAGCGTGGTGTTCTTGTTGCCGTCCTTGGCGTGGAACAGCGGGAACCGCTTGGTCCGCTCGGCCACGGTGATGATCGGGTCGAAGAGGTCGGTCTGCTCGCGGCCCCACTTGTCGGTGTACTGCTGGTGCTTGTACCGGGCGACGTGCGCCCAGTAGATGTCCATCTCGAAGAAGACGTACCGCGGGTCGGTCTTGTCGAAGAAGTACTCCAGGCGCCGCTTGCCGGACGAGCGCGTCGGCTTGCCGTTCGCGTCGAGCGGCCCGCTGTCCAGCAGGAAGCTGTAGGCGGCGTCGTGGTTGTGGGTGTACAGCCGCATCCCGCGCTTGGCGGCCTTGCGGCCCAGCTCGTTCCACAGGTCGGCGGCGGTGTCCCAGTCCGACGTGTACACGCTGTTCGCCGGGTCGGAGCCGGTGCCGATGTTCTTCATGCCGAGCGTCTCGGCGATGTCGAGCTGCTGGTCGAAGGTGGCCGCGTTGATCTGGGTGTGCGTGCCGTTGGCGACGAGCCCGTTGTCGTCGAGGACCTTGCGGATCTCGGCCGGGGTGATCTGCCGCCCGAGGATGCTGGTGTGCTGGTTGTACCCGGCGAACTCGATCTCCTTGTAGCCGATCTCGGCCAGGCGGGCGAGGACGCGTTCGAAGCCGTACGGGATGCCGCTGTCGTCGGGGGCGGCGCTGATCCGGTCCCGGACGCTGAACAGGATGATGCCGCGGTTCTTCGCGGGAACGAGGGGCTCGACCTTCAGCCGCTTCCCGTCGCCGTGGTTGTCGCCGCCGTTGTGCGCGAGGGCCGGGGTGCCGGTGGCGAACACCGGGAGGCCGGCGGCGCTGATCGCCGCCGCCGCGGCGGCGGACCTGCCGAGCAGGCGGCGGCGGGTGATGCTGGGTTCTTGGCGCATGAGTGATCCACTTCCGTGTCAGGGTGAGGGTCCAGGCAGGGGAAGATGGGTCGGGACGCCGCCGATACGTCCCGGAACCGGCCCGTTTGGGTGCGGGCCGCCGTTTCGTGCGTGTTGCAGAAGGTAGTTGGGCACTCAACCGAAAGAAAGGTCTTGCCGAGCCGAACTTTGATCGATCTCAGCAAAAGTCGACCTCGGGAAACCGCTGGTCGCGACGGTTGTCGATCCCTACCGATCACTCGGGAAAATTGCATTGTTGCGATTGTGTAACGGTGAACGTCGATATCCGAAATCTCGGATAAATCGGGTGGGAGAGCGCTTCCCGTAGAGTGATCGCATGCCCCGGTCGACCAAGCGCCCGTCCTCGTCCGCCCGCGGCGCGCGGGCCCGCGACGCCATCCTGCGCGCGGCGACATCGGTGTTCGCCCGCGACGGCTACCGGGGCGGCCCGCTCGCCGCGGTGGCGACCGCGGCCGACCTGACCCAGCCCGGGCTGCTGCACCACTTCCCGACGAAGGAGTCGCTGCTCCTGGCCGTGCTGGAGGAGCGCGACCGGGAGGGCGCCGCACTGCTGGACGGCACCGAGGAGTGGCACCGCGGCGGCCCGGCGGCGCTCGACGCGCTCCAGGGGATCGTCGAGCGCAACGCGGCGAACCGGGAGCTGGTGCAGCTGTTCACGGTGCTCGTCGGCGAGAGCGTGAGCGACGGCCACCCCGCCCACCGGTACTTCGCCGACCGCTACGCGCGCATCCGCACCGGCACCGCGGACGCGATCCGCCGCGGCCAGGCCGGCGGCGCCTTCCGCGCCGACGCCGACGCCGAGACGCTGGCGTCGCTGGTCCTGGCGGTGATGGACGGCCTGCAGATCCAGTGGCTGCTCGACCCGTCACAGGACATGACGGAGCGCTTCGCCCTCTTCGCAGACATGACGAAGCGCTTCCTCACCCCTGCCACCGCCTGAACGGGGCCCGTTGCCGGAGCGCCGTTCTTCTCTGCCAGGCTTGCCAGCTGGGCTGTGCCCGGCCAGCTCTTCTCGCGGGTTCCTCACCCGCCCGCCGGCCCCGTGCTGATCGGCAGCGAGCGCAGACGCTCCGCGTAGTGCCTGGCCAGCGGCTCGAACCGCCCGCGCGCCTCGTCGAGGAGCTCATCGTCCCAGGCGGCCCGCATCCGCTCGACGGTGTCGCCGACGACGCGCGCCGTCGCCTCGGGGTCCTCGCCGATCCGTTCCGCCATCCGCCGGAAGTCGTCCAGTGTGATGCCGTTCGGGGCCTTCTGGCCGTTGATGCTCAGCGAGAGCGGCTGGTACCGGTATTGGCTGTAGATGGTCAATGAGTGGAAGTCGTACACGGGCGCGAGGCCGGGCGTGCGTCCGTCGGCGTAGCGCAGTGCCCAGTTCTTGAGGTGGGCGTCGGTGTTGCCGATGATGATCATTGCGGCCAGCCGCTGGATGAAGTCGAAGTACGCCGCCGGGCCGCACAAGCGGGCGACAGCCGCGCCGAGGCCGTCGTAGGACTGGCCGGGCTCGCCGTACTTGAACATCGGCCCGACGTCCGCGACCTGCGCGAAATCCTCGACGTGGACCCGCCCCGCCGGTGTCCGATCGAACCGCTCGATGATGTAGAGCCGTTCGGCCGGGTCCGCCAGCCCCTCCGGGATGCCCGCGATGTCCTTCGCGGCCACGAGGTCGACCGCCGGCACGTCGCACCCGATCGCGGCCAGCCATCGCATCGTCAGGTACTCGTTCGCGGGCAGATCGCGGAACGTCCGGTCGGGCAGCTTGACGATCCACCAGCCGCCGGCTCCGCTCACCCGCGAGGTCAGGCGGTCGGTGGCGACGGAGAACTTGAGCTGCACCCCGGCGAGCGAGTGCCGCAGCGGGTAGTCCGGCACGTCGTGCGCCGCGTCCGAGGCCACGTCGTCGTCCGGCACGGTGTCCGAGTGGACCGTGACGGCCCCGGGCAGGTCGGCGCCCAGCTTCAGCAGCAGGGTGAAGTTTCCGATGTTGCCGCCGCCCAGCTCACGGATGATCTGCCGGCGGAGCGCACCTTCGGGCAGCAGGTTCGCGAACCAGTCGGGAACGCCTGTCCTCGTTCGGCGCAATGCCCGCGGATCGTCCTCGAAGATCTGCCCGAGCGTGCGGTGATCCGGGTCGGCGAGATCGTCCTCGTACGCGAACTCGGCGCCCCCCTTGTTGTAACGCAGGAGCCCGACGTGCCGCCCGTGGAGGCGGACCTCCGCCGTCGTCACTCAGCCCGTCCTCAGTAGATCGGCGATCGACCTGCCGTCGCGCGCCCCCCACTCCGCCATGCGGTCGACATGTCGCTCGAACGCGGCGGTCAATGTGACGGCGCGCCGTTCGAGGAACGCGGCGGGTGACGGCCTTGCCAACAGTGCCTGGGCCGTCCGGTCGAGCAGGTGGCTCTCGGCCGTCTCCGGCGATGCCGTGCCCAGTTCCTTCCGCAGTGTCGAGGCCGGACCGTGGGCGGCGATGACGCGGTTGGCGATCGTGCCGGCCAGGGCGGGCTCCGTGTTCTCGAAGATCGTCCGGAGTGGGCTGCCTTCGTCGAGTAGCCGGGCGATGTCGACCGGTATGCCGGTTGCGGGCTCGCGCGGCTCGGCGGACCAGAGGCAGAGCATGTTGATCTTGGTCATCGCCTGGTTGAAATGCACCTTGTCGAGCTCGACAGTGAAGCGGGTGTCTGCGGGCACCCGTTCGAGCAGGGCGCTGGCCGCCGCCACCGGATCCGGTCGCTTCACGGCGCCGATCTGCCCGCGCATGTCCGCGACGCTCTGGCCACGCGCATGGGTGCCGGCCACCGCGGCGCGCCAGACCCACCGCCGCAACAGCGTCGCCGCACGGCCCTCCGGGGCGCCGTGCAGCCTGACGAAACGGACGAGCACCGGGACCACGTTGGAGTACGGCAGCAACTTCACGTGCGGGATCTCGGCCACATCTCGCAAGAACGCCACCACGTCCCGCAGGTTCGCGGCCAACGCGCCGAACGTCTCGGCCTGATCCTCGGCCGACTCGAACTCGCCGGCGAAGTCGGTGCGGAAGATGTCGCCACCGCGGTACGCGAGCACGCAGCGCAGCACGAGTTGGTCGTCGAACGCGCCGAAGCCAAGATCGGCCGGCCCGCGGCCGATCGCCGCCAGGGTCATCGGCGCGTCGCCGGCGGTCTGGGAGTGCAGGGCCTGGAAGATCTCGGCCTTCGTGAGCCGCTTCCCGGCATTGTTCATCCGGGTGAAGATGTCCAGCAGTGGCTTCTCGTCGTCGGTGGTCACCACGTACGTGGGGATCTGGTACTCCCGGATCGCCTTCGCCGCCAGGTCCGCCAGCTTGAGCTGCTCGTCCGAGAGCCACTCGCCGTTCTCCCGCATCCAGCGCAGCAGGGTCGCGGTATCGAGCAGGAAGCTGACCGGAATCCAGGCGTTCGGCGGCTGCTGCCGCGTGCCCGCGGTGTGGAACTCGCCGGAGTCCAGGTCCAGATGCACCCGGAACCGCAGGTCCGTGGCGGTGTGGGCGGCGGTCAGGGCGCCGACGAGCGAGGTGATGCGCTGCTGGCCGTCGACGACCCACAGGGCCGAGTCGAGCTCCGGCGCCTCGATGGTCAGCGGCCCGACGTGGAGCACCTGAGCGGGTGCGGGGCGTCGCCACAGCAGGAGGTTGCCGATCGGGAAGCCACGAAGAATGCTGTCGAACAGCTTGACGACGTCGCCCGCCTCCCACTTGAACCCCCGCTGGAACTGGGGGATCCGCACCACACCGCGCTGGACGTCACGAACCAGGTCCTCCGGGGTGCGCTGTTCGATCCGAGGTCGATCGAGCGTCGCCATGCCACCTCCAGCCTCGTGTGTCCCAAGCGTAGTCGTGAGCTACCGGGAAACACGTGACGATCGGGGCGCCCCGCGGGCAGGATGTCGTCATGGCCATGACGTTGCCGATTGACGATGCTGCCAACGAGTACCTCACGCGCAGCCCGCTCGCGCTGCTCATCGGGATGGTGCTGGACCAGCAGGTGCCGCTCGAGAAGGCCTTCTCGTCGCCCCACGTGCTCGCGCAGCGGCTCGGGCACGAGCCGAGCGCCGCGGAGCTGGCCGGGTTCGATCCCGAGGCGCTCGTGGAGATCTTTGGGCGGACGCCCGCGCTGCACCGGTTCCCGAAGGCCATGGCGGCCCGGGTGCAGGAGGTCTGCCAGGTGCTCGTCGAGCGGTACGGCGGCGAGGCGGCCGGGCTCTGGGACGGGGTGGAGACCGGGGGTGAGCTGCTCAAGCGGGTCGGGGCGCTGCCCGGGTTCGGCAAGCAGAAGGCGCAGATCTTCGTCGCGCTGCTCGGCAAGCAGTACGGCGTGCAGCCCGACGGCTGGCGCGAGTCCGCCGGCGCGTACGGGGAGGTCGGCTCGCACCGGTCGGTCGCCGACATCACCGACACCGAGTCGCTGACCAGGGTGCGCGAGTTCAAGCAGTCCGTGAAGGCCGCCGCCAAAGCGAAGGGCTAGCCCGACACACCCAGCGCGTAGTGCGCACCCGCGCCGGCGGTCGTAGGGTGCCTACGTGCTCAAGGGATTCAAGGACTTCATCTCGCGCGGCAACGTCATCGAGCTTGCCGTCGCCGTCGTCATCGGCGCCGCCTTCAACGGCGTCGTGACGGCCTTCACCGAGGGCTTCCTCCAGCCCCTGATCAAGCTCACCGGCGGCATCGGCGTCAACGACGAGACGCAGGGCGTCAAGCTCGGTGACCAGGTGCTCAACTGGCCCGGCTTCGTCAACTCGGTGGTCACCTTCCTGCTCACCGCGGCGACCGTGTACTTCCTGATCGTCCTGCCGATGAACAAGCTCGCCGAGCGGCGCAAGCGGGGCGTCGAGCCGGAGCCGGAAGCGCCCAGCGAGGAGGTCCGGCTGCTCACCGAGATCCGCGACCTGCTGGCGACCGGGACCACCCAGCGGGAGGCTGTCGTCGGGGCCCATTCGGCGCCGGTGAAACCCACCGACAGCTGAGCGCGCCTGGCATCCCACCCGGGAGCCTGGCGTGGCAGACTCGGGAGCATGGCACGCAGGGAGCGACCGCAGTTGATCACCGACGCGGCGACCAGCCCCGAGCAGGAGCTTCGCGCACGTGAAGTGCGCTACGTGCTGATGATGCTCCTGCGCGCGGCGTGCATCGTGGTCGCGGCCATCCTGGTCGCGGCCCGGCCCCCGCTGCTCTGGCTCTGGCTGACACTGTGCCTGGTGGGCGCGGTGGTCCTGCCGTGGGCAGCCGTCCTGCTGGCCAACGACAAGGCGCCGCGCCCCGAGCACCAGCTGCGCAACCGACTGCACAAGCCGCAGGAGTCCCACCCCGACCCGTCCCACGCGCTGTCCGAGCGCGAGCACAAGGTCATCGACGTCGACTAGAGCCGGGACAGAGCACCTAGGGCCGGCCGCCGAGCTTCGACACCGCCAGCGCGCCGAGTTCGTTGCCCGCACGCAGCGCGGCAGCGGCATCGGCGCCGCTGAGACGTGCGGCCAGGTAGCCGGCCGCGAAAGCGTCACCCGCGCCGGTCGGGTCGACGACCTCCGGCACGCTGACGCCGGCGACGTGGACCGGCTCCGAGCCCGGGCCGACCCAGGTCGCCCCGCCGGGGCCCGACTTCACCACCGCCTCACCCGCGTGGGCGAGCAGCGCCGGCGCGAGCTGCGCCGGGTCCCCCGGACGGCCCGCGATGACGACCGCCTCGTCCAGGTTGGCCAGCAGAAGGTCGACCCATGGCAGTACCGCCGAACCCGCCCGCTGCAATGGAGCGGCCGAGGCGGCGTCCAGGCTGGTGGTCAGGCCCCGCCGGCGGGCCTCCGCGAGGGCGTGGCGCCCGGCCGGCGCACAGTCCGCGTCGAAGAGCACATACGCGGACAGGTGCAGGTGCCGCGCACCCGGCGTGGCCAGCGCGCGGTCGACGTCCTCCGGCGACAGCAGGCGGTTGGCGCCCCGGTCGGTGAACATCGTGCGCTCCGCGTCGGAGGTCAGCACGACGACCGTGCCCGTCGGCCGGTCCGGCACCCGGCGGACGGACGTGGCGACACCGGCGGCGTGGAGCTCGGCGAGGCGCGCGTCGCCCGGCTCGTCCTGGCCGGCCACGCCGGCGAACGTCACCGCCTGGCCGGCGTGCGCGAGCCAGGCCGCGGTGTTGGCCGCCGAGCCGCCGCCGCTGATCCGCACGCTCGCGATCGTGTCGGAGCCGATCGCGAGCGGTCCCTCGTGGACGGTCAGGATGTCGGTGACCACGTCACCGATCACGACGACGGTCACAGGGCGGCGGCGATGCGAGCGGCCAGGTCGGCGTTGCGCAGGATGATCCGGACGTTGACGTCGAGGCTGCGGCCCTCGGTCGCCTCGTGGAAGTGGCTCAACAGGTACGGGGTGACGTCCTTGCCGGTCACGCCCTCGCGCTCCAGCCCGGCCAGGCCCTCGGCGAGCACCCGGTCGTGCAGCGCGGGGTCGAGCTGCTCGTCCACCGGCAGCGGGTTGGCGACGACCAGCGCACCACCGTGCACGTCGTGGGCGCGGGCCGCCCGGATGATCCCGGCGACGCCCTCCGCGTCGTCCACCGACCAGTCGAGGTCGAACCCGCTGTCGGTGAGGTAGAAGCCGGGGAAGCGGCTTGTGCCGTACCCGACGACGCTCACCCCCAGCGTCTCCAGCCGCTCCAGCGTCGCGCCGACGTCGAGGATCGACTTCACGCCCGCGCAGACGATCGCGATCGGCAGCCGGGAGAGCGCGGTCAGGTCGGCCGACTCGTCGAACGTGCTCGCCGCGCCGCGGTGGACCCCGCCCAGCCCGCCGGTCGCGAACACCGGGATGCCGGCCTTCACGGCCACCGCGGAGGTCGCGGCGACCGTCGTGGCGCCGTCCCTGCGCGTGGCCGCGGCCGGCGCCAGGTCGCGCACCGACAGCTTGACGACGTCGTCGCTGGCGGCGAGGTGGGCGATCTCGTCCTCGTCGAGGCCGACGACGATCTCGCCGCGGATCATGCCGATCGTGGCGGGGACGGCGCCGGCGGCCCGGACCGTGGCTTCGATCTCCTTGGCGACGGTCAGGTTCGCCGGGCGCGGCAGGCCGTGCGAGATGATCGTGCTCTCGAGGGCGACGATCGGCGCGCCGGCCTCCTGGGCCGTCGCGACGTGCGCGCCGTAGCGGATGACGTGGTTGATCACCTGCCCACGATAGCCCCGCCTGAACGGGCCCTCCCGCGCCGCGCCTGGCAGACTGGACAGCGTGACGACGACACCCGAGAGCGGTGGCGGGACCCTCACCGACCAGCGCGTCGAAGAGCAGACCGACTACCGGTACGACGAAGGCGACCACGAGAAGTTCGCGCACTACGTGCCGAAGGACAAAATGATGGAGGCCATGGTCAACGGCACTCCGGTCCGGGCGCTGTGCGGGAAGTTGTGGGTTCCGACACGCGACGCGACCCGCTTCCCGGTGTGCCCGGTCTGCAAGGACATTTACGAGAACGTCGTCCAGAACGACGATCAGTCTTCGTGACCGGTCCGTAGCGAAGCGGAGGGGCCGGTCACCATCGGCTCAGTTCCATAGTCGCGCGACCGGAGCGAAGCGGAGGTTGCGTGACGTTCGGCGCGTGCCGGCCCGTTGACCGGCCGCGCCGACTAGGCTGTAGGACGCCTTCGCGGTCGCCAGACCCGAGGGCGTTTTCGTGTGGCTTGCTACAGGGGGAGGGTGCGCATGCCGCCGCGTCCGGTGGTGCAACAAGGTCAGACGCTCCGGGTGTGGCAGCGCAAGGCTCTGATGGAGTACCTGCGGGGCAAGCGCGAAGACTTCCTGGCCGTCGCGACGCCCGGCGCCGGCAAGACCACGTTCGCGCTGCGGGTCGCGCTCGAACTGTTCGGTGACGGCACGATCGACAACCTGACCGTCGTCACCCCGACCGAGCACCTCAAGACCCAGTGGGCCGAGGCGGCCGCCCGGGTCGGCATCGACCTCGACGCCGGCTTCCGCAACTCCGACATCCACGCGGCGTCCGACTTCCACGGCACCGTCGTCACGTACGCGCAGGTCGGCATCGCCCCCGCCGTCCACAAGCGGCGCACGATCACCCGCCGCACGCTCGTCGTCCTCGACGAGATCCACCACGCGGGCGACTCCCGCTCCTGGGGCGACGGCGTGAAGGCCGCCTTCGAGCCCGCCGTGCGACGGCTCATGCTCACCGGGACGCCGTTCCGCTCCGACGAGAACCCGATTCCGTTCGTGCAGTACGAGCGGGGCACCGACGGCCTGCAGCGCTCGCGCGCCGACACGGTCTACGGCTACTCCGACGCACTGCAGGACGGCGTCGTGCGCCCCGTGATCTTCCTCGCGTACAGCGGGGAGACGCGCTGGCGCACCTCCGCCGGCGACGAGCTGGCGGCCCGGCTCGGCGAGCCGATGACCCAGGACCTCATCGCGCAGGCCTGGCGGACCGCCCTCGACCCGACCGGCGACTGGATGCAGCAGGTCCTGCGGGCCGCGGACTCCCGCCTCCAGAACCTCCGCGCCGGCGGCATGCCGGACGCGGCCGGCCTGGTCATCGCGAGCGACCAGCAGTCGGCCCGCGCCTACGCGAAGGTCCTCGGCGAGATCACCGGCGAGAAGGCGGTCGTCGTCCTCTCCGACGACGTCGGCGCCTCCGGCCGTATCGCCGCCTTCTCGGCGTCGCAGGACCGCTGGATGGTCGCCGTCCGGATGGTGTCCGAGGGTGTCGACATTCCCCGCCTGGCCGTCGGCGTGTACGCCACGTCGGCCTCCACCCCGCTCTTCTTCGCCCAGGCCATCGGCCGCTTCGTCCGTGCCCGCCGTACCGGCGAGACCGCGACCGTCTTCGTCCCGAGCGTCCCGCACCTCCTGGAGCTCGCGAGCGAGCTGGAGGCCCAGCGCAACCACGTCCTCGGCGAGCCGAAGACGAAGGAGGGCTTCGACGACGACGAGCTGGCCCGGGCCCAGCGTGAGGAGGACGCCAGCGGCGAACTGGAGAAGCGCTTCGAGGCGCTCTCGGCGACCGCGGAGCTGGACCAGGTCATCTTCGACGGCGCGACCTTCGGCATCCCGGCCCAGACGGGGACGGCCGAGGAGGAGGAGTACCTCGGACTGCCCGGCCTGCTGACCCCCGACCAGGTCTCGGCCCTGCTCTCGAAGCGCCAGGCGGAGCAGCTCGCCGCCGCGAAGCGCCGGGGCGCGACGGTGGAGACCGCCCCGGAGCCCCCGCCGGTGGCGCCGCAGCCCCGGACGGCGGGGGAGCGCCGCATCGTGCTCCGCCGCCAGCTGAACACGCTGGTGGCGGCCCACCACCACCGCACAGGCCTGCCGCACGGCAAGATCCACGCCGAGCTCCGCCGCCTGTGCGGCGGCCCGCCCAGCGCCCAGGCCACGATCGAGCAGCTGGAAGAGCGCATCGCCACCGTTCAGACCCTGTAGTGCTCCTGCGCGACATTCCGGAAATGTCGCCCAGGGAGCGCGCGGTCCTGAAGACGAAAAGGCCGCAGGGCGCCCCGAGAGGCGCCCTGCGGCGGTGCTGGTATTAGGTCAGCTGGCTGAAAGCTCGGTCCCGCGCCACGTGAAGTCCGGGGCGACGGCTACCTCAACCGCAATCTTGACCAGCTCATCAGCGTACTTGTTGGCGTGATGTCCACAGAAGATCAAGTCGCCGCCTTCGGCGAGCCTGACCCGAAGTTTCCCTGCCGCGGTGCAGCGGTCGCACCGTTCATCGGCGGCGGGGGGCGCTGCCGTCTCCGGCGGCGGCGTGAGAGTCGGGGTCATCGCCTACCTCCTCTGATCGTCACCGACGAACGCTTCCTTGCGTCGTTCACAGTTGGTTCAACACCAGGTTGCCCGACATCGTTCCCAGTTGGTGTGCGGGACCGATGTCACATTTCCGTCGAGCCTCGGGGGAGTCGATCGCACCCCCGCCAGCCCTTCCTATCGCGCCCCGGCTGTGATCACAAGTGGGTTGGCGCGGCGCCACGGCCTTGGAGTGCCCACCGTGACCCGAAACACACCCGGGCCACCCCAAATGGGGCAGCCCGGATCCGCTGAGAGCGAACATCAGTCCAGGTAGTCGCG
The DNA here is from genome assembly GCF_022095675.1 of Dactylosporangium sp. AC04546. Classification (GTDB taxonomy): domain Bacteria; phylum Actinomycetota; class Actinomycetes; order Mycobacteriales; family Micromonosporaceae; genus Dactylosporangium. The sequence goes on along the minus strand of NZ_JAHYSG010000115.1, from coordinate 20,804 downwards.
CAGCACCTGGGAGCGGGACGGGTGGCGCAGCTTGGACATCGTCTTGGACTCGATCTGACGGATGCGCTCGCGGGTCACCCCATAGACCTGGCCGATCTCGTCCAGCGTGCGCGGCTGGCCGTCGGTGAGGCCGAAGCGCAGCCGGACCACGCCCGCCTCGCGCTCCGAGAGCGTCTGCAGCACCTGCTGGAGCTGGTCCTGCAGCAGCGAGAACGACACGGCGTCGACCGCCACGACGGCCTCGGAGTCCTCGATGAAGTCGCCGAGCTGGCTGTCGCCCTCGTCGCCGATGGTCTGGTCGAGCGAGATGGGCTCCCGGGCATACTGCTGGATCTCCAGCACCTTCTCCGGCGTGATGTCCATCTCCTTGGCCAGCTCCTCCGGGGTGGGCTCGCGGCCCAGGTCCTGGAGCAGCTCGCGCTGGATGCGGCCGAGCTTGTTGATGACCTCGACCATGTGCACCGGGATGCGGATGGTGCGGGCCTGGTCGGCCATGGCGCGGGTGATGGCCTGGCGGATCCACCAGGTGGCGTACGTGGAGAACTTGTAGCCCTTGGTGTAGTCGAACTTCTCGACCGCGCGGATCAGGCCCAGGTTGCCCTCCTGGATGAGGTCCAGGAACGCCATGCCACGGCCCGTGTACCGCTTGGCGAGCGAGACGACCAGCCGGAGGTTGGCCTCCAGCAGGTGGTTCTTGGCGCGCTCGCCGTCGCGGGAGATCCACATGAAGTCGCGCGAGGCGGGCATCGTCATCGGCTCGCCCGACTCCTCGGCCGCCCGCAGGCGCTCCGCGGCATACAGGCCGGCCTCGATCCGCTTGGCGAGCTCGACCTCCTGCTCCGCGTTGAGCAGCGGGACCTTGCCGATCTGCTTCAGGTAGGCCCGGACCGAGTCGGCTGAAGCGGTGAGCTCGGCGTCGCGCCGGGCCTGCTTCAGTGCCTCCGACTCGTCGTCGTCCCACGCGAAGTCGTCGTCGGTCGCGGTCGCCTCGGCGTCGGCCTCGGCCGCCTTGACCTCGGCCGGCTCGTCGACGACGACGTCCTCGATCTCGGCGGCCAGCGCGGCGTCGTCGAGCTCCTCGAGCCCCGGCTCCTCGCCGGAACCCGCGGCCGGGGCGGCCGGATCGGCTGCCTCGCCTGGCGACGCCTTCTTCACGGCCGCCGCCTTGGCCGGAGCGGCCTTCTTGGCTGGGGCGGCCTTCGCCGCGGCGGCCTTCTTCGCCGGCGCGGCCTTCTTGGCAGGTGCGGTGAGCGCCTCAGGCGCGGCCTTCTTCACGGGGACCTTCTTCACCGCCATCTCGTCCTGGGGGGACTCGACGGCTGTCAGCGGCTTGGCCGGCGCCTTTCGGACGACCGGTGCGGCCTTGGCTGTGGCGGCCTTGGATGCCGGGGTGGCGGACCGGGCTGCAGCAACCTTGCGGCGGCTGTTGGCCGAGTCGTCGACCACGACGGTCACTCCCGCCTCGGCCAGGCTCCTGAGCAGCTTCTTCGCGTGCACGGGGGTTACGTCTGCGGTGTCGACCGCCTGCGCGACCTCCGCCGACGTGAGGTGGCCGCCGTTGGCGGCCGCACGTGCGATCAGCGTGTCGGCGAGGGAGCGTACGTCGACGCTGGGCTGGTGAGCTGCTGTCACGAACGACCTTCCGGTGCGATGAGCGAGCGACGGCCGATGCGGCCGAGTTTCGCGCACGGCGCGGCCGTGCTGAGTGGCCGGGTTGCTTGTGGTGGCGCCCGCGTGCCGGGTCTCCGATGAGGCGGATTCACCAGCGCTCGGGCAGCGCGTGAATTGTAACGCTCTCTCGCTCCAACATCCCGTCTTGTGGGGTCGGGCGCGCTTGTTGTGACCGAACGGATGGGGCGAAAGGGGCTTCGGCCGGCTTTGTAAGGATGGTGACCATGGATCAGCCGGCCGAACTGTTGGCTCTCGCCGTCCCCGTCGCCCGCTCCGCCGCCGCGCTCGCGGCCGGGATGCGGGCCCGGGGCGTCGACGCCGTCGCCACCAAGTCCACCGCCACCGACGTGGTCACCGCCGCCGACCGGGCGGTCGAGCGGCACGTCCGGGAGGCACTGCACGCCGCCCGTCCGGACGATGCGGTACTCGGGGAGGAGTTCGGCGCCAGCCCGGAGCACTCCCGCGTCCGCTGGATCCTCGACCCGATCGACGGCACCGTGAACTACCTCTACGACCTGCCGCAGTACGCGGTCTCGCTGGCCGCCGAGGTCGACGGGCAGGTGGTCGCCGGGGTGGTGGTCAACGCGGCGACCGGCAAGGAGTGGACGGCCGTCCGGGGCGGCGGTGCCTGGTCGGGTGACCGGCGGCTGGCCTGCTCGGGCGAGACCGACCTGGCCCAGGCGCTGGTGGGCACCGGCTTCGGCTACGCGGCCGAACGCCGGCTGCACCAGGCCCGGGTGCTCGCCGGCCTGATCGGCCACGTGCGCGACGTGCGGCGCTTCGGCGCCGCCGCCATCGACCTGTGCCTGGTGGCCGAGGGCGCCCTCGACGCGTACTACGAGAAGGGCCTCAACGCCTGGGACCACGCCGCCGGCGGCCTGGTGGCCGCGGAGGCGGGCGTGCTCGTCACCGGGCTGAACGGCGCGCCGCCCGGGCCGGCCATGGTGGTGGCGGCCCCGCCGGCCCTCCACGGCCCGCTGCACGACCGCCTGGCCGAGCTGGACGCGGCCGGAGGGCCGTGAACCTTACTCGGCCGCGCAGGTGCCCTCGGGCAGGGACGGGTTGCCCAGGGCACCGATCGCCTGGTTCACCTCGGTGATGGTCGGCAGCTGCCGGAAGCGCCCGCCGATGATCACGTCGACCCGGTCGTCCTGGCGTGCCTTGTCGAACTGCGTCTCCGCCTCGTTCAGGAAGTACGCCCGCATGAGCCAGGCGGCGCCGACCGTCTGCGGGCCGTAGCGGATGAACGCCACCTTGTCGCCGGGCTTGTTCACCGGCGGGTTCGGCGCGGCGGTCTGCACCGTCGCCTCCTTGAACCGGCGGGCCAGGAACTCCTTGGAGACGTCGGTGGCCAGGCCGGGCGTGCCGGTCGCGTTGTAGATGTTGAGCTTGACCTGCTCGGTCGTGGGGAGCTTGGCGTTGGCGACGATCGCGCCCTCGGTGCAGCCCTGGGCCTCCTGGGGACTGCTCTGGCGGTCCTTGACCAGGGCGACGATCACGAAGATGGCGGCGGCGACGACGAGGGTGCCGACCACCGCGAGTGCCCTGACCCGCGCGAAACTCATGGTTGCTCCCCGCCCTGCCGCTGCTCCGTCACCAGTAAGACGCTCTGGCTGCCGGGAAGGTTAGCGCCTGCCGCCCATCGATGTTGCAGTCCCCACCCGGGATACCACAAAGTTCCTACCCGTCGTTGCGGGACGACTCCCCACGGAACCGGCGACGTGGCGGTATCGTCGCATCGCCGCGGCGCGGGGGGCTGGTTCGGCGCCGGGGATGATCGTTGTGTCGCCTCGGTCACATTGGGAACAAGTTTCCGCGCGTGGGCGTACAACAAACGCACGAGGGCGGTAAGGTACGCCGCCCGATCGACGTTATACCGGGCGCGATACTTACCGGCGACACGAAACAGGAGTGTGAACACCGATGGCCACCGACTACGACGCGCCACGTCGCGACGAGGTCGACCTCGGGGAGGACAGCCTCGAGGAGCTGAAGTCCCGCCGGACCGATGCGCAGTCCGCGATCGTCGACGTCGACGACTCCGACATCGCGGAGAACTTCGAGCTGCCGGGCGCCGACCTGGCCGACGAGGACATGACGGTCAAGGTCCTGCCGATGCAGGCCGACGAGTTCCGCTGCTCGCGGTGCTTCCTGGTGCACCACCGCAGCCAGCTCGCCGTGGAACGGAACGGGGAACTGATCTGCCGCGAATGCGCGTGATCCGGAAGTTGATCACGCGGAGGTGGCGCGACCGTGCTTGAGTTCAAGAGGGCGACGTTCCGCACCCCCGGAGGTTGACGATGGTCCAGCCGGTGCCCGCCGACGAGGCGGCCGAGAACGAGCCGGTCGCCGAGGCCGAGCTGTCCAACGCCGTCAGCCGGTTGACGGACGAGGACACGCAACCCCGGGAGCGGCGGCGGCTGCTGGGCCGGATCATCCGCGTCGAGCTGCGTGAGCGGGGCGTCAAGGACCTGTTCCAGCCCAAGAAGGCGATCAACTGGGTCACCGACGCGGTGACGCGCGTCGCACCCCACATCAAGGTGCGTGACCTCGACACCCTGCGGGCCCACCACGGCGGCCTGGAGGGTGACGAGCTTGCCGAGCGGCTGATCCGCAACGCCTCGCGGGTGACCGCGGGCATCGGCGCCGCCGGCGGCGGCGTGGCGGCCGTCGAGTGGGCCGTGACGCCCTCGCTGCTGTCCGCCCCGGTCCTGCTGGCCGCGGAGACGGTGGCGGTCGTCGCCGTGGAGATGAAGCTCATCGGCGAGCTGCACGAGGTCTACGGCCAGCCCGTCCAGGGCACGGGCGCCCAGCGCGCGATCGCCCTGGTCCAGGCCTGGGCCCAGCGGCGCGGTGTCAACCCCATGCGCGTGGGCGGCAGCGTTGCCGCCGCGATGGGCACCGCCCTGCGCAAGGAGCTGCGAGACCGGCTGCTCAAGCGCTTCGGGCGCAACTTGAGCACCCTGGGTCCCTTCCTCACCGGCGCGGCCGTCGGCGGGTTCCTCAACCGGCGGGCGACGCTCGCCCTCGGCGACGACATCCGCAAGGACCTGCGGGGGTCAGCCAACCCGCGCGTCATCGAGGGCTGACCGCAGGGCCTCCGGGCGCCGGGTGCTGATCAGCCAGTACGGCGTGGGATCGGCCTCGTCGGCCACCTGCACCCGCACGGCGCCGCCGATCCAGGGCCGCTGCACGACGAACGCCTCGGGATGCGCGTGCGGACCCAGCAGGTCCCGCTTCTCGTCGGGGGTGAGGGTCGTCACCTCGCCGATGTACCGCAGCGGGATGTGCGCGTCGTCCACCCGCAGCTCGCCGTTGGACACCTCGACGCGGATCCGGCCGAGCCGCCACAGCCCCACGGCGGTCAGCGGCAGCAGCACGAGGTAGGCGATCCACGTCGCCGCGCCGGGCGCGCCCAGCTTGACCTCGGCCGCCAGTGTGACGGCGATCGCCACCGCGGGCAGCCAGAGCCACCAGGCGACGGTGAGACGCTCACGGTACGGGTTCGGCTGTGCCACGTGTGCGAGGGTACGTGTTCAGGCGCCCGAACGACCCGGCAGGATGGAGACCATGGGGATGGACGTGCTCATCAAGCGGCTCGTGCCCGATCTGCCGCTGCCGGCCTACGCGCACCCGGGCGACGCCGGTGCCGACCTGGTGGCGGCCGAGGACGTGGAGCTGACGCCGGGGGAGCGGGCCCTGGTCCGCACCGGCATCGCGATCGCGCTGCCGGAGGGGTACGTCGGGCTGGTCCACCCGCGCTCGGGTCTGGCGGCCCGGCTGGGGGTCACCGTCCTCAACGCACCCGGGACGGTCGACGCCGGCTACCGCGGCGAAATCCTGGTGAACCTCGTCAATCACGATCGGGTGACCACGGCGAAGATCAGTCGCGGTGACCGGATTGCCCAGCTTGTCATCCAACGTGTGGAGCGGGCACACTTCCACGTCGTCGAGGACCTTCCCGATACTGTGCGCGGGGCCGGTGGCCACGGGTCCACCGGCGGGCATGCCGGCCTGACGGCGGCAGCGGACTTGGAGGCAGAGCAGTGATCTTCTCGCGCAATCGCGGGAGCGGGCGGCACGCCAAGGGCGACTCGCGCCCGCTCGCCGACGCCGACCTCGACCTGACCGAGGACGACGAGGTCGAGGCGGCGGCGAGCGGCAAGTCGGTGCGGACCGGCGGGCCCTACGACATCACCGAGGCGCCGGCCGGCATCGCCCAGCTCGACCTCGGCGCGCTGAAGGTGCCGGCGGTCGAGGACGTCGAGGTCCGGGTCCAGGCCGACAACGACGGCAAGATCCAGCAGATCGTGCTCGTGTCCGGCGAGAGCGCGCTGCAGCTCGGCGTGTTCGCCGCGCCGCGCAGCGAGGGCATCTGGGACGAGGTCCGCGAGGAGATCCGCAAGCAGCTCTTCAACGACGGCGTCGCGGCCGAGGAGGCCGAGGGTGACTACGGCACCGAGCTGCGCGCCCGCGTCCGCACGCCGGACGGCCTGACCGACATCCGCTTCGTCGGCGTCGACGGCCCCCGCTGGCTGGTCCGCGCCGTCTACCAGGGCGCGGCCGCGGTCGACCCGGCCGTCGCGCCGGCCCTCACCGAGTGCCTGCGCAACCTGGTCGTCGAGCGCGGCAACGAGGCCATGCCGGTCCGCGAGCCGCTCCCGCTGAACCTGCCCAAGGAGGTCGCCGAGGCCTCGGCGAGCGCCGAGGAGCAGGCCGAGGACCAGGCCGACGGCGAGCCGGTGAACGGCGACGGCGCCGCCCGCCGAAAGCCGTCACCCCGCTCACGGCGCAAATAGCCGGATCTCGCGTACCGTCGTAATGAAGGTGTCATGACAGCCGAGGAGGGTGGCACCGTCATCATGGCCACGGACAGTGAGAACGCGGTCGAGCAGCGGGGGCTGCGGAAGTTCTTCCGCCGGCTGACCGCGAGCGACTCCGAGCTCGAGGCAGAAGAGCTGCAGCGCGACGCCAAGCAGTGCGGGAGCATGCCCGCCCTGGCCTGCCGGCGCGGGCAGGTGGTGAGCCTCAAGGGACGGCTGCGCACGGTGGTCTACACGCCGCGCACCAACCTGCCGACCCTGGAGGCCGAGCTGTTCGACGGCAGCGACCTGGTCACACTGGTGTGGCTGGGCCGCCGCCACATCGCCGGCATCGAGCCGGGCCGGGCGATCACGGCGAAGGGGCGCATCGCGGTCAGGGATGGCCGTAAGGTGCTCTACAACCCGTACTACGAACTCGACACCCCTCGATAGGCCAGAGCGCAATGCGCGACGCCACGGCCAAGTGCGGCACGGCCCACGGCCAGACCGCGCCGCGCAAAGCCATGGTCAAGTGCGGCGCGGAGCACGGCCAGAGCACGACGCGCAGCACCATGGCCACGCACGGCGCGGAGTGCGGCCAGAGCACGCCGCGCCGCACCATGGTCACGCATGGCGCGCAACGCTATGGTCACGTGCGGCGAGAGCACGCCGCGCAGCACCATGGTCACGCACGGCGCGCAACGCTATGGTCACGCACAGCGCGAAGCGCGACAAAAAGTGCGGCGCGCAGCGTCGCATGGGGGGTGTGGGGTGGGAACCCCCCACGGAACCGCGGGCGAAGCCCGTGGAGCTAGGAACAGAATTGGGGCCGGATGCAGCCAGCTGACAAGACCACCACGCCGTCGACGGCCGAGGAGGAGCCGCTCCCGTCCTTCTCGGTCCAGATGTCCGAGCAGCTGGGCGGGGTGCGGGGGCTCGTCGAGTCCAGCATCCCGATCACGCTGTTCATCGTGGTGAACTTCCTCGGCGACCGCTTCGAGTGGTGGTCCCTGCGCACCTCGCTGATCATCGCGGTGGGCGCGGCGCTGTCGATGGCGGCCTATCGCCTGAGCCGCCGCGAGCCCACCCGCCACGCCTTCAACGGTGTGTTCGGCATCGCCATCGGTGCGTACATCGCCTGGAAGAGCGGCGACGCCAAGGACATCTACCTGCCGGGCATGTTCCTCAGCGCCGGCTACGTCCTGGGCATGCTCGGCTCGGTCGTGTTCGGCCGCCCGCTCGTCGGCTGGCTGTGGTCGGTCATGCTCGACAAGGGCGCGACCCGCTGGTACGACAACACCCGCCTGCGCCGCGCGTTCACCTGGCTGACCGTCGTGTGGGCCGCCGTCTACGCGGCGAAGCTGGGCGTCCAGGTCCTGCTGTACCTCGACACCGCCGAGAACGCCGACGACTTGCTCGGCGTGGCCCGCCTGGCCCTGGGCTGGCCGCCGTACGCGCTGCTGGCCGCGCTGACCGTCTGGCAGGCCCGCCGCATCCTGCGCAGCGACCCGGCCGAGCCCGAGTACCACGCGACCGAGCCGAAACCCGCCTGACCGGCCGGTCAGGCAGGCAAGGTCGGTCGAGGTCAGGCGTGCTTGTTGCGGGTCTTCTCGACGCTGTCCGCGCCCAGGATCACCGCGCGGACGGCGTCCTCGACCTCTGAGGTCACGACGAAGATCAGCTCGTCGCCGGCCTCCAGCGGGTCGTCCGGGGTCGGCACCAGCACGCGCTTGCCGCGCAGGATGGCGACCAGGGCCGCGTCGTGGGGGAGCGGCACGTCGCGCACCGGGTGCCCGACGTAGGGGGCCGACTCGGGCAGCGTGATCTCCACCAGGTTGGCCTCGGCCTGGCGGAACGTCATCAGGCGGACCAGGTCGCCGACCGAGACCGCCTCCTCGACCAGGGCCGCCATGAGCCGCGGCTTGCTGACCGAGACGTCGACGCCCCACTGCTCGTTGAACAGCCACTCGTTCTCGGCCCGGTTGATGCGGGCGACGACTCGCGGTACCGCGAACTCGGTTTTCGCCAGCAGCGAGACGACCAGGTTGACCTTGTCGTCGCCGGTGGCCGCGACCACGACGTCGCAGGAGGAGAGGTCGGCCTCCTGGAGGCTGGACAGCTCGCAGGCGTCGGCGAGGATCCACTCGGCCTGCGGCACCCGCTCCGGCCGGACCATGCGCGGGACGCGCTCGATGAGCATCACCTGGTGGCCGTTGTCCACCAGTTCTTTGGCGATGGAGCGGCCCACGTTGCCCGCGCCGGCGATCGCGATGCGCATGTCTCAGTGTCCCCCTTCGGGCGCCGAGCCGGTGACCTTCGTCACTGGAGCGAGCATCTCGTCGGTCAGCAGCATGAACGCGAGGTCGCCGTCCTGGATGACCGTCGACTCGGTCGGCAGCATGGCCAGGCCGAAGCGCATGAGGTACGCCACGCGGGCGCCGCTGCGCGACTCCAGCATGCTGACGGTGTGGCCGATCCAGTCCGGGTGCATCGGCACCTCGACGATCGAGACGGTGCTGGTCGGGTCGCGCCAGATCTCGACGTTGCCCTCGGGGACCAGGTGGCGCAGCATCCGGTCGGCGGTCCAGCGGACCGTGGCGACGGTCGGTATGCCGAGCCGCTCGTACACCTCGGCGCGCTTCGGGTCGTAGATGCGGGCCACGACTCGTTCGACCCCGAACGTCTCGCGGGCCACGCGGGCCGAGATGATGTTGGAGTTGTCGCCGGACGACACCGCGGCGAACGCGTCGGCCCGCTCGATGCCGGCCTGCAGCAGTACCTCCCGGTCGAACCCGACCCCGGTGACCGTCGTGCCGTGGAAGTCCGAGCCCAGCCGGCGGAACGCGTCGGCCTCGACGTCGACGACCGCAACGGTATGCCCGCGCTGCTCCAGGCTCTGCGCCAGCGTGGATCCCACGCGGCCGCACCCCATGATCACGACGTGCACGTCCCCGCCTCCGTCCAAACCACACTCGCGTTGAGCATGTCATGCGAGGGCGAGACCGGTACACCGGGAGGCATCGGGACCCGTACGCTTAGGCGTCGTGGCCAGTCCCACCTCACTGATGAAGCGGCTGCTCGTGGGCCGTCCGTTCCGCTCGGACCGGCTGAAACACACGCTGCTGCCCAAGCGCATCGCGCTGCCGGTGTTCGCGTCCGACGCGCTGTCGTCGGTCGCATACGCCCCCGACGAGATCCTGCTGACGCTGTCGATCGCCGGCGCGTCGGCTTTTTTGATCTCGCCATGGATCGGTGTCGCGGTCGCTGTGGTCATGCTCACAGTGGTCGCGAGCTATCGGCAGAACGTGCACGCCTACCCCTCCGGCGGCGGCGACTACGAGGTGGCGTCGGTCAACCTGGGCCCGCGCTTCGGCGTCGCGGTGGCGAGCGCGCTGCTCGTCGACTACGTGCTCACCGTCGCCGTGTCGACCGCCTCGGGCGTGGCCAACCTGGGCTCGGTCCTTCCGTGGGTCGCCACGCACAAGGTCGCCATCTCGATCATCGCCATCGCCGTCCTGACCGCGATGAACCTCCGCGGCATCCGGGAGTCCGGCGGGGCGTTCGCCGTCCCGACGTACGGCTTCATGATCGTCATGATCGGCATGATCGTGACCGGCTTCTTCAAGATCTTCATCCTCGGTGACGACCTGCGGGCGCCGAGCGCCGGCCTGGTCATCCACGCCGAGGAGAGCCACATGACCGGGCTCGCCATGGCGTTCCTGCTGCTGCGGACGTTCTCGTCCGGCTGTGCGGCGCTCACCGGCGTCGAGGCCATCTCCAACGGCGTGCCGGCGTTCAAGGAGCCGAAGAGCAGGAACGCGGCGACCACGCTGCTGCTGCTCGGCACGATCTCGATCACGATGCTGCTCGGCATCATCCTGCTGGCCCGCAAGACCGGCCTGCAGTTCGTCGAAAGCCCGGACCAGATCGTCGGCGGCCCGACCAACTACGTGCAGAAGACCGTCACCACGCAGCTCGGCGAGACGGTGTTCGGCGCGGGCTCGATCATGCTCTACGTGGTGGCGGTCATCACCGCGTTGATCCTGTTCCTCGCCGCGAACACGGCGTTCAACGGCTTCCCGGTGCTCGGCTCGATCCTCGCCCAGGACCGCTACCTGCCCCGCCAGCTGCACACGCGCGGCGACCGGCTGGCCTTCTCCAACGGGATCATCCTGCTGGCGCTGGCCGCGATGGTCCTGATCGTCGGGTTCAACGGCGAGGTCACGCGGCTGATCCAGCTGTACATCGTCGGCGTCTTCGTCTCGTTCACGCTCTCCCAGGCCGGCATGATCCGGCACTGGAACCGGCTGCTGCGGACCGTCCGCGACAAGCAGACCCGAAACCGCATGATCCGGTCGCGCACGATCAACATGATCGGCCTCTTCCTGACCGGCGCCGTGCTCATCGTCGTCCTCATCACGAAGTTCCTGCTCGGCGCGTACATCGCCATCATCGCGATGATCGTGATCTATTTCCTGATGGTCGGCATCAAGAAGCACTACGACACGGTCGCGCGGGAGCTGACCCCGTCGGAGGACCGCCCGGTGCTGCCGGCCCGCAACCACGCGGTCGTGCTGGTCAGCAAGGTGCACCGGCCGACGCTGCGGGCCGTCGCGTACGCGCAGGCCACCCGCCCCGACAGTCTCACCGCGCTGACCGTGAACGTCGACGACCACGACACCCGCAACCTCCAGCAGGAGTGGGAGCGCCGCGGGATCCCGGTGCCGCTGACGGTCGTCGACAGCCCGTTCCGCGAGATCAACCGCCCCATCCTCGACTTCGTGCGGATGAAGCGCCGCGACGCCCCCCGCGACGTGGTGACCGTCTTCATCCCGGAGTACGTCGTGGGCCGCTGGTGGGAGCACCTGCTGCACAACCAGAGTGCGCTGCGGCTCAAGGGCCGCCTGCTGTTCGAGCCGGGCGTGATGGTCACCAGCGTGCCGTGGCAGCTGAGCTCCATCGACGACGTCGACATCGACAAGATGGACGCGACCCTCAGCCGGGGCCCGAAGCGCGGCCCGCGCTCGCTGTCGTCGTGACGCTGATCGAGCTCGAGGTCGGCCCGGTCGCGCACGGCGGGCACTGCGTCGCCCGCCACGAGGGCCAGGTGGTCTTCGTGCGCCACGCGCTGCCCGGCGAGCGGGTGCTGGCCCGCGTGACCGACGAGCGCAAGGGTTTCCTTCGGGCGGATGCGGTGGAGGTACTGCTGCCGTCACCGGACCGCGTCATCCCGCCCTGCCCGTTCGCAGGCCCCGACGCGTGCGGCGGCTGCGACTGGCAGCACGCGGACCCGGCCGCCCAGCGGCGGCTGAAGGAGCAGGTCCTCGCCGAGCAGCTGGCGCGCCTGGCGGGCATCACCGCGACGGTGCCCGTGGAGCCCCTCCCCGGCGGCCCGCTGGGCTGGCGGACGCGCGTCCAGTACGCCGTCGCCCCCGACGGCCGGCCCGGCTTCCACAAGCACCGCTCGTCGGAGGTCCTGCCGGTCGACCGCTGTCGCATCGCCCACCCGTCGGTGCAGGCCCTGCCCGTGCTGGCCACCTCCTGGCCCCCCGGCTCGTCGGTCGAGGCCGTCGTCTCGTCGGAGGGAGACACAGCAGTCGTACCCCGGGCCTCCCGCGCCGGCGCCGTATCCGCCCCGAAGGTCCGCGAGTCGCTCGGCTCGTTCACCTGGAACCTGGACGCGACGTCGTTCTGGCAGGTCCACCCCCAGGCGGCGGCGGCCTTCACGGCCACGGTCCTGGACATGCTGGCCCCGACCGAGACGGATCGCGTCTGGGACCTGTACGGCGGCGCCGGCGTCTTCGCCTCCGTGCTCGCCCCGCACTGCGGCCCGGTGACGGTGGTGGAGTCGGACCGCCGCGCGGTGTCAACCGGTCAGCGCGCCCTGCGCGACCTGCCGAACGTCCGCTTCACTCGGGGTGACGTGGCGGCGGTCCTGTCCAACCCCCGCTGGCGCGCGGTCGACCTGGTGGTCCTGGACCCGCCGCGCTCGGGCGCCGGCAAGGCGGTGGTGGAGTCGATCGCGGCCCGCTCGCCGCGGGCGGTGGCGTACGTGGCCTGCGACCCGGCGGCCTTCGCCCGCGACGTTCGTACCTTCGCCGATCGGGGTTACGAGCTGGCGCGGATGCGGGCCTTCGACAGCTTCCCGATGACGCACCACTTCGAAACGATCGGCCTCCTCCTGCCACGGTGACGCCGCCGCGGGCGCAGATTGGCGGCTTGGGCAGGGTGGTTCGTGCAGGCGGCCAACGACAGCGGTCGCCCAAGGCACCTCGGCTTCATGATCATGGGAAACTTCTGGCTGCCTGGACGACCAGATGTTTCCCATGATCATGGGCCGCGCCCTGCGAGTGCGGGGCCGTGGTGGGGTGTGGTCCCGGGCCGTGGTGGCTGTGGGCCGGGCGGTGTCGCCAGGATCCCAGCCGGGTCCGCAGTGACGCCCGGGCCGTGGTGCGGCGGTGGGGTTGCGGGCCGCGGTGGCGGTGCGGACCGGGTGGTGTCGCCAGGACCTCGACACGGATTGCGGCGAGGCCCGGGCCGTAGTACAGCCCGGGCCGTGGTGGGTTGAGGGCGGTGCCGAGACCGCAGCCGGGTTGCCTGGGCCGCAGCCAGGGTTGTGGTGCGGTCCGGGCTTGCTAGCGGCGGGTGGCCCTCGTGCGGGTGCTGGCCGGCACCGAGAGGCGCTGGTCGTCCAGGCGGCTCACCCACTCCGTCACCTGGCGGGCCACGTCCTGCGCGGTCAGGCCCAGGTCGGCCAGGATCTCGTTGCGGGAGCCGTGCGGGTGCCAGCCCTGCGGGACGCCCAGGTCGCGCAGTGGGACCCACACGTCCGCGTCGCGGAGGGTCTTGGCGATCGCGTCGCCCACGCCGCCCGTGCGGATGCCGTCCTCCACCGTGACCACCAGGCGGTGGTCGCGGGCCAGCGCGACCAGCTCGACCGGGACCGGGCGGACCCAGCGCGGGTCGACCACCGTCACGCCGTAGCCCTGCTCGGCCAGGCGGGCCGCGGCGTCGACCGCCAGGTGGGCGAAGGCGCCGACGCTCACCAGGAGGACGTCCTTGCGCTCGTGCTCGGCCAGGACGTCGACGCCGCCGAAGCCGTCGACGCCGCCCACGCGGCGCAGGGCCGGGAGGTCGGCCGGGACGGCGCCGGTCGGGAAGCGCAGGATGGTCGGGCCGTCCTCGATGCCGACGGCCTCGCGGAGCTCCTCGCGGACCGTCTGGGCGTCGCGCGGGGCGGCCAGGCGCAGGCCGGGGACCACGCCGAAGACCGACATGTCCCAGATGCCGTAGTGCGACGGGCCGTCGGGGCCGGTGACGCCGGCGCGGTCGAGGACGAAGGTGACCGGGAGGCGGTGCATGGCCACGTCGAGCAGGACCTGGTCGAAGGCGCGGTTGAGGAACGTCGCGTAGACGGCGACGACCGGGTGCAGGCCGCCGATCGCCAGGCCGGCGGCCGAGGTGGCCGCGTGCTGCTCGGCGATGCCCACGTCGTAGGCGCGCTCCGGATACTTCTTCATGAGCTTGGCGATGCCGGTCGGCTCGGCCATGGCGGCCGTGATGCCGACGACGTCGGCGCGCTCGTCGGCGATCGCGACCAGCTCGTCGGCGAAGACCGCGGTCCACTTGAGGGCGGCCGGGGCGAGCAGCTTGCCGGTCTCGATGTCGAACGCGCTGCCCGGGCCGTGCAGGCAGTCGGCCTCGTCCTCCTCGGCGGGGCGGTAGCCGAAGCCCTTGCGGGTCACCGCGTGGACGATCACCGGGCCGCCGAAGCCCTTGGCCTTGCGTAGCGCCGACTCGACGGCCTCGCGGTCGTGGCCGTCGACGGGGCCGACATACTTGATCCCGAGGTCCTCGAACATCGCCTGCGGCGCGACCGCGTCCTTGATGCCCTTCTTGACCGCGTGCAGCACCTCGAAGAGCGGCGGGCCGACGAGCGGCGTGCGGCCCAGCGAGTCCTTGACGAGGTCGAGCACCTTCTCGTAGCTCGGGTTGAGCCGCAGGTTGGACAGGTGGTCGGCCAGGCCGCCGATCGTCGGCGAGTAGGACCGGCCGTTGTCGTTGACGACGATCACCACCGGGTTCCTCGCGGCGGCGATGTTGTTGAGCGCCTCCCAGCACATGCCGCCGGTGAGCGCGCCGTCGCCGACGACCGCGACGACGTGCCGCGGCTCGCCGCGCAGCGCGAAGGCCTTCGACAGGCCGTCGGCGTAGGACAGGGCGGTCGAGGCGTGCGAGTTCTCGATGAGGTCGTGCTCGCTCTCGGCCTGGCTCGGGTAGCCCGTGAGGCCACCGCGCTGGCGCAGGAGGTCGAAGCCGTCCTGCCGGCCGGTGACGATCTTGTGGACGTAGGCCTGGTGGCCCGTGTCGAACAGGACCCGGTCCTTGGGCGAGTCGAACACGCGGTGCAGCGCGAGCGTCAGCTCAACGACGCCGAGGTTGGGGCCCAGGTGGCCGCCCGTGCGGGATACCTTGGCGACCAGGAAGTCGCGGATCTCCGCGGCCAGGACGTCGAGCTGCTCAGCGGTGAGATTGCGGAGATCACCGGGCTCGCGGACCGTGCTCAGCAGGGACGCGGCCTCGATCTCTTCTGCGCTCATGCCCGCCGAGTCTAGTGGGGCCACGCGAGGCCGCACCCGGGGCGGACCAAATCTTGACGGCTTCCACACACTTCGTGACTCACCGTCGCCGACCCGCGGCGGCGGCGAACCGAGCGGCGTCCTTGTCCTGCGTGAACTGGGACAACGCGGTGTCGAACGCGGCGCTCCAGGCGCTGTCGACAACCACCCCGTGAGTCATCGACCCGACCACCCGGGTACCGCCGTCGGCCCACTCGGCCATCGCCGCTTTGTCGAAGCCTCCAGGCGGGTGTCGCTCGCGCCCGGGGCGGACTCGCCGCCCGAGCGGGCCGGCAGGCCGGCAGGCCCAGCAGCGCCAGGCCCGCCAGCATGCACCGACGGCTATGTCCCATTCATGCGGTATTAACCCATCACGCGGGCGGGGCGCCCCACTCCGGCGACGCGGCCGGCGCCAGCTCGATCTCGCTCGCCAGGCGCGCCGTGCTCAGCCCGGGCTCGACGCGGCTGCGCATGTCCGCGTACGCGGTCAGGGTCAGCGGCGCGGTGAGCACCGAGCCCGCGGCCGTGAGGATCGCCGAGAAGACCGAGCTGACAATGATGCCGATGGTGAGGGCGGCGGTCAGTACCGGCCCGGTCGTCTCGAAGTTCCCGGTCAGCGACTCGGTGCCGCTGAAGGCGACCTGGATCACCTGGCCGATGATGCCCGCGATGACCGCGACGCCGATGCTGATGCCCCAGACCGTGGCGACGCGGGCGATCGAGGAGCCCAGGTCGCCGTGGAACAGCTGGAAGCACCGGCTGATCACGTTCGTGCGCTCGAACGTCACGATCACGGGCAGCACCAGGAACACCGCGATCAGGTAGAACCCGGGCAGGATGCAGGCGCAGAAACCGACCAGCGTGATGAGGCCGGCCAGCAGCTGCCAGCCGATGAGCGGGAACACCCGCTTCGCCGCGAGCGCGAGGGACCGGCCGATCTGCGGCTGCATCCCGGAAGCGACCGCGACGCCGACATGGTTGCTGGCGATCACGACGGCGAACTGGACCAGCAGGGCCAGGAAGATGCCGAGGAAGGTCACGCCGAACACGGCCAGCAGGGGACCGAGGTCGACCTCGGTGACCTGCACCGGCGCGTTCGGGTCGTTCTGCGGCAGCTGGCTCTGCAGGTACACGAGGTACAGCGACGGCGGCACCGAGACGATCAGGTTCGCCACGACCCCGATCGCCTGGAGGGTCGCGAGCGGCTTCCACGCGGTCTTGAGGATCGCGATGGTCCGCTGCCACCAGCCGCCGTAGTTCGGGCTGATCAGGGGGTCGTACCCGGCCTGCTGCCCGAAGATCGGCACCGCGTAGCCGCCGGTGGGTGCGGCCTGGTAGTAGACGGGGTACGGCTGCGGCTCGTCGGGCCCGGGCGGGGGCTGGGTCATGGTTCCTCCGTATCGCGGTCAGCGACCTACGACGATAAGGCCCCCGTGCATCAGCCCTGGACGGGTGGCGGGTCGATCATCGAGGAGTAGATGAGCGTCAGGGCGAGGCCGGTCACCCACAGGGTCATGCACCACCGGATGCCGGCCTTGCCGCGCAGGAACTGCACCGCCACGACCGAACCCGCGACCATCAGCGCCACGCCGACCGACCAGACGGTCCAGGCCGCGGTGCTGCGGTCGATGGCGCCGGAGTGCCCGATGCCGAGGGCCGCCCGGCCGAGCCCGAACACGAAGACGGCGGTGAACAGCACCACCGCCTGGGCGACCGACTTGCGGACCGCCCGCCACGGGTCGCGCCGGGGTGCGGTCATGAGGCTGCCCGCCGCGTGGCGAAGGCCGGCGAGAACCGCTCCAGCAGCGCCACCGTCTCGGCGAACGGCAGCTGGCCGGGCGCCGGGTGGCCGCCGATCGCCGAATAGGTGATCCGGGAGCCCAGCAGCGGGAAGAAGACCCTGGACGCCGCCCCTTCACCGCCCATCCCGATGACGATCATCCGGATCGAGTTGTACCGCAGCAGCAGCGCCGACAGCGTGCGCACATCGTCGGGACCGTGGGCCATCGTGCTGATCTTCACGAGATCGGCGCCCGCCGCCCGCGCCCCGTCGACGATCTCGGCGAGCCGCTCGGGCGACGGCGTGGCGACGAAGTCGTGGTGCGAGACCACGACGAGCTTGCCCTGCGCCCGCGCGGCGGCGACGACCCCGGGCAGCACCTCGGTCGCGGACAGTTCCACGTCGACGGCGTCGACCTCGGGCAGCAGCGCCTCGTAGAGCCGCAGGCGCTCGGCCTCGTCGCCCGGCCAGTACCCGCCCTCGGTCTTCGACCGCACGGTGGCCAGCGTCGGCACGCCGCGGAACGCCCGGACCCGGTCGACGACGTGGGCGGGGTCGAATGAGGAGTACCAGTCCACGCGCAGTTCGGCGACGTCCACCCCGAGGTCCCGGACCCGGGCGGCGTCACCCTCGGCGTCGTCGTCGCCGAAGCTCACCGCGACCAGCGGCACCCCGTCGGCGAGCCGCTCGCGCAGCGTTGCCATGACTCCCCCTGCCTGTGAAACGACAGGGGGCAGTCTACTGGCCGCTTTCAGGCGACCGCCCCACTCGGCCGCCGCGCTCGATCACGCTCGGCAGTCCCTAGAACGGCCACTGTCCGTCCCGGCCCGACTCCAGCAGCGGGATCATCCCGAAGCCGGCGTCGGTCAGGCCGCCGAACGTCCAGCGGCCGTCCTTGAGCGGCGTGTGGCCGAGCCGGTAGCCCGCCAGGTTCCAGGTGAAGATCGGGACGGTTTGCGGTACCGCCGAATCCACCGAGGCGTCGAAGGAGGCCTGCTCGTCGGTGAGGATCACGACCCGGTCGTGGTGGGCGTAGCGCTCGCGCACCGCCTTGGCCGTCGCCGTGCCGCCGTTGTGGAAGTGGCCGTCCGCCCGGAAGCGCTCGATCGCCCGCAGTACCGACTCACGCTTCTGGAGACGGAACTCCGTGGTGTGGCCGGAGAACGACACGATCGTCGCCGAAGCGCAGCGAGACGCGAGGGCCACGCCGAACACGACCGCCGCGTCCCACCGCCGCAGCGTGCCGTCGCGCGAGAAGCCCGAGTTCATCGAGCCGGACGTGTCGATGAGAATCAGCGTCCGCCCGCTCAGCTCCGGCGCGTTGCGCAGGCTCAGCGTCAGCGCCTGCTCCAGGGCGTGGGCCCACCGCAGCGACGGCGCCGCGCGGTACGCGCTCAGGAACCGCATCGGCAGCTGCTTCGACCGCGCCACCTGGCTCGGGTCGCACAGCCGCGCCGCGACGCCCGCCGCGACCTCGTCGGACACGCCGGCCTCGTCGAAGTTGCGCAGGTTGCGCAGCAGGGCCATGTAGCCCATCGACGGGATCAGCGCGGTCCACAGGGCGGCCTTGTCGCCCGCCTTCCCGGCGAGCGAGAGCACGTCCTCCCACGTCATGCCGGCCGCCGCGAGCCGCTCCGGGTCGAGCAGGGCCGCGCCGCCCTCGGCCCGCAGCCGCTCGTTCTCGGCGAGCATGGCGAGCGAGCCCGGGATCGGCAGGTCCTCCCGGCGGTGCCGGCGGCCCAGCGCGTACGCGAACAGGTCGCCCTGCCACGGTGCGCTCGGCGCCGGGTGCGTCAGGTCGACCACGTCACCGAAGCGGAAGGCGTGGCTGGCGGTGTCGTACTTCAAGAGGTTGCGCTCGGTGTAGAGCCGCTGGACGGCGTCGGCGATGCCGCGCTTCACGGGCTTGGGAATCGCCCGCCCGTAGCGCGAGATCCAGTACGCGAGCAGCTCGCCCGGCTCGTCGGCGCGCTGGAGCACGCTCGCCACGACGGCCCGGTTGTCGCCGGTCGCACCGGCCTCGAGCCGGCCGCGCACGAACTCGGCCGCGCCGACGATCGACGCCGTGCGCAGGTTCGCGCCGCTGCGCAGCCAGCCCAACAGCCGCGCGGTCCAGTCCGGGTCCTCGACGGCCACGGTGCGCACCAGGCGCGCGAACCGCTCGTCGCGCTCGCCGGCCGCCTCGTAGAACGTCTGCTCGCCGACCATGTTCGTCACGGCCAGCAGGAAAAGCTCCGACTTGGCGTCGCGGCCGTATCCGACGCCCCCTTCGAAGGTGCGTCCGGCCGGGCGCGACGCGCCCTTGAGCGGACCCTTTCCGAGCGCCGCCTTGACCTTCTTCACATTGAGCTTCGCCATTTTGTACTTCCCGTTGTCGAGGGCAGCGCGAAATCACGTCGCGACGGGGCGCTCCGAGTTCTCATCGGTGTCGGAACGTTAGTGCTCTTCCAGGCTGAGCTACGTCCCGAGGGGTGGCCGGGACGGCGGGATTCGAACCCGCGACCTCTCGATCCGCAGTCGAAGTAACCGGCACCTGCGCACCGGAACGCCTCGACGCCCGCCCGAGATCCCAGCGCCCACGGCTGGTTGTCATTTTAAGAGAATGAAGTAACCGTGGACTTCACACCGGGCGGTGCGTGGCTTCGAAGGTAGCAACGTTCCCCGATCGGCGTCGCGCCGTTTTTTATGAGCTTGCCCGGACGACGATGATGAGTTCGTGACCGAATTCGCCGTGCGAGCCGCCGACCTGCGGGTGCTCAACTCGCTGACCAAGTACCCGTCGATACCCACCTACCACGAGCTGGACCCGCGCAACGGGGGCCTGCTCCCAACCGTGACGTCCTTCTCCGGGACCGTGATCGCGACGGAGAAGGTCGACGGGACGAACAGCCGCCTGGTGCTGCTGCCCGACGGCACGTACCTGATCGGTTCGCGCGAGGAGCTCCTGTACGCCCAGGGCGACCTGATCGGCAACCCGGCCCTGGGCATCGTCGAGCAGCTGAAGCCGGTGGCGTCGCGCCTGATCGACCAGCACGACGGCACGCTGCGCGTCTACTACCTGGAGCTGTACGGCGGCAAGATCGGCGGCGCCGCCAAGCAGTACACCCGCGACGCCGCGACCTTCGGCTGGCGCCTTTTCGACGTCCTGGAGCTGGCGGACTGGCGGACGGCCCTGACCTGGCCCCCGTCCCAGATCGCGACCTGGCGCGAGTCGGGAGGCCAGCCCTTCGCCGACGAGCCGACGCTGCTGAAGCTGGCCGAGGCGGCGGGCCTGGACCTGACGCCCCGCCTGTTCATGCTCCCGGCCGCGGACCTCCCGACCACGATCGAGGCGACGCTGGACCTGCTCCGGACAACGCTCCCGGCCACGCGGGTCTCCCTGGACCCGACGCTGGAGGGCGCGTCGGAGGGCGTGGTCTTCCGCACGGAAACCCGCACAACGATCGCCAAGGCAAGGTTCCAGGACTACGAACGCACACTGAAGCGCCGCCGCTGACGGCTTTCATGGCGCGACCGCCCGCTGTGCCCGGGCTTTCATGATCGAGGGAAATATCTGGTCGCTATGGCAGCCAGAAGTTTCCCTCGATCATGGGCGAGCGTGTCCGCCGCTCCGACCTGGCCGGTTGGCCGCTCCGACCCGTATGGAGTGCCCGGCTCGGTCCGGCGGTCCGGCGGTTCCTGGATACTGCCGTGCCGCTTTGGCGTCTGCTCGTCGCGTCAGCATCGCCACCGTTTCGGCTGCCCTCCGCCTCCGCCTGCCCCGAAGGGCTGGCTTCCCCTGCGCATATCCGATTTTTCGGATATGTCCGGGCAGAAGCTGAAGGCAAGGCAGGGGCGTGGAGGGTCCGATGTTGGTGAGAGGCGCGGCAATGGGCGCGGGACCGTGATTGCGCGCTGGGGAGGGTGCGGCGGGTGGCGGCGGTGAGTGCGCGG
>NZ_JAHYSG010000114.1 GCF_022095675.1 Dactylosporangium sp. AC04546 | reverse complement strand
ACGTTCGTTTGTCCCGCCGGTCGGCGCTGGGCCTGTTCGGCCTCAGCACCCTCGCCGCCTGCGCCCCTTCCACCAGCGCCCCGACCCCCGCCGGCACCGAAGGCCTCAAGGACGACGGGGTCAAGGAGTTCCCGCTGACCTCGTGGTCGTACAACGAGGCGGTCACCAAGCAGCCGATGACCGACGCCATCGCCAAGTACACGGCGGCCAACGCTGGCGTCAAGATCACCACGCCGTCGTACCCGTACAACGACTACCTCAACCAGCTGCTGCTCCAGGTCCAGGGCGGCCAGCTCACCGGCGCCGTCCAGCTCGACGTCGCCTGGCTGGCCACGCTCGCCGCCACCGGCAAGCTCGTCGACCTCAAGAGCGTCGCCACCGGCCTGGACTACGCGCCGGCCGCGCTCGCGCTCGGCCAGTCCGGCGGCGCGCAGTACGGCCTGCCGTGGACGTTCGCCGGCATCGGCCTCATCAGCAACCAGGAGCTGCTCACGAAGGCCGGCGTGACGTCGGCGCCGAAGACGGTCGCCGAGTTCGAGGCGGCGCTCACCGCGGTCAAGGGCCTCGGCGGCGGGATCGTCCCGTGGGCCGGCATGACCAAGGTCGACCAGCTCAAGGACATCATCCCGTGGATGTGGGAGTTCGGCTCCCCGATCGTGCAGGACGGCAAGATCGTCATCGGCGACGACGGCAGCGTCGAGGCCCTCACCTGGTACAAGAAGCTCTACGACCAGAAGCTCATCGCTCCCGACGTCAACCGGGTCGACGCCCGCGCGCTCATGTCCCAGGGCAAGACCGCGTTCTACGAGGACGCGATCGGCGGCAAGGCGACGGTCACCAAGTCGTCGCCGGACAAGGACCTCGGCACCAAGATGGTGCCCGTCGCGCGCCCGGTGAAGAACGCCGGCGACAAGCCGCGGCACCTCGCCTGGGGCCAGGTCATCGCGGTCATGAACGGCTCCGGCGCGGCCGCCGCGGCGAACTTCGCCAAGACCGTCACGACCGAGCAGGGGTACACCATCGACTGGTTCACCAAGACCGGCCTGCCGCCCACGACGAACGCGGGCCTCGCCGACTCGGCGGTGAAGAACGACAAGTTCGCCACCGACTTCACCGCGCAGATCGGCGCCAACTCCAGCGCCAGCCCGTTCTGGATCTACCCCCAGTTCTCCCAGATGGAGAAGGTGCTGGCCGAGGAGGTGCAGTCGATCCTCATCGGCAAGAAGTCGCCGAAGGACGCGCTGGGCTCCGCCCGCGACCGGATGAACGCCCTGATCAAGTAAGGGATCAAGTGAAGCTCACGATCGCCTCCGTGGAAGCCGTCGCCCTGGCCGCCCCGTTCGAGCGGATGTTCGACGAGGTACCGGAGTGGCTCCTCACCCCGGCGTCCAGCCATCGCGTGCTGCCGCGCCTGGGGCAGTACACCACCCTCGTCCGGATCCGGACCGTCGACGGCCTGGAGGGCATCGGCGAGGCCTATGGCCTGCCGGAGCCGCGGGTGACCGCCACCATCGTCGGCCACCTGCTCGCCCCGATGCTGCTCGGGCGGGACGCGGGCGCGTCGGAGGCGTTGTGGGAGCTCATGTTCGGCGCGCAGGCCGGCGCCGGGCGCACCGGCGGGTTCTACCTGGAGGCGATCAGCGGGGTCGACCTCGCGCTGTGGGACCTGCGCGGCAAGGCCGCCGGGCTGCCGGTCCACCGGCTGCTCGGCGGCCCGGTCCGCACGTCGGTGCCGGTCTACGCGTCCCCGATCCCGTTCCTGCCCACCACCGCGGAGTCCGCCGAGCGGGCCCTGTCCTTCCTGGACGACGGGTTCCACGCGGTGAAGCTCAAGCTCGGCCGCGGCGAGGCGACCGACCTGGCGCACGCGGCCGCGGTGGCCGCCGCGCTCGACGGCAGAAAACCCGGAGCGGCCCTGCACGTCGACCTCAACTGCGCCTACGACGTGCGGACCGCGATCCGCCTCGGCCACGCCCTCGCGGATCTCGGGGTGCGCTGGCTGGAGGAGCCCCTGGCCACCGACGACGTCGCCGGCCTGGCCGAGGTCCGTGCGGCCGTGCGGATCCCGGTGGTCACCGGGGAGAGCGAGTTCATCCGGTACCGCTACCGCGACTTCCTGCTGGCCCGAGCCGCCGACGTCGTCATGCCCAACCTGGCCCGCGCCGGCGGCATCACCGAGGCCCGCCGGATCGCGGCGCTGTGCTCGGCGTTCCACGTCGACGTCTCGCCGCACGGCGTCGGCTCCGCGATCGGCCTGGCCGCGGCGCTGCAGTTCGCCGCGGCCACCCCCAACGTGCCCATCTACGAGTACAACCGGCTGCCCAACCCGCTGCGCGACGACCTGGCGCCCCGTCCGTCCCTCGTGGACGGTGCGCTGGTCGTGCCCGACGAGCCGGGCCTCGGCATCACCCTCGACGAGGACCTGATCGCCCACTACGAGGTGTTCCGTGCCTGAGATGGGCCATGACCTCGCGGTGGTGACGGGGGCGGCGGGCGGCATCGGCTCGGCCGTCGCCGCCCGCCTGCGGGACGACGGCTACTCGGTGGTGGGTCTCGACCGCGCGGAAGCGGACCTGACCGACGAGAAGGCGGTCGCGGCGGCCTTTCGTGATCCCGTCGCCGTTCTGGTTCACTGCGCCGGCGTGACGGCTGGCGCCCCTGCCCACGAGACGTCGCTGGCCGACTGGCGGACGGTCCTCGACACCAACCTCACCTCCGCCTTCCTCTGCGCGCGGGCGGTCCTGCCGGGCATGGTCGCCGCCGGCAGGGGCGTCATCGTCACCATCGGCTCGGTCCACGGCCACGCGTTCCAGCCCGGCTACCCCGCCTACGCGGCGGCCAAGGCCGGCCTCGCCGCCTTCACCCGCCAGCTCGCCGTCGAGTACGGCCGCGCCGGCATCCGCGCGGTCACGATCAGCCCCGGCTGGGTCCGCACCCCCGACACCCTGACCCGCGTCACCGACCCGAACGACCTGGCCCGCCTGGCCGAGACCCAGCTCCCCGGCGAGCCGGCGAACGTCGCCGACGCCGTGGCGTTCGCCGTCTCGCCCGCGGCCGCCCTGCTCACCGGCACGGAGATCGTCCTGGACGGCGGCGCCTCCGCCGTCCAGCCCGCGGCCCTGCTCAGACCCGGGCCGCGCGCCCGCCTCGGCCTTCCGCCGCTCACGGAGGCCCGTCCAAGGCCGGGTCCAGAGCCGATAGGCCCCGACCAAATCAGCTAGGAGGAGTCGTAGATGCCCCTCACCCGTCGCACCGCGCTCGCCGCCACTGCCGCCACCGCCGCTGCCGTCGCGGCCGGTGCCACCGCCCGCCCCGCCTTCGCCGCCGCCGCCGACTACGTCATCCGCCACGACCAGCCCCGGCAGACGATCCTCGGCCTGGGCGTCGAGATCCAGTCCGACTCGATCGGCTCCGGTAACAACGGCCTGCCGGCCGCCACCACCTCCGTCCCGCACGACCTCGTCGCCACCGAGCGCACCCGCATGTACCGCGACCTGCTGAAGATCCGCGAGGACCGCGGCTTCCGCTACCTGCGGCTGGCGCTCGGGCTGTACCTGCGCGGCCTGGACAGCGCCCAGAAGCAGATCGTGGGCCGCTGGCCGACCCAGCTCGCCGAGCTGGCCGAGCTGATCGCCCAGTCCGGCATCGAGGGCGTCTCGGCCGAGTACTGGTCGCCGGCGCCCGGCTGGAAGTCCAACGGCAGCTACGTCGGCGGCACGATCGCCTCCACCGACCCGGGCTGGCTCGACCAGTTCGGCGACGCGATCGTGCGGGACCTGGTGTACCTGCGCGACAACGGCGTACCCGTGAAGATGTTCAGCCTGCAGAACGAGCCGAGCATCGGCGGCGTCGCCTACTCCTGCTGCACCTACAGCAACGACCAGTACTACAGGGCTTTCAAGGCGATCGCGCCCAAGGTCCGCGCCGAGTTCCCCGGCATCTTCATCCACGCCGACGCCGAGAACGGCCAGCGCGGCCGGGGCGGCGCCCTCATCCGCGCCGACGCCGCCGCACTGGCCCAGGTGGACGGCTGGTCCTTCCACCGCATCGGCAGCGACAGCAACGACCAGCTCCAGAACAACTACACCAGCGACGCGACCGGCAAGCCGGTGTTCAGCAACGAGTTCGAGTACCAGGTGCCGACCAGCGACTGGAAGATGGTCAACACCGCTCAGTCGATCATGAACTGGATGACCTTCCAGAACTCGCCGACCTGGTTCTGGCTGCACGCGCTCAAGCCGACCTACAACTCGGAGGCGTCGGGCTACTCGCTCGGCTTCTGGCGGCCCTATGACGACGACGACTTCACCAAGTACCCGGACATCGCCAAGGGTCACTGGGACTACAACCCGCGCAACTTCAACGGCATCTACGGGTTCGTGCGGTACATGCCGTGGAACTCGGTGCGCTACCACGTCGACGAGGGCACGGTCCGGACCGAGCAGCGAATCATGGCCTGGAAGACCCCGCAGGGCAAGCTCGTCTTCGCGTTCACCAACCGGAGCACGTCGAGCGTGACCTACACCGTCGACACCGGCTCCACCCGGGCCTTCCAGGGCCAGCAGTTCACGCCCACGGCCCGCAACACCAACCTGACCGACAAGACCGGCCCGGTGCTCAGCCTCACGCTGCCGCCGACGTCTGTCCAGTTCTGGATCGAGCGACTGTGACCTCCTTCGACGACCTGCTGTCCGGCCGGCCCCTGGTGGCGATCCTGCGCGGCGTGCCCGTCGCGCGCGCCCTGGAGCTGGCCCGGGCGGTGTGGGACAGCGGCCTCGGCGTCGTCGAGGTCCCCATCCAGACGCCCGCGGCGGTCGAGGTGCTGCGCGAGCTGGCCGGGCACGGGCAGCCCGTCGGCGCCGGCACCGTGCGCACACCCGAGCAGGTCGCCGTCGCGGCCGAGGCGGGCGCCGTGTTCACCGTGGCACCCGGGTTCGACGCCGAGGTCGCCCGGGCCAGCCACGACGCCGGGCTGCCGCACCTGCCCGGCGTGGCGACCGCGACCGACGTGCACCACGCGCTCAAGGCCGGCTGCGGCTGGCTCAAGGCGTTCCCGGCCGGGTCGCTCGGGCCTGGCTGGCTGCGCGAGATGCGCGGCCCGTTCCCGGAGGCGCGGTTCGTGGCCACGGGCGGCGTCGGCGCGCACAACGCCCGTGCCTATCTCGACGCGGGCGCGGCCGCGCTCGGCGTGGGCGGCGCGGTCACCCGCGACGGGGGCCTCGCCGAGCTGCTGGAGGTGCTCCGCCATGGATGACGTCATCGAGGCGGTGGCAGTGCGGGCGCTCGAGTACCGGTACAAGATCTGGGGCTTCGGCGAGGGACCGGCCCTGCTCGGCGTGCTCCGGGCGGGGGAGCACCTCGGCCGTCCACAGTGGATCGATGCGGTCGCCGACCTGGTGGCGCCGTCGCTGCACCGGCCGTCGGACGTGACGGACCACCTGATCCCGGTCGAGGTGCTGACCGAGCTGGCCCGCCTGCGTCCCGCAGTGGACGTGTCCGCGGCCGTCGCCCGCTTCCGCTCCGCCGTCTCCGGCCCGGTGCACCGCCCCGACCTCGGCGCGTTCGTCTGGGTCGACTGCATGCACACCGACGGCCCGGGCCTGCCCGGGGGTCGCGCTGCCGCTGCGATCGAGGCCGCCGCGCGGCTGCTCGCCTCCCCGAGCGGCCTGTTCAGCCACGGCCACGACGGCGTCCGTCCGAACGGCGTCCACTGGGGGCGTGGCCAGGGTTGGGCGCTGCACGGCCTTCGTGCGGTCGACTCGCCACGACTGCCCGCTCTGGTGACCGCCCTGGGACGGTACGAGGAGGACGGGCGGTGGCGGACCGTCGTCGACCTCGACGGCGCCCCGGTCGAGCACAGCGTGTCGGCGTTCGTCGCCGCCGCGCTGCCCTCGACGCCGATGGGCAAGCGGGCCCTGGCCGCCGCGCTCGACGCGCTCGACGGCGCCGGCGGCCTGCCGGTGTCGGAGGCCACCCCGATCGGCGACGCGCCGTCCTACCTGACCCGGGCCACCGGCGTCTTCCCGTGGGGCCAGGGACCGCTGCTCCTCGCCCTGCTGGAGGCGTCCCGGTGAAGGTCGCCCGGATCGAGACGTTCGTGCTGCGCGCCGCGCCGCCCGAGGTGTACTGGGGCGCCCGCACCTGGAGCGCCGACCAGGGCGGGCAGGTCGCCGGCTACCCGGTCCCGGCCCGCCGCCGGTACGTCTACTCGCCGACCATCGACACCGTCCTCGTCCGGCTCGAGACCACCGACGGCGTCACCGGCTGGGGCGAGTGCAAGGCCCCGGTCGCCGCGCCGGCCACCGCCGCCATCGTGGACGAGCTGCTCGCCCCGCTCGTGACCGGCACGCGGCTCGACGAGATCGCGGTCACCTGGGAGCGCATGTACGCCGGCATGCGCGTGCGCGGCCACGACGCCGGCTTCTGGCTGGAGGCGCTGTCCGGGGTGGACATCGCGCTGTGGGACGCCTGGGGCCGCACCCTCGGCCAGCCGGTCCACGCGCTGCTCGGCGGCGCGTTCCGGTCCTCGGTTCCCGTCTACGCGTCGGGCATCCCGGCCGCCGACCCCGACCCGCGGGCCCGCGGCGAGGCGCTGCGCGACGCCGGCTGGACCGCGGTGAAGGTCGCGATCGGGCTCGACCCGGCCCGCGACATCGCCGCCGTCGAGTCGGTGCGCGACCTGTTCCCGCGCGTCTTCGCCGACGCCGCCGGCCAGTACGACGTGCGGCAGGCGCTCCACGTCGGCCGGGCCCTCCAGGAGCTCGGCGTCGGCTTCTTCGAGATGCCGATCGCCCCCGAGCACGTCGCGGGCTATCGCGAGCTGGCGGGCCGGCTCGACGTACCGCTGGCCCTGGACTCCCTTCCGGGCCGCTTCCGGGCGCTGGAGTTCCTCCGCGCCGGCGCCCTCCACGTGCTGCAGCCCGACGTCTGCCGGGCCGGCGGCATCACCGAGACGATGCGCATCGCCGCCCTCGCCGACGCGTTCGGGGCCCAGGCGACGCCGCACGTGAGCATCGGCTCGTCCGTCCACTTCGCGGCCAGCCTGTCCTGCGCCGCGGCCATCCCCAACCTCGACGTCGTCGAGCACTGGATCGGCGACAACCCCCTGTCCGCGGTCGCCGCCCTCGCACCGCCGTCCGGCGGCGAACGCACCGTCAACCCCTTGCCAGGCCTCGGGCTCGACATCGACGAAGCGAGGGTCCGCGCCCTGGCCGAGTGAAGGAAGGACCCATGAGAAGAGCCGCAGTGGTCGCCACCGCCATCCTGGCGACCACGCTCCTCGGCGCGCCCGCATCCGCCGCGCCGGCCGCCGTGACGCTCGCGCCCTATCCCATCGACAGCTCCAACCAGGCCGGCTGGTGGTCGCCGCTGGAGACCTACTCGCCCGGCACCGACTACGCGTACCTCGCGTTCAACGAGCCCGGCGCGACCGCCGGCACGCACAAGGTGGCCATCGCCCGCCGCGACACGGTCGGCACCTGGACCCGCCTGCCGGTCATGAACGGCGCCGCCCAGGCCGAGTACACCGACGACGTGGGCCACAACCAGCCGTCGATCGCCCGCGACGGCAGCGGCCGGTTCCACGTGTTCGCCAGCATGCACAACAACGCGTGGCGGTACTTCCGCAGCGACACGGTCGGCGGCAACCCCACCTTCCACGGCGCCGACCTGCCGGACCAGGGCGTCGGCGTCACCTACCCGGTGCTGACCACGGCCCCGAACGGCGACGTCTACCTCATCGCCCGCCTCGACGGCGCCCAGTCCGCGGGCCGCTCCGGCCGCCTGTACCGCTGGGACAACGCCACGTCGACGTGGACCCGCGTGGCCGTCTTCGCGACCTCGGCCAACCGGGCGGTGTACCCCGACGACCTGCAGTTCGACTCGGCGGGCAACCTGCACATCCTGTGGGAGTGGGGCCTGTGGCCGGCCACCGCGTTCCGCCACGAGCTCAGCCACCTGGTCTACCGGCCGGCGACGGGCGACTTCACCGACCACAGTGGAGCGCCCGTCACGGTCCCCGTCAGCCTCGCGACGGCGGACGTCATCCAGCCGCTGTCGGCCGGCGAGATCTACGAGGGCAACGACGGCACCGGCCCGGCGGTGCAGAGCGCCAAGCTGACGCTCGACGGCACCTCCCCGAAGGTGGTGTACCGCTACCGGACGGCCGCCATCTTCACGGTCCGCTACGCGTACCTCTCGGGCGGCTCGTGGACCCGCGACACGGTCTACTCGGCGGCCCAGACCACGGCCGCGATCGACATCACCTGGCACCCGACGGACCTGAAGCGGGTCTACTACGCCACCGCGGACGGCCTGTTCATGGCCACGAAGCCCGGCACGACCTGGACCTCGGTGGCGGTGTCCCCGGGGATTCCCGTGTCCCGCTTCGCCGTGGAACGCAACACGCAGGGCGTGGACGTCCTGTACCTCGTCGACCTCACCAACCTTCGCCTGTACTACGGGAGGAACTGATGCGCCGCCTGTTGATCCCGCTGGTCGTGACCTCGCTCGCGGTGGTGGCTCCGGCCCTCCCCGCGGCGGCCGACCCGTCCGGCACCGGCTGGACCCAGGTATTCTCGGACGACTTCAGCGGCTCCACTTTGGACACGTCAAGGTGGAACTACCGCACCGACAGCAAGGCCTACAGCACCCAGCGCCCCGAGAACGTCTCGGTCTCGGACGGCATGCTGAACATCGCGCTGAAGAAGGAGACGTACGGCGGCAAGTCGTACACGGGCGGCGGCGTGATCTCGAAGCAGTCCCTGCGCTACGGCTACTACGAGACCCGGGCAAAGCTGAACGACGGCGCGGGTTGGCACAGCTCGTTCTGGATCATGTCGGGAGACGGCTCGACGACGTTCCCGGCATCCCAGCGCACCGAGATCGACGGCTTCGAGATCGACTCGATCAGCCCGACGAGAATCCACCACGGCGTGCTGACCTGGAAGGGCAGCGGCGTCTCGGCCGGGAAGTCGTACGGGACGACGTACACAAGCCCGACGATCGACTCACGGGCCTGGCACGTCTACGGCATGGACTGGCAGGAGACGTCGGTCCGCTTCTACGTGGACGGCACGTTGATGTACACGGCCCCGTACGTCCCCACCGACTGGACCCACGACTACACGAACATCTGGCTGACCAGCATCGCGTACGGCACGGTCCCGGACGACACGAAACTCCCGGCCACGGTCCAGTTCGACTACGTCCGCTACTGGCAGCGGGACTACTACGTGGACAACGACGGCCCGGCGGCGTACGGCTACTCGGAGACGGGCACCTGGCTGCCGTCGACACTGACGGGTTGGACGGTGGCGTCCCCAACCCGCTACGCGACATGCGGCAGCGCGGGCAACACAGCAACGTGGCGCCCGAACCTCCGCGCGGCAGGCACGTACCAGGTCTACTACTACCGGCTGGCGGCCACGAACAGCGATCCTCAGACAAGCCTGACCGTGACGCACGCGACGGGCACCACGACAACGGTGGTCAACGGCACCACGAGCCCATCGGCGTGGGTAAGCCTGGGCACGTACACATTCGCGCAGGGCACCGCGGGCGCGGTGAAGCTGACAAGCTCCGGCACGGGCTGCGCAAGGGCAGACGCCGTGAAGTTCGTTCGAGCCTGACGGATCGGCGGAACCTCCGGCTGACAGACAGCCAGAGGTTCCGCCGCTCACCACGACCGTTGTAGCACCGAGGAGCTTTGCCCATGACAACCGCCAACGAGTTCGTCGAAGCGTTCGTGGCGCGGTTCCCGGCGCTCCGGCCGTCGTATGAGGAGCACTTGCGCGACAACGGTGAACTGCTGCCGCACGTGATCTTCGGCATTGGCGAGGGCTTCACCGACAGGATCGTGGAGGCGTACGTGAACGGCGAAAGCGACGCTCTGGACTGGCGCGGCGCCCTGGCGTTCCTGGACGCGCATTTCGACCGAGGTGACCGTCGTATCGACGAAGTGCTGGTCACCGACTTTCTGGATGCGCTGCCTGGGCCGCATCACCCAGGCCATGGGCTTGTCGAGGAACTTCCTCATCGACTCCGCACGCGGTTCGACCTGATCCGTCCTTCCGGCTGACCTCCTCAAGTACGGTGCACCGGCAGTGTCCCGATCCGCCGCCATGCGTTCCACAAGCTTCACACCGACGGCCACCGCCACGCGCGGGCCACGGCCTCAGCAGCCCGATCGCCGAGCAATGCTCGAAGCCTGTGGATGAGCGTCGGGAGGCGTACCCTGCCGGCGAGTGGCCCGCGCCGACGCGGGTCGGGAAGGTATGCCCGTGCTCCCCGTAGTCAACCCCGATGACCCCGCGCCGGCCACGCTGCCAGCCACCGCCCCGGTCCCGGCGAGGGTCGGCGGGATGCTCGCCGCGGCGTTGCGGGCTGAGGTGGCCACCTGCGTCCGCTCCGAACGCGAACGCACCGCCAGCCTCGCGGCGTGAACGCCATCGCGGCGCAGACCATCACCACGCGGCGGCTGGACCTGCTGCCGCTGCTCGTCGAGCACGCCCAGGAGATGGCCGCGGTCCTGTCCGATCCAGCGCTGCACACCTTCACCGGCGGCGCTCCGGACACCCCGCAAGCCCTGCGCTCGCGCTACCAGCGTATGACCGCAGGCTCTCCCGATCCGGCCGTCTCCTGGCTGAACTGGGTGATCCGGCTCCGTGACGACGCCTGCCTGGCGGGCACGGTTCAGGCGACGATCGGCCCCTCCGGTCACGGGCCCGTCGCCGAGATCGCCTGGGTGGTCGGCACTCCGTGGCAGGGCAGAGGCATCGCCACCGAGGCCGCCCAGGGACTCGTCGACTGGCTCGGCCGGCAGCCGATCCCGACCGTCATCGCCCACATCCACCCCGACCATCGGGCATCCGCTGCCGTCGCCGCCGCGGCCGGGCTCGCACCGACCGGCGAGTGGCACGAGGGCGAGGTTCGATGGCGTCGGAGCCTCCGGCAGTCGTGACGCTTGCTCGTCGCGCCGTGGCCGCACCCGACGATCACAGCCAGAACGGTGCGCGGCCCCCTTCCAGGCCGCAACAGGCCGGAAGGGGGCCGCGCACCGCCGAGACGGTCAGTGGACGATGACCGGAGCGTTCTCCTGGGTCGAGGCGTCCGACTTCGTGTTGCGGACCAGCACGATCACGACCACGGCGGCGACGGCCAGCAGGATCGCGCTCGCCGTGAACGCCACGTTGTAGCCGTGGATCGCCGCGTGCGCCTGCTGGAGCGGCTCCGCGCCGTGGTCGGTCAGGTAGCCGGTCACGGCCGTCGTGAAGATGGTGTTGAGCAGGGCCGTGCCCAGCGAGCCGCCCACCTGCTGCGTCGTGTTGACCATGGCGCTGGCCACGCCGGCGTCGTGGTTGGCGATGCCCGACAGAGCGACGCTGCTCAGCGGGACGAACACCAGGCCCATGCCGAAGCTCATCGCGACGAACGACGGCAGGATGTGCACCGCATACGACGAGTCGAGGTCCAGCTGCGTCAGCCACACCATGGCCGCCGTCGCCAGCAGCGCGCCGGTCGCCATCAGCACCTTCGGGCCGACCCGCGGCAGCAGCCGCGAGGCCACGATCGCCGCGGCCACGATGCCGCCCGAGAACGGCAGGTAGGCGACGCCGCTCTTCAGCGCCGAGTAGCCCATCGTCTGCTGCAGGTAGAACGTCATGAACAGGAACATGCCGAGCATGCCCGCGCCGAGCAGGATCGAGACCAGGTACGACGCGCCGCGGTTGCGGTCGAACAGCACGCGCAGCGGCAGCAGCGGGTGCTTGGTGCGCGACTCCCAGAACAGGAATGCGCCGAGCAGCGCGACCGCGCCGGCCAGCCAGCCGATCGTCACGCTCGAGCTCCAGCCGTCGGTCGCGGCCTTGGTGAAGCCGTAGACCAGGGCGACCTGACCCGCCGTGGCCAGGATCGCGCCGGGCACGTCGTAGCGGGTGTCGCCGGACGCCTTGCTCTCCTTCACGACCGCCATCGCCCACACGAACGCGATGATCGCGACCGGGATGTTCACCAGCAGGCACCAGCGCCAGTTCGCATACTCGGTGAGCAGGCCACCTGCGAGCAGGCCGATCGCCGCGCCACCGCCGGAGATGCCGCCGAAGACGCCGAACGCCTTCGCCCGCTCCTTGGCCTCGGTGAACGTGACCGTGATGAGCGACAGCGCGGCCGGCGCGAGCAGCGCGCCGAAGAGGCCCTGCAGCGCCCGGGCGGCGTAGAGCGTCTCGGCGTTGACCGCCGCACCGCCCAGCGCCGAGGCCGCCGCGAAGCCGAGCAGGCCGACGAGGAAGGTCCGCTTGCGGCCGAAGAAGTCGGCGATCCGCCCGCCGAGCAGCAGGAACCCGCCGAAGGTCAGCGTGTAGGCCGTGACGATCCACTGCCGGTCGGCGGTGGAGATGTCCAGCGCTTGCTGCGCCGAGGGCAGCGCGATGTTCACGATCGTCGCGTCGAGCACGACCATGAGCTGCGCGATCGCGATGACGGCGAGCGCCAGCCAGCGCCGTGGATCAGGTGGAACCGATGCTGATTTAACCGATATGTCCGGCACAAAGACGGTCTCGTTCGACATGCTTGAAGCCTCCGAAAGCCATGAATTCCACCCGCGTCCGCACTCTACGGACGAGGTACGACAAAAATGAGGGAAGGAACCGGTCAGCAACCCTGCCGCAGCACGGGCAGCAACACCCCGTCGACGAGCCGCGTCGCGAACTCCTCATCCATGGGGCCGGTCTGCCACAGCCGCCGGCTCATCACCATGGCGTGCAACACCTCGTGCAGCAGCTCGGACCGGCTGCCCTCGGGCAGCTCACCGCGGTCGACCGCACGCTTGATCATCGTCTCGTAGAGCTCATGCTTCGTCTCGTAGACGCAGCGATGCATGACCTGTGACAGCTCCGCGTTGTGCGTGGCCGCCGTCATCAGGCCCGTGAGCACGGCACCGTCCGACCCGTCCGCGAGCCGGCACGCCGTGGTGACCAGGGCATGCAGGTCACCGCGCAGCGTTCCGGTGTCCGGCGGCTCCATGGACCCGCCATACCGGTGCTCGATCGCGTCCATGACCAGCTCCGGCTTGTTGGGCCAGCCCCGGTAGATGGTCGCCTTGCTCGCGCGGGCCCGCGCGGCGACGGCGTCCATCGACATCCGGTCGTACCCGACCTCGCCGAGCAGCTCGAACACCGCCTCACAGATGGCGACGCGGCGGTCCTGCTTCGGTGACATCACGACCATGAGGACCTCTCCCGGAGCAGGTGTACGGAACCGTTCCGTCTCGAAACTAGCTCGGCCGGACCCTGGTACGAAACGGTTCCGTACACCACTTCTGTGAACGACGCCACACCGAAAGTTTCACGTGCCCTGACTACTCCTGACGAGGTGAGAGGCCTGTCAGGGCCTTGATCCGTTGACGCTGACCTTGGCCGATGCGCAGGGTGACCGGGCCAGAACGCCCGAACTCCCGTCGAGTTGAGGAGCACATCGATGAGGCGGAAACTCGCCATCGTCTCGATCGCCGCGATAGCGGCAACCGGCGGCGCCATCGCCGTCACAAGTCCGGCGTTCGCCGCCACCGGATGCAGCGCGAAGTACACCATCAGCAGTTCGTGGCCCGGAGGATTCGGCGCGAACGTGGAGTTCACCAACCTCGGTGACCCGCTGACCAGCTGGACGCTCGGCTGGGACTTCGGCAACTCCAGCCAGAAGATCCAGCAGATGTGGCAGGCCGTCCCCACGCAGACCGGCCTCCACCTCGACGCCAAGAACGAGAGCTACAACGGCACCGTCGCCACCGGCGGCAAGGTGCAGTTCGGCTTCAACGGGGCGTGGAGCGGCAGCAACCCGGTGCCGACGGCCTTCACCCTCAACGGGGTCGTCTGCGACGGTGGCAGCTCCCCGACCAACCAGGCGCCGACGGTCAGCCTGACCAGCCCGGCTGCCAACGCCTCGTTCACCGCGCCGGCGACGGTCAACATCGCGGCGAACGCGGCCGACGCCGACGGCACGATCGCCAAGGTCGAGTTCTACCAGGGCACCACCCTGCTGGGCACCGACACGAGCGCGCCGTACTCGTACTCGTGGACGAACGTCGCCGCGGGCAGCTACAGCATCACCGCCCGCGCCTACGACAACGGCGGCCTCAGCACGAACAGCGGCATCGTGCCGATCACCGTCACCAACGGCGGCGGCAACGGCAGCCCGACCGTCTCGCTGACCAGCCCGTCGACCGGGTCGTCGTACACCGCCCCGGCCACGGTGAGCCTCGCCGCCACCGCGTCGGACAGCGACGGCACCGTCACGAAGGTCGACTTCTACAACGGCAGCACGCTGCTGGGCACCGACACGACCTCGCCGTACACCTACACGTGGTCGAACGTCGCGGCCGGCAGCTACACGCTGACCGCCCGCGCGACCGACAACTCGGGCAACACGACGACGAGCGCCGCGTCGGCCATCACGGTCACGGGCGGCGGCACCACCCCAAATCACGCCGACAACCCGTACGTGGGCGCCCGCGGCTACGTGAACGAGGACTGGGCCTCGAAGGCCCGCGCCGAGGGCGGCACCGCCGTCGCCGGCGTCTCGACCGGTGTGTGGATCGACCGGATCGCCGCGATCGCGGGCTCCAGCAGCGCCAAGGGCGTGCGGGCGCATCTCGACGCCGCGCTCACCCAGGCGGCGGCCGGCAGCGGCCCGTTGACGATCCAGTTCGTGATCTACAACCTGCCGAACCGCGACTGCTCGGCGCTCGCGTCGAACGGCGAGCTCAAGATCGCGCAGGACGGCCTGAACCGCTACAAGACCGAGTACATCGACCCGATCGCCGCGATCCTGAGCGACCCGAAGTACGCCAGCCTGCGCATCGTGACGATCATCGAGATCGACTCGCTGCCGAACCTGGTCACCAACCTGAACGTCGCGGCCTGCCAGGAGGCCCAGTCGACCGGTGCCTACGTCCAGGGCATCCAGTACGCGCTGAACAAGCTGCACGCGATCGGCAACGTCTACACCTACATCGACGCCGGCCACCACGGCTGGCTGGGCTGGGACACCAACTTCAACCCGTCGGCGGAGCTCTTCGCGTCCACCGTGCAGGCCACCACGGCCGGCTTCGCCAGCGTCGACGGCTTCATCACCAACACGGCCAACTACTCCGCGCTGTCCGAGCCGTACTTCACGGTCAACACCACGGTGAACGGCCAGTCGGTGCGCCAGTCGAAGTGGGTGGACTGGAACTTCTACGTCGACGAGCTGACGTTCGCGCAGGCCTTCCGCAACAAGCTGGTCTCGCTCGGCTTCAACTCGAACATCGGCATGCTGATCGACACGTCCCGCAACGGCTGGGGCGGCTCCGCCCGGCCCACCGCCGCGAGCACGTCGACCGACGTGAACACGTTCGTGAACCAGTCCCGCGTCGACCGGCGCATCCACGCCGGCAACTGGTGCAACCAGAGCGGCGCCGGCCTGGGCGAGCGCCCGCGGGCGACCCCGCAGCCGGGCATCGACGCCTACGTCTGGATCAAGCCGCCGGGCGAGTCCGACGGTTCCAGCTCGCTGATCCCGAACGACGAGGGCAAGGGCTTCGACCGGATGTGCGACCCGACCTACACCGGGAACGTGCGCAACGGCAACAGCCTGACCGGTGCACTGCCCAACGCGCCGGTATCCGGTCAGTGGTTCGGAGCTCAGTTCCGTGAGCTGATGGCGAACGCCTACCCGGCGCTCTGAACAAAGTTTTTCACAGACGGGGGCTTCAGGTGTACTCCTGGAGCCCCCGCTCTTATCGTCAGGTCCATGACGGATCTGTCACCCGAGCGCCGCATGTGGTCGCTGTTCGAACCCGTGCACGCCGTCACGTACTTCGCCGGTGACGCGCTGGGCGCGTTCGAGGAGGCCGGCCTGCGCGGGTTCTGGCGCGGCTACTTCGCCGGGCGGTCCGCCCCGCTCGGCCCGGTCGGCGCCGGCCCGGTCATCGCCGCCTTCTACGGGTTCGCCCCCCGCATGGTCACCCGCGCGCTGCCCGACGTGTGGACCCGCATCACCCCCGAGGCCGCACTGGAGGCCCGCCGTATCGGCTCCCGTCGCACGCTCGCGAAGGCACTCGAAGACCTTGACGTGAGCGAGGCGGCGGCCCTCCTGCGCCGCGCTGCCGAGTCGGTCGAAGTCACCGGCCGCGTGCTCGGCGCCGCCAACGCCGCGCTCCCGTGGCCCGAGGACCCGGTCGACGTGCTCTGGCACGCGGCCACGATCCTGCGCGAGCACCGCGGCGACGGCCACGTCGCGGCACTGCTCGTGGAGGGCGTCGGCGGCTGCGAGTCGAACGTCTGGCGGGTCGCCCTGCGCGACGGCGACGGGCGCGACTTCTACCAGCCGGCCCGCGGCTGGACCGACGAGGAGTGGGACGCGGCCCTCGACGCGCTGCGCTCGCGGGGCTGGGTCGACGGCGAGGGCAAGGCGACCGGCGCGGCGCACCAGAAGTACCACTTGATCGAAGGCATCACCGATCGGCTCGCCGCCGGCCCGTGGGAGGCGCTCGGTCCCGACGCCACCGCCAGGTGCGCCGAGCTCCTGCATCCGATCGCGGTCCGGGCGTCGCGCCTCCTGCGCCACCCGAACCCGATCGGCCTGCCTAGTTTGCGTACTCCGGGTGCTTCTTGAGATAGGCGACGATGAACGGGCACTGGGCGACGATCTTCAGCCCGGCGTCGTTGGCGAGGGTGAGTGCGCCGGCCGCGAGCTTGCTGCCGACGCCCTTGCCCTCGAATTCCTTCTCCACCTCGGTGTGGGTGAAGACGACCCGCGTCGGCGCGCCCGCCTCCGGGTGTAGCCGGTAGTAGGCCGCACCCGCCAGGGCGCCGTCGACGTGGATCTCGTATCGGTGCTGGTCGGCGTTGTCGACGACGTTGAAGTCCACTTAGGACGCCTCTCCCCGCACGTCAGCGTGCGCCGCGGGGATGCTGCCGAGCCGGCCGGCCTGGTAGTCCTCGAACGCCTGCATGACCTCGGCCTTGGTGTTCATGACGAACGGACCATACGCCACCACGGGCTCGCGGATCGGCTGACCGCCGAGGAACAGCACGTCCATGGTGGGGTGCCGCGGGTCCTGCTTGGCGTCGGCCGTCACGGTGATCGAGTCGCCCTCGCCGAAGACGGCCAGCTGGCCCAGCTCGACCGGCCGCCCCTTGGTGCCCACGGTGCCCTTCCCGGCGAGGGTGTACGCCAGCGCGTTGAAGTCCTTGCGCCACGGCAGCGTCAGCGAGGCGCCGGGTGAGATCGTCGCGTGGATCAGGGTGATCGGCGTGTAGGTGACGCCGGGCCCAGCGTGCCCGTCGAGCTCACCGGCGATGACCCGCAGCAGCGACCCGCCGTCGGGCGAGGTCAGCAGCGCGACCTGTCCGCCGCGGATGTCCTGGTACCTCGGGGCGGCGAACTTGTTGTCACGGGGCAGGTTCACCCACAGCTGGAACCCGTGGAACAGCCCACCGCTCACCACCAGGTGCTCCGGCGGCGTCTCGATGTGAAGGATCCCGCTTCCAGCAGTCATCCACTGAGTGTCACCATTCGTGATCACTCCGCCACCGCCGTTGGAGTCGTGGTGCACGAACTCCCCGTCGATGATGTACGTGACGGTCTCGAACCCGCGGTGCGGGTGCCACGGGGTGCCCTTCGGCTCGCCCGGTGCGTATTCGACCTCGCCCATCTGGTCCATGTGGATGAACGGGTCGAGCGCCCGGAGGTCGACCCCGGCGAACGCGCGCCGGACCGGGAACCCCTCGCCCTCGAAGCCCTTGGGTGCGGTGGTCACCGACACCACGGACCGCGGCCGGGCGACGGTCGGATCGGGCGCGCCCACGCGGGGCAGCGCAAGAACGTTCTCGACGGTGATCGCGGGCATGTCACGCCTCCAGGTTTCGGCTTATGTCGCCACTGGAAACGATACTTGCGCCGCACGTATTCCGCAAGTCAACAATCTGGCTTCAGCTTGGGGTGACGGCCCCTCGGGGCCGGTTGGGAGCGCCGTTCCCGGACCCGCCCCATGATCAAGGGAAACTTCTGGTCGCCATGGCAGCCAAACGTTTCCCTTGATCATGGGCAGCTGCTGTGACGCGGCGCTTGCAGACGCCGAGACGTCGCCGACTACGTTCGAGGCCGCGCCGCAGAAGCCGGCCGGGGCCTCAGGTCGTCGCGCTCACGGTCCGTGTAGGCGTGCGGCCCCAACTCGCCGACCTGCCAGCCGGCTCGCTGATCGTTGTGGGTGACATTTCGGATTTATCCGGTGAAAGGTGGCGAAAGGCGGCTAGGCCGGCGTCTGTAGAGCGGCCCGGGGCAGGGCGGCGAGCCACGGCGGTGGGTCAGGGCGGCGGGTCGGGGCCGCAGGTCAGGGGCGCGGGTCAGGCTGGGGGTGGAGCGGTGCTGGCGCGGACGACCAGGGACGCCGGGAGGCGTAGGTGGGCGGGGTCCGGGGTTGTGCCCGTGCGGGACGACGCGATGGCTCGGGTCAGGGCGGCCGCCGCCGCGTGGCCCTTGGCCAGGACGTCCTGGCGGACCGTGGTCAGCGGCGGGCGGAGGCGGGCCGCGAGCGGGCTGTCGTCGAAGCCCACCACCGAGACGTCGTCGGGGACGCGCAGGCCCAGGTCCTGGGCGGCCTGGACCACGCCGGAGGCCAGGGCGTCGGAGAAGCAGAGGATCGCGGTCGGGCGGGGCGGTGCCGGGGGAGTGGCGCCGTTCTGCGCCGGGTCTGGCACGGGCGGGGCGAGGAGCAGGCGGCCGCCGTCGTAGCCGTTCTCGGGGCGGCCGTGCGGGAGGCGGACGATCGTCGGCTCGATGCCGGCCGGGCGGAGCGCGTCGAGCCAGCCCGCGATGCGCTGGTGGGCGACGTACCCGTCGATCATGCTCTCCTCGTCGGCGATCCGGCCGTGGGCGCCTCGGACGCCCGAGGTCACCACGCCGACGTGGCGGTGGCCCAGGTCGACCAGGTGCTGGGCGGCGGCCCGGGCGCCGGCGCGGTCGTCGACGTTGACCGCGGGGATGCCCTCGGCCGGGATCTGGTCCACGAAGACGACCGGGATCTTGCGGCGGAGCAGCCAGTCGACGGCCGTCGACTCCGGGTCGCAGGAGTACACCAGCGCGCCGTCCATCGCCACGTCCCGCGCCGGGATGACGTCGCCGTTGGTCGTCGCCGTGAGCAGGGTCAGGCCCAGGCCGGTCGGGGTCAGCTCCTCGGCGATCGCGCCCAGGAAGGCGGTGGCGATCTCGTCGGTGAACGCGTCGCGCAGCGACTCGGTGAGCAGCACGCCCACGGCGCCGGTGGTGCCTTTGGCGAGGGCGCGGGCGGCCGGGTCGGGTCCCACGTACCCGAGCTCGTCCGCGACCGCCAGGATCTTGTCCCGCAGGGTCGGCGAGAGCTGGTCGGGCCGCGAGAAGGCGTTGGAGACCGTCATCCGGCTGACGCCCACCTGGTCGGCGATCGTCTGCAAGGTCACCCTCGCCACCAGCGCCTCCTCAGTCGCACGGCCGTCCACTGCACCATAACAATGCGCCCCGAACCGAAGCGCGGTCCGGGGCCGCGAAAGGGATGGCGCCGCGAAAGGGATGACGCCGCGAAAGGGATGACGCCGCGAAAGGGATGGCGCCGCGAAAGGGATGGCGCCGCGAAAGGGATCAGGCGGCAACGCGGGTTCAGCCGGCCGGGCTGCAGGTGGCCGGCGGGGCGATCGCCGTCGCCGCGCGGCGCAGGGTCGACGCGATCGCCGCCCGGGTGCGGTACGCGCGGGGCGACGGCTCCGGGTACGGCACCACGGGCGCATGGGGAAGTGCGCTGCTGAACTCGAAGCCCTCCGAGCCGGCCCACGAGCCGGGGAACTCACGAGCCATCGCCGACTGCGAGACGATCATTGCGAGCGGGAACATCACGGCCTCCAAAGCCTGTACCGGTACAGTGTTGCCTGTACCGGTACAGTAAAGGATGCCGACTGTACCGGTCAAGTGACATACGGAAAGCCGTCAGCGGCGCGGACGGAGCGACCGTGGGGCCGGGCGGCGGGCCGGTGCCGGGCGGCGCCGGAAGAACGCCCACACCATGAGCGCGGTCACGACGAGGACGCCCGCGAGGTACCAGATCCAGGCCAGCGACCGGGCAGGCGGCGGAGGCGGCGGGGCGGCGACCGGCGGGGGCGCGCAAATGGTCTGGTCCGGGGCGGCGGAGGCGTCGGCGGCCGCCACCCGCAGGACGCCCTGACAGCGGCCGATGGCCGGCGTGCCCATCTCGGCGACGACGGTCCACTCGCCGGGCGCCAGCGTCCCGGGGTACGTGAGCGCATTGCCCTTGCGTTGCAGGCCGGCCGGGCCGACCCGCCCGCCCGCTGCGGAGGTCGCCAGCATCGTCATGCCGACCGCCTCGGTGACCGGGTGGCCGTCCTGCCAGGTCACGGTGACCCACACCGAACCGCGCCCGTCGCCGTGCAGCGTGAGGACCACGGCATCGTGGGCCTCGGCGTGGTCCGCGCATCCGAACACCGCGGCCGAGGTCGCGGCGATGATCGCCACGAACCAGGCCGCGGCCCGGCGTCGCCAGGACACCGGGCCGCTACCCATTACGAAGAGCCGGCTCACGTGCGCTGCGGGATCCAGCTCTGGTACTTCGCGCCACTCGGCTTCTGCAGGGCCAGCAGCCGGCTGCCGAAGTAGGAGGCATTCGCCACGCCCACGACCAGCCCACCGGGCGAGGTCAGCGCGACGCCGTACTCGGTCTGCGTCACCTTCCACTGCAGGGCGGTGGCGCAGTCACCCTGGACCAGCGTGGCCCCGGCGGTGTCCTTGTTGCCGCTGGTCGTCACGCAGGCGTTGGTGGCCTTCGAACGGACCAGGAACGCGCCGTTCGCCGCCGGCTCCAGCTTCCACAGCTGGTTCGCCCCGCCGTGGCGCGGGTAGACGATGATCGGCGTGCCGGCCGCGCTGCGGGCGCCGAACACGTCGGCCACCCCACCGGTCAGACTGTTGCCGAACACCATCCACGACCCGGCGGTCGGGTTCGAGGCGGCCGCGGTGTGCACCTTGACGGTCGTGGTCCACGGGGTCAGGGCGCCGTTCTGCGCGAGCGAAACGCCGATCTGGTAATCGGTGTCGGGGCGCATGCCGACGATCCGGACGTTCGTGGAGCCGACCCGGCCGATGGAGCGGCCGTTGAGGATGATCGCGTAGCGGCTGCCGGCCGCGGCCGCGTCCCACGACAGGCGCACGGACGTGGCGGTGACGTCACTGGTCCGCAGCTCCTTCAGGCCCGTCGGAGGCTTGGTGCCCGTCGGAGTCGGGGTCGGCGTGGCGGTCTTGGTGGGCGACGGCGACGCGGTCGTCTTGGACGGCGACGGCGAGGCCGTGGTCTTCGACGGTGTCGGAGCGGCCGTCGTCTTCGTCGGCGAGGGGCTCGGCGGCGGCGGGTTCGTGCCGCCGCTGCCCGCGATCAGGAACTGGTTGTTGGCCACGTTCCAGTTGTTCGCGAGGTAGCTGCCCGGGCTCGGGTTGGTGTTGTAGTAGTCGTCGTGGTTGCAGTCGAGGCGGTTGTCCTTCGCCTTGTCCGTGCACTTCACCGACGTCTTCAGGCCGCCCGAGTCGTTGTAGCACATGATGTCGTACTCATCGAGGCAGTGCCCGGCCTTGCTGGAGTTCGGCGCGTTGTTGTTGACGGCGCCGAGGTTGTGCCCGAGCTCGTGGGCGGCGACGCTGGCGGTCCAGCAGCCGGAGTCGCTGCGGCCGTAGCCGGGGCCGCCGTTGCTGCGGTTGCCCGCGCCGGGCTGCGTGTCTCCGGCGAACGTGCCGATCCCGCAGTACACCTTGGACTCACCGAAGATCATGTACTTGCGGTCGGTCCGGTTGTACCCCAGGGACTTCAGGCCGCTGATCGTGGCGTCGAAGGTGTTCAGGCCGCCGGCCGGCAGCTCGACCTCGCGCACGTCGACCTGGCAGTCCGGCGTGGTGACGAAGCGGACGTGCCGCTCGCCGCCGGTCTCCTGGGCGCTCGCGTTGTAGATCGTGTCGACGCCGGCCGACCAGGTGCGGAACGACGCCAGGTACTGGTTGAAGCGGCTCGCGGTGCTGGCGTCCCGGACGTACAGGACCTGGACCCGCTTGCCGGAGACGCCGTCGCCGTCGCAGGCCACGCCGCTCGCGCCGATGGTGAAGGAGGCGGTACCGTCGGCGGCCGCCGCGTCGGGCACCACGGCGAACCCGCCGTCGGCACCCTCGGCCGCGCCGTCGTCGGCGAGCACCGTCTGCTCCTGCGGCGCCGCGGC
Organism: Dactylosporangium sp. AC04546; assembly: GCF_022095675.1. Taxonomy (GTDB): domain Bacteria; phylum Actinomycetota; class Actinomycetes; order Mycobacteriales; family Micromonosporaceae; genus Dactylosporangium. The sequence goes on along the minus strand of NZ_JAHYSG010000114.1, from coordinate 15,789 downwards.
GGTGTCGGTGGACGGCACCGTCTGCGCGGGCACCGCGTCGGCGACCGGCTTGGTCTCACCGCGGACGCTGAGCCCGGGCGGCGGGACGTCGGGGCCGTGGCTGCACTGGTCCTTCTCGGTGACCTCGTAGCCGCCGACGCAGGGCGTGCCCTTCTTGGCCGGCTTCAGGCCCTGGTAGATGAGGCCGAGCTCGGGGTTGTCGGCCGGCACGTGCGTGATCGCCGGCGGGCCGCTTTCCTTGAACAACGATTCGAAGGCGCCGGGGCCGGCGATGGCGACCCCCAGGGCGACGACGACCACCGAGCCGCTGATCACGGCACGGCGGAGCAGACGGGATGGCGCTTGCACGCTCGGTTCCTCCGGAGGGAAAGGGCGCGCGGCGAGGGCCGGCACAGGGCAGAGGTACCGGCCCCCGCCGCGCGCAGGGGACGACCGGCCATCGAGGGTGGCAAGGCGGGTGAGTGCCGGTCCGTCCACGTGGGAACGGAACTGAACATAGCGATGCGTCGACGCCCGTTCCAGCCCGAACGACCCAATTAAGGCCGTTCTAAGCGAGACTTGTCCCGGCGCTATGCGGCGTCGTGATCAGGAGCTTTTCCGCCGCCAGCGGGAGCGGCTCTCACCCGGTTCGCGAGAGAGCCGACCGACCAGGCCGAACCGCGAGGTGGTCGGCTGCTCCTTGGGCGCCGGGTCGGCGTCGGCCATGACGATCACGACGCTCGCGCCGCCCAGGGTGGCCGACGTGCCGATGTTGACCGTGCCGTTGCCCTCGACCGCGACCCGCCGGACGATGTCCAGGCCCAGGCCGGTCGAGCCCTGGTCGCTCTCGCCGCGCTGGAGCGCCCGCTCCGGGTCGGGGATGCCCGGGCCGCCGTCCTCGACCCGCAGCACGATGTAGCCGTCGTCGCGGCGGGTCACCGTGACCTCGAACGGGACGCCCTGGGGCGTGTACCGGATGACGTTGCCGATGAGCGCGTCGAGCGCCGCGGCCAGCTCGCTCTTCTGGACCGTGACCGGCGCCGGATCGTCGACGCCGACGGCCTTGCAGTCGCGTTCCTGGTCGCCGGCGACCGCGGACCAGAACATCATCCGGTCGCGCACCACCTCGGCGACATCGCAGCCCTCGCCGCCCGTCGTCGGCGCGGCGCCGTCGCCGCGCTCGCTGCGGTCGGAGGCCGGGGAGTGGGCGTCGATCGGCTCGCGCATCGCCCGGATGAGCTTGTCGATCTCGACCTCGAGCGCCGCGATCGCGTCGCGGATGCGCTCGGCGTCCTGGCTGTCGTCGAGCGTCTCGGCGTCCAGCCGCAGCGCGGTGAGCGGGGTGCGCAGCCGGTGCGACAGGTCGGCGACCAGCTCCCGCTCGTTGGACAGCAGCGCCATGATCCGATCGGCCATCACGTTGAGGGCGAAGCTCGCCTCGGCCAGCTCGCGCGGGCCCTGCGGGATGGTGCGCACGTCGAGGTAGCCCTCGCTGAGCGCCGAGGCGGCGCCGGCCAGCTGCCGGGCCGACATGGTGATCTTCGCGGCCAGCCGGTCGGCGACCCAGACCGAGGCGATGACCAGGCCGAGCGCGACGGCGCCGAGCGCCCACCAGGCCCCGGCCACGCCGTTGGACAGCTCGGACTCGGGGATGAACACCTCGACCACGGCCGTGCGGCCGGAGCCGACGTCGACCGGTTCGAGGTACGACAGGCCGTCCTTGACCTCGGCGATGACCGGCGCCGCCTGGTCGGCGGCCCGCGCCAGGTCGCCCGGGGCCGAGTGGCCGGTGCCGATCTCGATGCCGTCGTCGGTCAGGTTGTGCACCGACACGCGCGTCACCGCTGGGCCGCCGGTGCTGGCGATGGCCCGCTCGATGGCGAGCGGGTCCGTGGTCACGGTGAGTACCGCGACGACCACGGCGGTCTGCCGCTCGGCGTCGGCGATGGCGCGCTCGCGGGCGAGCTGCTGGACGACGAGCCCGAGCGGGATGAGGAAGGCGAGGGCCACCATCGCGGTGACCGCGGCCGAGACGTAGGCGAGGGTTCGCCTCAGCCCGGCGCCGCGAATCTGAAGCCCACTCCCCGCACGGTGTGCAGGTATCTGGGCGCCGAGGCGCTCTCGCCAAGTTTCCGGCGTAGCCAGTACAGATGCACGTCGATCGTCTGGTCCTCGCCCACTGAGGGTTGCCGCCATACCTCCTCCAACAGCTCACGGCGTGAGACGACCCGTCCCGGACGGGCGGCGAGGTACGCCAGCAGGTCGAACTCTTTGCGGGTCAGCGTCAGCGGCTCGCCGTGCAGGTACGCCTGGCGCTGGCCGATGTCGACACGCAAGCCTCCCACTTCGATGGCGGTGGGTTCCTCGCGGCTCGCCCGGCCGGTGCGGCGCAGCACGGAGGTCATCCGGGCGTCGAGGTGGGCGCTGGTGAACGGCTTGATCATGTAGTCGTCGGCGCCCGCTTTGAGCAGCCGGACGATCTCCGCCTCGTCGTCGCGCGCGGTGGCGATGATGATCGGCGTGTCGGCGATGCCGCGCAGCATGCGCAGGGCGTCGGCGCCGTCCAGGTCGGGCAGCCCGAGGTCGAGCACCACCAGGTCGGGCGTCTCCGCGGCGAAGCGCCGCAGGGCCTCCAGCGCGGTGCCGACGGCGTGCACGGTATGACCCCGGTCCGTCAGCGAACGCAGCAGGGCACCCCGCACGACATGGTCGTCCTCAACCAGCAGCACCGTGGCCATGCGATGAAAATACTGCCTCAGGCAAGAGGCAGCACTAGCGGTCGATGGACACTTCCGACATGTCCGGATTGTTCCCACCGGTCATCCTCCGTTCGCCGCAACTTCGAGTCGAGTGGGTACTGCTCGGTAACCAGTTGGGCGTACAACTGCCAACCATGACTGTCGATGCAGCCCTCACCCGTCGTTCGCTGCTCATCGCGGGTGGAGCCGCGGCCGCGGTGGCCGTCGCCGCCGACGCCAGCGCCGCAGCTCCCGTCTTCCTCCACGGCGTGGCGTCCGGCGACCCGCTGCCGGACGGCGTCCTGCTGTGGACGCGGGTCACCCCCACCCCGGAGGCCCAGCCCGGCTCCGGCCTCGGCCCCACCGTCACGGTCACGTGGCAGGTCGCCACCGACGCCGCCTTCGCGGGCGTCGTGCAGAGCGGTCAGGTGGCCACCGGGCCGGAGCGCGACCACACCGTCAAGGTCGACGTGCGCGGGCTCCAGCCGGCCACCACGTACTGGTACCGCTTCGGCACCGGCGGCGCCTGGTCGCCGACCGGCCGCACGCTGACCGCCCCGGCCACCGACGTCGCCGTCGCGCTGCTGCGCTTCGGCGTGGTGTCCTGCTCCAACTGGGAGGCCGGCTACTTCGCGCCGTACCGGCTGCTGGCCCAGCGCGGCGACCTCCAGGCCGTCGTGCACCTGGGCGACTACCTGTACGAGTACGCGTCGGGCGGCTTCGCGGCGAGCGGCACGGTGGTGCGGCAGGCCCAGCCGACCCACGAGATCGTGACGCTCGCCGACTACCGGATCCGGCACGCGCAGTACAAGAGCGACCCGGATGCCCAGACCCTGCACGCCGCCGTCCCGTGGATCATCACCTGGGACGACCATGAGGTGGCCAACGACATGTGGTCGGACGGCGCGGAGAACCACGACCCGGCGACCGAGGGCTCGTTCGCGGCCCGCGTGGCGGCCGCCCGCCAGGCGTACGCGGAGTGGATGCCCGTCCGCCTGGGCACCGACGGCGCCATCTACCGGCGCGTCCGCTTCGGCAGACTCGCCGAGCTGTCGATGCTCGACCTTCGCTCGTACCGAAGCCAGCAGGCCAGCGGCACCGCCGTCGACGACCCGTCCCGCACGATCACCGGCGACAGCCAGATGGCGTGGCTGAAGCAGGGCCTCGCGAGCTCGGGCGCCCAGTGGAAGATCGTCGGCAACCCGGACATGATCGCCCGGGTCGACGTCGGCACCCTGCCCGCCTGGCTGCTCGGCCCGATCGGCAAGCTGCTCGGCATCCCGTCGAACGGCTTCGCGATCAACACCGACCAGTGGGACGGCTACAACGCCGACCGCGACGAGCTGGTCAACCACCTGCGGGCCAACTCGGTCCGCGACACGGTCTTCATCACCGGCGACATCCACACCTCGTGGGCCAACGAGCTGGTGACCAAGTCGACGGTCGGCTCCCCGACGGCTGTCGAGTTCGTCGTACCGTCGGTGACCAGCGACAACGTCGACGACTTCGTCGGCCTGCCGCCGGGTTGGGCCGGCCCGATCGCGGCGAGCATCGTGCGGGCCGCGAACTCGCACGTGAAGTGGGCCGAACTGGAGGGCCACGGCTACGGCGTCCTGGAGGTCCGCCCGGAGGCCTGCCGCATGGACTGGTACCACGTCCGCGACCGCAAGGACCGCAACACCACAGCGACGCGCGTGAAGGGCTACCGCGTGGCGACGGGCGTCTCCCGCCTGACCGCGGTGTAGCCGGCGCCCTGCGCCGATCTTGGAGGGACACTTCGGGAACCCCACCTCCAAGATCGACGCATGGCGAGGCGAGGGCACGGCGGCTGCGCTGAAGGCAGAGGAGTGCTGCGGCGTCTCCGTGCGGTTCGGTCGGTCGGTCGACCGACCGAAGGCCGGAGCCGCGCGACGCGGCGCCACAGGGCGAGGCGGTCCGGGCCGAATGAGGGTGAGGCGGCGACGTGCGGGCGAGTGGTCAGCGCGGAGGTGGAGCGTGCTCCGGCAGCAGGCCGACGCCGATCACGCGGGCCGGCAGCGCCCGCAAGCGTGGGTAGCGGTCCAGTACCCGCAGCGACAGCGGCGGCCGGACCGCCCGGCCCTCCACCGCCGGCTGCAGCACGGCCCGCTGGAGCGCCCGCTGGACGAGCTGCGTACCTGCCGTCGGGAAGGTCCGGCGGCGCTGGACCCGGGCGAGCTCCCGCTCCGTCGGCGCCCGGCCCCGCACGAAGGCCGGCGCGATCACCCGGGCGGCGGCCACCGCGTCCTGGATCGCCAGGTTGATGCCGACCCCGCCGACCGGCGACATCGCGTGCGCGGCGTCGCCGATGAGCAGGCAGCCGGGGACGTGCCAGCGGTACAGGCGATCCATCCGCACGGTCAGCGTCCGGATCTCGTCCCAGCTCGCGAGCATCGCCGCCCGGTCGGTCAGCCACGGCACGCTCTCCGCGATCGACTCGCGGAACGCGCCCAGGCCGTGCGCGCGGAGCGCGGCGTCGGTGTCCTTCGGCACGACGTACCCCAGCTGCCAGTGCTCACCCCGGTCGATGCCGATCACGAGCCGGCGGTCGCCGACGGTGCCGACCAGGCCCGCAGGGTCGTCCGGGTGGCGGGGCAACCGGAACCACAGCACGTCGATCGGGACGCCGAACTCCTTCGACCGTAGTCCGAGCTCCCGCCGTATCACCGAATGCCGCCCGTCGCAGGCGACCGTCAGCGCCGCGTCCACCTCGAACGGCCCGTCGGGCCCGTCGCCGGCGACCCCGACGACCCGCCCGGCCGCCCGCCGGACCGACGTGACCTGGTACTTCCGATGGATCGGCAGGTCGCCGGCCGACGCCAGCAGCTCCAGGAAGTCCCACTGCGGCACGAACATGACGTAGGGGTGCGGCGTCCGCAGCCGCGAGAACTCGGCCGGTTGGAACGTTCCCGATGGGTACCGCACCTGGAACTGGCTCACCTTCCGGTGGGGAAGCGCCTCGACCTGGTCCCCGAGCCCGAGCTCGTCCATGAGCTGCAGCGTCGAGGGGTGCACGGTGTCGCCCCGGAAGTCGCGCAGGAACGTCTCGTGCTGCTCCAGCACGACGGCCCGCACGCCCTGGCGGCGCAGCAGGAGCGCCAGGACCAGCCCGGCCGGCCCGCCGCCCACGATGCACACATCGGTGGAGATCATCTCAGTCCTCCAGCAACCGCCCGATCACCTGAAGGGCCTGGTCGACGTCGGGCTCACCGTCCGCGATCGCGTCCGCGTACAGGAAACTCTCCCCGATCCGGACCAGGACAAACGCGAGCGTACGCGCGTCGAGGCGCGGCGCGAACGCACCGGCCTCGATCTCCGCCTGCATCAGCCCCTCCAGGTGAGCGACCACCTTCGGCTGGACGATGCCCCGCTTGGAGGTCAGGATGCGCAGCGCCGCCTCCGGCTCGGTGGAAAGGAAGTGGCGCAGGCTGGGCTGGTCGTTGACGCCGTGGAGGAAGTTGCCGATCACCGCCACGATCCGGTCGGCGCCGCGCCGGCCCTCGGCGTGGCGGACCGCGCGCTGCAGGTTGCGGTCGGTGAGGTACCACAGCACGTGCCCGAGCAGCTGGTCGCGGCTGCCCGTGCGCCGGTAGAGCGTGGCCCGCCCGATCCCCAGCTCGGCCGCGAGCGAGCGCATGTCGACGCGCCGCTGGTCGAGGAACCGGCGCAGGGCCGCCTCGAACACGTCATCCGGTGGCATGCGCCGTCTCGGCGTGCAGCGTCGCCGGGTCGGTGTTGGCCCCGCAGAGCACCACGGCCACGTGCTCCCCGGCGTCCGGCACGTACGCGCCGGCGTCGAGTGCCGCGAATGCCGCCGCCGCGCCGTGCTCGACGGCGATCCGATACTGGTCCCACAGCCGCCGGCGCGCCTCGATGATCGCCTCGTCCGTCACGAGAAGACTTTTCATCCCATGGTGTACTGCGAGCGCGAAGGGAATCGTGCCGATCCGCCGGGCGCCGAGGGAGTCCCCGGCCACGCTGTCCACCGCGACGTCCACCGGCTTGCCGGCGGCGAGCGCCGCGTGCAGCGTCGGGGCGCCGGCCGGCTCGACCGCGATCACCCGCACGCGGTCGCCGAGCGCGGCGCCGATCCCGCCGACGAGCCCGCCCCCGCCGGTCGCGACGAGCACCGTGTCGACGTCGGGCAGCTCCAGCCCGACGGTGCCCTGCCCGGCGACGATCTCCGGCTGGTCGTAAGCGTGCACGAACAGCGCCCCGGTCTCGGCGACGCGGATCGTCGAGGCGGCGTAGGCCTCGGCGTACTCCCGGCCGTGCTGGTGGACGACGGCGCCCAGCTCACGCAGCTTCGCCACCTTGGTCGCGGGCGCGGTCACCGGCACGAAGACCTCGGCCGGCACCCCGAGCGTCGCCGCCGCGTAGGCCACCCCGAGCCCGGCGTTCCCGCCCGAGGCCACCACGACGCCGGCGTCGGTCAGCTCGCCGGCCTCGCGCGCCGACAGAATCCGGTTGAACGCCCCGCGGGCCTTGAACGAGCCGCTGTGCTGGAGCAGCTCGAGCTTGAACCACAGCCCGGGCGCCACCTCGTACGACGGCGTGCGCCGCACGTGCGACCCGATCCGTCGCGCGGCGTCCTCGATGTCCTGCCGGTTGGGGATGTCCACGCCGAACACCCTACTGGCGGGTTGCCATGCGCCCGGGCCGCGCGGCGCTGTTTGGCCGTCGCCTTACGAAGGTTGGCCGCCGTGGCGCCCCGCGCCGGCCGCGAACCGGGCCGCTCCCTGCTGGGCGCCGGCGGCCAGCGACGCGACCCCGAACCCGAACTCGACGGCGAGGGCCTCGTCGAGCGGTCGGTCCAGCCCCGCGTACAGCGCGGCCCGGTCGTTGCGCAGGCAGGCCTGGGGGAGCGCGGCGAGCTGGGCGGCCAGCGCCTCGGCGGCCGCGCGCGCGGTGCCGGCCGGGACCACGCGGTCGGCCAGGCCGATGCGCAGCGCCTCGTCGGCCTGGACCGGCCGGCCGGTGAGGATCAGGTCGAGCGCCCGGCCGGTACCGATGAGCCGGGGCAGCCGGACCGTGCCGCCGTCGATCAGCGGCACGCCCCAGCGCCGGCAGAAGACGCCGAACACCGCGTCCTCCTCGACCACCCGCAGGTCGCACCAGATCGCCAGCTCCAGGCCGCCGGCGACGGCGTGGCCGGCCACGGCCGCGATCACCGGCTTGCCCAGCGCCATCCGGGTCGGCCCGAGTGGCCCGTCGCCGTCCGGCTCGACCCGGTTGCCGGCACCGGCCGCGACGGCCTTGAGGTCGGCGCCGGAGCAGAACGTGCCGCCGGCGCCCCACAGCACCGCCACGGCCGCCGTCCCGTCGGCGTCGAACTCACGGAACGCCGCCGCCAGCGCCTCGGCGGTGGGGCGGTCGACGGCGTTGCGCGTCTCCGGGCGGTCGAGGACGACGGTCCAGACCGGCCCGGAGCGCTCGATGCGAACAGTCATGCGGTCCAGTGTGGTCCCGGTGGCTTACCGGCGGCGCCGCCGGTACCCGCCGAACCGGGTGTGCCAGCTGCCGGCGCCGGCCAGGTGCAGGGCGATGCAGAGGAACCCGGCCAGCGTGAGCGTCGAGATGTCGAACACCGGCCCGAGGTCCCCGCCGAACAGGTCGAGCAGCAGCGCGATGAGGAACAGGACGACGGCGATGATGGCGAACATGACAGCCTCCTTGCGAGGGGGAACGCAGACGAAGTGAGCGCTGTCTACCCATCGGCGCCGAAAATCAATCGAGCCCCTCGATACCCAGCAGGTCGCGCAGCCCGCGCGAGCCGGCCGGCGTGACCCGCACGGCCCGCCCGCTGCCGATCCGGGCCACCCAGCCGAGCGCCAGGAACCGCTCGCACAGCCGCGCCCCGGCCAGCCCGGCCAGGTGCGGGCGGCGCTCGGTCCAGTCGAGGCAGGCCCGCGCGATCGGGCGCTTCGGCCGCTCGAACGCGGCCGGGTCGAGCCCGGCCGGCCCGGTCAGCCAGGCCAGCCCGGCCTCGGTGACGGCGAACCCGGTCCGCTGGTCGAGCAGCCCGTTGGTGGTCATCGCGTCGGTGACCGCGACCCCGAGCCGGCCCGCGAGGTGGTCGTAGCAGGTCCGCCCGCGCTGGAGGGCCGCCGCGGCGGTGACCGCGCGCAGCCCCGTCGCCGGCCGCGCCGGGCCGAGCCGGGCGGCCATGTCCTCCAGCAGGTCGGCGACGGACGGGTCGGCGAGCCGGAGGTACCGGTGCCGCCCCTGCCGCTCCTCGGCGAGCAGCCCGCCCTCGGTGAGACGGTCCAGATGCTCGGTGGCCGTGGACCGGGCGACGCCGGCGTGCGCGGCCAGCTCACCCGCCGTCCAGGCCCGCCCGTCGAGCAGGGCGAGACACATCGCGGCCCGCGTCTCGTCCGCGAGCAGGGCGGCGAGCGTGGCCAGGTCTTTCGCGGCGGTGCTCATGCTCTCCATCCTGCGCTCGCGACGATTCGGCCGGTACCGAACCGTCCCGCGCCTAGCGTGGAACCCATGCAGGAGATCTCCGATCCGGCGCTCGCTCGGGGCGTCCTCACCGATCCGGCCTTCCGCGTCCCGCCGGTACCGCCGGGCTCATCCGGCCTGGCCTGGCTGCGCGCCACGGTGAGCCGCTTCGCCGACGGCCCGGCCCACACCCGCCGGCGCGCGCTGGTGGAGGAGCTGCTCGCGGCCGTGGACCCGGCGTCGCTGGCCGCCGCCCCGCCGGCCCACCCGGTGGCGACCCTGGCCGCGGCGCTGGGCCTGCCGTCGGCCCCGACCCTGGTGGAGGACGTCCGCCTGGTGGCAGCGTCCTACCAGCCGCCGTCGCCTGAACAGACGTCGGTCGATCTACCTTCGGTCGGCGGGCCCGGCGCGAGGGTGGATCGACCAACGTCAAAACCAGAACAGACGTCGGTCGGCGGGCCCGGCGCGATGGCGGATCGACCAACGTCAGAGCCGGCAGCGGACGCGGCAGTCGAGCGGCTCGTGGCGATGCTCGGCGGCACTCGGGACGAGCGGACCGCCGCGCACCTCTGCCTGCTCGTCCAGGCGTGCGCGGCGACGGAGACGCTCATCGATCGCGCCCGCACGAGCGGCGTCGACGAGGTGCTGCGCGACGACCCGCCGGTTCCCGCCACCCGCCGGCAGGCCACGGCGGACACCACGGTCGGCGGCATGGCGATCGCGGCCGGCGAGGTCGTCCGGGTGAGCCTGGCCGCCGACCCGTTCGGCGCCGGGCCCCGTGTCTGTCCCGGCCGCGCCCACGCCCTGGCCCTCGCGGAAGGAGCCGCACGATGACCACGTTCGCCGATCTCCACCGGCCCGGCGCGCCGCTGCTGCTTCCCAATGTCTGGGACGTGGCGTCGGCGCAGGCCATGGTGCGGGCCGGGTTCCGCGCCCTCGGCACCACGAGTCTCGGCGTCGCCGCCGCCGCGGGGCAGCCCGACGGCGACGACCTCACCGCCGCCGGCACCGTCGCCCTCGTGCGGCGTCTGCGCGGGCTCGGCTGCATGGTCAGCGCCGACATCGAGCGCGGCTCGGTCGAGACCGCCGTCGCGGTGGCCGAGGCCGGGGGAGTGGGGGTCAACGTCGAGGACGCGATGGGTGACCCCGAGGCGCACGCCGACCTCGTCCGGCGGATCAAGCGGGCGGCGCCCGGCCTGTTCGTCAACGCCCGCACCGACACCCACTGGCTCCGCGACGGCACCGCGGGCGAGGCGATCCAGCGGGTCCGCCGCTACGCCGACGCGGGCGCCGACGGGGTGTTCGTCCCCGGCCTCGCCGACGCGGCGGACATCGCGGCGGTCGCGCAGGCGGTGGAGGTACCGCTGAATGTCCTGTATCTGCCCGGGAAATCGACGCTCGCCGAACTCGCCGCGCTCGGTGTGGCACGGGTGAGTCTCGGGTCGCTGCCGTTCCGGGCGGCCCTCCAGGCGGCCGTGGACACCGCGGTCGCCGTGCGCGACGGCGTGCCCACCGGTGCCGGCCTTCCCACCTACCGGGAGGTCAACGGCTGACTGCTCTCCCGGCGCACCAGGGTCGCCGCGGCCGGCTCGACCCGGTCGTGGCGCACCTCGTCGTCGAGGGCCAGGGCCATCGCGCGGGCGCCCATCTCGGTCAGCGGCAGGCGGATCGTGGTCAGCGCCGGGGTCACGTCGCGGGCGATCGGCATGTCGTCGAACCCGATGACGCTCACGTCGCCCGGCACGGACAGCCCGCGGGCCCGCAGCACGCTGAGCGCGCCGACCGCCATCGAGTCGTTGAGGGCCACGATCGCGGTCAGGTCGGGGGTCTCGGCGAGCAGCTGCTCGGTCGCGGCGGCGCCACCGTCGCGGTCGAACGCCGCGTACGCCACCCGGCGGGCCGGTAACGTGCGGCTCAGCTCGCGGGCGGCGCGGCGCAGGCCGGCCAGCCGGTCGGTGGTCGTGGTGAGCACCTTCGGCCCGGCGATCACGCCGACCTTGCGGTGGCCGGCGCCGAACACCTCGCAGCCGGCCAGGTAGCCGCCCTCCTCGTTGGCCGGCATGACGGCGTCGCCGGGCAGTTCGTGGCGGCCGATGACGGAGACCCGGCCGCCCGTGCGCGTGTACGCCGCGAGCTTGCCCTTGAGCGCCTTGGTGAACGACGGGTCGTGGTAGCCCGAGCCGGCCAGCACGATCGCGGCGACCTGCTGGGCCCGCAGCAGCTCGACGTACTCCAGCTCGCGCGCGGGGTCGCGGTAGCTGTTGCAGATGATGACGAGGCGGCCGTTCGCGGTCGCGACCTGCTGCAGGCCGCGGGTGATCTCGGCGAAGTACGGGTCGGAGACGTCGTGCACGATGACGCCCACCGCGGTCCGCTGGGCCCGCGCGAGCAGCTGGGCGTGCGCGTTCGGCACGTACTGCAGCTCGTCGACCGCCCGCAGCACCCGCGCGCGCAGCTCCTCCGTCACCAGCTTCGTGCTGCCACTGATGATGCGTGAAGCGGTGGCCGGTGACACGCCCGCGCGGCGGGCGACATCGGCGAGCGTCGCCATCGTCTGGCTCCCTTCCATTGACCGGTGCTCAGCGTACCGGCTAGCCTCAGGAAAGCGTTTTCCTGCCGACAGGAGTGGTCATGGGTTCGCCGTTGCCCGGCGCGGTCGGGATTTCGAAACTGTCCGTCTACGACACGACGGCCCCCGACGGCCTGGTCGGTGGCACGCCACACCTGCACCTCACCTGTTCGGAAGGGTACGTGGTGATCGCCGGCGCGGGCCATGTCCAGACGCTCGCCACGTCCGGCTACGCCGAGACGCCGCTGCGGCCCGGCACCGTCGCCTGGTTCCCGCCCGGCACGATCCACCGCCTGGTCAACGAGGGCGGTCTCCAGATCGTCGTCATCATGCAGAACAGCGGCCTGCCCGAGGCCGGTGACGCGGTCATGACGTTCCCGCCCGGCGTGCTCGCCGATGCGGGCGCCTACCAGGCGGCGGCGACCCTGCCCGGCGACGACGTCACGGCCGCCTACCGCCGCCGGGACCTCGCCGTCACCGGCTTCCTCGCGCTGCGCGGCGGCGGGCCGGAGGCGCTGGCGGAGTTCCACGCCGCCGCGGCCCGCCTCGTCGCGCCGAAGCTGCCGGAGTGGCGCAAGCGCTGGGCGGACGGCGCCCTCCAGGCCGCCGCCGACACCGGTCGCCAGCTCGACGCGCTGGAGCGCGGCGACCACAGCCATCTGGCCGCGGGCGGCATCGAGGTGCGCCCCGCGCCCAGTGAACACGGCCGGCACGGCATGTGCGGCCTGCTCGACACCTACCACGTCTGACTCTGAGAGGGGTCCAGTGTCCCGCCTTCCGATCGGCATCGTGCTCAACGGCGTCACCGGCCGCATGGGGTACCGCCAGCATCTCGTCCGGTCCCTCCTCGCCATCCGTGAGGAGGGCGGCCTGCCGCTGGCCGACGGCACCCGCCTGTGGCCCGAGCCGATCCTGGTCGGCCGCAGCGAGATCAAGCTCGCCGAGATCGCGCAGCGGCACGGGCTCACCGAGTGGACGACCGACCTCACGGCCGCGCTCGCCCGGCCCGACGTGCAGATCTACTTCGACGCCCAGGTGACGCAGCAGCGCGAGAAGGCGATCCGCGCGGCGATCGAGGCGGGCAAGCATGTGTACACCGAGAAGCCGCTCGCCGAGGACACCGCCGCCGCGGTCGACCTGTGCCGGGCCGCGCGCGCCGCCGGCATCAAGCACGGCGTGGTGCAGGACAAGCTGTTCCTGCCCGGCCTGCGCAAGCTCAAGCGGCTCGTCGACGGCGGCTTCTTCGGCCGTATCCTGTCGGTCCGCGGCGAGTTCGGCTACTGGGTCTTCGAGGGCGACTGGCAGACGGCCCAGCGCCCGTCGTGGAACTACCGCGCGGCCGACGGCGGCGGCATCGTCGTCGACATGTTCCCGCACTGGCACTACGTGCTGGAGCAGATCTTCGCGCCGGTCCGGTCGGTCCAGGCGACGATCGCCACCCACATCCCGGCTCGCGTCGACGAGCAGGGTCTCGAGTACGAGGCGACCGCCGACGACGCCGCCTACGGGGTCTTCGAGCTCGACGGCGGTGCCATCGCGCAGATCAACTCCTCGTGGGCCGTCCGGGTGTACCGCGACGAGCTCGTCGAGTTCCAGGTCGACGGCACGCACGGCAGCGCCGTGGCCGGCCTGCGCGAGTGCCGCATCCAGCACCGCGGCTCCACCCCGAAGCCCGTGTGGAACCCGGACCTCCCGGCCACCGAGCGCTTCCGTGACCAGTGGCAGCTCGTGCCCGACAATGAGGTCTACGACAACGGCTTCAAGGTGCAGTGGGAGATGTTCCTGCGGCACGTCCACGAGAACGCCGCGTTCCCGTGGGACTTCGCCGCCGGCGCCCGCGGCGTCCAGCTCGCCGAGCTGGGCCTGCGCTCCGCAGCCGAGGGCCGCCGCATCGAGATCCCCTCCCTGGAGCTGTAGATGTCGCTGGATCGCTTCTCCTGGAACCAGGCCACCACGAAGCGCTGGCCGATGGACGAGACGGTGGCCGGCTGCGTCGCCGCCGGCGTCACGCAGATCGGCCTGTGGCGCGACCAGGTGGCCGACTACGGCCTCGACCGCACCGCGGCGCTGGTCCGGGCCGAGGGCCTGACGGTCACCTCCCTGTGCCGGGCGGGCTTCTTCACCGCCCCCGACTGGAAGGACGACAACCGCCGGGCCATCGAGGAGGCGGCCGTGCTGGGCGCCCCCGTCCTGGTGCTGGTGAGCGGCGGCCTGCCCGCCGGCAGCCGCGACATCGACGCCGCCCGTCAACATGTGAGCGACGCGGTCGGCGAGCTCGTCCCGTACGCCCGCGACGCCGGCGTCCGCCTCGCCATCGAGCCGCTGCACCCGATGTTCGCCTCCGACCGCTGCGTGGTGTCGACCCTGCGCAACGCCCTGGACCTGGCCGCGCCGTACCCCGCCGAGGACGTCGGCGTCACCGTCGACACGTACCACCTGTGGTGGGACGACGAGGTCTGGTCCCAGATCGCCCGGGCGGGTGCGGAGTCGCGGATCGCGTGCTTCCAGGTGGCCGACTGGGTCACTCCTCTCCCCGAAGGTGTACTCCTGGGGCGCGGCCTGCCCGGCACCGGCTGCGTGGAACTGCGCCGCTTCCGCGAGGCCGTCGACGCCGCGGGCTACACGGGCCCGATCGAGGTTGAGGTCTTCCACGAGGACGTCTGGAACCGCCCGGGCGACGAGGTCCTGAAGGAAACGCTGGCCCTGTACGCCGAGCACGTGCTCTGAACACCGACGTTGGTCGATCTACACCGACGAGATCGACCAACGTCCGTTCAGCTCACGCTGCGGCCATGATCGATGGAGACTTCTGGCTGTCATAGCAGCCGGAACTCTCCATCGATCTGTGAAGGTTTTTGTCAAGTGGTGGTGGCGTTGGTCTGTAGGTATCGGTAGAGGCTGCGGATGGTGTAGCGCTTGAGGCAGCGGAGGATTTCTTTGGGGGTGCGGCCTTGGGTGGTGCGGCGGGTGATGTAGTCGCTGGTTGGGGTGTGGCCCATCCGGCGTCGTGCGGTGACGATGGTGTGTAGGGCGGCGTTGAGGGCGCGGTCGCCGCCGCGGTTGAGTCGGTGTCGGACGGTTTTGCCGGAGCTGGCGGGTAGGGGGCTGATTCCGCCGAGGGCGGCGAATGCGGCCTCGCTGTGGACGCGGTTGTGGTGGGACCAGGCGGTGAGCAGGGTGGCGGCGCTGATCGGGCCGACGCCGGGCAGGTCGAGCAGGCCGGGACAGGCTTGTTCGACGAGGGTGCGGAGTTGCTGCTTGTTTGTGGTGATGGCCTGGTCCAGGTTGCGGATGGTGGTGGCGGCGCGGCGCAGGGCCTGGGTGCGGATCTGGGTCTCCAGATCGGTGGTGGGATCGTCGGGCAGGTCAGCGACGGTGCGGATCTGCCGGGTGGTGCTCAGCCCGCGCAGCGTCTCGCGTAGGCCGGTCGCGCCGAGCAGTAGTGATTTGAACAGGTTGATGGTGGCGGTGCGCACGTCGGTGTCGTGGCGGCGGGTGACCAGCAGGATTCTGAGGACTTCCCGCAGGCCGTCGGCGCGGGGTTCGGCGTGCCGGGCGGTGGGGTCCCGGTCGATGGCGAGCGCGGCCTGTGCAGCGTGGACCGCGTCGATCGGGTCGGACTTGCCCCGCCGCCGGCGGTGGTTGATCGGTTTCGGGGCCTCGATCACGGTGTGTCCCGCGGCGAGAAGGTGGCGGGTCAGGCCCTGACCATGGCAGCGGGTGCCCTCCACCGACCAGCGCAGCGGCTGCCCGGCCGGGACCTGCCCGGTGGCCCAGGCCGTCAGCTGCGCGTATCCGGCCGGGTCCGCGGCGACCTGCACCTCGGCGTGCACTGCGCCGAAATGATCCACCAACGCTGCGGCATGCGTGCCGGTATGGGTGTCCACCCCCACCATCCATCCACGCCGAGGCATACCCGGCCCTGAACGGTCTGTCACGATGGTCATGACGGTGCTTCCCTTCGTCTGGCAGTGGCCGTCAACACGGCGTCGGCCCGGGAAAGCACCTGGCGGCACATCTGTGATGAGTCACGTGCGGCAA
>NZ_JAHYSG010000113.1 GCF_022095675.1 Dactylosporangium sp. AC04546 | reverse complement strand
CCCCGACCCCGTGGTACACGCCGCCGATGTTGTTCAGGGTGGCCGCTTCACCGGCCCGGTCACCGACCTCCCGCTGGATGGGCAGGGCCTGCTCGAAGTAGGCGAGGGCCTGCCGCCGATCCCCGACCCCGTCGTACACGCCGCCGATGCTGTTCAGGGTGGCCGCTTCACCGGCCCGGGCACCGACCTCGCGCTGGATGGGCAGGGCCTGCTCGAAGTAGGCGAGGGCCTGCTGCCAATCCCCGAGCCTGTTGTACACGCGGCCGATGCTGTTGAGGGTGGCCGCTTCACCGGCCCGGGCACCGACCTCCCGAACGATGGGCAGGGCCTGCTCGAAGTAGGCGAGGGCCTGCTGCCAATCCCCGAGCCTGTTGTACACGCGGCCGATGCTGTTGAGGGTGGCCGCTTCACCGGCCCGGGCACCGACCTCCCGAACGATGGGCAGGGCCTGCTCGAAGTAGGCGAGGGCCTGCTGCCAATCCCCGAGCCTGTTGTACACGCGGCCGATGCCGCCGAGGGTGGCGGCTTCGTTGCCGCGGTGGCCGGCCTTGCGGTACAGGGTCAGGGCCTGCTCATAGTCGGCCAGCGCCTGCCTGGGCCGTCCAGTGGACGATCGGGCCCAGCCCCGATCGTAGAACGCGTCGGCGTCCGGGCCCAAGGTCAGCGTCGCAGTTGCCACAGCCTCGACATCAGCGAACCGGGACGTAGGCAGCCACACCCGAGCCACTAGGTCCCCGACGTGTCGGGCTATGACCGGTTCCCGACCTTCCACCGCCAGCCGATGCACCTCCACCGCCTGTGCGAGGGAGGTCATGTCGGGGTACCGGACGTAGCAGCGTTGGTGATCCAGATGTTGTGCAGGGAGCGCGCGGCGGCGGCGCATGCCTCGGTGTATTCGTCGTTGCTGATGAGGGGGCGGATGAGGGGGCGGAGGACGTTGGAGACGTAGTAGCGGGGTTGGTGGGTTTCGGCGTCGGTGCCTGATTCGAGGAGGCCGAGTTGGGTGGCGCGTTCGATGTGGTGGGCGGCGTCGGGGTGGTCGTGGATGGCGTGGACAGTCTCGGCGGGTACAGGCAGTTCGACGACGTTGACCTTGGCCAGCATCCTCTGCAGCTCGGGGGCTTGGGAGCTGAGCAGGTTCTTCGCAAGGATGGTTTCGCGGCGATATCGGTCGGCTTCGCTTTCGATGGCGGTGATGAGGCCGGCGATGTCAAGCGTGGTGTCGGCGACGATGAGATCGAGCCAGTCGAGCAGGCGGGGGTTACGTGCCGCTGCCTCGATGGCACGGGCCCGGATGGCCGGATCAACGGGCGAGCCGGGGCGCAGGTTCGGCAGGTTGGCGAGCTTCTTAGTCTGTTCGATGGCGGTGAGGGTTTCCAGCGCTTCGACGGCGATGTGGGTGCCGGCAGGTGTGGGGAAGCGGTATCGGCTGGTGATAATGACCCGACTCGGGCTGCCGGTCTCGCGGATGGCGGTGAGCAGGGCCGGGAGGATGTCGGCCATCGCTGGGGACAGCACGTGGCTGCCGTCGCGTTCGTCGAGGTTGCCGTCTTCGAAGTCGTCGAACACGAACAGGCACGGAGTCTGTCCGAGCGGACCGTTGCCGTCCAGCAGGTGCCGCAGCCGGACGGCGAGGGGGGCCTGCGTGTTGTCGAGCAGTTGGGCTGCTTCGATCTGCTGGTCCATCGTGGGGAACAGGATCTTGGTGGTGAGTTCCCGGAATTTACGCAGGTCGACCCGGCCGTACCAGACGGCGCGCTGGTGGGTGGGCATGCGTTCCAGGAGCCGGGAGGCGAGGCTGCTCTTGCCGAGCCCGCCCATTCCGTGCAGCATCAGGGCTTCGGCCGCGCCGGGGCCGCCGTGGGGTTGGTTGAGGGTGCGGAGGCAGCGTTGGATGATGCGCCGCCGCCCGACGAACGCGGTGCGGGCAGCGACCCGGGACAGCTGGGTTTGCGGGTCCAGGAATTCCTGGTCGGCGGGTCGGACCTGGATACGTGCCCGCCGCCGAGTGTTTAGGGGTGTGACCATCGGGGTGAGCGGGGATCGGTCGGCGTAGACGCGGAGCAGGTGCCAGCTGCTGCGCTTCTCCTGGTGCAGGTGTCGGCGTGCTTCGATGACGGCCTGGTCGATCGGCTTCCCGCCGGCAAGGGCCTGGTAGAGCTCGGCGGCGAAGTCGGTCGCGGAGACGTCACCGACCGGCAGCGCCCACCCCAGCACCACGGGCGCTCCGGCGCGGACCAGGCTTTCACTCATCGAGGGAAACGTGCCCCCGTCGGGGGCGTTGCCGGTGAGGCAGCCGGAGACGAACACCATGCGGGGCCAGTGCCCAGCCATCGCCTGAGCGATCTGGTCAGCGGTGGCGTAGGCGAGCCCGCCGAACTCGTTCTCCACCAGAAAGGCGGGCTGCCCGTTGCGGAGGGTGGCGTGGCCGCTCAGATGCAGCACGTCGAAGTGCCCTGCGCCGTAGTCGAGGCTCAGGAACCGCAGTCCGTCCAGGGTGCCGCTTTCCTCCACCACCAGGTCGGTACCGGTCCGGGAGGTCGCCGCCAGAATGGCAGCCTCCTCCGCTTCGAAGTTGAGCACCGGCTCGACACCCTCTGGCGACGTCGCCATGAACAACACCCGCAACGGCCGATTCCCCGGCTCTATCGGGGTTTGCAAGGCCGGCCCGGCTCCGACCGCGCGAACCGGCAGCAGCGGCGCCGGACCGGCAACGGTCAGGTACGAGGTGTTGCTATACAGCAGTTCCCACGGCAGGTGCCGCAGCCGTTGTTCGGCGGTGATGCGCAGCGTGACGCCTGGCGGGCTGTCCAGGACCTGGGTCAGCCACCGCTCGTCGCCGTCGAGGAACACGGCCAGTTTCGCGCCGAGATCGGCCAGCTGCGCTGCACCGAACACCTTTTGGGCAATCGCATGCTGGCTGTAGTCACGCTCCACCAACTCGACCAACTGATCAACAGCGGCCTTGTCCAGGCCACGGGTCTTCGGCGGGCCGCCGTCGGTGGACAGCCGCAGCTCACAGTAGCTGGAGGTTAGCTCGAAGATCTCCAACTCGACCGTGGTCATCTGATTCACCCGGGTGTCTCCGCCCTTCAGCGCTGCTGCTGCGACTCGTCCTGCTGGAACACGATCTCCAACTGCTTCTGGCTGACGTCGGACAGGCTGAGCCGGGTGCCGTCACGCAACAGAACCGTGACCGTAACCCCCTCCCGGCGGCGGGAACCCCACCAGTCCCAGATCGTCTTGGCCGTCTCCACCCCAGCGAGCGCCAGCCCGATCACCGCGATCACCATCTCGGCCGACCGCTGCACCTCCACCGGCGACACACTGTCCCCCGGCCGGGCATTCGCGGCAAGAACGCCGCGCAGTTCCTCGGCCCACTGCGCGGCCTGCGCCCCCGACACCTCAACCGTGGCAGAACCCATCGCCGACCCCTTCCCCGCTTGCTCGATATCGATAAGGAACGCTTGCATCTCATGTAGCGCCGGGTGGCCCGTCCGCTCAGCCAGCGCAATCGCATGGCGCAGCATCGCGACGGCCTCGTCCACCCGATCCATCCGCACGAGCAACACCGCCATGTTGAAACCCACCATCGCCTCGGAACTGCGATCACCCACCACCCGCAGAATCTCCAGCACCGCGTCCAACGCGTCCTTCGCCCCAGCCAAGTCACCCTGCTGAAACCGCACGCCCCCGATGTTGTTGAGGGTGGCCGCTTCACCGGCCCGGTGGCCGACGTCGCGCTGGATGGCCAGGGCCTGCTCGTAGTAGGCGAGGGCCTGCTGCCGATCCCCGAGCCCGTAGTACACGCCGCCGATGTTGTTGAGGGTGGTCGCTTCGCCGGCCCGGTCGCCGACGTCGCGCTGGATGGGCAGAGCCTGCTCGTAGTTGGTGAGGGCCTGCTGCCAATCCCCGAGCTCGTTGTACACGTGGCCGATGTTGTTGAGGGTGGTCGCTTCGCCGGCCCGGTCACCGACCTCCCGCCGGATGGGCAGAGCCTGCTCGTAGTAGGCGAGGGCCCGCTGCCGATCCCCGAGCCCGTTGTACACGCTGCCGATGTTGCTCAGCGTGGCCGCTTCACCGGCCCGGTCACCGACGTCCCGCCGGATTGGCAGAGCCTGCTCGTAGTAGGCGAGGGCCTGCTGCCAATCCCCGAGCCCGTCGTACACGCCGCCGATGCTGGTGAGGGTGGTCGCTTCACCAGCCCGGTCACCGACGTCCCGCCGGATTGGCAGAGCCTGCTGGTAGTAGGTGAGGGCCTGCTGCCGATCCCCGAGCCGGTAGTACACGTGGCCGATGTTGTTGAGGGTGGTCGCTTCGCCGGCCCGGTCACCGACGTCCCGCCGGATTGGCAGAGCCTGCTCGTAGTAGGCGAGGGCCTGCTGCCAATCCCCGAGCCCGTCGTACACGCCGCCGATGCTGGTGAGGGTGGTCGCTTCACCAGCCCGGTCACCGACGTCCCGCCGGATTGGCAGAGCCTGCTGGTAGTAGGTGAGGGCCTGCTGCCGATCCCCGAGCCGGTAGTACACGTGGCCGATGTTGTTGAGGGTGGTCGCTTCGCCGGCCCGGTCACCGACGTCCCGCCGGATTGGCAGAGCCTGCTCGTAGTAGGCGAGGGCCTGCTGCCAATCCCCGAGCCCGTCGTACACGAGGCCGATGTTGTTGAGGGTGGTCGCTTCGCCGGCCCGGTCACCGACCTCCCGATGGATGGGCAGAGCCTGCTCGTAGTTGGTGAGGGCCTGCTGCCAATCCCCGAGCTCGTTGTACACGTGGCCGATGTTGTTGAGGGTGGTCGCTTCGCCGGCCCGGTTGCCGACCTCCCGCTGGATGGGCAGGGCCTGCTGGTAGTCGGTGAGGGCCTGCTGCCGGTCCCCGAGTCCGTTGTACACGTGGCCGATGTTGTTGAGGGTGGTCGCTTCGCCGGCCCGGTTGCCGACCTCCCGCTGGATGGGCAGGGCCTGCTGGTAGTCGGTGAGGGCCTGCTGCCGGTCCCCGAGTCCGTTGTACACGTGGCCGATGTTGTTGAGGGTGGTCGCTTCGCCGGCCCGGTTGCCGACCTCCCGCTGGATGGGCAGGGCCTGCTGGTAGTCGGTGAGGGCCTGCTGCCGGTCCCCGAGTCCGTTGTACACGTGGCCGATGTTGTTGAGGGTGGTCGCTTCGCCGGCCCGGTTGCCGACCTCCCGCTGGATGGGCAGGGCCTGCTGGAAGTAGGCGAGTGCCCGCTGCCGGTCCCCAAGCCCGTCGTACACGCGGCCAATGCTGACGAGGGTGGCGGCTTCGGAGCCTCGGGCACCAGCCTTGCGGTCCAGGGCCAGAGCCTGCTCATAGTCGGCCAGCGCCTGCCAGGGCCGCCCAGTGGACGACCGGGCCCAGCCCCGATCGTAGAACGCGCCGGCGTCCGGGCCCAAGGCCAGCGTCGCAGTCGCCACAGCCTCGACATCAGCGAACCGGGACGTAGGCAGCCACACCCGAGCCACTAGATGCCCGACGACACGGGCAATGCCCGGCTCCCGACCTTCCACCGCCAGCCGATGCACCTCCACCGCCCGCGCGACCGTGACACCAGTCCTCAGCAGCGCCACCTCCTCAGCCTGCTCAGCAGGCACTGCCGACTCCGCCGATCTCAGCGTCGACCCACCAACACGGCCTTACCCCGACCTGCACCTCAGCCCCGGACAGCTGCATAGCAGTCAAGAACGCCGCACCAGCACCCATAGCCACGGACCATGACACAGCACGTCACCATCAAACAACCGCAAACCAGACAGCCAACGCAGACATCCAGGCGCCAACCACACACCGAACGGGCCCCCGCATTCCGAACCACCACCGCCAACACCGCACGAGCCTCCAGCGCCCATGCAGCGACCAAACCCAAACAAGCAGTGAGCTACCGCGACGCCCGCCGTGCGCACGACCGTCGCTCCCGCAGCCTCAAACTCCGTCGCTGGTCACGCTCTTCGCCTCCGGCGGGACCTCTGGCTCCGGGCCCTCCCGTATGCCGCCGGCCAAGCCAAGCCAAGCAGCCCGGGGCCAGGCGTGCCAGGCCAAGCCGCTACGCGGTCGCCGAAGGCGAACCTGGCACGCCTGGCCCCGACCCGCTTCGCGCGACCATGGCCGACGGCACACGGGCAACACCGCTCCACGCCCGCTCTGATCCTCACGCAGGCTCCCAGGACAAATCCCTCCAGAAGTTTGATCACGGTACGAAGTAGGCCAATCTAGCCCGGGTCGCCTGCCAGTACAGTGGGACGTGCCACGTGCAAACCGAGCCAACATATGTGTGTCAGTATCCGGGATTCGGGTTACCAGTGCCCGGGATGCCGCAGACCGCAAAGTGGCGACGTGATCTAGTGCCATCGACAACAGGCGCCGATCGCGGCGCGCACGTCGCGCGGGGTTCTTGCAGGTCAGGGGCCAAACAAATTGTCTAGTGATCTTGGTTACAAAACTGTGACTTGTCATGACGACCAGAAGTCTCCATCGATCTGTGAAAAGCCACGGCGAAGCAGGCGTCCACCAAGGCGTTGAGGTCGGTGTCGCGCGGTTGCTGGACCCAGTGGATCAGTGCCGTGTCGAACGCGGCGAAGGCCACCGCCACCAGCACCGGGGCGGTCAGCTCCGTTGATGTGGCCGGGTCCATGCGCGTCGACAGGTCCTTGGCCAACGCCGCCTTCCACTCGACCTGGCGTTCCAGGTAGCGGGCCAGCAGCGCCGGGGTGTTCACCATGATCTCGGTCATCCGGCGGGACTTCTCCGGGTGCTCCCAGAACTTGTCCGTGAAGATGCGCAGCGCGTTCTGGACCGCCTCCGCCGGGGGCTCCGACAAAGGGCGTGAGGACAGGGCCGCGCTCAGCTTGCGGCCCAGGTCGCTCAGGAACTCGATGATGACGTCTTCCTTCGAGCTGAAGTAGCGGAAGAACGTCCGCCGCGACACGCCCGCCGCGGCCGCCATCTGGTCGATCGTCGTCTCCTCGAAGCCCTGGAAGGCGAGGAGTTTCAGCGCGGCCTCGGTCAGCTCGTCCCGGACGAGCTGGCGCTTGCGTTCCACGAGGCTCACCCGCGCATTCTACGCCCCCCAAGGCAAAACTTGGCACAAACAGGCAGTGTTGACACTGAGTGCCAGCCGGGGCATGCTGGGGCGTATGAGATGGACGACCGAGCAGATCGCCGATCAGCGGGGCAAGACATTTCTCGTGACCGGGGCCAGCAGCGGGCTCGGGCTCGTGACCGCCCGGGTCCTCGCGGACAAGGGTGCGCACGTCATCATGGCGGTGCGCGATCTCGAAAAGGGGCGGCGAGCCGCCAGGAGCGGCAGCGTCGAGCTCAAGCGGGTCGACCTCGCCGACCTCGACACCGTGCGAGCGCTCGCCGAGGACCTCCAGGGCCGGACCATCGACGTCCTCATCAACAATGCCGGCGTCATGATGCCGCCGCGGCGGCTCAGCGCCCAGGGGCACGAGCTGCAGTTCGCCGCCAACCACCTCGGCCACTTCGCCCTGACCCTGCTGCTGCTCGACCGCATCACCGACCGCGTCGTGACGGTGAGCTCGACGCGCCACCGGACCGGGCGGATCCACTATGACGACCTCGACGGCGCCAAGGGCTACTCGCCGATGGGCTTCTACTCGCAGTCGAAGTTCGCCAACGTCCTCTTCGGCCTGGAGCTGCACCGGCGACTGCGGGCCGCCGGCGATCCGCGCAAGAGCGTCCTCGCCCACCCCGGCTGGTCGAACACCAACCTGCAGACGGCGGTGACCTCGGGCCCGACGAAGATCGCCATGCGGATCGCCAACGCGCTGTTCGCCCAGCCGATGGAGCGCGGCGCGCTCGACCAGCTGTACGCGGCGACCGACCCGCGGGTGGAGAGCGGCCAGTTCATCGGGCCCGACGGGCCGGGTGAGCACCGCGGCTGGCCGACCGTCGTGCAGCCCGTCAAACCGGCTCAGGACGAGCAGGACGCGAAGCGGCTCTGGGACCTCTCCGAGCGCCTCACGGGTGTGCAACTTTCAAGTGCTGACCTGCGCCGACAGCGCCAATAGAGCGCTCTCCTTCAAAAGCCCCGAGCGGCGGCGGTTCAATCCAGCAACTGCCGAGAAGGAGACCGCCGCCGATGAAAAGACGCATACTCAGCGCCGCCATAGCGGCCGCAACATTGATCACCCTCAACGTTGCCGTGCAGCAGTCGGCCCAGGCCGCGCCCACGTTCAACTACGCCGAGGCGCTGCAGAAGTCGATCTGGTTCTACGAGGCCCAGCAGTCCGGGCCGAAGCCGTCGTGGAGCCGCGTCGGCTGGCGCGGTGACTCGGCCATGAAGGACGGCCAGGACGTCGGGCTCGACCTCACCGGCGGCTGGTTCGACGCCGGCGACCACGTCAAGTTCGGCTTCCCGATGGCGTTCACGACCACGATGCTCGCCTGGGGCGCCGTCGAGTACCGTGACGCGTACACCCGCAGCGGCCAGCTGCCGTCCCTGATCAACAACCTGCGCTTCGTCAACGACTACTTCATCAAGGCGCACCCCAGCGCCAACGTCCTCTACGGACAGGTCGGCACCGGCGGCCCCGACCACGCCTGGTGGGGACCGGCCGAGGTGATGCCGATGGCCCGCCCGGCGTACAAGATCGACGCGTCCTGCGGCGGCGCGGACCTGGCCGGCGAGACCGCCGCCGCCATGGCCGCGTCGTCGATCGTCATCCGGCCCACGGACGCGGCCTACGCCGACAAGCTGGTCACGCACGCCAAGCAGCTCTACACCTTCGCCGACACGGTGCGCCGCAAGTACAGCGAGTGCATCACCGACGCGTCGAGCTTCTACAACTCGTGGAGCGGCTACAACGACGAGCTCGTCTGGGGCGCGATCTGGCTCTACCGGGCCACGAACGACGCCACCTACCTGGCCAAGGCGGAGGCCGGCTACGCCAGCCTCGGCACCGAGCCGCAGTCGACCACCAAGTCCTACAAGTGGACGATCGCGTGGGACGACAAGTCTTACGGGTGTTATGTACTGCTGGCCAAACTGACCGGCAAGCAGCAGTACGTCGACGACGCCAACCGCTGGCTCGACTACTGGTCGGTCGGCGTGAACGGCCAGAAGGTGCCGACGTCGCCCGGCGGCCAGGCGGTCCTCGACAGCTGGGGATCGCTGCGGTACGCCGCCAACACCTCGTTCGTCGCGCTCGTCTACAGCGACTGGCTCACCGACGCCACCCGCAAGGCCCGGTACCACGACTTCGGCGTCCGGCAGATCAACTACATCCTCGGCGACAACCCCCGCAGCTCCAGCTACATGATCGGCTTCGGGGCCAACCCGCCGAAGAACCCGCACCACCGCACGGCCCACGGCTCCTGGACCGACCAGATCACCAACCCGGAGATCTCGCGGCACACGCTGTACGGCGCGCTCGTCGGCGGGCCGTCGTCGGCCAACGACGCCTACACGGACAGCCGCCAGGACTACGTGATGAACGAGGTCGCGACCGACTACAACGCCGGCCTGACCAGCGCGCTCGTGCGCATGTACAACGAGTTCGGCGGCACGCCGCTGGCCGGCTTCCCGGGCACCGAGACCCCGGACGGGCCGGAGATGTACATCGAGTCCTCGCTCAACACCACCGGCACCGGCTTCACCGAGATCAAGGCGATGGTCTACAACAAGTCGGCGTGGCCGGCCCGGGCCCTGACCCAGGGGTCGTTCCGCTACTACTTCACGCTCGACGGCACGACGACGATCAACCAGATCACCCTGTCGAGCGCGTACAACCAGTGCAGCGCGCCGACCGGCCCGACGCTCGTCAGCGGCAGCACGTACTACGTGACCGTGAGCTGCGTGGGCCAGACGATCGCCCCGGCCGGCCAGTCGGCCTGGCGGCGCGAGGTGCAGTTCCGCATCGCGTCATCCGGCACCTGGGACACCTCGAACGACTGGTCGTACCCGGCCGCGGCCGGCCCCAACTCGCACATGACGCTGTTCGACGGCGCGACCAAGGTGTGGGGCGACGCGCCCGGCACCGGCCCGGCCGACACGACGGCGCCGAGCACGCCCGGCCGGCCGACGTTCACGAACGTCACCTCGACCGGCGCGACCGCGAGCTGGACCGCGTCGACCGACAACGTCGCCGTGCGCGACTACACGGTCTACAACGGCACCACGCTCGTCGGCACCACCTCGGCGACGTCGCTCGCCATCACCGGCCTGAGCCCGTCGACGGCCTACACGTTCACCGTGGTCGCCACGGACACGTCGGGCAACACCTCGCCCGCTTCTCCCGGCGGTACCGTCACCACCTCGGCGTCCACAGGGGACACCACGGCGCCGTCCAAGCCCGGCACGCCCACCGCGTCCGGCGTGACGTCCACCAGCGTCGCGCTGTCCTGGACGGCCGCCACCGACAACGTGGGGGTCACCGGCTACGACGTGCTGCGCCTCGGCGGCAGCGCCGGCCCGGTCGTGGTCGCCACCGCCACCGGCACGACCGCGACCGTCACCGGACTGACCGCGTCGACGGCGTACCAGTTCGCGGTCCGGGCCAAGGACGCGGCCGGCAACCTGTCGACCACATCCGATCCGGTGTCGGTGACCACGAGCGGCACGTCGACCAGCCCGGCCTGCACGGCCACGTACCGCGTGACCAACCAGTGGGGCGACGGCTTCAACGGCGAGGTCACGGTGACCAACGCCGGCTCCGGCGCGATCAGCGGCTGGACGGTCACATTCACCTTCCCGGGCAACCAGAAGGTGACCAACGGCTGGTCCGGCGTCTGGTCGCAGACCGGCGCCGCGGTCACGGTGACGAACGCGGCGTGGAACGGCGCGCTGGCCCCGGCCGGCTCGACGGCCGCCGGCTTCAACGGCAGCTACTCGGGCACGAACACGGCGCCGGCCACGGTGACCTGCACGGCCCGCTAACCGACGGGGCGGAGGCGGTAGATCACGACCGCCTCCCGCTCCCAGACCCGATCCGCCAGGTCGGCCAGGCGCGGGGACTCGGTGCCCTGCGCCCGGTCGACCAGGATCCAGCGCACCTTCCGCTCCCACAGCCAGGCCAGCCGCTCCGGCGACGGCGAGGAGATCGCCGCGTCGTTGGCGGCCAGCCGGGCCGGGTCCCAGTACACGGTCGACGGGCCCAGGCGGTGCCGCTCGGACTGCATCCGGGTCGACTCCGGCGAGTACCCCCAGCTGCCCAGCAGCACTCGGCGCTCGCTGTAGGCCGAGATCCAGTACGCGAGGCTCTGCCGGGCCTGCTCGCCGCTGCCGACCCGGTGCACGTTCGTGGCCACGTACTCGCCCGGTGAGCTGTGGTCGCGCAGCCAGCGGGCGCCGGCGGCCTGGGCCGGGGTGACCCGCACGTGGTACGCCTCGCCGAGGTTGGCGTTCGTCGCCGCGTCGTACGGCAGCCGGGCCACGCCCGCGAACAGCACCACGACCAGCGCCGCGTAGGGACCCGCATGCCGCAGCCGCCGCAGACCGAAGCCGACCCCCGCCGCCACGGCCAGGGTCGCGGCGCCGAACGCGTACGTCGGCACCGGGACGCCCCAGCGCGGCCACTGCGGTACCGTCGCCGCAACCGCGAAGCCGCCGAGGAGCGCCGCCCCGGCCAGCGCGACCACGGTGGCCAGCCGGCGACTGTGCGCCGACGGGATCCGCTCGGCGAGCAGCACCAGGCCGGTCGCGGACAGGATCGCGCCGAACGGCCAGCCCGCGATGATGAAGAAGTGCTGGCTCCAGGACACGTGCCAGACGGTCAGCGACCCCAGCACCCCGGCCAGCAGCGCCCCGAGCAGGAACAGTTCGGCGTCGTCGAAGCGGCGGCGTGGCACCAGGACGCCGGCGAGCCGGGCGCCCATCGCGATGGCGTAGGCGCCGAGGCCCCAGGCGATGAGCGGGGCGTCGCCGAGGGTCGTTCCGGTGTACTGGCTGCCGACGAAGTCCAGCATGATCGTGAACGGCCCCCAGGACAGTCCCTGGCTCTCGAATCCGTAGAGGACCGTGACCGCGAGCACCTCGACCACGGCGAACGCCCCACCCAGCAGCCATGGCGTCCGCTGTGGACGTTTTTTCATCAGGTGTACCGCGACGACGAGCGCGATCCCGGCTCCCGCGAGCGGCAGGACGGTCGACTTGGCGCCGGTCGTGCCGGCCGCGAACAGGACGACGAGCAGCCAGCCCTTCTCCTTTCGCAGGACCGCCACCGCCGTGCCGATGAGCGGCATCGTCAGCGCCGCCGCGTACAGCAGCGACCGGCTCGACCAGGTGTAGTACGCGGTGATCGTGCCGAAGAACGCCGGCGCCTGCCGAGGCATGACGGCCTCGCCCACGACGAACATGAGCGCCGCCGCGACCGGCCCGGCCCAGGCGCGGCGGGCCACCCGCCAGCCGGTGACCGCCAGCAGCACCACGGCGAGCACCGCGAGCGCCGGCAGGTCCAGCCGGAACCACAGGACGGGCAGGTCGATCCCGGTGGCGAGCGAACCGGCGGCCAGGTGGCCGTAGGCGAACCAGTGGTACGGCAGCAGCCGGTCGCCCTGCTCCGGGACGGTGAGCGGGAAGTGGTGCTTGAGATCGCCGGCCAGCGCGAGCAGGTTGAGCTGGTCGATCATGTACTGCTGGGGCCCGTCGACCGGCACCGGAGGGTTCACGGCCATGAACGCGACGGTGAGGTACGCCAGGAACGCGGCGGCGATCCCGGCCACCGTCCACGACCAGGCGGGCGAGGGGCGGTTCGGGTAGTCCGGCGCCCGCCAGTGCCGGCGCAGCCCGGGCACGGCCGCGAACGCGGCGACGACAGCGAGCGGCCACAGCCAGCCGAGGTCGCGCAGGACGACCAGCGCGACGGTCTCGCCGAGCAGCCCGACCACGGCCCCGTACGCGAGGTCCTCCAGCAGGCTGTGCGGGTTCGGGCGCAGCGCCCGGTACAGGAGCGTGCCGGGGAGGACGATGCCGAGGGCCAGGTAGGCGGCGTACTTCGCGACGTCGAGCGGCGCGGTGCCCAGGGCCAGCAGGAGGATCGTGACCGCGGCCGCGAGCGTCACGGCGGGGGCCCAGCGCCTGGTGCTGCTCGTCGGCGGCGCTGCCTCGGCGCGCTGCTGGGGGATGGTGACGGCCGCCAAGAGGTACCTCCGCGTCGGGTCGGTGTCGGGCGGACACCAGATCAAACGCGGGCGGTGGGCGTTATGTCACGCTGTGGCGGCCTTTTGGGCTTCTGCCGCGCGGGCCTCGGCCAGGCGGCGCATCGCGTCCTTACGGGCCGGCGACTCGATCCACTCCAGCGGGATCTGCCGCAGCAGCGTGCCCAGGACACGGGCGTTGGCCGACGCGACCAGGCCGGTGGCGGCGAGGCCGGGCAGCCCGTAGAGCTTGCGGGCCCACGGCGGCAGCAGGCCGATGGCCAGGGCCGACACGCTGAACGACAGGCCGCGCACCGGCGTCAGGCCGAGCCCGTAGGGCAGCGGCGGCAGGGTCAGGAAGATGCCGGTCGCCGCCGAGTCGGCCGTGAGCTCGAGGCTGGGGCGCATTTCCTCGTAGTACAACCGGATCTCATCGGCCGTCGAAGGCACCGTGGCGGGGTCGAGCCCGACCAGGGCGGCGGCGCGGGTCTGCTCGGCGAAGTAGCCGTCGACCTCGGCCGGGCTGAGCCGCAGCCCGCCGCGCAGGGCGGCGTCGAGGAACGACTCGACCTCGGTGACGTGCACCCAGCGCAGCAACTCGGGCTCGTCGACCCGGAACAGCTCGCCCGTGCGCGGGTCGGTCGCGGTCATCCGGCGGTGCACGGCGCGGACCCGCCGGGCGGCCTTCTCGGCCTGCTCGGTGGTGCCGTAGATGACCGTGGTGACGTACTCCGACGTGCGCCGCAGCCGGCCCCAGGGGTCCTGACGGTACCGACTGTTCTGCTCGACACCGGCGACCGCCCGCGGGTGCAGGGCCTGGAGGTACAGGCTGCGCAGCCCGCCGACCGTGACGATCGGCTCCCGGTGCACGCGCCAGGTGATCGAGTCCGGGCCGAACAGCCCCACGTCGCTCACTGCTGGTCTTCGCGACGTCTCTGCTGGCACGCGGGGCACAGCCCCCAGAACGTGACCTCGGCCTCGTCGAGCACGAACCCGTGCGCCTGCGACGGCGTCAGGCAGGGCGCCTCGCCGACCGTGCAGTCGACGTCGGCGATCTCCCCGCAGCCCCGGCAGACGACATGGTGGTGGTTGTCCCCGACCCGGGCCTCGAAGCGCGCCGGGCTGCCGGCCGGCTCGATCCGCCGGGCCAGTCCGGCCCGGGACAGGGCACTGAGCACGTCATACACCGCCTGGGTCGAGACCGAGTCAAGCCGCTGGCGCACCTGGGCGGCGATCTGGTCGACGTCGAGATGCCCGCGTGCGGAGTCGAGGACCTCCAGCACGGCCAGCCGGGGCCGCGTCACACGCAGACCCCGGGCGCGCAGCAGATCTTCACCCGACACGCCTCCAATAACACCACGCAGCTTGGAACCGTTCAAATGTTTCCTGACTCTTTGAACTCAGGATCTTCAGCGTGTGTACTTCCCCGCGGGGGAGGTCCGTCTGTCGAGGAGGCTTCGTGTTCGATCGTGTGCAAGGTATTCCGGCCCACCCGCTCTTCATCCATGCGGCGGTGGTCCTGGTGCCGCTGCTCGGGCTGGTCGCGATCCTCTACGCGGTGTGGGCGCTCAGCCGCCGCCACCTCCGCTGGCCGCTGATCGCCCTGGCCATCGCCACGCCGGGCGCGGTCTTCGCCGCCAAGGAGTCGGGCGAGTCGTTCAGCGAGAGCCCGAACTTCCAGGCCGGGGAGATCCAGGAGAAGATCGAGCAGCACGAGGGCTTCGCCAACAACCTGTTCCTGGTGGTGCTGGGGCTGGCGCTGGTCGCGCTCGTGATGGCGTTCATGCTGGCCGTGACGCCGAAGTCGAAGTCCCTGATCAAGGCCCCGATGGTGGCCCACTGGGTCGTGGTCGTGCTGGGTGTGGCCTTGAGCCTGGCCGCCTTCTACTTCGTCTTCAAGGCCGGCGACACGGGCGCCAAGATGGTCTGGACCGGCTTCTAGCGGCTGTTTCACGGGGGTTTTGCCGCTTTCGCCGGGTTTTGGCTGGCTCCTGCCGCGCTGCTGTGGCTGGCAGCCCATGATCAAGGGAAACTTCTGGTCGCTATGACAGCCAAATGTTTCCCTTGATCATGGGCTGCCGCCGAGCGCGGCCCGGGAGGGTCAGGGAGTCGTCGAGGTCGGCGCCGTTCCCTCGCTCGGTCCCTCGGTCGGTCGTCCGACCGAGCGCGAGCCTGTCGCTTCGGTCGGTCGACTGACCGAAGCGCGATCCGTTCCTTCGGTCGGTCGGTCGTTCGACCGAAGGAACGCCGTCCCGTCTCCTTGCTCGGTCGGTCGACTGACCGAGGTGTTCTCCCGGAGCGAACGCCAACCTCGCTGCCCAGGCCGCCGGTTCACCGCTTCATGATCGTGGTCTTTTGGCGATCATGCGCCTTGGGGCGAGTCGGTTCGGTCGGTCGGTCGACCGACTGAGGCCGGTCCGTTCCTTCGTTCGGTTCGACCGACCGAGGGGCGGCACTGGCGGCTGCTTCGTTCGGTCGGTCTCGACCGAATCGCAGGTCGCCTCCTTGTTCGGTCGGTCGACTGACCGAGGTGCGGTCTGCTCTTTGGTCGGTCGTTCGACCAGGGTGCGAGCCTGTTGCTTCGGTCAGTCGACCGACCGAGGCGCGATCCGTTCCCTCGGTCGGTCGTTCGACCGAAACGCCGTACCGTCCCTTGTTTGGTCGGTCGATCGGCCGAGGCGCCCTCGCGGGGCGGGGTCTCAGCCTCCCACGTCCCTGGGCTGGTCAGGCCACCGGTCACCGGCCCGTGATCGTGGTCTTTTGGCGATCACGACGGTAGGAGAGGTCGGCCCGGTGGAGGGGCTAGAACAGGGCGCGGCCGCAGAGGATGAACAGCAGGACCAGCAGGACGGCACCCGCGAAGAGCGCCATGCCGCGCGTCAGGATCGTTGCCGCCTGCTCCTCGCGGTCGATCCGTTCGCGGTCCTGGCCAGGTAACTTTCGCGGTGGGATCGGGTTCTCCACCGTCGGCGGGCGCCAGCCGTGCGGCGGCGGCGTGCTGCGTGGCGGGCCGGAGTACGAGACCGAAGATGGCGCGGTCGGGGTGGCCGGGGGCGGCGGTTCGGCGCCCTCCGCCGGGCGCCGCCAGTAGGCGTCCTCGTCACTCACGCAGTCGAGATTACCCATCCGGGACGGCGGGTGAAGGAGGAGGAGGCCGCCGTCCCGGGTGAGTCGGTGCCTGATCAGTCGTTGTCGAGCAGGTCGGCCAGGGACATCGGGCGAGTGGCGTCGGGGTCCGCGGCCCGGTTCGGGTCGGCGAGTCGGAGCGTCTCCTGCTCGTCCACCGTGACCGCGTCGACAGATGCGCGGCCGGTGGGGACCGGCGCCTCGGGGGTGGGTTGTGTCATGCCGCCGAGTGTGACCCGTGTTCCGCGAAGGCGACTGTCGTCATTCGGCCACTTTCCCGCAAACTCGTCGGAGTACGCTCGGCGCCGTGGCAGGGACGAACGGGTGGGCTCCCACCGATGATCAGCGTGAAGTGAGCTTCGAGGACTTCGCCGACGAGTTGGTCGTGCTGCCGGACACCACGACCGACGACACGGACTCGGGCTGGGGTGAGCGGTCCTCGAGCAACGACGACCGGCTGCTCTCCGACCGGCCCCCGCACTGGGACTGAAGCTGCGGCACGACGAAGCACCCGACCCCGGGCTGGGATCGGGTGCTTGAGGTCGTTCCTCAGGCGGCCGACGCGGACTTCGTGGAAGCGCCCGCGGTGCTCGCGGCCGGCTTCGAGTCCGAGGACGAGCTGGACGTCGTCGACTTCTCGCCGGAAGCCGAACCGGAACCGGAACCCGAGCCGGAATCGGCCGAGGAGGACGACGAAGACGTCTTGGAAGACGAGCGCGAGTCGGTGCGGTAGAAGCCCGAACCCTTGAACACCACGCCCACGGCGGAGAACTGCTTGCGCAGCCGGCCCTCACACTCCGGGCACTCGGTCAGCGGGTCGTCGCTGAACGACTGCACCGCTTCGAGCTGGTGGCCGCACACCGTGCAGGCGTACTGGTAGGTAGGCACCCTCAGCCTCCATCATTGGCACTCGACTGCTCCGAGTGCCAATGGTGCGCTATCGCACACCCATTCGTCCAGTGGAGGTGGGGCTCCTCATACCCATCGGGTTCATTACCCACCAAAACCCCACAAACCGGGTGATCATGCGGCTCGGACGGTACCGCAGCACCGTACTCGCCCGGGTACAAGAGCACGAGCGTCGGCGCGCTCACCCGCGGCAGCACCCGGTCGTAGGAGCCGCCGCCCTGACCCAGCCGCATCCCGGACCGTGACACCGCGAGCGCCGGCAGGAACATCAGCTCGACCGCCGCCACCGCCGCCCGGCCCAGCCGCGGACCGGCCGGCTCGATCAGGCCGAACCGGCCCGCCGTGTAGGAGCCGTCGGCGACGGCCCAGTCCAGGTCCAGGTCGTCGTCCAGCAGCGGCAGCAGGACCCGCGGCGCGACCTCCTGCAGCGCGGTCACCAGCCGTGGGCCACCCGGCTCGGAGAGCATCGGGACGTAGGCCGCCACCGATGTCGGGCGCACCCGCAGTACCACTGAAACCACCGCATCGACGAGTGCCTCATCCGCGGCCGACTTGACCGGCGCGGACATGGCCCGCCTGGCGGACCGGATGTGCGCCCTGAGCTCGGATTTGCGGGACACCTTGGGCGGCACCGCTGAATTCCCCCTCATCTGTGACAGCATCGCATCAACTAACGTACGGGAGGACCGACGTGACGCTGCGTGCGCGGCTGACCGCTGCCTTCCTCGCGGTCGTCCTCGGTCCGGTGCTGCTCGGGGCGGTCTTCGTGGGCATCGCCGTCGCCGCGGTCAGCGACCGGCGGGCGGCCGAGCGGCTCGACGCCGGGGCCGACAACCTGCGCGCCGCGCTCGCGGTCACCTGCCAGCGGCTGCGGCTGGCGGCGGAGACCACCGCCCTGCTCAGTGTGGACGGCGCCCAGAGCGTGGTCTCCCGCGGCCTGGCCCGGGCCGTCCAGGTGATCCGCACCGACGGCCTCGTCCTCACGACCGCCGGCAACCTGCCGGCCCAGCCGTGGGCCGACTGCGCGGCACCGACGCCGGACGCCCATGGTGCGATCTCGGCCGCCGTCGATGTCATCGACGCGGGCGGGCGGCGGATCGGGCGGGCGTACGCGGTCGAGCCGGTCGACTCGACGCTGCTGGGCTGGCTCGCCGAGGCCAGCGGGGTGCGGATCAGCTCGCTCGCCGCGGGCCCGCAGCCGTCAGACGAGGACAGCGGCATCGCCGCGACCGCGCGCGGGCTGCTGCCGGGCGCGACCGGGGCGTCGACCGACGGGCGCCTGGTGCGCCGGCTCGACCCGCAGCCGGGCCAGCCGCTCATGCTGGCGATCAGCGTTCCCGCCCCCGAGACGCAGGGGCTCTATGCGGTACTGGTGGCGGTCGTCGTCTGCGCCGGACTGGTCGCGGTCAGCGTCGCCTGGTGGCTGGCCCGCTCGACGACCCACCCGCTGACCGAGCTGGCGCAGGCCGTGGAGCGGGTCGCCGACGGCGACCTCAGCGCGCGGGTGCCGGTCCGCAGCCAGGACGAGGTCGGCCGGCTGGGGCAGACGTTCAATCGCATGACGCGCGAGATGCAGGGGTACGTCCAGGCGCTCACCGCCAGCCGCGACCAGCTCCGCGGGCAGCTCGGGGTGCTCGGCGACACCCTGTCGAGCACCCACGACCTGCACCGGATCCTCCAGGTCATCCTGCAGACGGCGACCGCCGCGACCGGCGCGCAGTCCGGGGTCGTGCTCATGGTCGACCCGGGCAGCGGCGAGCTGCGCGGCCAGGTCTCCGAGGGGCTCGCCGGGATCGACGTCGGCGAGTTGCGGCTCCAGCTGGGCGAGGGGCTGCTGGGCGCGGTCGCCGCGTCGGGCGAGCCGCTGCGCGGGCGGGTCGAGCGGGACGGGCCGGTGCTGTCGCCGGGCGAGCCGCGCTGTTTCACGTACGTCGCGGTGCCGATCGCGGCGCCCGCCGTCGGGCCGACCACCGGGCTGGAGCAGCCGCTCGCGGACCGCCCGCCGGCCGCCCGGGGCGTGCTCGCGCTGTACGACCGGCACGGCTTCGACGAGTTCGACGACGCCGATCTCATCACGCTGCGCACGTTCGCCGGTCAGGCGGCGGTCGCCGTCGACAACGTGCGGGTCCACGAGGAGGCCCAGCGGCTGTCGCTCACCGACCCGCTGACCGGTCTGTCCAACTACCGCTACCTGCGCGAGTCGCTGCGCCGGGAGGTCGAGCGGGCCAGCCGGTTCGGCCGGACGCTGGCCGCGCTGGCGCTGGACCTCGACCGGTTCAAGGAGGTCAACGACACCTACGGGCACGCCGCCGGCGACGCCGTGCTGGCCGAGTTCGCCCGCCGGCTGCGGGCCGAGATCCGCGAGGTCGACTTCGCGTTCCGGCAGGGCGGCGAGGAGTTCGTGGTGCTGCTGCCGGAGACCGACGCGTCCGGCGCCGCGGTGCTCGCCGAGCGGCTCGGCGCGGCCGTGCGGCGCAGCCCGGTGATCGTGGTGTCCTCGACGCCTGGCCAGGCGCCGCGGCGTATCCCGGTGACGGTGTCGATCGGCATCGCGGTCTTCCCCGACCACGGCGCCACCGGGGCCGCGGTGCTGGAGGCGGCCGATGACGCGCTGTACGCGGCGAAGGCCGGCGGACGGGACACGTATCGCATCGCCGGGGCAGTGACCAGTACAAAGGGGAGCAGTGAGGTGACGCCCGGCGCGCCAAAGGCGGCACAACCGCCACGACAGAGCCGTGGCGGTTAGCCTTGCGACATGCCTGACACGACTCCTCACCAGCACGCGGCGGCGCGCCAGCGGGCTGTCAAAGCCGTGATCCCGGCGGCGGGCCTGGCCACCCGCTTCCTCCCGGCGACCAAAGCCGTGCCGAAAGAGCTGCTCCCCGTCGTCGACCGCCCGGTGCTGCAGTACATCGTGGAAGAGGCGGCCGCGGCCGGCATCAGGGACATTCTCCTGGTAACCGGGCGGGGCAAGACCTCCATGGTGGACCACTTCGACCGCCGGCCCGACCTGGAGGCGCGCCTCGCGGAGAAGGGCGACGACGAGCGGCTGGCCGCGGTCAAGCGCCCCAGCGAACTCGCCGAAATTTACACATGCCGTCAGGGGGAGCCGCTCGGGTTAGGTCACGCCATCTCCTACGGGGAGTCGCACGTCGGCAACGAGTCGTTCGCGTGCCTGCTCGGTGACGAGTTCGTCGAGGAGACCGAGCCGCTGCTGCCCGCCATGCTCGATCTGCAGGCGCAGACGGGCGGCATCGTCCTGGCTCTGATCGAGGTCGAGCCGGAGGAGAGCAACCGATACGGCATCGCTTCCGTCGAGCCGTCGGACCTGAAGGCCGAGGCGGGTGAGGTACTGCGGGTGACCGGCCTCGTCGAGAAGCCCAAGCCGTCCGAGGCGCCGAGCAACCTCGCCGTCATCGGCCGTTACGTGCTGCCCCCGATCCTGTTCGACGCCATCCGCCGCATCGGCCCGGGCGCCGGCGGCGAGATCCAGCTGACCGACGCGATGGCGCTGCTGCTGGCCGAGGGCACGCCCGTGCACGGCATCGTCTACCGCGGCACGCGGTACGACACCGGCATGCCGCTCGGGTATCTGCAGGCCGTCGTCCAGCTCGCGGTCAAGCGCAACGATCTCGGTCCGGCGTTCAGCGAGTGGCTGACGCAGTTCGTGGAGAAGGATCTGCGCGGGTGACAGCGGTTCCAGCGACGGGCTCCCACCACGACGCGGCGCGCGACGCCGGCGTCGGGCCGAACGCGCGCGTCCCCCTCGCCGACTACCTCGCCGGCGTGCTCCGAGGGCTGCGCCCGTTGCCCCCGCTGGACCTGGAGATCACCGCCGCGCACGGCAACGTGCTCGCCGGGGACGTGGTCGGACCGGGCCCCGTGCCCGCGTTCGACCACGCCGCCATCGACGGATACGCCGCGCGCTTCGACGACATCAGCGACGCCCAGCCGGGCCGGCCGGTCCGGCTGAGCGTCGTCGGTGACCTGGTCGCCTCCAGCTGGCGGCCGGTCCGGCTCACCCCCGGCACCTGCTTCTCCGTCGCCGCCGGCGCGCTCATGCCGGTCAGCGCCGACGTGGTCGTGCCGCCGGGCCTCACCGACCAGGGCATGGCCGCCGTCGAGGTGTACCACCCGACCAAGCGCGGCCACGGCGTCCGGCGCGCGGGCGACGAGCTGCCGGCCGGCGCCGTCCTGGCCCGCGCCGGCGCCTACGTCACGCCCCCGCTCGTGTCCGTCCTCGCCGCCAGCGGTATCGGCCACGTCGTGGTCCGCCCCAGCCCGCGCGTCGTGGTCATCGCCACCGGCGACGAGCTCGTCGACGTCGGCCGGGCCAGCCAGCCGGGCCAGGTCGTCGACGCCAACTCCCACGCGCTCACGGCCGCCGCCGCCGAGGCCGGCGCCCACGCCTACCGGGTCGGCATCTGCGACGACGACCCCGAGGGGCTGCGCGGCCTGCTCGACGACCAGATGCTGCGGGCCGACCTGATCATCACGACCGGCGGCACGGGCACCGGCCCCGGCGACATGGTCCGTCGCATCCTGTCCCGGCAGGTCGTCTTCTCGGATCTTTCGGTCTATCCGTGCTCGTCCCTCGGCTTCGGTACCGTCGGCGGCCCCAACGGCGTGCCGATCGTGTGCCTCCCCGGTGATCCCGGCGCCGCCCTCATCGGCTTCGAGGTGCTCGCCCGCCCGGTCATCCAGCTGCTCGCCGGCGCCGACCCGGTGTTCCGGCCCAGCGTGCGCGCCCATCTCCTGGAGACCGTCAGCTCCCCGTCGGGCATGCGCGAGTTCCGTCCGGCCTACATCACGGAGCGTCGCGGCGGCGGTTACACCGTCGCCCCACTGGCGGGAGGGCCCTACACACTGTCAGGATTGGCCGACGCCAACGGGCTCATGGTGCTGGGGGAGAAGGTCATCAGCGCGGCCGCCGGGTCCACGGTCGACGTCATACTGTTGGATAGGCGGCGATGAGTCAGCCAGGATGGCCCGCGGTCCTCACCGACGGCCCGATCACGCTCCGGCCGTATCGGCGCTCCGACGCGCGTGCGTGGTCGGAGGTCCGCCGGGCCAACGAGCAGTGGCTGTCAAAGTGGGAGCCGACCCCCTACGGCACCTGGTCCGACCTGAACTCCACGGCCGCCTTCCGGGCCGTCCACGCCGACCTGCGCCGTGCCGCCCGCCAGGGCCACGCGATGCCGTTCGCGGTCTGCTACGACAGCGTCCTGGTCGGCCAGCTCACGCTGGGCAACATCGTCCGCCGCGCGTTCTGCTCCGGTTACGCCGGGTACTGGGTCGACTCCCGCTACGCCGGCAAGGGCATCATCCCCACCGCGCTGGCCCTGGTCGTCGACCACGCCTTCAGCGTCGGCGGCCTGCACCGGGTCGAGGTCAACATCCGCCCGGACAACCTGGCCAGCCGCCGTGTCGTGGAGAAGCTCGGCTTCCGGCAGGAGGCCTATCACCATCGGTACCTCCACATCGACGGTGACTGGCGAGACCACCTCGGCTACGCGATGACCACCGAGGATCTGACCGGCGAGGGCGGCCTCCTGGCCCGCTGGCACAAGGTCTCCGCCGCCGCGTAGGGCGTGTTGACGTCGTATTACGCGCGTATGGCCGTACTGTCTTGAGTCGGAGTTACCACGTTGTAACTTCCACAGACTTGGATGCCTTGTCGCGCTTTCCGCGGTTCGTCCGTCAGTTCGATCCGCGTAGTTCGTTGGTTGTCTTGGATTCGTTCGCAAATTCGTTCGTGGTTTCGGAGGGGTGAGGGTGCCGACCTCGGTGCTCCTCGCCGTCCTCGCCGCTGCTGGGCTCCTCGCCCTGGCGCCCGCGTTGGTGCGCCGATACGACGCTACAGAGCGGCTGGTGGCGGAGCGGGCGTTGTCGACCGCACGGGTGCTGTCCCGTGCGGACCGACGCCGCCGCACTGTTCCCGGCCGTCGCCCGGTGAACCCGCCGCGGATCGTGGTCCCGCGCCTGTCCTCCGGCAATCCGGTCCCGCCGTCAGCGCGCCCCGACCGGCCTGGCCGCTCGGACTCGCCGGGGCGCTCCGGCGGCGCTGACCCTGCGGGCCGGGTGGGCCGGTCCGGCCGCCCCCTGGCCGCCGTCCCGCCGTCGTCCCGGCGCCGCCGGGTCCACCGCCCGCCCCGAGCGGTCTATCGCCGCCGCCGGGTGCTCCTCGCCCTCGTGGTCCTGAACATGGTCGAACTGTGCGGCGTCGCGCTGGTCGGCCCGGGCTTCTGGATCAGCACCGCGGTCACGGGCGTGCTCCTGATCACGTACCTGGCCCACCTGCGCACGCGCGCCCTGGCCGACCGCCGCCGCCGTCGCCGCGAGGCGCAGTACGCGGCCTGGATCGCCCGCAGGCAGGCCCAGGTCCGTCGCGAGCAGCTCCGCAGAGCCGCCCAGCGCCGCGAAGCAGTGGCACGTCAGCTGGCCGAACGCGACCGGGCCCGGCGCGAGGCCGCACGCCTGTCCGCCCTCCGCGGCCGCCCGTACGACACTCGAGCGTCAGGGCAGTGATCTGATTCGCGGGGCCCCAGGGCGACCTGTTACTCTTAGCGCCGGTCCGCTTCGGCAGACCGGCTGGGGTTGTGGCGCAGTCTGGTAGCGCACCTCGTTCGCATCGAGGGGGTCAGGGGTTCGAGTCCCCTCAACTCCACTCCGCCAATCGGCGTAGCCTGCTCATCGGGCTGCGCCGATTTGCCGTTGTGGCTCCGCATTCTTCGCGCAAGGCTTCGCCTTGCTCCCCCGTGGGGGCTTCGCCACCCACACCCCCCCTGCCGGTGGTTGCGGTGGTCGGGTTCCTGCGGTGGTCGGGTTCCTGCGGTGGTCGGGTTCCTGCGGGCGCCGTCTGCGGGTGCCGCCTTTGGCCACACGCGTATGGCCGTCGATCTTTTACCGCCCAGGTCTACACCACTATTCGTCGGTTTTTCCGTATAGGCGGCGGGCGTTGTCGGCGCCTATCAGTGTGGTGATTCGCTCGGCGTCGGCGGTGGTCACGCTGTCATCGGCGCGCCAGGTGTCCAGTAGGCGGCGTAGGGCGTGGCGGAACCTTGCGGCGCCCACGAGGTACAGCTCGGGCAGCAGGTAGGCGTCGGTGGAGAACAGCAGCTTGCCGAACGGCGCCAGCTCGAAGAACTCGGGCAGGACCGCGTCGCCGGCGTGGGTGACGGTGAGGCCGACGTCGACGTACACATGCGGGTAGACCTGGGCGAGCCAGCCGGCGTTGCGGTGGTACGGGTAGCAGTGGAGTAAGACGACCGGCGCCGCCCGCGCGCTGAGCGCGGCGAGGAACGGCTGGGCGAGGGCCGGGTCGGCGCGGCGCAGCGCGAGGTCGCGGTCGCCGAAGCCGGTGTGCAGCTGCAGCGGCAGGCCGGTGCCGACGCCGGTCCACAGCACGTGGCCGAGCAGGACCGGGTCGGTGATCCGGCCGCGGCCGGCGCGCAGCCAGGCCTCGGCGGCCCGCTGGACGGCACGCGGCCTGGGCGGCTCCGCGGGGACGTTGAGGCCGTGGCGGTAGGCGGCGACGGACTTCACGGCGGCGGCGGTGCGGACCCGGCCGGCAAGGGTGGCGGCGAAGGCGGCGGCGAACCCTGCGGCGCCGGTGTCGGCGGGCAGGGTCTCGGCGACGCGTTCGAGGCGGACGACCTCGCGGACGCGGGCGCCGGAGGCCGCGGCCAGGCCGGCGTCACCGAGCAGGGCCGGGTCGTCGAGGCCCGTGTCGACGAGCAGCTCGGCGAGGCCGGCGGCGCGCAGCAGGGCCTCGGTCGCGGCCCGCCAGCCGAGCTCGGCGCGGCGGGCCAGGTAGTCGTCGGCGGACGCGTGGGCCGGCAGGCCGAGGGCGGGGGCGCACCAGCGGCGCACCGCGAGACCGACCCGGCTGTCGAGGTAGGACACACCCGGCGGGGGTGGCAGGTCGGCCTCGGTGCAGGCGGTCTCGAACGCGGCGCGGTCGAGGTCGCGGGCCAGCACCCGGTGGCAGTGCCCGTCGATCAGTACCTCCATCGGGTCGCCTCGACGATCTCCTCCGGGGTTGCGCCGGCGAACCGGTCGGCCTCGGCGAGCCGGACCGCGCAGAACGCCTCCAGCAGCGGCGGGCCGAGCAGGCCGGCCAGCAGGTCGTCGGCGCGCAGCGCGGCGACGGCGGCGGCGGCCGTCTCCGGCAGCCGTTCGGGGCGGCGGTCCTCCGGCAGCAGCGCCGGGTCGCCCGGCACCTCGGCCGGCAGGCGCAGGTCCTGCCCGCAGGAGGCGGCGACGATCTCGGTCACGGCGGCGGCGACGAGGTACGGGTTGGCGGCGCCGTCGCAGCACTTGACCTCGACGTTGGCGGCCCGGTCGCGTTCGCCGGGGCTGCCGGTGACCAGCCGCAGGGCGGCCTCCCGGTTCTCGTGGCCCCAGCAGCGGTACGGCGCGGCCCAGCGCTGCGGCTCCAGCCGCAGCCGGCTGGCGACGCCGGGGGCGGCGATCGCGGCGAGCGCCGGCAGCCGCCGCAGGAGCCCGGCCATGGCGGCCTCGCCTTCCGGCCGCAGCCCGTACGGCCCGTCGCCGCCGCTGAACAGCGCCCGCCCGTCACGGCGGGCCGAGACGTGCAGATGGTCGCCGTTGCCGACCTGGCCGGCGCTGACGACCGGGGCGAACGAAACCCGCAGGCCGTGCCGCTGGGACACGGCCCGGACGGTCTGGCGGACCAGCACCATCCGGTCGGCGGCGAGCACCGGGTCGGCGGCGGCGACGGACACCTCGAACTGGCCCGGCGAGTACTCCGGGTGGATCTGGTCGACGGGCACGTCCTGCGCGTCGAGGGCCTGGAACAGCTCGTCGAGGTAGGCCGACACCTCGACGACACGGGTCATCCCGTAGGCGGGGCCGGTCGCGGCCGGGCCGCCGCCCGAGGTGGCGAGGTACCACTCCACCTCGAACGCCATCCGCAGCTCGAGGCCGAGCGCGGCGGCGCGGGCGGCGGCCGTGCGGGCCAGCGTCCGCTGGCAGCACGGCCACGGCTCGCCGTCCTGGGTGCGCCGGTCGGCCGGCGCCCAGGCCCAGCCGGGCTGCGCGACCAGGACAGTGACGCGGTCCAGGTCGGGGAACAGCCGCAGGTCCCCGGCCGGCCCGCCGACGTGTTCACTGGTGGTGGCCGAGTCGTCGACGAGGAACACGTCGAAGACCGGTGACATGCCGACACCCCAGGCGGCCGCGTGGGCGAGCCGGCGGACCGGCACCGCCTTCACGCGGGTGACGCCGGCGTTGTCGACCCAGGTGAGGGCGACCGCGTGGACGTCGCGGGCCGCCAGATCGGCGGCGATCCGGTCGGCCCGTGCGGCGTCATCCATCGGCGCGTCCTTCCCGGAAGCGGGCGCCACCAGGTCCACTGCACCAGATGAACGCTGCCTACCTGGTCGTGTCGCCCTCCCCGGTGTGCTCCTTCGCCACCTGGCTGCCCTTTTCGATCTTGTCGGTGTACTGCTGGCCCGTGCGCCGGTCAGCCTGCTCAGCGGCCTTGTCCAGCCCCTGGTCCACCTTGTCGTCGTGCTTGCCCAAGAGTTCCTTGGCCTTGTCTACGAGCTTGCTCACGGCCGGACTCCTCTCGTCGTCAGGGAGTTGATTACCTACCCGCGCCGGACCCGCTGAACCGGGAGCGGCTCACGCGACCATCCGCAGGCCGTCGGCTACGACGGCGCAGAGCTGCGGCGGAGCGCTGAAGATCGGGAGCCGGTGAACGGGCCCTCTGGCGGGGCCGGCGGCTGCTCGATGTGGCAGATAGCCGAGGTCCGCCTGCCGGACGGTCAGGGTGACCACAGCGAGGATCTGGGTGGAGTCGTGGCCGGTCCGGCCGGACGGGCGTCGGCCTGTTCGCTCAGGGCAGGCTGGACGAACAGGCCGCCGGTGGCGGCGAGGTTGAGCTTGACCGGCTGGGCCGGCGCGGTGAGCAAGGCTACGGCGGGCCGATACGCCAGCCGGACGGGCCGGGTGCGGATGGTGGTGAGGCGGTCGGACATAGCGCCAACAGCGTGTCAGCCAGCAGCCACACGGACTGTCACCCGATCGCGTCCCTGGCACCGCTCGACCGAGCTGGTGCCGGCGGACTATGGCGCCGGCGTGATCCGAGTCCCCTCAACTCCACAGTCTCAGGGTCACCCTGCTCGGCCGCCTGTGGCGGCCTCGCTTGGGAGACTGTGGGTCCCCCGCGCGGGCTTCGCCTGCTCCAGGCGGGGCGCTTCGCTGGCCAGGCCACCAGCTCCGTCGGCTGACCCGTGGCTCCACTGCCGGCAAAGTTTGGCTTTCCATCGTCCTGGCCTCCGTCTCGATTCTTGGGCTCAGGCTAGTCGGGGGGGTATGACAGTTTTTCCCGTGACAACAGGCCCGCCGCCGCGCGGAGCCCCTTCCCGCGAGCGCCATCTGGTGGGTGACGCGGTAAGGGGCCGCTCGGGTGACGGCGGTTACTGCCCATTTCGAGCCGGTCGGGCAGAGTGCCTCGGCGTGGGTGCAGGGGAACTGGCCGGGCTGCTGGTGGCGGCGCTGGCCGCCGGGTGGGTGGATGCTGTCGTCGGGGGTGGCGGGCTGCTGTTGCTGCCCGCCATCCTGCTCGCCAGCCCCGGGATTCCCGTCGCCACCGCGCTCGGGACCAACAAGCTCGCGGCCGTTGCCGGGACCTCCACCGCCGCCTACACGTACGCGCGGCGGGTCGAGATCGACTGGCGGGTCGCCGGGCCGGCCGTGCCGCTCGCGTTCCTCTTCGCCGGGGGCGGGGCGATCCTGGCGGCGTCGGTGCCCGCCTCGGCGTTCAAGCCGGTCATCCTCGCCGTGCTCGTGTTCGTGGCGATCTTCGTGACCTTCAAACCCCAATTGGGCGCGGTACCGCGGCCCGAGTTCGCGACACCGAAGCGGATCGTGCTGGCGGTGGCCGTCGCCGGAGGCGTCGTCGCGCTCTACGACGGGCTCGTCGGGCCGGGGACGGGGACGTTCCTCATCCTGGGATTGACCACCATCGTCGGCGCCGACTTCATCCGGGCGTCAGCGATGGCGAAGCTCGT
Organism: Dactylosporangium sp. AC04546; assembly: GCF_022095675.1. Classification (GTDB taxonomy): domain Bacteria; phylum Actinomycetota; class Actinomycetes; order Mycobacteriales; family Micromonosporaceae; genus Dactylosporangium. The sequence continues at coordinate 9,990 of NZ_JAHYSG010000113.1, read as the reverse complement.
CAATGTGGGGACGAACCTCGGGGCGCTCGCGGTGTTCGCCTCGGGCGGGCATGTCTGGTGGGCGGCCGGGGCCGGGATGGCCGTTTTCAACATCCTCGGGGCCTCGATCGGGGCTCGGATGGCGCTCAAGCGCGGAACCGGGTTCGTCCGCGGGGTGCTGCTCGTCGTCGTGCTCGGGCTGGTGGCCCGGCTGACCTATGACCTCCTCTCGGCTTCGGGTTGACCTGGAGCGCGCTCCAGGTGGCAGGGTCTGCATTCATGAACAGCGACTACAAGCGGACGCTTGGGCGGAGTGGGATCGAGGTCAGCGCGCTCGGGATCGGCTGCTGGGCCATCGGGGGGCCGTTCTGGGCCGGCGAGCAACCGCTCGGCTGGGGCGAGGTCGACGACCGCGAGTCGATCCGGGCCATCCGCCGCGCCCTTGACCTGGGCGTGAACTTCTTCGACACGGCCAACGTCTACGGCGCGGGGCACAGCGAGCTGGTCCTGTCGGAGGCGCTCGCCGGTCGCCGGGACGAGGCGGTCATCGCGACCAAGTTCGGCGGTACCTTCGACGAGCAGACGCGCCAGACCGGGCCCGACGACGGGACCCCGGCCGGCCTGCGCCACGCCGTGCGCGAGTCACTGCGCCGGCTCGGCACCGACTACATCGACCTCTACCAGCTGCACATCAACAGCCTGCCGATCCCGCAGGCGCTCGACCTCGTGCCGGTGCTCGAAGAGCTCGTCGAGCAGGGCCTCGTCCGCGCGTACGGCTGGAGCACCGACTTCCCGGAGCGCGCCGAGGCCTTCGCGCAGGCCGGCCAGCACTGCACCGCGATCCAGGCCGACCTGTCGGTGCTGCGGGGCTCCTTCGCCGTCCTGCCCGTCGCGGACCGCTTCGACCTCGGCGTGATCATCCGCGGGCCGCTCGCCATGGGCCTGCTGAGCGGCAAGTACGCCGCCGACTCCAAGCTCCCGCTCGACGATGTGCGCGGACTGAGCCCGGAGTGGATGACGTACTTCACCGACGGCCGGCCGACCGCGGAGTTCCTCGACCGGATCGCGGCGATCCGTGAGCTGCTGACGTCGGGCGGACGGACGCTGGCCCAGGGCGCGCTCGCCTGGCTGTGGGCGTACAACTCCCGCACGATCCCGATCCCGGGCTGCCGCACGGTCGCCCAGGTCGAGGAGAACGCCGGCGCGCTCGAGCACGGCCCGCTGCCGGAGAAGGAGCTGACCGAGATCGAGCGGCTGCTGGGCCGCGCCTAGGCGTGCAGGGCGGCGCGCTCCCGCTCGGCCTGAGCCAGGCGCGCCGCCACCGACGTCTCGCGCGACTCGAGGCGCTTGCGGAGGGCGTCGATGATGGCGATCGCCTCGCCGGTGTTGTTGCCGGCCTTGAGGACTCGCGGGAAGACGTTGTCGTACACCGGCAGGCCGTTGACGTACACAGTCCACTCCTGCCACCACTTCGGCAGCAGGATGTCCATGGCCGGCAGCTCGGGCATCTCCTCGCCGATGTCGGCCAGCTCGTTCTTCAACGTGGCCAGCCATTCGCCGGCGTAGATGCTGCCCTCGTGGACCTTGTCGACCGCCTCCAGCATCTCGCTGCGCCCGCTCAGGCCGGGGCTGAGCACGTCCATGCCTGACCACAGTGTGGCCTTGGTGATCCGCTCGCGGACCTCGGAGAGGTACAGGTGGACGTTGTCGGCGGCACCCAAGGCCTGGCGGATCTCGGTCAGCTCGCCGGTGATCCGGCCGCGCAGCTCGCCGTTGGCCGCCAGCTCGGCACCGCGGGGGTCGCCGGACTCGGCAAGGTATCGCTCCTTCTCCTCCAGCGCGGCCGCGTGCTCGGCCGGTGCGTTGGCCATCTTCGCCAGCCTGTCCCGGGCGGCGAGGTGCTCGGTGCGCAGCGTGTCGAAGCGGGCCTTCGCGTCGGCCACCGCCAGCCGCGCCGCCTCGGCCTCAGCGCGCTCCTTGTCGACGTCGCCCTGCTGACCGCGCAGCGACGCCAGGAACCGCGACAGGGACGGCTTCTCCAGCTTGTCGACGTCGGCCTGCTCGTCGTCGAGCCGGTTGCGCAGCACCGCGAGCTCGTCGGCGGCGGCGTCCATCCGGGCCTTGAGCTGCGCGACCAGCCGCCCGGTCAACAGCTGCTCGTGCAGGGCAGTGGTGGCGGCGGCCAGGCGGTCCTCGATGGTCACCGCGCAATTGCACCATCCGCGCGCAACCGCCAGTACGCTCTGGGGCGTGACGGGGCGGCTGTTGGCGATCAGTGACCTGCATGTCGGATACGAGGAGAACCGGGCCCTCGTCGAGGCCATGCACCCCACCCACGACGACGACTGGCTGATCGTCGCCGGCGACGTCGCGGAGCGCTACGCCGACATCATGTGGGCGTTGACGACCCTGCGCGACCGGTTTGCCAAGGTCATCTGGGTGCCGGGCAACCACGAGCTGTGGACGATGCCGAACGACCCGGAGCAGGCGCGCGGCCAGGCGCGCTACGACCTGCTCGTCGCCGGCTGCCGCGAGCTGGGCGTCGTCACCCCCGAGGACCCGTACCCACGCTGGGACGGCCCGGGTGGACCGGTGCTCATCGCCCCGCTCTTCGTGCTGTACGACTACTCGTTCTGGCCCGCCGGCACCGCGTCCACCGAGGAGGCACTGGCCAAGGCGCACGCCGCCGGCGTCGTCGGCACCGACGAGGCGCTGCTGCACCCCGACCCGTTCGACGGCCGTGCCGACTGGTGCCGCGCCCGCGTCGCTCTCACCGAGCCACGGCTGCGCGCCGCGGCGGACGAGCTGCCGACGGTCCTGGTCAACCACTTCCCGCTGGTCCGCCAGCCGACGGATGTCCTCTGGTACCCCGAGTTCGCGCTCTGGTGCGGCACGACCCTGACGGCGGAGTGGCCGGTCCGGTACCGCGCCGCCGCGGTCGTCTACGGCCACCTGCACATTCCCCGCACCACCGAGTACGACGGCGTGCGCCACGAGGAGGTCTCGGTCGGCTACCCACGCGAGTGGCGCAAGCGCTCGACGCCCCCGGCCCAGCTGCGCCAAGTCCTCAAGTAGCCCCCTGACCTGCCACTTCCCGGGGTGGCACGTTTCCGGGAGTCGGCCACGACCAGAACCCCCTAACGTTCTTGTCAACGCAGACAGCAAGCAAACACAAGGGGATACGAGAACATGAGCGACTGGGACGCTGGCGACACGGGCAACGACGTCCACTACGGCGACTACCAGGCCGGCGCCGAGAGCGGCGAGCTGGAGCAGCTGCACACCGCCGAGGGCAGCGAGGCCGACTACAACTCGCAGTTCAACGTCTACGAGCAGGACACCGAGTCGGCCGAGTCGACCGACTTCCAGCAGGTCCACGCCGTGGAGTACGACAGCCCGGACGGCGCGCACTACGAAGAGCAGAACTTCACCAACTACAGCAACGACTCGTACGACTCGAACCACATCTTCGCGGCCGAGGGCTCCGAGGAGTCGCACCAGTCGCAGTTCGCGGAGCTGGACGCGCTGCGTGAGTCGTTCGCCTCCGAGCACGCCCAGGCCACCGAGTTCCACGGTGGCGCGGGCCAGCTGGGTGTCGCGTCCAACTGACCCACCCGTTGACAGTCACACCTTCCGGATGGCCGGCCCCCTGCAAAGGGGTGCCGGCCATCCGGCGTTTGCCCCACCGGGCCCCCAGGCCGGCGCATCAGCGCTCCCGCAGGTACGTCAGCACCGCCAGCACCCGACGATTGGTGTCGTCGGTCCTGGGCAGGGTGAGCTTCGCCAGAATGTTGCCCACGTGCTTGCCGACGGCGGCCTCCGTGAGGATGAGCTCGCGAGCAATCCCAGCGTTGGACTGCCCTTGCGCGACGAGGGCGAGCACCTCACGCTCCCGTGGAGACAGCCGAGCAACCGGATCGTGCCGCCGGTCGAGCAACTGCCGCACCACGTCGGAGTCGATGACGGTGCCACCGCCGACCACCCGGCGCAGCGAGCCGACGAACTCCTCGACGTCGACCACCCGGTCCTTGAGCAGATACCCGACCCGCCGCCCACTGCCGGAGGCCAGTAACTCCGCCGCGTACCCATGCTGCACGTACTGACTCAGCGCCACCACCGCCAGCCCCGGCTGCTGCCGCCGAAGCCGAACCGCCGCCCGCAGCCCTTCGTCGCTGAACCCCGGCGGCATCCGAATATCGGTGATCACCAGATCGGGCCGCCACTGCGCAACCGCCCGCTCCAGCTCGTCGGCGTCCCCGACCGCGGCCACCACCCGGAACCGGAACCGCTCAAGCAGCCCAGCCAGCCCTTCCCGCAGCAGCACACCGTCTTCGGCAATGACAACCCGCACCACGTCCCCGTCCTCGGAGGACGGGCCACCACCGACGACTTCGTGGTCGACGGGCTGGTGGTCAGCGGACGCTTGGCCGACGTTTGCCTGCGTCGCGTTCTCCTGCGCCGCGGTTGCCTGCGTCGCGTTCTCCTGCGCCGCGGTTGCGGGTGCTGTGGTTGCCTGCGCTGCGGTTGTCTGACCCGCGGTTGCGGGCGCCGCTGGCGCTGCGGGCGCCGGTGTTGGGGGTGTGTCGGCGGCTGGTGGTGACTGGGTGCGCATGGTCATTGACGGCTCACTGGGGTGGGGAGTTCGACGCGGACGACGGTTGGGCCACCCGGTGGGCTGGACAGAAGCATGCGGCCGTCGGCGGCCGCCACTCGGTCGGCCAGGCCGGTGAGCCCGGTGCCCTGGTCGGGGTCGGCGCCGCCCTGGCCGTTGTCGGTCACCTCGACGGTGATGACCCCACTGCGATCCTCGGCCGTCACCGTGGCGGCCGTGGCGCGGCTGTGCTTGGCGATGTTGGTCAGTGCCTCGGCCACGACGAAGTACGCGGTCGACTCCACATGTGCCGGCGGTCGCCGCGGAAGGTCGGCTCGGACGGTGACCGGCACCGCGGCCTGACCCGCCAGCTCGCGCAGGGCCGCCGGGAGGCCGAGGTCGTTGAGCACATGCGGGCGGATGCCGCGGATGAGCTCGCGCAGCTCGGCCATCAGCTCCTTGGCCTGGGTGTGGGCGCTCGCCACCGCGCCCGCCGCGGGCGAGTCGGACGGGAGGTCCAGCCGGGCCATGCCCAGCTGCAGGGTCAGGCCGATGAGCTTCTGCTGGGCGCCGTCGTGCAGGTCACGCTCGATGCGTCTGCGCTCGGCGTCGAACGCGTCGACCAGGCGGGCTCGCGACTGGGCCACCTCGACCAGCTCGGCGCGCAGCTCCTCGTCGGGCGCGGTGTGCAGCAGCGCCCGGCCTATGGCGCCGTGGACGCCGGCCAGCGCGGTCACCAGGTGCGGCACCAGGAGCAGCGCCGCCGCGCCGCCGATCGAGAACGGGGTCGCCTGTCTGGGGGTCGAGATGGTCGCGATGCCGAGCGAGATCGGGCCCTCGTCGACGAGGAGGGGGCTGAGGGCGCAGACCACGAGCAGCATGACCGTGACGATCACGGCCACATACATGACCGGCACCGCGGTCACCATGAGTGCGGCGTAGATGAGGTCGCGCCACGCGGACTCGCGGCGATACAACTTCGGGATCCACCATCTCGGCCGGCTTCGTGGGATCGTGCGCTCCTTCGCGACCGGACGGTTGTCGACGAGGCGCAGGCGCCGACGCTCCACTGTGGCCAGTGGCCAGGCGAAGAACGGGCCCAGGATGCCCACGAGGACGGCGCTGAGCAGGAAGAGCAGCAGGCTGTCGAGGACTCCCGCGGCGCCGGTGAACGCGCGGCGCGCCATGAAGATCCAGGGCAGGACCAGCAGCCCGAAGGGTGCCGCGGCGGCGAGCGCCAGCGGAGGTGTCGACAGCACGAACGCGGCCGCACGCCAGGGCCAGCCGCTGAAAAGGAATCGCGGGTGGCGAATGGCGGCGAGGGCGGTGGATGGCGTGGGAGGCACGGGATGGACGCTAGTCCGGCGGGGGTCGGGCTCCCAGCCGGTTAGGAATAGTCTTTGGGGTATTGCTAGCTCTACCAAAAGACGGTTACTGCTCGTAGTGCTCGGGCCCTGGCCGTCGTGGTGTGCTCCGTTCGGTCCAAGCCCGACCACGAAGCGGAGCACTCATGACCGCCCTCGTCCGACCGCCGATCCGGCATGCGTTGACCGTCTATTTCACGCTCGCGTTCGCGCTGACCTGGCTCGCCTGGCTGCCATACGTGTTGTCGGAGACCGGGCTCGGTGTGCTGCCGATCCGCATCCCCGAAGTGCTCGGCAGCACGCAGACGCTGGGCCTGCTGCCCGGGGCCTACCTGGGCCCGATCACGGCGGCGTTCGTCGTGACCGCCCTGACCGAGGGCAGATCCGGGCTGCGCCGCTGGGCGCGGCGACTGGTCCGATGGCGGGTCGGGGCATGGTGGTATGTGGCGATCGTCGTCGCGGTGCCGGCCGTGGCCGTCGTCGCCACACTGCCCCTGCCCGGGGCCTGGGCGGATGCGCGCCTGCCCACGGTGATGGTCCTCGCCGCGTACTTACCGGTGCTGCTGATGCAGGTCGTCACCAGCGGGCTGGCGGAGGAGCCGGGCTGGCGGGACTTCGCGCAGCCGAGGCTGCAGGATCGGTTCGGTCCGCTGGCCGGCTCGTTGATCCTCGGGCCGCTGTGGGGCGCCTGGCATCTGCCGCTGTTCTTCAGTGACTGGGCCGGCTGGCCCGACGTGCGGTGGTCGATGGCGGTGGAGTTCGTCGTCAGCTCGGTGTTCTTGAGCATCGTGCTCACGTGGGTGTTCAACCGCACCGGCCAGAGCCTGCCGGCCGCGATGTTGTTGCACGCCAACGTCAACACGGTGTTCTCCCTGGCCTGGCCGGCGATGTTCCCGTCGCTCGACGCCTTCAGCGACTCGCTGCACGCGCTGACGATCGGCGCCGGCGCGACGGCGGCCGTGCTGGTCGTTGGGACTCGTGGTCGGCTCGGATACCGAGGAAGTGGACCGAACGCGACCGGCGAAGCGGAAGCCGAGGAAGCGGAAGCCGAGGAAGCCGCGCGGGATGCCACAGCAGGAGGAGCAGCCATCGTCCAGGGGAGCCGGAGCAGAAGCTGACAAGGCCCAGGGGAGTGGGCGCCGCCGAAGGCGCGGGCCGCACGGAGGGCGCGGGCCGGACGCGGGGCGCGGGTGGCGCGGGCCGCACGCGGCGTAGGCGGGCGCGGGCGGGGGCCTAACGGGCGGTGCGGAGGTGTGGTGGCCGGGGCCTCCGTGGAGGGTGTGCTGAGGGCTGCTCTGCGGGCGGCCAGGGGTGGCACGTTTCCGGGATTCTCTTGATCCAGCCGGCGAATAACGTTCTTGGCAACGGGAACGAACAAGCCGAGCTACAGGAGATAAAGCAATGAGCGACGTCGAGTACGGGAACTACGAGGCCGGCGCCGAGAGCGGCGAGCTGGAGCAGCTGCACACGGCTGAGGCCAGCGAGGCGGACTACCAGAGCGACTTCAACGTGTACGAGCAGGACACCGAGTCGGCTGAGTCGACGGACTTCCAGCAGGGCAGCTCCGTCGAGTTCGACAGCCCGGACGGCACGCACTACGAGGAGCAGAACTTCACCAACTACAGCAACGACTCGTACGACTCGAACCACATCTTCGCGGCCGAGGGCTCGGAGTCCTCGCACGAGGCGCAGTTCTCCGAGATGGACGCCCTGCGTGAGCAGTTCGCGTCGAAGTTCGAGGCGGGCACCGTCTTCCAGGGTGACGCGGGCGAGCTGGGCGCTGCCTCCGCCTGACCCGAGCTGCTCAGCATGCGACGTTTCCGGATGGCCGGCCTCCTGCGTACAGGGGGCCGGCCGTCCGGCTTTGTCAGAAGGAGCGGGTTGGGTCGAACAGGGCGATCGGGTGCGGGGTCGTGCCGGTCAGGGAAAGGTCGGCCAGGATCTCGCCGACGACCGGTACGAACTTGAAGCCGTGGCCGGAGAACCCGCAGGCCACGGTGACCCGCGAATGGAGCGGGTGGCGGGCGATCACGAAGTGTTCGTCGGGCGTGTTGGTGTACAGGCAGGTCTTGCCGCGCAGGAACGGGCCGGCGGCGGCGGGGACGCGGGTTGCGAGGTGGTCCCTGACGTACGCGATCTCCTCGTCGTGGATCGTCCGGTCGACGGCGTCCGGCGAGGTGACCTGACCGCGGCGGAAGAAGGCGACCTTGACGCCGCCGGAGGGGCCGTCCAGGGCGGGGAAGCCGTAGACCTGGGTGCCGGGTGGGCCCTCCCAGATGAAGATCGGCTGGACGGAGGGCAGGAACGGCTCGATGCCGCCGATGGGGTCCAGGAAGAACTGCACCTGGCGCTCGACCGTGAACGGAATGCCCAGGTCCGCCAGGAGCGTCGGGACCCAGGCACCGGGGCAGACGACGAGCGCGCCGGCGGAGTAGGAGGCCGTCGCGGTGTGGACCTCGACCGAGGACTCGCCGGCGGACCATGAGAGGACGGGGGAGTCGAAGAGCAGCGTCGCGCCGGAGGCGGCGGCCAGCGCGAGGGACGCCCGGACCGTTTCTTCGGGGCGCAGGAAGCCGGCCTTGGCCTCGTACAGCGCGACCTCGTGAGCGGCCGGCCGGAAGAGCGGGAAGCGCCGGCGCAGCTCGGAGGCGGACAGCATCTCGTGAGGCAGGTCCCACTGCAGCGCCGAGGCCAGGGTCCCGGCGACCGTGATTGACGACGGATCGCCGATGAAGAGGCCGCCGGTGAGGGTCATGAGGTCGCGGCCCGAGTCGCGGGAAAGCCTCTCCCACAGCTCGTAGGCCCGCAGGATGAGTGGCACGTAGGCCGGATCCTCGAAGTACGACTGCCGAGTGATCCGCGACCCGCCGTGACTCGAACCGAGGTCGTGGGCCGGGGCGAACCGCTCCAGGCCCAGGACCCGCTGTCCGCGGGCGGCGAGATGGTACGCGGCCGAGCTGCCCATGCCGCCCAGGCCGACCACGATGACGTCGTACGTTGCCATACGAAATAGTCACCATGGGGCCCGGGCGAAGCAAGGCTGGCGGCCGAAGCAAACGGCTAGCGGCTGTAGAACTCCACGATCAGCTGCTCATCGCACAGCACGGGGACCTCGGTGCGCAGCGGCAGGCGGATGAGGCGGGCGGTCAGGCCGCTGACGTCGACGTCGAGGTACGGGGCGGTGCGCTCGCCGACGTGCGCGCCGGCCGCGGCGACCACGAACGGGGTCTTCTGGCGGCTGCGTTCTGCGACGGAGATCACATCGCCGGGGCGTAGCCGGAACGACGGCCGGTCGACCCGCTTGCCGTTGACGTTCACGTGCTGGTGGGAGACGACCTGGCGGGCCTGGTAGATGGTCCGGGCGAACCCGGCCCGCAGGACGAGCGCGTCGAGCCGCAGCTCCAGGTCGACGATCAGCTCCTCGCCCGTCTTGCCCGGGCGGCTGACGGCCCGGTCGAACGCCGCCCGCAGCTGGCTCTCGAGGATGTTGTACTGCGCCTTCAGCCGCTGCTTCTCCAGCAGCCGCACCTTGTAGTCGCTGACCTTCGGCCGGCTGCGACCGTGCTGGCCCGGTGGGAACGGGCGCCGTTCGAAGTACTTCACACACTTGGGTGTCAGCGCGATGCCGAGCGCCCTCGACCGCCGAACCTTGGGTCGTGACTGGTTCATTCCTCGCCTCTCCACTAAGGTAAGCCTAACCTTAGGAGGTCGGATGTCCGGTATCAAGCTCCCCACCGCCGCCGAGCGCCTGCGTTCCCTGCTGGCCGCCGCGTCGTCGCTGACGCTGCACGTGCCCGGTCACCGCAGTGACCTGGTCGGCCGGCATCGGGTGGACGAGGCCGGGCGGATCGTGCTGGAGCTGCCCGAGGGCAGTCACGCCGCGCATCTGGTCCGGGCCGAGCCCGACCTTGCGTCGGCCCTTGAGCTGACCGACCTGACCGCCACTCCGGTGGTCGCCACCGGCAACGGCCGGGTGCGCTCCCGCGCCACGTTCTCCGGATGGCTGACGCCCAGGGAAACGGACGCGAGGGCGGCCAGGGGCGCGGACGCGGGGGC
>NZ_JAHYSG010000112.1 GCF_022095675.1 Dactylosporangium sp. AC04546 | reverse complement strand
CGACGCCGCCGAGGAACCCGACGGCTCCAAAGCCCTCGACATCGCCATCGACCTCTACAGCAACCGCGACATGGCCGAGCTCATGTCCAACGGCGAGCGCGAGAAGACGAAGACCGAGCTCACCGAGAAGATCGTGAAGGCGTACACGGAGGACAAGAAGAAGCTCATCATGGGCGTGTACTTCACGACGTTCGTGATCCAGTAGCCAACGGGAGGCCCGCGTCACCGCGGGCCTCCGGAAACCTACGTCAGGGCAGGGTCCAGTGCTGGTTGGCCGCACCCGTGCAGGACCAGATCTGCAGCTGGGTGCCGTCGGCCGAGCTGGGCCCGGCCGCGTCGAGGCACTTGCCCAGCGCCCGCAGCGAACCGTCCGCGGCGGCGGTCCACTGCTGGGCCGTGGTGCCGTTGCAGTCGTAGAGCTGCGCCTTCGTCCCGTTCGCCGACGAGGCGCCGGCGACGTCGAGGCACTTGCCCAGCGCCCGCACCGACCCGTCCGCGGCGACCGTCCAGCGCTGCGCGTCGGTGCCGTTGCAGGTGTACAGCTGGATCTTCGCGCCGTTCGCCGACGAGGCACCGGCGACGTCGACGCACTTGCCGCCGTAGCCGGTGATCTGGCCCGTCCGGCCGGTCGTGGTGCCGCTGTCCGCGCCCGCCCAGAGGTACGTGCCGACCGTCCTGGCCGGGAGCGTGCTGCTCACCTGCTGCGCGCCGACCCGCAGGGTGAACGACTGGTTCGCGGCGGTCTGGTTGACGACGACGGCGACGAGGGTGCCGTCGGGGTTGCGGAACGCGACGTTGGTGACGGTGCCCGTCGAGCCGTAGCCGGTGGCCACCCGCTGTGCGCCGGGTCGCACGAACTTCGAGAACTGGGCGATGATGTTGTAGTCCGGCAGCGCCCAGAACGTGTCGCGGTTCGACGTGCTCTGCACGAGCATCGTCGGGTCGGGCGCGCCGGTCCACCGCTCGGGCGAGCGGTTCTGGTCCAGCATGCTCACCCAGCCCTCGTAGAGGGTCGACCAGTTGCGGAAGTACTGCACGATGCGGTCGGCCCCGGCGGTACCCCAGACGGACCGCTCCGTCATGAGCACGTCCTTGTCCGGGTAGGAGGCGTGCACCTGGGACATGGCCGTCGGTTCACCGGCGTAGTCGTGGAAGGCGATGCCGTCGACCGACGCGCGGGCGTCGGCGGTCAGCACCCCGGCTGCGTAGCTGGCGCCCTCACTGAAGTTGTGGTCGAAGGCCCAGATCTTCGTGGCGCCCAGGCCGTTGTTCGTGAGCTCGGTGCGCAGCGCCTTGGCCAGTTGGCGCTCCTGGTCTGCGCTCACCAGCATGCCCGGATAGTCGGGCGGTGAGAACAGCGGCTCATTCTGCAGCGTGAGGCCGTGGATCGGGATGCCCTGGCCGTTGTACGCCTGGATCGCCCGGCGGTAGTAGGTCGCCAGCGTCGGGATGTGGGAGCTGACGAGGCTGCCGCCGATGATGGCGTTGCTCGTCTTCATCCAGGGCGGCGCCGACCACGCGCTGGCGAAGATCTTCAGGTCGGGGTTGATGGCGAGGGCCTGACCCAGGGTGGCGACGATGCCGAGGTCGATGTCGCGCTGGATCGAGAAGCGCGACAGTGACGGGTCGGCCGCGCCGTCGTCGTAGGTGTAGAACGCGCCCGACGTGAAGTCGCTGGTGCCGAACGTGATCCGCACGACGCTGAACCCGGCGCCGTTGACCGGGTCGACGAGCGCGCGCAGCGCCCGGTCGCGGGCGGTGGCGCTCATCCGCGAGAGATTGAAGACGGTGGACTCCTCCAGGGAGGAGCCGACGCCGAGGATCGTCTGGTACCGCGTGTTCGTGTCGGCGGTGATGGTGGCGGTACCACCGGCGGCGGTGATCGGCAGGTCGGCCTGCCGGGACAGCTGGTACGGCGTGCCGGCCAGGCCGGTGGCCGGGTTGCTGTACCAGTTCGCGTTCTTCGGCTCGTAGCCGGCGGTGCGCGACTCCGAGCTCCAGTAGACCTGGACGGTGGTCGCCGCGGCGGTCGCCGGCGTGGCCGCCACCAGGGCGGGGATCACCAGGGCGGCGGCGAGCAGCCCGGTCAGCGAACTGGTCAGGGGTCGGGAACGGACCATGCGTGGGTGCTCCTGGCGGGGAGGAGGAGGTCACTAACTTCGTGACTTGTATCAAGCCTTGACGGAACAGCCACGACTGTCAATGCCTTTGGTAAAGTTTGTGAACAGATACGCGACGACCTGCGGAACGGTCGGCGACCCCGGCGACGCCGATCCCCTCGGCGCCCGCGCGGCCGCCGGGACCGCGGTGGTGCTCCTCGCCGCCGGCGCGGGCGCGCTCGTCGCGGTGCGTGGGCGGCCGCCGCACGTGCGCGCTGGTGACCGGTCTGGTCGCCGGGGCCTGCGCCGGGTTCTCGGCGGTGCTGCTCGACGCGGTCGCCGCGGCCTGGCAGACGCTCGGGCGGGACGCGGTCACCGACCCGGGCGCGGTCGTCGCCGCGCTGCTGCTGGTCCCGGTGGCGACGGCCGGGCTGGTCCTGCTGCAGTCGGCGTTCCAGGTCGACGCGCTCGGCGCCAGCTACCCGGCCGACCTCGTCGCCAACCCGTGCACGGCGGTGCTGCTCGGCGCGGTCCTGCTGCACGAGGACGTCCCGCACTCGCGCACCGACCTGGCATTGTTCGTCGCCTGTCTGGCGGCGATCGCGTTCGGCGCGTTCAGCCTGGCCACCCGCCGTCCTGTCGCGACCGTTGATGGGGCGCCGACAGCTCCGTGAGGCGGCGCAGCAGCAGGCCCTCGCGCAGCGCCCACGGGCACACCTTCAGCGCGGGGACGCCGAGCACGTCCATCGCCGCCTCCGCGATCACTGCCCCGGCCAGCAGCTGCCGGGCCCGGCTGGCCGCCACCCCGGGCAGCTGGGCGCGCTCCTTCGGGGTCATGCGGGCCAGCCGCGGCACCCATGTGCGCAGCTTGCGGCGGGTCAGCCGGCGGCCGTCGCCGGCCACCCGGGCCAGCTGCTTGAACGTCTTCGAGGTGCCGACCACCAGGTCCGGGCCGGCGAGGCGGGGCACGTCGCGCAGCGCGTCGCGGACCCGCTGCCGAACCGCGTCGACAGCGTCGCGGGTCGCGGGGTGATGGGGCAGGAACTGGCGGGTGAGCCGGCCCGCACCGATCGGCAGCGACACCGCCACGTCCGGGCGGTCGCCGGCGCCGGCCGCGACCTCCATCGACATGCCGCCGATGTCGAGCAGCAGCAGCCGGCCGGCGGCCGGCCCGAGGTACCGCCGGACCGCCAGGAACGTCACGCGCGCCTCGTCCTCGCCGCTCATCGAACGCAGCTCCACCCCGCAGGCGTCGCGCACCCGGCGGCGGATCTCGGCGTTGTTCGTCGCGTCGCGGATGGTGGCCGTGGCGAGCGGGATGAGCTCGGCGACCGCCTGCTCGCGGGACGCGGCGACGGTGCGGGCCACCGCGGCGACGAGCCGCTCGACGGCGTCGGGCGTGAGCGCCCCGTCCGGGGTCACGGACTCGGCGAGCAGTGTCGGGGCCTTGAGCCGGAAGACCGGATCGAGCGAGTCGTCGACCACCTGGAGATGCGCCGAGTTCGATCCGACGTCCAGCACCGCGACCCGCATGTGTCCTCCCCGAAACGGACAGTCTAGAGGGCGCCCGCTACCCGGCGCTGTCGCGTGCGAAACACCCGGGGTGCGGTCGTGCACCCCGGGTGTTTCTTACGTACGTCAGGCCGGCACGCTCGCCGGTGCGGGCGCGTATCCGGCCGGGCGGGTGGTGAACGTGCCCCGGCCCTGCGTCCGGCTGCGCAGCCGGGTCGCGTAGCCGAACAGCTCCGCGAGCGGGACCGTCGCCGTCAGGACCACCGTGCCGCCGCGGGCGGCCGACGCGGTGACCCGGCCCCGCCGGGCCGCGAGGTCGCCGAGCACGCCGCCGACGACGTCGTCGGGCACCGTGACGGTGGCCTCCACGACCGGCTCCAGCAGGGCCATGTCGGCCTGCCGGAACGCCTGCTGCAGGGCCAGCCGGCCGGCGGTGCGGAACGCCAGCTCCGACGAGTCCTTCGAGTGGGTGGCCCCGTCGGTGAGCGTCACCTTGACGCCGGTGACCGGGTGGCCGCCGAGCGGGCCCTGGGCGAGCGCGTCGCGCAGGCCGGCCTCGACCGCGCGTACGTACTCCTTCGGTACCCGGCCACCGACCACAGTGGACTCGAACACGAACTCCTCCGCGGACGGCTCGACGTCGATGTTGACGTGGGCGTACTGCCCGGCCCCGCCCTCCTGCTTGACGTGCCGGTACAGCAGGCCGGTCATGCCGCGCACGACGGTCTCGCGGTACGCCACCTGCGGCCGGCCGACGTTCACCGGCAGCCCGGTGGTCTGGCGGATCTTCTCCACCGCGACCTCCAGGTGCAGCTCGCCGAGGCCGGACAGCACGGTCTGGCCGGTCTCGGGGTCGCTGCGCACGGCGAGCGACGGGTCCTCCTCGACCAGCCGCGCGAGGGCGGTGGCGAGGCGGTCGGTGTCGGCGCGCGCCCGCGCCTCGACCGCCACGGACACCACGGGCGTCGCGGTCGTGGGCGGCTCCAGCAGGACGGGGGCGTCGGGGGCGCACAGCGTCGCGCCGACGCGGGCGTGCTTGATCCCGACGACGGCGACGATGTCGCCGGCCGACGCCCGGTCGACCTCGGTGTGCCGGTCGGCCTGGACGTGCAGGATGCGCCCGACGCGCTCGGTGCGGCGGGTGCCGGCGTCGAGCACGGATGCCCCCTTCCCGATGGTGCCGGAGTAGACGCGCAGGTACGTCAGGCGCCCGGTCGCGGCCGCGTGCACCTTGAACACCAGCGCCGCGAACGGCGCGTCCGGGTCGACCTTCGCGACGTCCAGCGGCGACGGCAGGTACGCGACGACGGCGTCGAGCAGCGGCTCGATGCCCTTGTCGCGGTACGCCGAGCCGCACAGCACGACCACGGCCGCGCCGCTGAGCGTGAGCTCGCGCAGCGCCGCGCGCAGCGTCGCGTCGGTGAGCCGGCCGGTGCCGACGAACTCTTCGAGCGCTTCGGTGTGCAGCTCGGCGACACGCTCCTCGAGCTCGTGCCGGGCCTGCCGGTCCTCGTCGGTCACCTCGTCCTGCCGCAGTGCGGGGTTCCAGGTGAGCCGGCGCATGCCGACCAGGTCCACCACGCCTTCGAAGCCGTCCTCGCGCCCGATCGGGCGCTGGACGACGAGCGGCGTGACGTGCAACCGGTCCCGGATCGACGCGACGGCCGCGTCGAGGTCGGCGCCGGTGCGGTCGAGCTTGTTGACGAACGCGATCCGCGGTACGCCGTAGCGGTCGGCCTGCCGCCACACCGACTCGCTCTGCGGCTCGACGCCGGCGACGCCGTCGAACACGGCGATCGCGCCGTCGAGCACGCGCAGGGACCGCTCGACCTCGTCGGCGAAGTCGACGTGGCCGGGCGTGTCGACGATGTTGAGGCGGTGACCGTCCCAGGTGACGCTGACGGCCGCGGCGAAAATGGTGATGCCGCGGTCGCGCTCCTGGGCGTCGAAGTCGGTGACGGTGGTGCCGTCGTGGACCTCGCCCTGCTTGTAGGTGGCGCCGGTGGCGAACAGGATGCGTTCGGTGGTCGTGGTCTTGCCCGCGTCGACGTGGGCGAGGATGCCGAGGTTCCTGGTGTTTTCCAGCATGGTCTTCAGGTCGGTACGCACGGTCCGATGAACCCTTCGAGAAGGATCTGGGCAGGACAGCGCGATTCCGCCCGTGCCGGAGCTAGCTCCGGGTCACGGACGACCCAGTGCCGCCGCGCGTGCGGGCACCGGGAGCGACGAAGACACGAGGATCACCTCGTGCTGCGAGCGGGGAACCACGACAGCGGTGCGGTAGCGCACGGCCGGCTCCCTCCACTCGACGACCTGACTACGTCCACGGTAACGATCACGCGCAAATGGTTATTCCGAGCTGCGCTAGGGACGGGCGGCCTCCAGGCGGTCGTTGCGGACGCGGGTGCGCAGGACGGTCTGGTCCGATGACGCCGGGCCGCGCATCGCGCGGCCGTCGCGGAGGCGGAAGACGCTGCCGTGCCACGGGCACTGCAGGCACGCGTCGCCGTCGATCTCGACCGGCGTGCCGTCGACGAGCGGGCCGCTGCGGTGGGCGCACCGCCCGATGAGCACGCTGAAGCGGTCGTCCTCGCGGTGCACCAGGACCGGTGTCTCGCCGAGCATGCGGGCCTCGATGGCGCCGGGGCGGTACTCGCCCGTCGCGCCGAGGTCGTGCCAGCCGTCCGGGACGAGGGGCAGGGCGGCCGCCGAGTGGTTGGCGCCCGCGTCCTGACTGAACGACAGGTGCCCGCCGAGCATCGCCGAGCCGCCCGCGACGCCCACCCCGGCGAGTGACAGCCAGCGGCCCGTCGTGTGCCGGCCGCGCAGCCGGGCGACGATCGAGGACACCATCAGGCCGAGCGCGGCGGAGTTGGCGAGGGCGTGCAGGACGGCGACCCGGCGCTGCTCGCGGGACAGGGTGGTGAAGTCGGCGCCGCCGGTGACCGCGGCCGGCAGGGCGGCGGCGGTGCCCGCGATGAGCAGGGTGGTCGCCTCGCGGCGGGTGCCGGGCAGCAGGTCGAGGACCGTCGCGCTCAGCCACGCCCCGAGCGGGAACTGCACCACGGCGGGGTGCAGCGGGTGGCCGAGCCAGCGGCCGTGCAGCGCGTCGCGCACCCCGTCGCTGGGCAGGACCGCCTCCACCGCGGCCCGCGCCGGGTCACCAACGCGGTCGACGCTCCGGAACCGTTCGAGTCTGGTCAGCAAGGCGCGCATACGTTGCCCCGTTCCCCGCCGCGACCGGTCGAAACGCCGCGGGTCGCTGGTCGAAGTACGCGCCGGGCGGGGCGCCGAGCGCCTGGCGGAACGCGGCGATGAACGCGCTGGGCGTGCTGTACCCGACCCGGCGGGCCACCACCGCCACCGGCGTGCCGGCGGCGAGCAGCTGCAGCGCGGCCCGCAGCCGGGCGTTGGTGCGCCACCGGCCGAAGCTCAGGCCGGTCTCGGCCGCGAACGCCCGGGCGAGGGTGCGGCCGCTCGCGCCGACCTCGCGGCCCCAGGCGTCGAGGGAGCGCCCGTCGGCGGGCTCGGCGACGATGCCCTGGGCGACCCGCAGCGCCCGGTCGTCGGCCGGCAGCGGCACGGGCAGCGCGGTGGCGTGCACGGGCTGGAGCAGGTCGAGCAGCACGGCCTCGGCCCGGCGGCGCGCGTCGGCGGGCAGGTCCCGGCTCGCGAGGTGCCCGGCCAGCTCCCGCAGCAGGGGCGTGACGGCGACGACGGTGGGCTCGGTCCAGTCATGCGGCGACGGCGCCACGGCCGCCGGGACCACCCGACCGGCGTCGACGGTAGGGCCGTCCCGACCCGCGTCAGCGGTAGGACCGTCCCCGCCGTCAGGAGCGGCCGGCGGGGTCACGTAGACCGTGCGGAAGACCGCCGGGCCGCCGGCCACGCCGCCGTCGACGGCGTGCGGGACGCCCGTCGGGATCCACAGGGCGCGGGTGGCCGGCAGGACCCAGACGCCGCCGGCGTGCTGATCCGGACCACCCCGCTCACCGCCCAGGCGAGCTGGGGCACCGGGTGGCGGTGCTGGTCGAAGCGCGTGCCCGGGGTCATGGTCACGTCACCGACCATGATCGCCGGGTGTCCCGATTCCGACATCAGTTGGCAGCATAGCGGCTTCCGGCCATGGAAGGCGCCTGCCTACGGTGACTGGCATGAATCTGCTGCACAACCGGATCTGCCGGTCGGCGAAGTGGTTCCGGACGGTCGAGGACCAGGTGCTGCCGTGGGCGCTGCGCGGCGTGCCGCTCGGGCCGCGGGTACTGGAGATCGGGCCCGGGTTCGGCGCGACGACCCGGGTCCTCGCGCGTGACGCCCCGGCGATGACCGCGGTCGAGATCAACCCGAAGCTGGCGGCCCACCTGCGCCGGACGCTGCCGGCCGGGGTGAGCGTGGTGGAGGGCGACGGCGCCGCGCTGCCGTTCCCGGACGGGGCGTTCGACACGGTCGTGTGCTTCACGATGCTGCACCACGTGCCGTCCGTGGAGCTCCAGGACCGGCTGCTCGCCGAGGCGAGGCGGGTGCTGGCCGGCGGCGGCGTGTTCGCCGGCTGTGACAGCCTGCCCTCGCCCCGGTTCCGCCTGCTGCACATCGCCGACACGATGGTGACGCTCGACCCGGCGACCTTCCCCGACCGGCTGCGCGCGGCCGGCTTCACCGACGTCAAGGTGTCCACGATGGACAACCGCCGCCTGCGGTTCAGGGCGTCCTGAGGACCGGGCGGGACAGCACCAGGACGATCGTGGTGATGTTCACGATCACCACGGCTGCCGCGAGCACGTAGAGCCATGCCTCCAAGCCCTCCAGCAGGAACACCGGCACGGTGATGAGCACGGCGACGACCCGGGCCGCGGCGACGGCGCGCGCGGCGAGCCGGCTGCCCCGGAACCAGGCGAGCACGACGCCGGTGATCGTCGACAGGCCGAGGACGATGGCGAGGACGAGCACCGCGACGAGCGCCGGCCCGCCGATCGCGAACGGGTCGGACTCCTGGCCGGTCGGCTGCGGGAAGAGCAGCGCGGCGGCGACCGCCGACGGCGCCGGGCCGGTGACGTCCGCGATGCCGAGCAGGGCGGCCAGCACGAGACCCACTTTGTTGCTGAGGGTGAGGGTGCGCATGACGACGAGCATGCACCAGGCGGTCGCCGGAAGACATGAGGCGGGATTCCCGGGCGGGCCGGTGCCCGGCGCGGCGGTCGAGGTCGCGGCGTACCGGATGGCGGTCGAGGCCCTCACCAACGTGGCTCGGCACGCCGGGGTCGCCGAGGCGTCGGCCGGCTTCACCATCGCCGACGGTGCGGTCCTGCGGGTCACGCCACGGTGCGGGACCGGGACCGCTCGGCGGGGGCGTGGACGCCGGGGGTCGGCATCGCCTCGATGCGCGAGCGGGTCGAGCAGGTCGGCGGCACGCTGCGGATGCTGGCGGGGCCGGACGGGGCGACCGTCACGGCGGAGATCCCGATCAGCGCAGCGTCGTGCGTGCCACGAGACGGATGAGCCGGGCGGCGGCGGAGACGCGCCTGGGGTACGAGATGACCGCCGGCCGTCGCCGGATGCCGCGCATCAGGACCTCGACGGCCTCGTTCACCGAGATCATGAGGGGTTTGGCGGCGCCCTTGGCCATCTTGGTGTCCACGAAGCCGAACCGGACGGCGGTGACGGCGACGCCGTGCGGGCGCAGGGCGGCCCGCAGCCCGAGGAGGTACGCCGTGAGACCGGCCTTCGACGCCGCGTAGCCGGGCGCGTCGGCGGAGATCACAATGTCGGCCAGGCTCGACAGCCCGACGAGGTGCCCGCTCCCGGCGGCGACCATCGCCGGCACCACGGCCTCGACGGTCCGCGCCGCCCCGAGCAGGTTCACCTCGATCGCCCGGGTCTGGGCGGCCAGGTCACCGAGGTCGAGCATCTCCCCGACCCCCGCCGCGTACACGCACAGGTCGACCGGATCCGAAGGAATCGAGGCGGTCACCACGTCGCCGGCGACGTGCGAGTAGGACGCGTGGGACAGCGGGCTGGCGCTGCGCGAGAGGCCGCGCACCTCCCAGCCCTCGTCGAGCAGCCGGCGGGTCAGCGCCAGCCCGATCCCGTCGCTGTTGCCGATCACCAGGGCACGCCGCACGCCGACAGCGTAGCGGTCAGCGGGCGGCCACCTTCGACGCCGGTGGACGCAGCTCGGAGGACCCCGGCGTCAGTCGCCCCGCTGGACCGCGTTGCGCGGCATGTGCAGCTTGTCGTCGGGGCCCGGCGCGTGGTCGTACGGCAGCTCCGGGTCGTCGGGCTCGCCGCCCAGCGTCGTGGCAGGGATGCCGATGGCCGAGCCGTTCGGCGCGTCGTCCTCGTCGATCGTGTCGGCACCCGAGCGGCCGGGGGTGCCGGTGGTGCCCATGGTGTACCGCTCGTCATCGTTGCGCATGTCATGCTGGTTACCCAGCCGGGCGTCGGGTAAGACACAGGACCGTGGACTTCGGCGTCGGATACTTTCCCACCCACAACGCGATGCTGCCCGGCCCGCTCGCGGCGCTCGTCGAGGAGCGCGGCCAGACCGCGCTGTTCTTCGCCGAGCACACGCACATCCCGGCCAGCCGGGCCACGCCCTACGCGGGCGGCGAGCTGCCCCAGCGGTACTGGCACACCCTCGACCTCTTCGTGGCGCTCACCGCGGCGGCCGCCGCGACCCGCACCCTGCGCGTCGGCAGCGGCATCTGCCTGGTGATCGAGCGCGACCCGATCATCACGGCGAAGGAGGTCGCGTCGGTCGACGTGCTCTCCGGCGGCCGGTTCGAGTTCGGCGTGGGCGCCGGCTGGAACCGCGAGGAGATGAGCAACCACGGCACCGACCCGCGGGTGCGCATGGCGGTCCTGCGCGAGCGGGTCGAGGCGATGCGGGCCATCTGGCGCGAGGACGAGGCGACGTACCACGGCAAGTACGTCTCGTTCGACCGCATCTGGTCGTGGCCGAAGCCGGTGCAGCGCCCGCACCCGCCGATCCTGGTCGGCGGCGACGGCCCGACGGTGCTGGACCGGGTGCTCGCGTTCGGTGACGCCTGGTTCCCCAACTACTCCCCCGGCATGTTCCCCCGCGTGGCGGAGCTGCGGGCCCGCGCCGAGCGCGCGATCGACGTCCAGGTGCTCAGTGCCCCGGCGGATCCGGCGGTACTGCAGCAACTGCACGACGCCGGCGTGACCCGCGCGAGCCGGTGGCTGCCGTCGGGCCCGCGCTCGACGGTGGAGCGCGCCCTCGACGAGTGGGAGGCCGCGATCGCGACGTTCGCCGGCGAGGGATGACGCCGGCCGAGGCACGGCGTCGCTTCGCGGCGGCGCGGGTGGCCCGGCTGGCGACCGCCGGCGCGGACGGCCGCCCGCACCTGGTCCCGATCGTGTTCGCGGTGGTGGGCGACGTGGTGTACCACGGCGTCGACGCCAAGCCGAAGCGCAGCACGAGCCTGCGCCGGCTGGCCAACGTGCGGGCCAACCCGCAGGTGTCGCTGCTCGTCGACCACTACGACGACGACTGGTCGCGGCTGTGGTGGGTCCGGGCCGACGGCCGGGCCCGCGAGGTCGACCCGTCCGGCGAGGAGGGCGCGGCGGCACTCGAACTGCTGGCGGCCCGCTACCCGGACTTCCACCTGACCGGCGCCCTCATCGCGATCGACGTCGCGTCCTGGTCCGGCTGGTCCGCCGCCTGAGGTGCTTGACACGTGCTTGACCTGGAGTGCGCTCCAGGTGCCACATTCGGCACCATGCATGACGCGCCACAGTCCCCGCTCGTGCTCGGGGCGATGATGTTCGGCACCACCATTGACGAGCGCACGTCGTTCGCGCTGCTCGACCGGTTCGTGGAGCGCGGCGGCGCCTGGATCGACACCGCCGACTGCTACGCGTTCTGGGCCAGCGACTCCGGCCACGGCGGCGACAGCGAGCGGGTGCTCGGCCGCTGGCTCGCCGCCCGCCCCGGCGTCCGCGACCGGGTCCGGATCGCCACCAAGCTCGGCGCCGAGCCGCTCGAACCGGGCTCCTGGCCCGCCCGCCGGGCCGGGCTGTCGCCGGACGCGGTGCGCGCGGCGTTCGACGGCAGCCTCGACCGGCTCGGCGTCGACCGGGTCGACCTGCTGTGGCTGCACCAGGAGGACCGGGCGGTACCGGTCGAGGACACCGTCGAGGCGCTCGCCAAGCTCCCCGCCGACCGGTTCGGCGCCTCCAACCACCCGTCCTGGGTGGTCGAGCGGGCCCGCGCCCACGCCCGGGCGATCGGGGCGCCGCCGATCGACGCGCTCCAGCTCAACGCCACCTACCTGCGACCGCGGCCCGGGACGCTGCCGCCCGGCGTGGTGCACCGGTTCGGGGTGCTCAGCGACGAGCAGGCCGACTACGCGCAGGCGCACGGCCTGGAGCTGTGGGCGTACACGCCGCTGCTGTCCGGCGCCTACGACAACCCGGCCAAGGACATTCCGGAGGTGTACGACCACCCGGGCAACACGGCCCGGCTGGCCGCGCTCGACGCGGTGGCCGCCGAGACCGGCGCCGCCCGCGGCCAGGTCGTCCTGGCCTGGCTGGTCAGCCGGGGTGTCCGGCCGATGCTGGGCGGCAGCAGGCTCGACCAGCTCGACAGCGCCCTCGACGCGGTCGCCCTGGCGCTGACGGCGGACCAGCTGGAGCGCCTCGACGCGGCCGACCACCACGAGTGGGCCGAGCCGTACGCCCTCTTGCGGTAGTGGCTCGGCTAACCGTCGGGTAGGCCGGCGTCGCGGGCGATCACGATGGCCTGGGCGCGGTCGGCGACCTGGAGCTTGGCGAAGATGTTCGAGACGTGGTTGCGCACCGTCTTCTGGCTCAGGCCGAGCCGCTCGGCGATCTGCGGGTTCGTCAGGTGCTGGGCGACCAGCGTCAGGATCTGCCGCTCCCGCTGGGTCAGCTCCGGGAACGGGACCGGGGCGGCCGCCGCGCGGTCCAGGCCCGCGAAGTAGCCCATGAGGCGGCTCGCGATCGCCGGGCCGAAGATGGCCTCGCCCTCGGCGACGACCAGGATCGAGCGGACGATCTCCAGGCGGCGGGCGCCCTTGAGGACGTAGCCGCGGGCCCCGGCGCGCAGCGCCGCGAACACCGAGTCGTCGTCGTCCGCCATGCTCAGCACCAGCACCCGCACGTGCGGGGTCGTCGCCACGATCCGCTCGGTGGCGGCGATCCCGCCCATGCCGGGCATCGCCAGGTCGAGCAGGACCACGTCGGGGTGCAGGCGGGCGACCGCGGTGAGCGCCTCCTCGCCGCCGGCCGCCTCGCCGCAGACCTCGATCTCCGGCGCGGTGGCCAGCAGCGCGCGCAGCCCGGCCCGGAACTGGTCGTGGTCGTCGACGATGAGGACCCGCACGGCGCTCATCGGGCGGCCCCCAGCGGCAGCCGCGCGGTCACGGTGGTGCCGTCGCCCGTCCCGAAGACCAGTGTCCCGCCGAGCTCGGCGGCGCGTTCGCGCATCGAGTGCATGCCCACTCCCGGGGTCGCGGATCCGGCGCCGGCGCCGTCGTCGTGCACGGACAGTGTGAGCGCGTCGCCGTCGACCGCGACGGCGACCCGCACGGTGCTCGCCCCGGCGTGGCGGCGGGCGTTGGCGAGGGCCTCGACGGCGATGCGGTACGCCGCCACCTCGGCCGCCGCCGGCAGCTCGACGATGTCGTCGGGCGCGTCCAGGACCACCCGCGGGCCCGCCGGCCACGACGCCACGTGGGCCCGGATGGCCCCGACCAGGCCGAGGGTGTCCAGCGCCGGCGGGCGCAGGCCCTCGATGATGCGCCGCACGTCCGCGAGGGCGGTCTGGGTGTCGGTGACGATCTCCTCGAGGAGCCGCTGCGCGGCCTCGCCGCCGACCTCCTGGGCCGCCTCGGCCCGCATGGTGAGCGCGGCGAGGGTCGGGCCGAGGCCGTCGTGCAGGTCGCGGCGCAGGCGGCGGCGCTCCTCCTCGCGGGCCAGGACGAGCTGCTCACGGGAGTGCTGGAGGTCGGCCGAGTACCGCACCGCCTGGACGGCGACGCCGAGGTGCCCGGCCAGGTCGCGCAGCAGCCGCAGGTCGCGGGGGCCGAGCGTGGCCTCGCCGGGGCGCGGGCCGAGCAGCAGCTCGCCGACCGGCTCGCCGCCGGCGACGAGCGGCAGGGCGACCGGGTCGGCGGGGCGCCGGCCGAGCTCGTAGGAGCGGCCGGCGCCGACGAAGATGCCGACGTAGGACAGCTGCAGCGCCTCGCGCACGGTGACGGTGCCGGCGGCGAGGATCGCGCCCGGGTCCGGGACGGTCGCCAGGCGCTCCCCCAGCCGTGCCAGGACGGTGTAGGGGTCGTCGCGCTCGCCGTACACGAGCAGGTTGATTCTCTGCTGCATCCACTGCCGCAGCGCGCCGAACACGAGCGCGGCCGCCACCGCGGCGATCACCGAGGAGGCGCCCAGGACCCCGACGACGAGCAGGTAGGCGGCGGCGACCGCGGCGGACAGCGCGACGAACACCGCGGTGCGGCTGATGAGCAGGTCGATGTCGAACAGCCGGTGGCGCAGCACGGCGATGCCGATCCCGGCCGGGATGAGGGCGCTGGCCAGGCCGCCGGCGATGTTCCACAGCGAGTCCGAGGCCGGCCAGATCCGGCCCGGGTCGGCGTCGAGCAGGCCGACGCCGAGGCGGACCAGCACCACGAGGGCGACCAGGCCGACCGGGTAGGCGAGCCAGCGCGCCTGCGCCCCGGCGACCCCGGCCCGGCTGCGGGCCCGCCAGACGACGGCCGCGGCGCCGGCGACGAAGCACAGCCCGGCGGCGATCGTGAACAGGCCCTCGGCGACCGGGGCGACACCGCCGAGCGCGGCCACGCCGAGCGGGTTCGCGGGCGCGGACGGGCCGACCTGGTCGTTGACGCCGGGGCGCAGCGCGCCGGTGACCGCGGCGACGGCGGCCAGGCCGAGCAGGACCACGACGGCCGGCCGGGCGCGGGGCGCGAGCCGGCCGTCGGGGAAGTACAGCGGGACGAGCGCGAGCCCGAGGTTGGCCGGCACCCACAGCCAGGTCTGCGGCCAGGCGAGCGCCGCGCTGTCCCACCGGGTGGCGGCCTGCCCGCACGCCTCCTGCAGCGCGAACGACCACGCGCTGAGCAGCAGCAGCGGGCCGACCGCGTTGCCGGGCCGGCGGCGGGCCAGCAGGCCGCCGGTGACCGCGCAGGCGGCCACCGCCGGCAGGTGGCTGACGTCGCCGAGGGCCGCCCCGTTCCCGGCCGCGAGCGCGCCGCCGGCCACGGCCAGGGCCACGGTCAGCGCCGCGAGCGGCCAGGCGATCCTCATGATCTGCAGACCTTAGGCGGTCGCGGCCGGACGGCGGCCACCGAAGGTGAACGCCAGGCCGGCGACGATCACCCAGAGTGCGCCGGCGAACAGCGCCGCGTACTGGGCCGGGTACGCCTGCGTGGCGAACACCAGCACCGCCAGGACGGCGCTGACGGCGGCGAGCCACTTGGCGACCGAGCCGTGCCGGAACCCGCCGATCGCGACGGCGAGCGCCGCCACCCCGGCGCCGGTCCACACCCAGGCGATCGTGTTGTAGATCTCGACCATGGCGGCGATCGTGTCCGGGTCCCAGCGCTCGGGCTCGCCGAGCGCCCAGTAGAGCTCCGTGCTCATGCCGCCGCCGACGAGCAGGACCGCCGCGACGAGGCCGAGGCCGGTGCCGGCGACGCCGGGCACGAGGCTGCCGGCGGGCTCCTGGGCGGCGAGGTGGCGGCGCAGCCCGGCGGCGAAGACCACGATGAGCCCGGCCGAGGCGGCGCTGACCACCTGGTAGAGCCACACGTAGTTGCGCTTGCCGGCGATCTCGGCCACGACGAGCGCGCTGTCCTTGATGCCGTCGCCGACGCCGCCGGTGAGGTCGGCGCCCACGAGGAGCCCGACGAGGCCGATGAGCCCGCCCAGGGCACCGCACAGGGCCCAGGTGCGTGAAGGTGAAGTCGTCAGTGTTGTCGTCATGGCCGAAACGGTGCCGTCCGATCGACCCGGGCCGGACCGGCCCGCCGTCCCACCCGGCCGGGAGGAATGTCCCGGCAGGCCAGGACCGCCCGGGTGTACTGCGCGTGAGTGATCCTCACCTACCGGCGACGCGGACGTGGTCACGGTCCGCGGCGCTCGACACCCGGCACGTCACCGCGCCGCGGTTGCCGGGCGCCTGACCCACGCGGACGCTGGATGGCATGGAGCCGTTCACGCCGCAGACCGCGGCCGCGAAGGTCCAGTCCGCCGAGGACGCCTGGAACACCCGTGACCCCGACCGGGTGGCCCTCGCCTACACGCCCGACTCGCGGTGGCGCAACCGGGACACGTTCCTGACCGGCCGGGACGCGATCGTGGCGTTCCTGCGCGACAAGTGGTCCCGCGAGCTGGACTACGCGCTGCGCAAGAGCCTGTGGTCGTTCAACGGCAACCGCATCGCGGTCCGCTTCCAGTACGAGTGCCACGACCCGGCCGGCCAGTGGTGGCGCAGCTACGGCAACGAGCTGTGGGAGTTCGCCGACGACGGCCTGATGCGCCGCCGCGAGGCGAGCATCAACGACGTGCGCATCACCGAGGCCGACCGGCGCATCTTCGGCCCCCGCCCACCCCAGGAGCACGGCCAGGACATCCCGCTACGGTGACCCGGCGGCCCGCAGCAGCGCGTCGGCGACGAACAGGTCCTGCAGCGCGATCCCGGAGCTGTCGAACACGGTGATGTCGCCGTCACCGGCGCGCCCCGGTGCGCGGCCGGTGAGCACATCGCCGATCGCCGTCAGCCGCAGGGTGCCGTCGGCGACGAGGTCGGCGACGTGCTGCAGCTCGCCGATGCGCACCGACTGCGACGGCAGGTCGCAGAACAGCCGGGCCGCGGCGAGCAGGCGCGGCGGCAGCTCCTGCTTGCCCAGGGCGTCGGAGCCCATGCTGGCCACGTGCGTGCCGGGCCGCACCCAGCCGGCGTCGAACAGCGGCGCCGTCGCGGTGGTGGCGGTGACGATGATGTCGGCGGCGCGGCAGGCCGGCTCGGCCGCGGTGACCTGCCCGGTGAGCCCGCGCCCCGCCAGCGAGGCCACGAACCGCTCGCCGCGCTGCGGGCTGCGGGCGACGACGTGGATGGTGCTGATGGGGCGCACCCGGGCGACGGCGGCGCACTCGTACAGCGCCTGGTGCCCGGTCCCGAACACGGTGAGCGTGGCCGCGTCGTCGCGGGCGAGGACGCTCGCGGCGACCGCGTCGGCGGCGGCGGTCCGGTAGGCGTTGACGACGCCGGCCTCGACCACCGCCCCGATGCGCCCGAGCTCCTGGTCGAACAGCAGCACGATCGAGTTGTGCCGCGGGACGCCGACGTTGCCGGGCCAGTAGCTGCCGACCTTCACCCCGGCGAGCCCCGCGGACGCGCCCGACTTGACGGTGAACCGGTTCCCGGCCGACGACCCGTGCCCGGCCACGGCCGGGAAGACCTCGGCCTGGTCCCCGGCGGCGGCGACGAGCGCGTCACGCACCGCGGCGAACGCGAGCTCCTCGTCGACGAGGGCGGCGGACTGTTCCTCGGGCAGAAATCGCATCCACCACCCTAACCATCAGACCAGGTCGAGGTGTTCGCGCAGGGTGGTGCCCTCGTACTCGGTGCGGTACACGCCGCGGGACTGCAGCTCCGGGACCAGGCGGTCGACCACGTCCTCGGCGGTGCCGGGCAGCTGCTGGGGCAGGAGGTTGAAGCCGTCCACGGCGCGGTCGCGCACGTAGCGGGCCCACTCGTCGGCGATCTGGCCGGGGGTGCCGACGAACGCGGTGTGGTTCGGCGTCACCTCGATCACCAGGTCGCGGATCGACCAGCCGTTCGCCGCCGCCTGCTCGCGCCACTGGCGGACCCGCTCCAGCTTGCCGGTGCGCAGCTCGATCGGGATCGTGCCGCGGGACGGGTCGAGCTCGCCCTCGGCCGGTTCGACGTCGGGCAGCGGGCCGTCGGGGTCGTAGCCTGCGAGGTCCTTGCCCCAGTACTGCTCCAGGAACGCGATCGCGCGGGGGCCCGTGGTCTGTTCGCGGCGGATCCACCGCGCCTTCTCCGACGCCTCGGCGGGCGTGTCGCCGAGCACCACCGACGCGCCCGGCAGGATGCGAACCGCGTCCGGCGGCCGCCCGTACGAGGCCAGGCGGCGGCGCAGGTCGGCGGCGTACTCGACGGCCTTGTCGTAGTCGGTGTTGGCCGAGAACACCACGTCCGCGTGCCGCGCCGCCAGGTCGCGACCGCCGGGCGAGTCGCCCGCCTGGAAGATGACCGGCCGGGTGCCCGGCACCGTGCCGCGGGCCCGCAGGGAGATCACGTCGGAGTGCTCGTCCACCGGCGAACCGGCCCACAGCGCCTTCGCCGCGGCCACGAACGCGGCCGCGCGCTCGTAGCGGCGCTCGTGCGGCAGCCAGCCGCCGTGGCGGAAGTTCTCGCCCGTCCAAGCGTTGTCCGTCGTGACCACGTTCCAGCCGGCCCGGCCCTTGCTGATGCGGTCGAGGGAGGCGAGGCGGCGGGCGAGGTCGGCCGGGAAGTTGTACGTCGTGTTCTGCGTCGCGACGAGCCCGATGTGCGTCGTCTCCGCCGCGAGGGCGGCGAGCTGGGTGATGGCGTCGGGCCGGCCGGCGACGTCGAGGTCGTGGACCCGGCCGCGGTTCTCCCGCACGCGCAGGCCCTCACCGAGGAAGAACGCGTCGAACAGGCCGCGTTCGAGGGTTCTGGCGACGGCGACGAACGTGTCGATGTGGGTGTGGTCGGCGGCGCCGGGCTCGGTCCACAGCAGGTTCGGCCCGACGCCGGTGAAGAAGACGCCGAGGTGCAGTCGCGGGCTTCGACCAACACTCATGTCAGGCCTCCTGGAGTGCGAACGTGTTGACGGGACGGCGCAGGCCGAGGGTGTCGCGCAGCGTCGGACCGGCGACGGGCCGGCCCGGGGCCTGGGTGATGACCGCGGTGAGCTCCTCGAGTGACTGCGGATGCAGCCGTATCCCGTGCACCGCTCCGGCCAGGTCGTCGAGCCTGGCCGGGTACGAACGGACCTCGGCGAAGACCAGCGGGCCCGCCTCGACCACGTCCGACGGGTCCTCGACCAGCACGACGTCGGCGAACGCGTCGAGGCCGAGCGCGTGCGGGACGATGACGACGACCTGGCCCTGCGGCGGGCGGGTCGTGATGAGCGGCCCGGCGACCGAGAACGTGGCGCCCTCGAAGTTGACGTGGTGGACCCGGTCGGCGTCGAGGAACCGGCCGCTGGCGACGTCGCGGATGATCGCGTCGTCCTCCCACGAGTCCCACAGCAGCCGGGCGACCCGGATGACGTCCTCGGCCTCGCGGCGCAGCCCGGCCGCGTCGAGCGGCGCCCGCCCGACGGTGGCGAGCTCGTCGGCGCCGTTGGGGGCGGCGACGACCCAGGCGGCCCGGCCGGCGGAGGCGTGGTCGAGGCTGGCCAGCTGGGTGGCCAGGTGGAACGGTTCGGTGATGGTGACCGGCAGGGCCGGGGCGAGCCCGATGCGGCTGGTGCGCCGGGCAAGGTACGCGGCCAGCACCCCGGCCTCGATCCGCTCCCCCGAGGCCGGCGGGAGCGGCGAGTCGGCGAGGGTGACGAGGGCGAAGCCGGTGGCCTCGGCGGCGGCGACGGCCGCGGGCAGGTCCGCGAACGGGACGCCGTCGAGCTCGACGGCCAGGTGCAGCGGTGGTGCGCTCATACGGTGGACCTCCGGATGGTCGGGCCGTCGGCGACGGCTTGCACGGAAACGGCTCGCACGGCGACGCCGTCGGCGACGGCGAACAGCAGCGACAGCAGCACCAGGGCCAGGCACAGCAGGGTGCCGTGGGTCAGCGCCGCGCGGTACGACTGCAGGAGCCCGGCCTGCGCGGTGTGCAGGAAGATCCCGGTGACCGCGGCGATGCTCACGCTGGCCGCCAGGCGCTGGGAAAGCTGCAGCATCGCGGCGCTGAGCCCGCCCGCCCCGGGCGGCGCGTGGGTCAGCGTGAGGGCCTGGTTGGGCGCGTTGATCAGGCCGCCGGCCGCGCCGGTGACGAGCTGGCTGACCCCGAGCGCGACGACGACCCCGCCGACCGGCAGCAGCATGGTGGCGGCGGCCGCGGCGGCGACGCTGACGGCGGCGACGGCGAGGGCGGCCGAGACGCCGTGCCGCCCGTACCGGCTGACGAGGCGGTGGCTGGCCGTCGACGACGCGGCGAACCCGACCGCGCCGGGCAGCGACAGCGCCGCCGCGGCGAGCGGGGACAGCCCGAGCCCGTCCTGCAGGAACAGCGCGATGACCAGGTTGAGGGCGAGGGCGGCGCCGAAGTAGCACATCGCGACGAGCGTGCCGAGCACGAAGCCGCGGCTGCGGGTGAGCGCCGGCAGCAGCAGCGCGGTCCGCCCGCGGGCGGTGTAGCGGCGCTCCCAGGCGACGAGCGCCGCGACGCCGGCCGCGGCGGCGGCCGCCCACCACCAGCCGCCGGAGACGCCGACGAGGGGCAGCAGCACGGCGAGTGTGGCGGCGGCGAGCAGCAGCAGCCCGGGCAGGTCGAGCTGGGTGCGGCGCCGGTCGGGCACGTCCTTCGGCAGGAGTTTCAGCGCCAGCGGTACCGTGGCGATCGCGAACGGCAGGTTGAGCAGCAGGACCAGCCGCCAGCCCGGGTCGTCGCCGGCGAGGTGGAGGATGACCCCGCCGACGGGCGGCCCGACGGAGGCGGCGACCCCGCCGACGACCGCGTAGGCGCCGAGGGCCCGGGCCCGCCCGGTGCCGGTGAACAGGTCCTGGAACAGCCCGATGATCTGCGGGTTGACGACGCCGGCCCCGGCGCCCTGGACGAGCCGGGCCGCGGCGACGGCCCAGGCGTCGGACGCGAGGGCGGCGACGATCCCGCAGACGGCGAAGACGGTGAGCCCGCCGGCGAACAGCGCGCGGCGGCCGTACATGTCGCCGAGCCGCCCGGCCGGGACGAGCGCGAGGCCGAAGGTGAGCGAGTACCCGGCCATGATCCATTGCAGGGCCGCGTCACCGGCGTGCAGGGAGCCGCGCAGCGCGGGCATGGCGACGTTGAGCACGGACTGGTCGAGCAGGGTGGTGAAGCCGGCGGCCAGGCAGGCCCCCACGATCAGCCGGTGCGCCGTCACTGCGGAACTATTCCGATGTGCACGATAGGAGTTTGCCCTCCGCGCGCCCGCCCGGGCCACCCCTCACGGGTGGGAAATCATGTATTTCCCATCTCATTCATAGAGACCGGCCGGCCATTCCGCTGGCTTCGCGGGTGCCTCAGCCCATCCGGGCGGCGAGGACGTCGTGCAGGCGGGTCAGCGCGTCGATCCTGGCACGGAGGTCGGCGAGGCGCTCGCCGGCGACCCGCATGGCGGTGGCGCAGGAGCCGCCGTCGGCGAACGCCGGCGGCAGCTCCTGGTCGAGGTACCGGGTGAACCACCGCACGTCCGCGATGGTGAACCCGAGGCTCAGCAGCTCACGGATGTTGCGCACCCGCAGCGCGGCGCCCGCCGGGTAGTCGCGGTAGCCGTTCGGGCCGCGGTCGCTGGCGAGCAGGCCCTCCGCCTCGTACAGGCGCAGCGCGCGGGTGGTGGTG
Source organism: Dactylosporangium sp. AC04546 (assembly GCF_022095675.1). GTDB lineage: Bacteria > Actinomycetota > Actinomycetes > Mycobacteriales > Micromonosporaceae > Dactylosporangium. The sequence goes on along the minus strand of NZ_JAHYSG010000112.1, from coordinate 17,020 downwards.
CCGGTCTCCGCCGCGAGTTCGCCGATCCGCATGCGGTCCACGGTGTCACACGCGGACGAGAACGGTGCCCGTGTGCCTGCCGGCGAAGAGGTCGAGCAGCGCCTGCGGCGCCGCGCTCAGACCCTCGATCACGGTGTACGGCAGGGAAAGGCCGGCGGGCAGTTCCCCGCCCTGGTCGGCGCCGGCCGTGGCGCCGACCAGGGTGAGCCGCTTGAGGATGACGGCGGTGAGGTCGAGCCGCGGGTCGGCCGCCCCGCCGAGCTGCTGGCTGAGCGCCCCGCACAGCGCGATGCGGGTCCCCGCCGCCACGGCGGCGACGAGCTCCTCGACCCTGCCGAGCGTGTCGACGACCACGTCGAGCGGCCCGAGCGCGTCGACCGCCTCGGCGAGCGACGCGTGCCCGGCGGCGGCGTCGAACCCGAGCTCGCCGGTGAGCAGCGGCACCTTCCACGCCGACCCGGTCGTCCCGGCGACGCGCCCGGCCCCAAGGCTGCGCGCGACAGCTCCGGCGGCGCTGCCCAGCCCACCGGCGGCCCCGGTGACGAGCACGGATTCTCCGGCCCGCAGCCCGGCGGCCCGCAACGCCGCGAGCGCGACGGGGGCGCTCCCGATCAGCCGCGCGGCGCTGGCCGCGTCCGGTGCGTCCGGCGCCCCCGCGGCACCCTGTACCGGCCGGAGCATGGCCGGGTCGGCGACGACGTGAGTGCTCCACGCCCCGGTGTGTGTCACGAGGTCCCCGGAGCCGGCGACCTCGCCGAGGCACTTCGCGACGAGGACGCCGCGGGCCATGAGGGTGCGCTGGACGGCGCCGAGCGCGATCCAGCGGTTACGGACCAGGACCTGACCGGGCCCGGGCTCCGGCACGCCGGAGGTGTGCACGAGGAGGTCGGTGAGGGTGGGCGGCCCCGCGACGGGCGCGGCGAGCCGGACGTCGATGTTCGTCACGCCCGGACGCTAAACCCTGCCGCGGGGGGCAAGGTCAAGGCTCGAAGTCGGCGAAGCCGAGGCGGCGGTTCATCGCGATCGCCGCGGCGTTGCGCGGGTGGTGGTACGCGACCAGCCAGCGGTGGCCGGCCGCCCGGACGAAGCGGATGGCGTGGAGCTTCAGGGCCAGGGAGAGGCGCCGGCCGCGGTAGGGTGCACGGACGCCGGTCATCTCGCTGAACGCGGAACCGTCGGCGGGGTGCAGCGACGTGGCGGACATGCCGATCCACTCGCCGTCACGCAGCGCGAGGATCACGCCGGCCGGGTCGAAGGTGGGCACGTCGAGACGCCGGGCGACGTACTCGTCGTACGTGTGGAACTCGCCCCGCTCGGGGATGTCGGCCGAGCACTCCTTGTTGAGTTCGTACAGCGCGCGCCGGTGCGCCTCGGTGTCGCCCAGCTCGGCGAGGCTGGCGAACCGGACGCCGGACTCGCGCGCCTGGTCCGCGCAGGGCTCGAACTCCCGCTCGTCGAAGGCGTCGACGTCCAGCCGGAGGCGCACCCAGTCCACCACGTGCCGAGCCTACCGGCGGTGGGTGCGCTCAGGCGGCGCGCTGCAGGCGGCCGAAGGTGCTCTGGTGGAAGACCAGCGGGGAGACCGTGCGGTCGGCGTCGAGGTCGTGCACCCGGAGCAGGACGATGTCGTGGTCGCCCGCCGGGATCTCGTGCTCGATCGTGCAGTCCAGCCAGGCGGAGGCGCCGTCCAGGACGATCTCGCCGCCCCGGCTGGCCCGCCAGGTCGCGCCCGCGAAGCGGTCGCCCGATCGGGAGCTCAGCTGCCGGCCCAGGTGCTCCTGGTGGGCGCCCAGGACGCTGACGCCCAGGCGGTCGGCCCGGCGCAGCACGGGCCATGTCGTCGACGTGTGGGCGATGCAGACCGAGACCAGGGGCGGGTCGAGCGAGACCGACGTGAACGAGCTGGCGGCCAGGCCCACGGGTGCCCCGTCGACGAGCGCGGCGATGGCCGTCACGCCGGTCGGGAAGGCGCCGAAGACGCGGCGCAGCTCGGTGGGGTGCAGCACGGCGCGCATGGTCATCGCGCGAACCTGCCTTCCGTCGCGGTGGTGGAGATCCGGCGCAGGGCCAGCTCGGGGGCGAGCTCGGCCCAGACCTGCGGCTCGGGCGGCACGCCGGCGCCGAGGCCGGCGACCCGGTGCGCGAACGCGGCCGCGCGCTGCAGCAGTCGTCTCACGTACACGAGCCGAGTCTATCAGTAACCCTACTTCGCCGATAGGATTTCTTCCGGCGGCTCCAGCCGCAGCCAGGTGGCCAGCGACACCAGCTCCCGCAGGACCGCTTCGTGGTCGTGTGCCGTGTCCTCGTGTACCGCATGCACCCGCAGTACACCTGAACGCCGATCGGCGACCGCGTCCACCTTCCCGACGAGGCGGTCGCCCGCCAGGATCGGCAGCGCGTAGTAGCCCCAGCGGCGTTTGGCGACCGGCTTGTACATCTCCAGCTGGTAGTCGAAGCCGAACAGCTCGACCATGCGCTTGCGGTCGTAGATGAGGCGGTCGAACGGTGACAGCAGCGCGACGCGGCCCTCGAACGGCCGTCCCAGTTGCGCCGGGTCGACGCGCCAGACGCCCTTGACGCCCTCGATGACGGCCGGCTCGCCGGCCTCGCCGACGTCCTGCGGCTCGACGGGGCACTCGGCGGCGCGGCCGCGGGCGATGCCGAGCGAGGCGAGCCGCCGCTCGTCGCGCTGTCGCTTCGCCTCGTTCGCGTCCGGGATCGGCGTGTCGGGGTACACCCGCTCGGCGAGGTCCCACAACCGCTCGCCGCCGTGGCGGCCGGCGACCGCGATCTCGCCGGCCTGGAGCATGATCTCCAGCATCTGGGTGACGTTGCGGTTGTTGGTCCAGCCGCTGGACTTCCACGGCACGGTGCACGTGTCGGGGAGGTCCCGCGACAGCAGCGGGCCGTCGGCGTCGAGGCGGGCCAGGATGTCGCGGCGGCACTCGTCGTTGGCCTGGACCCACGCGGCGCGGTGGTGCCGCCAGCCGCCGGGCGGGCCGGGCCAGTCGGCCATCTCGGCGCGGTACAGCGGGATGTCCTCGGCCGGTCGCACCATCCCGCGCAGCTCGATGAGCGAGCGCTGGTCGACGGCCTCCTCGAGGTCGGCCGGCGAGTAGCCGGATCCGAGCCGGCTCCACGCGACCAGGTGGGCGCTGGGCGCGACGGCCGAGGTCGGGTCGAGCTGCAGGAGGGTCAGGCCGCGCACAAGGTCGAGCAGGTGCTTCGGCCGGTTCGCGTCGAGCAGCTGGGCGCGCACGGCGATCTGCCGTGCCTCGTCCTTGGTCAGGTGGTGCGTCACGCTCCGAGCGTAGGCAACCCGAGGTTCTCGCGCAGGGTCGGGCCGAGGTAGTCGGGCTTGACGATGCCGCGGCGGCGCAGCTCGTGCAGCAGCCCGTCGACGACGAACTCGTGCTCGCGCGGGTCGTGCAGTCCGCCGACCGACAGCACGTCGAGCACCCCGGCCCGGAACCGCTCCTCGACCGCGTCGGCGAGCTGCTCGGGCGTGCCGGCGACGCTCCAGTGCCCGGTGTCCTGCGCCTTGACGATGATCTCGCGCAGGGTGAGGCCTTCGCGGACGTACCGGCTGAAGATCTCCACCCTCCCCCTGCGCCGCTGCACCGCGCCGACCTCGGGCAGCAGGGACTCGGGCAGCGGCTCGTCGAGCTTGGCCTCGCTCAGGTCGACGCCGCCGCCGAGCATGTCGGCGACGAGCGCACGGCCGGCCTCGAAGTCGATCGCCTCGTGCCGCTCCTCGACCCTCCTGCGCGCCTCCTCCTCGGTCGCGCCGAACGTGGCGTGGAAGGAGCTGAAGATGAACGGCAGCCCTTCCGGCCGGCCATGTTCGGCGGCCCGGGTGCGGATGCGGGTGGTGAACTCGCGGGCGGCGTCGAGCGTCGGCAGCGCGGTGAAGACGACCTCGGCGTAGCGGGCACCGAGCTCGATGCCGGCCCCGGACTGTCCCGCCTGGATGAGGACCGGCCGGCCCTGCGGCAGGGGCGGGATGTTCAGGGGGCCTTCGACGCTGAAGTACCGCCCGCGGTGGTCGATCGGCCGGACCCTGGACGGGTCGAGGACGGCCCGGCCGTCGGGCCCGAGCCTGAGCGCGCCGGGCTTCCAGCTGCCCCACAGGGCGTTGACGACATCGAGCGTCTCCGCCGCGCGCGCGTAGCGCTCCTCCGGCCCGGGCAGCCCGCCGGGCCCGAAGTGCTCTTCGCCGATGGAGGAGGTGACCAGGTTCCAGGCGGCGCGCCCGTTGCTGACGTGGTCGAGGGTGCCGAACAGCCGGGCCAGGTTGTACGGGTGGTGGAAGGTGGTGGAGACGCTGGCGATGAGCCCGACGCGGGTGGTGACCTGGCTGAGCGCGGCGACGTACACGATCGGCTCCTGCGCCCCGATCGTCCCCTGCGCCCCGAAGGTCAGCAGGTCGGGCACGAACAGCGCGTCGATCCGCGCCGCTTCGGCCTTCTTCGCCACGGTGACCGCGGTGTCGACGGTGGAACGGTGAGGGTCGATGGCCAGCTCGTACGGCCCGGGATGCCCACCGGCCCCGGTGACGATCCCGAGCGTGCGTGGCGGTCGCGCGGTCATGCCCTTCACCATATTCCTATCGGATAAATAGGAGAATGTGCCTCCCGTCACAGCCTTGCAACGCTCGTCGAGTTTCTTGCATGTGCGCGATGGTCACGGGTTTGGCAGACTGCTGCGTTGTCCGCCCCGCCGAACAATGAGGTGCTGACGATGCTTGACGAACAGGTCCAGCCCAACGAGACCACCGTGCCGTTGCTGCCCTGTGCGGCACCGGAGGAGACCCTGGCCTTCTGGAGCGCCCTGGGCTTCGCCGTGACCTACGAACAGCAGAAGCCCTATCTGTACCTCGCGTTCCGGTGGCGCGGGTTCGACCTGCACTACGGGCGCGCGGCCAGCACCGTGGACCCGGCGCTGGAGAACACCGGCGGATGCCTGGTCATGGTCGATACGGTCGCGCCGTACCACGCGGCGTTCACCGAGGCGATGCGGCGCACCTACGGCAAGGCGCTGACCAAGGGGCTACCCCGGATGACGCGGTACCGCCCCGGCGCCTCACGGTTCACCATCATGGATCCGTCGGGAAACTCGATCATCTTCATCCAGCGCGACGAGCCGGCGGAGGTGGAGTACGGCGGCTCCAAGCAGCTCCAAGGCCTTGCCCGGGTGCTGGACAACGCGCGGATCCTGCGCGAGTTCAAGAACGACGACCGGGCCGCGTTCCGGGCCCTGAACTCGGGCCTGCGCCGCCACGGCGACAGCGCACCGGCCGTCGAGCAGGCGGTGGCACTGGCCGTGCTCATCGAGCTGTCGACGGCGCTGGAGGAGCCGGATCGGGTACCGGAATGGGGCGGCAGGCTTCGGCAACTGCGTCTGACCACGGAGGAGCGCCATCTGGTCGAGTCCACCGTCGCCGACCCCGCGCTGATCGAGCAGTGGATGCCCCCCGCAGCCTGACGCGACGATAGATTGGTTGGCGTGACGTCGTCGCTGTCGTTGTCTGTCGACGGACTGCGGGTGATCGTGCGTATCGACGGCGAGGATGTCAGCCGCGCCGACGGCAACAATGGCCCCGATCCGTGGCACGTGCTGGTACCGGTGAACCGCTTCGTGGCGACCGGCGAGGCCACGACCGCGACGATTGCCTGCTGTCCGAGCTGCGGCCCGGACTGCTTCGCCGTCGAGGCGCGCATCCGCCGCGAGGGTGACGCCGTGCGCTGGGAGTGGGGCCGGCGCGGCGCGGCGCGGGAGGGCGAGCGGCGCACGACACGCTTCGACGCTGCGGCCTATGACGCCGAGGTGGCCCGTGTCGGGGCCGAGCACAGCTGGGAGACGGCGGAGCGCCGGGCCGGGCGGCTCATCCTCACCGGCCTTGCGCTGCCACCGGGGATCGAGGGCGTCAGGGTCCGCGCCGACCGCTCCGGCACGCTCGAGGTGTGGCTCGAGGAGCCGGACGAGTACCAGATCTTCGTGGGCGTGCCCTGGGACGAGCAGCGGCCCGACGAAAGCGCCGCGGAGGTGCGGGCGCTGCTCGCCGGGCCGGCCGCGCGATGGCCCGCGCAGTGGCACAGCATCAAGGGTGGCCGGGAGGACCCGCCGGCGTACGCCGGCCCGTCCTGGCAGCGGGCGTGGCTTGGCGGTCTCCAGCCCTGAGGGTCAATCGTCGGTCGCCTGGTAGGCGCCGGGGTACTGCGCGTGGATGTCGCCGGCGAACACCTGCCAGTAGAAGTCGTTCATCCGTGCCGCGGCGGGGGCGTGCCGGGCCAGGATTCCGGCCACGCTCGCCGGCACGCCTGGCGGGATGTCGCCGGCCGCGCACCGACGCACGTACTCGTTGCGGGCAACCGGGCCGCCGGTGGCCGGCATCGGCACCCCGCACACCGCGGTGACCAGCCAGTTGACCAGCCGCATCGCCGCGTAGCCGGCATCGTGGTCGACGTGGTGGGCGACGAAGGCGCGTTCGGCGTCGGACAGGTCGAAGCGGGGGGACGTGGCCAGGCCGAAATCGGCGAGGTAGATTCGGTCGTCGTCGGCACGCATGTTGCCGAAGTGCCCGTCCATGTGCAGCAGCTCGTGGTTGCGCAGGAACGCCACGACGTCGAACAGCTGCCGCTCCATCGCCTCGGCCCGACCGACCGGGTCTTCGTGCAGCCAGTCGAGCAGATCGTAGGGGACGTACTCGAGGAACAGCACCAGGCTGGAGGTCGCACTGGCCAGTTCGTCGAGCCGGATTCGCACGCCCGGGGCGCCGCCGAACTGGGCGACAACGGCGTCGACGTCGAGGTGCTCGGACGCGACGGGCGGGCGGCCGGGCAGCACCCGCCAGTGGTACAGCAGCGGGAACGACGCCGCCTCACCGGCGAGCATCCCCTCGGTGACGATCACGTTCGCGGCCAGCTCGCGCCAGGCGCCGAAGCCCGGGCCGCCGAGCTGGTACATGCCGTACTGGCAGTAGGCCGGGATGTCGAACAGGTTCGCCGTGCTCTGCGGATGTGCCAGCTCCCGGTCGGTGATCGGGATTCGCTTGGCGAACACCGGCACGCCGTCGACGTCGAGCATCGCGGATCCCCCGCCCACGCCCACCGCACCGACGGGTGCGGCGCGGAGCAACGCCGCCAGCTCGGCATCGTCACGGGCGGCGAGCCAGGCCGAGACGTGGTCGTGGAGGGAACGCCGGGTGGTGAGCATGGCGCCCATCATGCCAGTGGGCTACCGCCGCGCCGTCGAATCCGGTTCGACTGCGTCCTGTCACGTGCGTGGTGCGTCGGGGGTGCTTGACGTCGTCGGGCCACTCAGGTCTGGGGACGGGAGGTAGTTTGGACGGCATGTGCAAGCTGACTGCCGGGTTTCCGAGCGGTCGGCATCGTGCGCGGGGTTGCCCGCACGGAAGGATCGCACCATGTGGACTGGCGGTTCGGCGGAAAAGCTGACGCCCGAGCAGATGGCACAGTGGCACCGGCGGATGGCTCCGCCGGAGAACGAGCTCCCAGCCGGCGTCGGGCTCTCGGTCCTGCTCGGCCGGACCGGCGACGCGGCGGTCGGGATCACCCAGGTCGAGGCGTTCTCGACGGGCTTCCGGTTCACGTTGGCCGTCCGGGTGCGCCAGGCCCGGCCGCAGCTCGCCCGCGGCCGGCTGTTCATGCTGGTCAGCTCCCACGTCCACCCCGGCACCGAGATCCCACTGGACGACCGCCTGCTGCTCGGCATCGAGTACCCCGACGGCCGTCGAGCGTCGAGCCTGCACGACATGCGGATGTCAGGGCCCGCCGCGGAAGCCGACGGCACGCAGTTGGTGCTCGTCCAGCAGGGCGGAGGCGGCAGCGACCAGAGCGTGGATCAGACCTACTGGGTGGCACCGCTGCCGCCCGACGGACCGATCACCGTCGTGCTCGCCTGGCCGGGCTTCGGCATGCCGGAGTCCCGCACCGTCCTCGACGGCGGCGCCATCCACGCCGCGGCCGCCCGCAGCCAGCCGCTCTGGCCGCCGCAACCTGTCACGCAGCCGGCCGAGCCGCCGCCCCCGCCCCGCCCGTCCTCCGGCTGGTTCGCCCAGCCGCCCAGCTAGCCCGGCACAGGGCTGCCCGTGACCTTGACCTTGTCACTGTGACAGGGTTTTGACTGGGGTGTCGGAGGTGGTGCCCCATGAGCTCGGCACATGGATTCTTGCAGGACACGCGGCTGCGCGAGGCGTTGGCGGCGGGCAGCTCGTCGGCGCGGTTGCAGGCGGCGCTGGCCATCGGTACGCATCCCGAGCCCGGTTTCGTCGACGTGCTTGTGGCGCGGTGCGCGATCGAGCCGGACTTCTTCGTGCGCGACATGCTCACCTGGGCGCTGACCCGACTCCCGCCGGACGTCACGCTGCCGAAGCTGCGCGCGGAGCTGCGGTCCGGATGCGCACAGGCCCGCAGTCAGGCGTTGCATACCCTGTCCAAGATCGGGGACAGCAGCGCGTGGCCCGCGATCACGCGGTCGTTGCTGCACGACGCCGAGGACGAGGTTGCGCGCAGTGCGTGGCGCGCCGCCGTCGTGCTCGTGCCCGACGGGGAGCGGGAGGCGCTGGCGGTGGAGCTGGCCACGCAGTTCGGTCGCGGCGACCGGGAGGTACGGCTGAGCCTGAGCCGCGCCCTCGTCGCGCTCGGCGACGTGGTCCAGCCGGTCCTGCGGACGGCGATGTCCCATCACGACCCGGCGGTACGCGCGCATGCGACCGCGACGGAGCGGCTCCGGCTCGACCCGGATGCCGGATTCGACCTGGCAGTCGATGCGGCGAGGCGGGTCGTCGCGCTCGGTCCGGACCGGGAGGAGAGCACTGCGTGCTGATCGGTGAGGTGGCGCGCCGCTCGGGGGTGAGCGCCCGGATGCTCAGGCACTACCACGCCCTCGGGCTGGTGCGGCCGACCGGGCGGACCGTGGGCGGCTACCGGCAGTACACTCCCGAGGACGTCCGGCGGATCTTCTTCGTGGAGGGTCTGCGGTCGCTGGGACTGTCGCTGCGCCAGATCGCACGCACGCTCGACGATCCCGGATTCACCCCGTCCGCGCTGGTCGGCGACCTCATCGTGGAGACCGGGGAACGAATGCGGCGGGAGCAGGAGCTCCTCGAACGGCTGCGAGCGGTCGATGCGGCCGAGCCCGCCGGCTGGCCGGACGTCGCCCGCATCGTCGAGCTCCTGCACGGACTGGGTTCGGCGAGTGCCGCGCGGCGGCAGCAGGCCGTGCTGGCTCCGGCCGGGCATGCGTCGGTACCCGTTGAGGTGCTCGCCAGGGCGGTACTCACCGAATCCGATCCGAACGTCGCCGGGGCACTGCGGTGGGCCCTCGCGCGGGCCGGCGGCGACGGTGTGGCGAGCGTGGCGTCCGGCATGGCCTCGGACGACGCCGACGTTCGGCGCCGCGCGGTCCTGGCGCTCGCCGAACTGCCCGGCGACGAGGCGACGGCGATGCTCACGGACGCGCTCAGCGACCCGGACACGACGATCCGCGGCCGTGCCGCTCTCGCCCTGGGCGCACGGGGCGTGTCCCGCGCCGTGCCGGCGCTCCTGGCGATGGTGGTGGAGGGCCCGAACGACGTGGAGGCGGCCGAGCTGCTGGGAACGTTCGCCCGGGACGCGGAGTGGGCGGACCGGATCATGAGCGCGCTGGTCGAGGAACTCGCCGCACACAGCGCGGACTCGTCGGTACGGATGCGACTGACCCAGGCGCTCGCGGAGATGCCGGGGACCATCGCGCTCGACGTCCTGCGGCAACTGGCCCACGACGACGACCGGCCCGTGGCCCTCATCGCCTCGACCCTGGTCACGGTGCTCGAAGAACGGCCGCACGACGAGAGCGGCCCACCCCGTCCCCACGAAGACCGGCCCACCGACCCGGACCCGACGTGAACGCGCGTCGCGTAGTGCGGGCTCACATCCGGGATCTCAGCACGTCGATCTCGCAGCCCGGCGAGGCCGGGTCGAAGCCGTGCTCGGCCAGCCAGCGGACCACCAGTAGGCTTCGCAGCGACCACCACGCGCGGATCACGTCGAGGTCGACGTCGGTGCCGTAGCCGGCGAGGACGTCGTCAAGGTGCTCCTCGTGTCCGAGCGTCAGGGTGGCGAGGTCGAACAGGGCATCGCCCCGGGCCGCCTCGGACCAGTCGATCACGCCGGTGAGCTCGTCGCCGTCGACGAAGACGTGGGTGATCTGCAGGTCGCCGTGGATGAACACCGGTGTCCACGGCCGCAGCGCGGCCTCGGCGACCTGGCGGTTGCGGGTGACCAGGTCGGTGGGCAGGACGCCGTTGGTGAGGAGCCATGCACATTCGGCGTCGAGGCTCGATGCGATCTCGTCGAGGCTCCGGCCGGGCCACGGCGGCAACGGCGCGTCGTGCAGCAGCCGTACGGCGGCACCCGCCGCGGCCCACGCGGCCGGCGACGCGGTCGACGGCTCGCCGAGGCGGCCGAGTGCCGTGCCTGGGACGGCGGCGAGCGCGAGCACGGGCGGCTTGCGCCACAGGACCTCCGGAGTCGGGATCGGCGCCATGGCCATCGCCTCGACCTCGACCTCGATGCGCGCCTGATCAGCGTCGACCTTCAGGAACACGTCACCGACGCGCAGGGTCGCGCGCTCGTTGTGGGCAACGACGACCTCGACCCCGTCCACGCCGGCATTATCGCGGGGATGACCACGGAGGTCACCGGGTTTACGGGCCACGCGATACCTTCGTAGCCGATATATTGGGCGGCATGGACCTGCCGCTCAGGGAGCCGACCTTCCTGATCCTCACCGCGCTCGCGGCCGGGCCGCTGCACGGATACGCGATCATCGCCGAGGTGTCCGCGTTGTCCGGCGCCCGTCTCGGCCTGCGCCCGGGCACGCTGTACGGCGCGCTGGACCGGCTCACCGACGACGGTCTCGTCGAGCCGAGCGCCGAGGAGATCGTCGACGGCCGGCGTCGCCGCTACTACCGGCTGACCGACTCGGGCGACGCCGCCCTTCGCGCGGAGACCGCACGGCTGCGCGCCAACGTCGAGGCGGCGACAGCCCGACTGCGGGTCCGCGACGCGCGGGCCTCGGGCAAGCTCGCTGGAGGGTTCGCATGAGCGGTCAGCTGGAACGGCGCTACCGTGCCCTGCTGCACGCCTATCCCGCCGCCTACCGGGCCGAACGCGGCGACGAGATCGTCGGCACGTATCTCGACCTCGCCGCCCCGGGCCGGCGGTGGCCCGGCCCGGCCGACGCCGCCGACCTGGTGCGCGGCGGTGTACGCCAGCACCTGCGCGCCGCCGGCGCGACCGGTCTGCCGTCCGCGCTGCCGATCGCGGCGACGATCGCACTGGCGCTCAACACGGTGATGGCGGTGTTCTGGTTCGCGTTCGTCGAGTCGACCCGGGTGACCGCCCACGGATCCGACTCGATCGCATCGCCGCCGGGATACGGGTTCGGCCCGTTCGCGTCGCCGGGTGTCGTCGTCTGGGGATGCTGGGCGGCGGCAGCGGTCGGCGCACTCGCCGGCCGCGCCCGGCCGCTGGTCGCGCTGGCGCTGGCGGCGACCGTGCTGGTCGCGCCGGTGTCGGCGGTGTTCGACCGCTTCCGGCCGCCGATCATGATCCTGCTACCCATGATCGCCCTGGGTCTGGTCGCGCTGGCGATGCCGCGGCGTCCCCGGTTCACCCCGGCGCTCGCGGGTCTGGCGAGCGCGGCGTACACCTGGCCGACGATGTTCATGACCAGCTACTCCCCGGCCGACTACTACCCTGTGGTCGGATTCCTGCCGCTCGCCGCCGGCCTTCTGGGATTGGGCGTCCTGAGCGCCGCAGTCCCGCTCGCCGCCCGCCGCGACCCGCGGGCGTGGTGGCCGGCGCTGGTCCTGCTCGGCCCGTTCCTGCTGCTGCTCGTCAACGACCTGGCGCTGCTCGCGACCGGCAATGACCGCAGCACGCACGCCTCGATGCCATCCTTGATCGCCATGGCCGTGGCCGTCAGCAGCGTGGCGGCGCTGGTCTTCGTGACCATCCTGGGGGTACGGCAACGCCGGCGCCGGTCACAGCGGCGAGGATTGGGATACTGGCCGCCGTGACGATCAAGGCACTCATCTTCGACTTCGACGGCCTGTTGATGGACACGGAGACCACGCTCCTGCAGAGCTGGCGCTGGGAGTGGCGGCGGCACGGCCTGGAACTCGACACGGCCGGCTTCTTCGCCAACCACGGCGGCGACGCGAACGAACCCCGGTACGCCGCGCTCGCGGCGGCGGTCGGACCAGCCTACGACCGCGAGTCCAGCCACGCGCTGCGGATGGCGCACCGGGCGGAGCTGAACGCGGCGCTGGAGCCGGGCCCCGGCATCGTCGGCTGGCTGGACCGGGCCGCGGAGCTGGGGCTGCGGCTGGCGGTGGCGAGCAGCTCCCCGATCGCCCACGTGGGCGCGATGCTGGACCAGGCCGGGCTGCGAGCGCGGTTCGAGGTGCTGGCGACCGGTGAGGAGGTGGCCGCGCACAAGCCGGACCCGGCCGTCTACCTGCTGGCGCTGGACCGGCTCGGGCTGCCGGCGGCAGCGGCGGTCGCGTTCGAGGACACCGCGCACGGCGTTGCGGCGGCGCATGCGGCCGGGCTGCGCTGCGTGGCAGTGCCGAACCCGCATGCGGACGACGCTCGCTTCACGGCCGCGGACCTGCTGCTTCCCAGCGCCACAGACCTGCCCCTGGACGCGGTGCTGGCCCGACTGGCCGCAGTTCAGGATGCCGGGCACACGCGATGAGCGGCAGGGCTCACAGGTCGAGGACCGCTCGGATCCTGGCGAGCTCCTGCTCACTGTCCGTGGCCACGACGGTGTGCAGGGCGGTCTGGCCCTGGACCGCGATCATGACACGGGCGGGGCCGGTGAAACGGTACACCGCGTCGCAGGGCTGGTTGCCGGCCCAGGCGTAGGTCGTGGGAAGTTCGACGTAGCGCTGTCGCAGCGTGTCGAGTGCCTGTCGGGGCAAGCGATCATCGTCCGTGAAGAAGGATTCCTTGCCGAACGCCTGAGCCGTCCAGACCGACGTCAGCACGTACTCGGAAAAGCGGTCGGCGTACAGCTGCTCGAACGGATCGTCGTCGTCGGGGTCGATGATCCAGACTGGTGGGTCCTCGTCGAGGGTGGCCGGCGGTGCGCCCGGCAGGTGGAAGAGCGGTTCGCCCTCGTAGCGCGGTGGCCGCAGCCGCACGGCCCAGCGCCAGCAGCACTGTGCGTCGGTCTCGGTGACGAGCCGGCCGCCGTCGAGGTAGTCGAGACCGTCGATCGGGTCACCGAGTCCGGCGGCGCTGACCAGGATGTTGTCGCTGTGGCGCGCCAGCCATTCCACCGCTCCCCGCACGGAGTACCACTCCCGCACGGCCGGCGGCACGTGGAGACCCGACTCGCGCTCCAGCGCGTCGATCCAGCCCGCCACGACAGGGTCCACCGACGGGCTGAGGCCGATGGTTCGGAACGCGTCAGCATGCCACCACACGGGCGGATACCTCCTCGAAGCGGGTCGCCAGGTGCCCAGCTTGACCCGGCGGCGGCGAGGTGCCTACGGTGCGGCGGGTCGGAGGGAGGCGCGTGCGGTACGACGTCATCGTCATCGGTGGTGGGGCCATGGGGTCCGCCGCGGCCTGGCGGCTCGCCGGGCGCGGTGCGAGTGTGCTGCTGCTCGAACGGTTCGGCGCCGGGCACACGCGCGGCGCGTCGCACGGGGCGTCGCGGATCTTCCGGGTCGTCTACCCCGAGGCCGACTACATCGGCCTCGCCCGCCGTGCGCTGCCGCTCTGGCGCGAGCTCGAGGCAGCCACCGGCACGAGACTGCTCGACATCACCGGCGGCGTCGACCATGGTGACCCCACGGCGATCCGGGAGCTGGCCCGGGCATTGGACGCCGCAGGTGTACCGGGTGAGATTCTCCATCCCGAGGCCGCCGGCGAGCGCTGGCCCGGCCTGCGGTTCGAGACCCCCGTCCTGTTCCACCCGGCGAGCGGGCGCCTGCACGCCGACCGGTCCGTCGCGGCGCTCCAGCAGGGCGCGGTGCAGCACGGGGCGACGGTGCGGTACGACGAGCCGGTCCACGCCATCACGGTCCGCGGGGACGACGACGTCGAGGTCACCACGGGCGGCGGCGTCCACCACGCCCGGCGGGTCGTCGTCGCGGCCGGCGCCTGGACGTCGAAGCTCCTCGGCGGCCTCGTGCGGCTGCCGGAGCTGACGGTCACGCAGGAGCAGCCCGCGCACTTCGCCCCGGCGACCGACGCCGGCTGGCCCAGCTTCATCCACCACCGGCCCGGCCTCCCGCCGGTGTACGGCCTGCTCACACCCGGCGAGGGCGTCAAGGCCGGCTTCCACGCCGCCGGCCCCGTGGTCGACCCGGACGAGCGGGACTTCGCCGCCGAGCCCGGACAGCTCGAAACGCTGCGGCAGTACGTCGAGCGCTGGCTGCCAGGAGTCGACCCCGGCACGGCCGCGCCGATCAGCTGCACCTACACCAGCACAGACAGTGAGGACTTCGTGGTCGACCGGGCCGGGCCGCTGGTGGTCGCCGCCGGCTTCTCCGGCCACGGGTTCAAGTTCACCACCGTGATCGGGGACCTGCTCGCCGACCTGGCGCTCACGGCGGCCCAGCCGTTGGAGCGGTTCCGGCTGAGGGCCTGACCCGGGTCGGCAGCAGGACGAGCAGCGTGACCGCCACGGCGGCCAGGCCCCACCACAGGAACGGCCACGGCGCGTCGGCGCGGGTGTACCAGGCCGGCAGGTAGCCGGTGAAGCGCAGGCCGGCGAGGCCCTCGAGGACGCGCAGCGGCACCAGGTACCCGAAGTCGGCGGAGAACCCGTTGCTCGGGCTGAACCGGCTCAGCGTCTCCAGGGCTGCCGTGGTCACGACGCACAGGATGGCGAACGCGGTCACGTAGACGTTGCGGGCGCGGTGCAGCGCGTAGCCGATCGGGTACGCGAACGCCGGCAGCACCGCCGCCCACAGCCGCGCCGGTGGCGCCCAGCCGCCCCACCAGCCGGGCGAGGTGAGCAGGATCGCGCAGTACGGGCCGACCGCGGCGAGCAGCATGAGCTGTGGCCGGCGACGCCCGGCCAGGAGCATTCCGGGCAGGACGAGCAGGAACACGGGGTACGAGAACAACACCCCGTGCTCCTGGTCGAGCAGCACCCCGACGAGGCTCTTGACCGGGTTTGCCCCGAACAGCAGGTGCTTGTCGCCGGCCTGGTTGATCGACGGGTTGAGGCTGTGCCAGACGGTCCACAGGTACGTGAACAGGCCCGCGGTCAGCACCCCGAGTGGCGCCAGGAACGCGGCCCAGCGGCGCCGGTCCCGGCCGATGCGCCACGCGGCGAGGAGGAACAGCGACGCCTCCAGCGGCAGGAACCGGCTGTGCACCCAGGGCAGCGCGCCGATCCCGGCGCCGAGCAGCAGCAGGTCGCGATGGCGTGGCGTCGCGGCGAGCACCCGCAGGGCGTAGACCACGACGAGCGCCGCGAGCGGCTCGACGAACACCTTCGCGGTGTAGGTGAGCACCGTCGAGCCGAGGCCGATCGCGACCGCGGTGAGCGCCGACGGGAACCGGTCGAGGCCGGCGCGGCGCAGCAGCCACCACACGTTGGCGACGGTGAGCAGCGACACGACCACCATGAACAGCAGGACACCGGTGCGCCCGCCGAGCAGGTACGGCACATGCCACAGCACCGGCCCGCCGATCCCGTGCCACGGCAGCGTGTCGTGCGGCGCCGCCGCCACGTGCGCGGACAGCGGCCCCGGGTGGAAGGCCGTGAAGTCCCAGTTGTCGTAGACCGGCCGCACATGGATCGAGCCGTACCGTTTGATCGCCTCGTTGATGGCGAGATAGTGGGGCTCGTCGCCTTCGGGCATCCGGGTGTACCGCTGTAGCAGCGCGCTGGCGACCATGGGCACGCCACAGACGGCGAGGACCGCCGCGAGCGTGCGACGGTCCTTCGGTAATGCAGCCTCGGGGTCCACCGGCGGATGCTAGCGGGTCAGCCGCCCTTCGTGGGGGACGCCGCCGGCTGGGCCGCATCGTTGTTGATCATTTCCGGGTGGCCGGCCACGTACGCGGCGACCTGGTCCTGCGCGATCGCCGTCAGCAGACCCTCGGCGGTCTCGTCGAGGATCTCGAACGACTGCCCGTTGACGGTCTGCGGGTTGAACCTGCCGTTGTTGACCTTCAGCGTGAGCATCTGGTCGGGTTTGATGCCCTTCAGCGTGAAGATCCAGTCGGCGAGCGAGACGTCGTTGTTGTAGAACGACACCGCCTTGCCGACCGAGTTCAGGATCGCGTTGACCTTGATCGGGTTGGTGATGACGCCGGCGCTGGTCGCCTTGCTCAGCATCGCCTTGATGAACTGCTGCTGGTGGCGCTGCCGGCCGTAGTCGCCGTCGTTGTTGGCGAGCTTGTCGCGCTGCCGGACGTAGTCGAGGGCCTCCCAGGCCGCCATGTCGTAGCAGCCGACGTCGTAGGTCTTCGGCTGCATGTTGGGCTTGAGGCCGGTGGGCAGGCCGTCGGCGTTGAAGTAGTAGGGCACGCCCTCGGCGCCGGTCTTGGAGTTCCAGCCGGTGTGCACCGAGGTGACCTTCTCGTCGACGCACATGTGCACGCCCCCGAGCGCGGTGACGAGGCCCTTGAAGCCGTCGAAGTTGACGATCGCGCCGCCGTTGAACTTGAGCCCGCCGGCGAGCTTGCTCACGGTCTCGGCGAGCAGCTCCAGGCCGCCGTCGCGGCCGCCGCCGTTCTGGTAGCCGAACCAGAACGCCGCGTTGATCTTGTCGGTGCCGCCGTCGTACTTCGTCGACTTGTGCGCCGGGATCTGCACGCGGGTGTCCCGCGGGATCGAGGTGAGGTAGACCGCGTCGTGGCTGGCCGGCACGTGCGCGATGATGATCGAGTCGGCCCGCACGCCCATCTCCTCGTTGCCGGTGCGCTCGTCGACACCGACGAGCAGCAGGTTGATCGGCCCGTCGATGGTCGCGCCCTCGGCC
>NZ_JAHYSG010000111.1 GCF_022095675.1 Dactylosporangium sp. AC04546 | reverse complement strand
GGGCCCCGGGGTGGGCCGCGAGCTCGCCCTCACCCTCGCCGAGGGCGGGGCCGACCTGGCCCTGCTGGCCCGCCGAAGCGCATATCTGGACGAGGTCGCGGGCGATTTGGGCACGGCCGCGCTGTGCCTGCCGGCCGACCTCACCGACCGGGCCGCCTGCGCCGAGGCCGCCCGGCGCGTCGGCGAACGCTTCGGCGGAGTCGACGTCCTGGTGCACAACGCCTTCTCCCGGCCGCCGCTCGGGTCGCTCGGCGAGCGGACGGCCGCCGACTGGCACGCGGCCGTCGACGGCAACCTGCTCTCGGCGACCAACCTGCTGTACGAGCTGCTGCCGCTCATGCGGGGCCGGCGCGCGTCCGTCGTCCTGATCAGCTCCATCTCGGCCCGCCAGCCGTACCCGGAGTCCGGCATCTACGCCGCGATGAAGTCGGCCATGCTCACCCTGGTCCAGGTCCTCGCGCGCGAGCTCGGCCCGCACGCGGTCCGGGTCAACGCCGTGGTCCCCGGCTACATCGAGTCGGACAACCTCGAGGCGTTCTTCGCCGACGCCGGCACCCGCCGCGGCACGAGCGCCGCGCAGGCCCGACAGGACGCCGAGGCGACGACCTGCCTCGGCCGGTTCGTCACGGCCCGCGAGGTCGCCGACGTGGCCGCCTTCCTCGGCTCGCCCGCCGCCGCCGGCGTGACGGGCCAGACGCTGGACGTCAACGCCGGTCAATGGTTCGGCTGACCCGCACACACCCCGCCCCGCACACACCGCCCCGCACACATCTGGAGCACCAGTGGACACACAGACACGGCAAGCGACCGCAGCGCCACCGCCGACGGCGCCCACCGGCGCCAAGCTGCTCGCGACGGGCGTGGAGCGGCAGTTCATCTCCGGCAAGCACCGCGTCCACGCCCTCGGCCCGCTCGACCTGCGGGTCGCCGACGGCGAGTTCGTCTGCCTGGTCGGCCCGTCCGGCTGCGGCAAGTCAACGTTCCTGCGCATCGTCAACGGCCTGCTGCCGCCGACCGCCGGCACGCTGGACCTGTGGCTCGACGAGGGCCGCTCGGCGACGTCCATGGTCTTCCAGGACTACGGCGTGCTGCCGTGGAAGACCGTCCTGGCCAACGTGCGCTTCGGCCTGGAGATGGCGAAGGTACCGCGGCGCGAGGCCAACGAGCGGGCCATGGAGTGGATCCGCCGGATCGGTCTGAGCGGCTTCGAGAAGGCCTACCCGGCCACGCTGTCCGGTGGCATGCGGCAGCGGGTGTCGATCGCCCGGGCGCTCGCGGTGCAGCCGCAGATCCTGCTCATGGACGAGCCGTTCGCGGCCGTGGACGCGCAGATGCGGGTCGTGCTCCAGGAGGTACTGCTGAAGGTCTGGGAGGAGGACCGGCGCACGGTCATCTTCGTGACCCACAGCCTCGAGGAGGCCCTCGTCCTCGGCGACCGCGTGGTCGTCGTGTCGGCCCGGCCCGGCCGGGTGGTCAGCGACATCGCCGTGCCGTTCGGGCGGCCCCGTGCCAGCGACATCCGGCGCACACCCGAGTTCGCGGCGCTGCAGCAGAACGTCTGGGACGTGCTGCGCGACGAGGTCCAGGCGTCGCTGGCGGCGGCGTCGCTGACAGGAGAGGAGTAGTCATGGCCGACACCACCACCGTCGCACCCCCGGACGAGCAGACCAGCGGCCGGCTGGTCCGCCGGGAGGCCTCCGCGACGCCGGAGCGGGCCGCGGTCCGCCGGCGCCGGCGCCGGATCGTCGAGATCGTGCTGGGCTTCGGCGCCCCCGTGGTGCTGTTCGTGGTGTGGCAGGTCGCCGCGACGAGCGGCGCCGTCAACCCGCTGTTCTTCCCCCCGCCGACCGAGGTGTGGAGGGCGGCGCTGCAGCTCGTCGAGAGCGGCGAGCTGTTCGACCACCTCTGGGCCAGCCTGACCCGGGTGCTCATCGGCTGCGCCATGGGCGTCGTGTCCGGCGTCGCCGCCGGCATCGCGCTCGGCGCCTCCCGCTGGGTGCGGGCCACCCTCGAACCCCTGCTGTCGGCCCTCTACACGGTGCCGAAGCTGGCCATCTTCCCGTTGCTGCTGCTCATCTTCGGCCTCACGGACACGGCCCTCAACGTCGCCATCGGCATGACCGTGTTCTTCTTCATGTGGGTCAGCACCATGGCCGCGTTCCTGGCCGTGAGCCCCGGCCACCGCGAGGTGGCGCAGAGCTTCCAGGCCGGGCCGTGGCAGAGCTTCCGCCACGTCCTGCTCCCGGCCGCCCTGCCGCAGATGTTCATCGGCCTGCGGATGTCGGTCAGCGTCGCCGTGCTCATGATGGTCGGTGTCGAGTTCACCCAGGCCAACAAGGGCATCGGCTATCTCATCTGGTACTCCTGGACGCTCTTCCAGGCGCCGAGGATGTACGTCGGCATCGTGGCGGTCGCCCTCATGGGCCTGCTGCTCTCCAATGTCGTCAAGTGGGTGTCGCTGCTCGTGCTGCCGTGGGCACGCGTCGAGATCGAAGGCGGCGACCGGAACCTCCTGTAAGTCGGTTTCCCTCCCCCAGAGTTAGGAAGTCGCAATGCGTCGATTAGCCGCCATGTCCGTCGTCGCCGTCTTCGCCGCCTCGCTGCTCACCGCCTGCGGTGACGGCGGCGCCACCCCCGCCTCGAACTCGACCCCGACCCGGCCGGCGAGCGCGCCCAGCCCCGGCCCGACCGGGCCGAACACCCCGGCGCCCAAGCCGCTGCCGAGCGAGGTCACCGTCAACGCCTCGCTGCCCTTCCGCAACATCGAGGCGTACGCGCCGTTGCTGCTCGCCGAGTACTTCGGGGAGTTCAAGAAGGAGAACATCAAGATCAACATCCAGCTCGTCCAGACGAACAACCTGGTCGTGCTGATGCAGAAGGGCGACATCGACGTCGCCCCGGCCGCGCCGTCGGCCGGCCTGTTCAACGCCATCGCCGGCGGTGCCGACATCAAGGGCGTCGGCGGCGGCGTCGGCTGGAGCCCGGCCAACCACCAGGGCTACTACGTGCGCAAGAGCCTGCTCAAGCCCGACGGCACGTTCAGCGCCTGCGACCTGAAGGGCAAGAAGGTGTCGACCGGCTCCGCCACCGGTCTCGGCTCCCCCGCCGTCGTCGAGCTCGCCGCCTACCTCAAGACCTGCAACCTCACCGTCAAGGACGTGACGATCGTCCCGCTCGGCGGCGCCGACCTGCTGGCCGGCCTCGACTCGGGCGCCGTCGACGCCGGCAACCTCAGCGACCCGGTGTGGACCACCGCCGAGACGTCCGGGCACAAGCTCATCATCCCGTTCACCGCCTCCATCACCAGCTACTGGATGGGCAAGATCCGCACCGAGAAGCCGGACGTGGCCGCGGCCATCCTGCGCGCGCTCGTCCGCACCAGCCGCACCTACCTGCAGGGCGACTACCGCGGCAACGCCGAGGTGAAGCAGGGGCTCATCAAGGCGATGGGCGCGACCGAGGCACAGCTGAACGGCCCGTCCAGCCTGATCTTCGACCCGGACTTCAAGTTCCCCATCCAGAACATCGCACCCATCGAGACCGCCTGGGCCGAGATCGGCGGCATCGTCAACTTCAACAAGCCGCTGTCCGACTCGCAGCTGTTCGACGACGGCCCGCGGACCACCGCACTGGCCGGGTAGCCGATGCCGAAGTTCCTGGCCATCGGCCACCACGGCCCGGTCGATCCCGAACTGGGCCTGCGGATCGCCGGCGTGGCCGTCGACTGGATCTCGGCCCGGCTGGCCGACGGCACGTTCGACTGCCTGTACTCGATGGCCGGCGGCGGCCGGATGATCGTCGCGAACGCGGCCAGCGAGGAGGAGCTGCTGGCGCTGCTGCGGGCGGCGCCGGACGCACCGCGGGAGTGGACGTTCACCGAGCTGTTCGACGGCATCGAGGTCATCCGCAAGTACGTCGAGTCCATGCGATAGGTCACCACTGCTGGGCGGGCCTGCGGGCCCGCCCAGCGTTTGAAAGGAAGCACAGCGATGAGTGACATGTGGGCCGCCCAGCTCGTGGCGCCGTCGACCTTCGCCGACGTCCGTGTCCCGGCGCCGACCGCGGCGGCCCTCGCCCCCGGCGAGGTCCTGCTGCGGGTGCGCGCCGGCGCGATCTGCGGCAGCGACATGCCGCTGTTCCGGGGCGCCATCCAGCGCCAGGGCGGGCTCGGCAACCACCCCGACGGCGCGCCGCCCGGCGCCGGCTGCCCGATGCACGAGGTCGTCGGCGACGTGCTCGCCTCCCGCCACCCCGCCTTCGAGCCGGGCACCACCGCCGTCGGCTGGGCGCTGGGCCAGGACGCGATCGCGGAGTACGTCGTCACCGAAGGGGACTCGCTCGTGCCCGACGACGGCACGCTGGCACCGGCCGACGCGGTCGTCGCGCAGCCGCTGGCCTGTGTGATCTACGCGGTCGAGCGGATGGGCGACGTGGCCGGGCAGCGGGTCGCCGTCCTGGGCCAGGGCCCGATCGGCATGCTGTTCAGCCACGTGCTGAAGTCGATGGGCGGGGCGGCCCACGTGATCGGCGTCGACCGCGTCGACCGGTCGGCCGAGGCGCGGACCTTCGGCGTCGACGAGTTCGTCCGGGCGTCGTGCGACCGGTGGGCGGAGTCGCTCGGTGCCGGCGAGCGGCCGCAGGTCGTGGTCGAGTCCATCGGGCACCAGGTCGGCACGCTCGCCTGCGCCGTCGACGCGGTCGCCAACGGCGGCCTGGTGTACTACTTCGGGGTGCCCGACGACCTGGTCTACCCGGTGCCGATGCACACGTTCTTCCGCAAGGACCTGACGCTGCGGGCCGGCACCACCAAGGACCGCCAGCGGGTGCTGCGGCTCGCCCAGCGGTACCTGCGGGATCATCCGTCCATCGTGGACGCCTACGTCACCGACCGGCTGCCGATGGCCCGCGCGCAGGAGGCCTACGAGCGGGCCGCGGCCCCCCGTGCCGGTCAGCTCAAGGTCGTCCTCGAGTGGTGAGCGTCCCGGGCATCGAGGAGGGGCTTCAGGAACTCCGGCAGCTCCTCCGCCGACCGGACGAACGCCAGCGGGTGCACGATGACGCAGTCGGCGCCGGCGTCCCACAGCGCCTGCGCCTCCTCCACGACGGGCATCGCGCCCACCTCCTCGGCCGTCCGGCCGTGCGCGACCAGCGTCGTGGCCGCGGTGACGGTGACCGACGCCGGATCGCGGCCGGCCCGCTCGCACTCCTCGCGGATGCCGGCGACCGCCGCACGCACGGCCTCGACCGGCATCGGGGCCGCCCACCAACCGACGCCGAGGCGCACGATGCGCTCGATCGCCCGCGGGGTCGGGTTGAAGCCGAACGACAGCCGCAGGTCGGCGCCCTGCACCGGCACCGGCATGCTGTGCAGGTCGGTGAAGTCCAGCCGCCGGCCCGCATGGGCCGCGGGCCCACCGGCCCACAGCGCCCGGCAGACGGCGACCTGCTCCTCGATGTAGCCGAAGCGGCCCTCGAACGGCCGCTCGGTGACCCGGTACTCCTCCACCTGCCAGCCCGCGCCGAGGCCCGCGTCGAGCCGCCCGCCGCAGATGACGTCGAGCGTCGCGAGCTGCTTGGCCAGCAGTACGGCCGGACGGATCGGCGCCACGAGCACGTTGGTGCCGAGGCGGGCCCGCTCGGTGACGGCGGCGACGGCCGCGAGCGCGGTCAGCGGCTCGTACCAGTTGGTCGAGATCGGATACGGGAAGCCGACGGTCACCCGGTCGCGGTGGGCCTGCTCGCTGATCGTCACGTGGTCGGGGAGCACGAGCAGGTCGACGCCGGCCCGGTCGGCGAGGGCCGCCGCTTCGAGGATGCCGCTGAACCGCCCGCCGTAGAGCTCGTCCACGCCCATCAGGTTGAACCCCAACCGCGCCATGGCGTCTCCATTTCGTTGGCTGCCAACGGATTCCCGGACCAAGCAAGTGCTTGGTAGCTTAGCCGAGAGTCGACCCGATGCCGAGGGAGAACTGATGACGAGTGAGGATTCCGACCGGGCCGCCATCCGCGAGTTGGTGTGCCGCTACTGCCGGGGCGTCGACCGCCTCGACATGGACCTCGTGCGGTCCTGCTACCACGAGGGCGCGATCGACCACCACACCGGGTTCGACGGCACCGTCGAGGACTACATCGCCTGGGTGGAGCCGAAGCTGCGCGGCTTCGACGGGACCATGCACCTGGTCGCGAACCACCTCGTGGAGTTCGCGGGATCCCGGGCCCTGTCGGAGACCTACGGCACGGCCGTGCACTGGGGCACCCCGACGGACAGCGCACGCCTGAACTTCACCAGCGGCTTCCGCTACGTCGACCTCGTCGAACGACGCGACGGCGAGTGGCGCATCCTCGAGCGGTACGCGTCGCGCGAGTGGACCCGCTCGGAGGCCAACCTGTTCATCCCCCGCGAGGGCCCCGGCCCGGCCGGCCGCCGCGACCGGGAGGACTACGTCTACCGCCTCAGGAGCCAGTTGACGGCGTCGTGACACCCGCCGCGTAGTTCCACGCCGGCACCCCCGGGGCGTTGGGGTCGCCCATGGCGTAGCGCTTGTTGCCGCGCTCGGTCGGCGCGACGTACTGGTGACCGGCCCGGTTGAAGCCCTCGTAGATGGACACGGCACCGGTGCCCGGGCCGACGAGCACGTTGTCCGTGACGTACCAGGGAGTCGGCGAGCTGTTGTTGGTCATGGCGTAGTCGTCGACGTAGGAGTAGTTCCTGCAGTAGTTGTCGTGCAGGACGTTGCCGTTGCCGCGGCTCTCGAAGCAGGCCGGGTTCGCGCTGCCGTCCGTGTTGACCACGATGTTGTAGGCGATCTCCACGCCGGACGTGTCGGCGTCGTAGTAGCCACCACCGTCCTTGTCGTTGCCGGTGGCGATCGACAGCTGACCCAGTTGGTCGCCACCCATGCGGCGGACGGTCGCGTAGTTGTGGTGCACCTTGAGGCCGTGCGCCACCTGCTGCAGCTCGATCGGGAAGCGGCCGTTGTCGGTGATCCGGTTGTAGGCGATCTCGATGTCGGTGCCCGTGCCGGTGAACCGCAGCTGAATCCCGTCGACCGCCGCGCCCAGGTTCTGGATGTCGTTGTGCGCGATGGTGACGCGCCGCATGGCGCCCTGGCCGAAGATTCCCGTCCACGCCCCACCGGCGCTCGCCTTGACGGTGTTGTAGTTGACGGTGATGTCGGTGCCGTTGACGTTGGCGATGGCCTGCCTCGCCGGCCAGTTCTGGAACAGGTTGTTCACGATGGTGACGTTCGACGGCGAACCCGCCAGGGTGAGGTTGGACCCGTCGAAGACGTAGTTCTCGATGCAGGTGCCGGAGCCGATGGTGTAGTTCCCGCGGGGCAGCGTCTGGCCATGGCCGTTGTAGGTGTGGCCGGCGAACTGGTTGCCGCTCGGCACGCCGCTGAGCTGACCGCCGGCCGGGCACCCGGCGACGGCGTCGCCGGAGCCGGCGTCGCCGGCGGACGACGGCGCCGGCCGCGACGGCGACCCGGCGACGGCGGGTGACGATGCCGGCGCGGAGGCCACCGTGGGCGGTGGGACGCTCGCGCCGGCCGGCGCGCCGCCCGGGTACGCGGCGTAGCCGACCGTCAGCGATCCGGTGTAGGCCTCGCCCTTGGCGGTCAGCGCCCGGACCCGGAAGCCCGTCGCGGTGTACCGATCGGCGGCGAGCTGGGACGGCAGCGGGCCGGCGCCGCCCTGCGGCGCGACGAGCGTCACCACCACGGCCGCCGGGGTGGTGCCCAACCGATGGGCGAGCGTGCAGAACCCGGCGTCGTCCGTGGTGCAGGTCGCCGTACCCGTCTCGACGCCGGTGACCGCCGACTCGTCCGCGACCACCGGCGCCCCGCCGGCCAGCGCGACCGACACGCCGGCGGCCAGCACGGCACAGGCGACGACCGCCCCGGCCACCGGCCGGTAGCGACGCCGGCGGCCCCGCCGGGAGCCGTCCGCATCGGGCCACACACCAGAACGCACCCAGCCCATTACCACTCCTCGCAGCGACGGAGATACAGACAACATCGAATACACGCCGGCCTAGTAGCGCTCGCGGCGGGGCCAGCCCAGTTCGTCGCGCAGGCCGTTCTCGGTGAGCTCGTACGGGTGATCCGGATACAGCCGGCCGTCGTCGAGCGGCAGCCCGACCGCCTCCCGTTCCAGGTTCCGGATGCCGGGGTTGTCGGCGCCCTCGTAGACGCCCGGCGCCAGCGTGTCGTACATGAAGTCATAGACGTGTGCCATCTCGTGGTACAGCACCGCGGCGGGCGGGAGGTCGCCCCGGTCGCCCAGGGAGTCCAGGTGCGGGTTGTACTCGATGTAGTTCGCCGTGCCGGCGCGGCCGGCGCTGCTGTTGTTCGGATCCCTGGGGTTCACGTACTCGCTGATGCTCAGGCTCTCCGCGCCGCCGCTGTCGGCGTGCGCGCGGTCGAGGGCGGCGAGCATCTGCTGGCCGCGCGGCGACGAGCGCAGCATGTCCAGGTCGGCCGCGACGCGGTCCTGGAAGTCACCCGAGCCGTAGACCTGGATGAACCGGCCGGCGTCACTGACCTCGACCTCGACGTCGTGCTCGGTGCCGGTGCGGGTGTCGGTGACCTCGCCGTAGACCGTGTCGTCGTCCAGGCCGC
The DNA here is from genome assembly GCF_022095675.1 of Dactylosporangium sp. AC04546. Taxonomy (GTDB): domain Bacteria; phylum Actinomycetota; class Actinomycetes; order Mycobacteriales; family Micromonosporaceae; genus Dactylosporangium. Next base: position 30,740 of record NZ_JAHYSG010000111.1, on the reverse strand, counting down.
CGTCCACGGTGTCGGCGCCGAGGCCGGCGTAGACGACGTCGTCGCCACCGCCGCCGCGCACCGTGTCGTCGTCCCGGCCGGCCGACACGACGTCCGCGTCGGTCCCACCGTCGATGACGTCACCGCCGCGCCCGCCCTCCAGGTAGTCGCGTCCCTCGCCGCCGTCGATGCGGTCGTCGCCGCCGAGCCCGTAGACGGTGTCGTCGCCCAGGCCGCCGGACAGCCGGTCGGCGCCGTCGCCACCGTCCACGTAGTCGCGGCCGGCGCCGCCGGAGATCCGGTCGGCGCGCCGGCCGCCGTACAGCCGGTCGCGACCGGCCAGCCCGAGGATCGTGGCCGGGGCGTCGCCGGTGCGGATCTCGTCGTCGCCGGTGCCGCCCAGCAGCGTCGTGGCCCGGGTGGCGCCCGGAGCCACGACGACGAGGTCGTCGCCGGGCCCCGCCCGGACCACGACCTGTACCCCCGGGAGGAACGTAAAGCGCTCGCCGTTGACGACGACCACCTGGTTGCCGGTGGCCGGATCGACCGTGACCTGGACCTCGTCGTCGCCGGCGCCCGTATTCACGATCACCCGGTCGCCGTCGAAGATGACGCCGGGCCCCGTCGCCTCGGGCGGCACGACGAACAGCGGTACCGTGCCCAGCGCCGCGTCCCCCCACGCGACGGCGATCCGCTGGAACTCCTCGTTCGCCGTGGTGAGGTCCTTGAGATGCCCGGCCAGCCGCGTGTCCAGGTCCGTCCGGATCGGGCCGCATGCCGCCGCCGACGCCAGCAGAGCCGCCGCCTCCTGGTCCGTGCGTGGGTGGAACACCCGGTAGCCCGCGGTGTCCGGCGCCGGGTAGGACAGGATCGGCTCGACCACCAGCCACTCCGTGGCGAGCGCCCGCTGGGCGGCCAGGAGCTCGGCGGCCATGCCGCGCAGCGCCGACGCCATCGTCGCGGCCCTCGCCGCCGCGCCGTCGAGATCGCCGACGAGCCGGCGGCGCAGCTCGTCGAACGTGTCGGCCGAGTCACCCGTCCAGCCTTCCGACAGCACGTGGATCGCACCGGCGTTCACGTCGTCGCCGACCGCGGCGAGCGCCGCGGCCACCTGTCCCCACCCCCGGCCCGCCGCGTCGACCCGGTCCGGTTGCGCGGGCAGGCGCCAGGTGTCCGGCGTGAGCACCGGATCCGGCACCTCGTTCGCCGGGCCCGGCGGCGGGCCGTCGACCGGCATGGCCTCAGTACGCCAGGTCCGGGAAGAACTGCCGCAGCAGTCGCTCCGACTCCAGGTCGGCCTGCTGGTAGGCGAACGCGACCTGGTAGAGCGCGTCCATGACGTTCTCCAGCACCCCCACCAGCCGGCCGGCCGCCAGGCCCGCCGACTCGGCGGCCAGGGCCTGCCCGGTCGCCGCCTGCCCGCCCGCGGCGGTGTCCCCGAACGCCTCCGCCGGCAGCGCCAGGGCGCGCTGCACACCGCTCCAGCCGTCGCCCACGGCCTGCGACGCCAGCAGCATGCCGTTGGCGAGCCCGGCCAGCTCGACCGGGTCTGCGCTCACCTCGTCCGCCACCGCGCGACCTCCCTCCGGCCCGCAACCCAGAAGCAAACATACTACACACGATGTAGAGTGTGTCGTATGTTGGCAATCTTCGGTCGCCCGGTCGTGCTCGCCGGTGTGCTGCTGAGCCTGTGCGGCGCCGCCGCGTGCGGCGGGCCGCTGCCGGTGACCGGGTCGGGCGGCCCGATCCCGGCCGGGACGCGGGCCGGCGCCGCGCCGTCCTCGCCGTCCTCGCCCGCGCCGTCCTCGCCCGCGCCGACCCCGGCGGCGACCGCCGCGCAGCCGGCCGGCGGGCTGGTCTTTCCCGCCTTCGCCTACCCGTTCACGCCGGCCTCGGCGCCCTTCGGCGCTATCCGCAAGGACGTCCTCGAGATCACCTACTACGAGGTCGGCCGGGCCACCACCAAGCGGGACTCGACGTTCCACGACCGGGAGACCGGCCGGAACATCTGGCCGGCGGGGTCCCCCGTCGTCTACGTCGAGCTCGTGGTCACCAACGTCGGCGCGAGCCGCGTCTTCCTCGGCGTCGCCGGTCCGCACCCGCTGGTGACGCTGAAGTCGCTGGACTACCTCGGCGGCGTGTCCAACCTGGCGCCGTTCGACACCCCGACCGCCGACCGGTTCGGCGTGCACCAGTACGGCATCCGCACGTCGGGGTACGACTGGGAGAAGGGCGACCACTTCCCGATCGAGCCGGGCCAGTCGATCGCCCAGGCCGTCTCGCTGCCGCTGCGCACCGGCGAGACCTACCGGTTCACCCTGCAGATGCGCTGCTACGAGCGGGTGGAGAAGGCCGACGAGGGGCGCAGCCTGTACTTCGACGCCGTCACCACCGCGTTCAGGTGATCACGGCGTCGCGCCGAGCCGCCGAGCGTACGCCCGCTCCAGCTCGTGGAACGAGGCCAGCTCGGCCTCCAGCGCGGCCCGCTCGTAGTGCCGCACGGCGCCCGCGTGGGCGGCGCGGCCGGCCGGCGACACGAACGCGGACGCGGGCACCGCGTCGGCGCCGGCCGGGATGAACTTGAGCACCTCCTCGAGTGCGGCGATCGCGGTCTCCACCGCCCCCAGGCCGTCCTCGACCGCCGTCTCGCTCATCCGCGCCGGGTCCCGGCCGGCGAAGGCCGCCGCGCGCCGGCTCAGGGTCAGGAACTCGTGCGGCTCGATGATCCGCGAGGGCTCGGCGCCGCCGAACGCGGGCGGCGGCGCGATCTCCTCCGACACCGCGAACGTGAAGCGCCGCCGCCGGCCACAGCCGGGACAGTCGCCCTCGTAGGCCGAGGCCAGCTGCGCCTCGATCTGCAGCAGCCGGTGCTCCGACCACAGGAAGTCGGCCTCGCCGCAGCGACAGGGGTGCAGTTCCATGTACAACAGGCACTCCTCCGGGGAGCGCGCGAACGGCAGCTCGGTCAATGCCGCCCGCCACCGTGCGACGGGCCGGCGGGATGCGTCACGGCCGAGACGTCGGCCCGCAGTCCGGACAGGTCGACGTCGATCGCCTCGATCGCGTCGGCACCGTGCTCCCCCGCCCGCTCGACGCCGATCCCGGTCTCGTTGATCGCCTGCACGATCTGCTCCATCGGCACCGACAGGCCCTGCAGAATCCGGCCCAGCGAGTCGTACATGTGCTGCAGCCGGCTCGTCGCCTCCGACGCCTGCGTGCCGCTGCCGGCCGCGGCGATGTAGTCCGCCACGTGACCGTACAGCTCGGTGAGCCGGGGCCGGAGCCCGTCGTCGAGGGTGAGCAGGCGCGAGGTCGCGGCCATGAGCGCGGCCGGGTCCTCGATGCCGATCCGTTCCAGGTCGCCCATCAGCGGGCCCCCCGCACCCTGCGGACCGGTCGCTCGAGGGCCGCCGCGATGTCCTCCTCCAGCAGCTCCCGGACCTTCACACCGCTCGGGAGGTACTCCGTGAGGATGTCCTCGACCTGCCGGGTCGCCTCGGCGGTGGCCGCCCAGACGGCGCCGAGCAGCGCCTGGGCCAGGCCGCGGCTGTCGGGCGCGCGGTAGATGCGCGGGTCGAACACGACGTCGACGAGCTGTGCCCGCTGGTCGACCGTCACGGTGACCAGGCCGTCGTCGGAGGTGTGGGTGACCCGCAGCTCCTCGGCCCGTCGCCGCAGCTCGGGCAGGCCGGTCATGAGCCGCTCGACGTCGCGCTGCAGGCCGTCGACGAGGGCCTGGAAGTCCGCGGGTGTCGGCTGCGGGCCGGCCGGATCGGGTGGTGCTGGCATGACGCCCGCCTCTCCTGTGCCGGTGGTACCGCATCACGATAGCAGAGACTGTTGGGTGTTCGTTGTTGTATGCGTCTCCATCGTGAGCGCGGCGTCGAGGTACACGGCGCCGGCCGTGAGCATCGGGTGCAGGTCGCCGAGCAGCGCGAGGACGAGCGACTCGGTCGGCGGCCGGGCCGCCCCCGCCGGCAGCGCGAGGCCCAGGGCGGCGCAGACCTCCCAGATGGACCCGGCGATCCCGGCCCACCGCCAGAGCTCGTGGATCGGCGCCGGCAGCTCCGCGAGGACGCCCCCGGCCAGGCCCACCGCGACGCCGCCGGAGGGCAGCGGGCCGAAGCCGAGCAGCATGGGGCACATCCGCAGCCGCCTGGCGAACGCGGCCGCCTCGGCCGGCTCCAGCCGCACCGCCGCCAGGGTGCCGGAGCGCAGCATCGTCCGCAGTACGTCGGCGGCCCCGGCGACGCCGAGCGCGGCGGCCCGGTCGAGGACGGCACCGGCGGTGCAGGGCGCGCCCCCGGGCACCCCGCCGTGCGCGAGTTGCCACAGGAGGGCCTCGGCCGGGTCGGTCAGGTGCACCGGGCGCCGCCCGATGCGCAGCCGGTGGCAGGACGGCCCGCCGCCCGGGCGCGCGTGGAGCTCGCCGAGCGGCTGGCCGACCGGGAAGAGCAGGGCCGCGCGGTCCGGGTCGCTCACGCCGGCTCCGATCCGGACCGGGCGATCGCGTCCAGCACCCGCGCGTCGCCCGGGTCGACCACGTCGACGCACACGGCGTTGACGCTGAGCAGCCCGTGCAGGTCGGCCAGGAACCCGGCCAGGAACCCGCCCGGATCCGCCGCGTCGTGCGGCGTGACGCGCGCCGCGAGGTCGCACGCGTCCCACAGGCTCGGGCACCCGCCGGCGAGGGCCCACACGGCGTAGACCGGGTGGCCGACGGTCACGAGGGCGCGGCCGGCCGCCCCGATGCGGAACCCGCCGGGGTCGCCGGCGGTGTTGCCCAGGCCGGTGAGCAACGCGTCGACGCGGTACGCGCGGGCGAACGCCGCAGCGGCCGCGGCACCGGGCGCCAGCTCCACCAGCAGCCCGCGGGCCAGCAGCGCCGCGACGACTTGCCCCGGCTCGGCGACGCCGCGCGCGCGGGCCGCCGCCACCGTCGCCGACCGGGTCCAGCGCCGGCGCCCGACGTCGGCCGCCACCCCGTGCGCCGACGCCCAGACGGCGAACTCCGCTCCGGTGAGCCCGGCCACGTCGGTGCCCCGCCGCACCTGGTACCGCGGCCCGTCGCCGCCCGGCACCGCCCCGAACCCGGTCAGGTGCCCGACCGGCACGAGCACCGGCTCCTCGCCACCGTCCACCGCCTCGACGACCTCGACCGGGCTCGGGGCCTGACCGGCCAGGTCGGCGGCGGCGACGGCGGCCAGCCCGGCCGGGCCGTCCGCACCCAGCTCGTCCGCGAGCCGCTCGCGCAGCAGCCGCAGGCCCTGGCCGTGGGCCGCGGCCCGGTCGGGGACCGCCCGGAACGCCTCGGCCGCCGCCCACACCGCCTGCTGCCACGCGGGCCGGCCGGCCCGGACGGCCCCGCCGGCCAGCAGCCGGTGCGCTGCGTGGAGCGCCGCCGGATCGGCGGAGCGCTCGGCCAGCCAGTCGATGCCGTGGCCGGCGGCCGCGAGCTCCCGCACCCGGGCGGCGAAGTCCACCGCCGTGCGGAACGTGTGCCACACCGCCGGCGGCTCAGGCCGGTCCCGGGCGCGGCGCAGGGCCGCGGCCGCCTCGTCGAGCTCCACGAGGCGGGCCAGCGCGTGCCCGTCGCCGCCGAGGCCGTTGGTGACGGTCTCGACCACCTCGTGGCGCCACCGCCGGCGGTACCACTCCCGATCCTCCGGCGGGTGCGACCGGTCGAACGTGACCACCATGACGGGCGCGCCGCCGGCCGTCGGGGCGAGGCGGGTCGAGGCGAGCGCGCCGGCCAGGTCGCCGACCTCCACGAGGTACCGGACCGTCACCCGGCGGGACGGGCCCCGCAGCCGCCACAGCGACCACCACGCCCCGCCGGGCACGGTGACGTCGAACGCGTCGGGCCGCCCCTCGACCGGCCGAACCTCGACGCCGGGGAAGGCGTCGCGGACCGCGGACCGCACCAGCTCGAGGTCCTGCACGACGGCCCGCACGGCGGCGGCCCCGGCCGGGACCGGGTCCGGCAGCGAGAAGCTGTCGGGCAGTGCCGCGTCGGTAACGTCCGCCGCGAGCTGATCGGCGAGTGCCCGGTACTCGGCGGCGGCGGTCAGGTCGCGGCGGATCCACGCCCGCAGCTCGGCGAGCCGCTGTACGACCCCGGCGAGGTCGAGGCCTTCCCGGTTGAGCTCGTCCGGGTCGGTGCCGGGCGTGGCGTCCCAACCGCTCAGCCGGGCACCGACCGCCTGCTGCCGCCGCACCTCTGCCCGGAGCTGCTCCACCCCCCGTTCGAGGGTCTCGGCCCGGCCGAGGTGGCGCCGGCGCAGCTCCTGCGCCCATGCGTCGCGCAGCGCGGGCACCGCCCGGTGCACCACGTCCGCGTCGACCATGGGCGCGCCGGCGCCGCGCCAGGTGGTCGGCACGCCGTCGAGCAGGACGGGCTGCTCGTGCCGGTCGAGCACCTGGACGTGCAGGCCGGCCGCGCCGGCCAGGAAGCCGTCCGGGGGCTGCCCGAACCACGCCTGACGCGTCTGGGCGTCGAAGTAGACGACGCGGCGGTCGTCGGTCACGAAGGCCGGCAGCACGTGTGACGACCCGTTGGCCGCCGTGACCTGCACCGCCGCGTAGGCACCGGGGCCCAGGGACCACAGCTCGGCGGTCAGGCGTTCGAAGCCGGCCCGGACGGTGGCGAACCGCGCGTCGCCGCTGACCGAGATCGGGACCAGCTCCTGCAGCGGCCCGTTGTTCGCGTCGGTCACCACGCCCGGTCCCGCCGAGCTCACCCCGGCGCTGCGCGGCCGGCCCACCCGGGCCCGGCGGAACCAGGTCGTGCGCACGGCGAGCTCGATGTCCTCGCAGTTCCACGACGTCGCCGGGTCATCCGGGTGGTAGCGCGGGTTGAACACCTCGAGCACCCGGGGGTCGGTGAACGCGTGCAACGCCGCACCGTCGGGGCCGGCCACGAGCTCGACGATGTACTGCTCCAGCGCGTGCGCGGCGGTGAAGTGCTGGCGCCAGCCGGACTTCGACAGCTCGACGCCGTCCGGCACGGCGGGGCGGGCGTGCCCGGGCGTCAGCGCCGCGTGCAGGTCGGGGGCGGCGACCGGCAGCAGCGGCGGCGCCAGGCTGGCCGTGGACGGGTCCGGCAACCGGACAGCCAGCTCGCCGGCGTCGGTGCCGAGCACGGTCGCCAGGGCGGCGAGCCGCCGCGCCGCCGTGCCGCTGCGCGCCTCCGCGGCCGCGAGGTCACGCCCGGCGGCCTCGATCCGCTCCGGCAACGCCGCCCAGCCCAGGTCGCCGCCCAGGTCGCCGTCGCCGAACGGCGCCAGCATCCGGCGCAGCGACGCGTCGCCGGCGCGCGGCCCGCCCTCGGTCAGCTGCCGCTGGACGTGGAGCAGCACCTTGTGCCGGCCGGCGGCGGCCGCCAGGTGCCGCTCGGCCGCGGCCACCTCGTCGAGCGCCGGGCCGACCCGGCCGCGCAGGTCCAGCCGCACGGCCGCGACCCGCTCGGACTCCGCCCGCCAGGACGCCATCGCGTCGTCGATCAGCTCCACCAGGGCGGCGAACTCGTCCACCGACCCCGCGGCCGACAGCTCGCCGGCGTGCTGCACGGCGAGGCGCAGCGCCGCGTTGTCCGGGCCGAGGAGGTACGCCACGACGACCGCCGCACCGGCCACGGCGAGCACCGGATCGGCCGCGACGATGTGCTCCCCGTGCGAGACCGGGCCCGGGTGGACGTAGCGCCCGGCGGCGAGGCGGACCTGCTCGATGCCGTCCGCGTAGGCGGCCAGCACCTCGGCCCGCGACGGCGCCTGCCCCGGCCGCCCGAGGTCGGCCGCCACCCGGCTCCCCTGCTGCCAGGCCGCGTCGCGCCAGTCCCCGGCGGGCGCGGCGCCGCGCAGCCGGTCCAGGGCGGCGGCGACCCGGGCCGGGTCGCGGACCCGTGCCCGCCACGCCGCTCCCTCCGCCGGGTCGTCGAGCCGCAGCTGGGCCGCCAGGCCGGCGAAGTCGAACACCGACAGCAGCCACACGTCCGGCTGCGTCGCCAGGTTTGCCTCGCCGTGGGCGTCCAGGAGCCGGGCCGCGAGCAGGTCCAGCTCGGCGGCCTGCCCCAGCCGGTGCGCCTCGGACCGATGCACCCCGGCGACCAGCGCGCCGATCTCGCGCAGCTCGTGTGCCAGGCCCGGAGCCGGGTCCTGGAGGAGTTCGCTGGCCGTGACCCGCCACCGACCGCCGTCCCGCTCGGACCGGAACCGCGGCACGCCACTGCCCGGGTCCGGATGGCCGGTCAGGTCGCCCGCCGCGAGCACGATCTCGACCTCGCGCCGGTGCCGCCCGGACCGCCAGCGCACGCGGTAGGTGTGCGCGCCGACCGCCTCGACGGACGCCGACCGCCCGAACGCCGCAGCGGCGGCGTCGCCCAGCGCCTCCTCGACCAACGCCAGCCCGCCGTCCGGATCGGGCGCCGCCAGCAGGTCCCCGCGCTGCAGCGTCGCCGGGTTCGCCCCGGCCGTGATGGGCCACAGGTGCCCGCCGCGGGGTGGGCGGCTGTTGGCCGGGTCGGTCGCGCTCGTGAGGCCGAGGGACGTCAGCGCGGCGGCGAGGTCGGCGTCGAGGACGGTGCTCAGCGGCCGGCCGGCGCCGTCGAGGCCGCGGACGGCGAGCCAGGCGGTGGCGGCGACCGGGTCGCCCCGCCGGTCCAGCCGTACCGCCAGGGTCGCGCCACCCGCGGCGGCGCCGGTCGGGCGGGTCTGCAGTACCGCCGAACCGGGCCCCGGAACGACCACGGTGACCGTCCGGCCGGCGGTCGAGGTCAGCGCCTCGGCGACGGCGGCCGCGTAGCCGGCGGGGATGCCCGGCGTGTTGAGCACGACGACATCGCGGTCGATGAACTCGCCGAGGTCGGCGATGCGCTCGGCGAGCATGGTCGGGGTGAGGACCCGGCCGTCGACGAGGACGCCCCGGGCCCGGGTCCCGGCGGGGAGCGGGGTCCCGTCGTCGGTCACGTCCCCGGCCGTGGCGGGCCGGTCGGCCCAGCGCCCGACGACGGTGACGGCGCCGTCGAACCGGGGCAGCGCGGCCGCGGCCTGGTAGGCGGCCACCGGGTCGCCGGGGTCGGTCGGGTCGGGGAAGAACCGGCCGCCGAGCAGCGGGACGCCGTCGGGGAGGACCTGGCCGTCGCGCGGTGTGAAGTGGTGGTACAGGGTCAGCACGGCGGCCGGGTCGAGCATCAGCGTCATGCCGTTGCGGACCAGGTACGTGCGCTCGACGGTCCGCCGGCCGAGGCGGAGGGTGAAGGTGAGGGCGACGTCGGTGGAGAGCAGGGTCAGGCCGACGTCGCGCAGGCGGATGTAGCCGCGCAGGATGCGCTCCTGGTTGAGGCTCGTCCTCGTGTCGCCGCGGCTGGCGGTGAACGCACCTTTGGCGCCGGCGTGCCAGCCGGTGTCCTCGGGCATGTCGTCCTCCAGCCCCCAGTCGCCGGTGAGACGGGCGACGGCCGACGCGACGCGGCTGGAGCCGGCCTCGTCGAGGCTCGTCTCCTGCGTGTTGGTCTCGCTGCGGACCTGCGCCGCCGTGTCGCCGACGACGGTGCCGTTGAGGAAGCTCGCGCGGACCGTGAGGCCACTCCGGCGCGTGCCGGACAGGCCGCGCGGCCGCACGGTGAACGGCAGCGGGAACCCGCCGCGGTCGAGCATGCGGTACAGGTAGATGAGCAGGATCTGCGGTGAGAGCACGGAGCGCAGCTGGCCGGCGACGATCCCGGCGGGGTCGGCGCCACCGGGGTCGGCCTCGGCGAGGTCGGCCATGAGCCGGTCGTAGACCTCGCCGAGGGCCCGCGGGGCGAGCACCGGCAGGACCCGCCGCTCGGTGAGGTCGGCGGGCCCGATCGGCAGCGGGACGTCCGTCACCCGGCGGGTGCGCGGCGAGGAGTGGCCGGGCTCGACGTACGCGGAGGGCGGCGCGACCCCGGTGGCGAGCGCCGCGGACGGGAACATCACCTGCTCGGTGAGCCGGACGGTGCGCCGGTGCCCGTCGACGGTGAGCTCGACGTCGACGGCGCCGCGGTAGACCTCGACCCGCTCGCCGGCCGGGCGGCCGTCGAACGTGGTGCGCGGCGCCAGCGTCCGGGCCCGCGCCGCGCGGGCCAGCCGGGTCACCCGGTGCGTCCCGGTGGCGGCGAAACCGGCGCGGCCGCCGAGCGCGTCGGTGTCCACGCCGCCGGAGGCGCCCCGGTCGACGCCGGTGGCGCCGGTGACGCCCCGTTCGCGGCGGTCGCGGCCGAGGGTGAACCGGCCGTACGTCTGCTTGCCGAGGATGGAGCGGTGCCACGTGTACGGCTGCGGGCCACGGCGCGCCCGGACCGTGACGACGTGCCCGCCGATCGTGAGCTGCACCCCGGCGCCGAGGAGGTTGACCAGCGCACCGCCCTGGAACGCCCCGGCATGCGTGAGCCGCAGCAGTTCGAGCGGCAGCCCGGCGATCTCCGCGCGGCGCCGGCGGGGGTCCACCGCCGGGTCCGGCCCGGCCCGCTCGACCCACTCCGGCCGCAGCAGGTCCGGCGCGACCTCCTCGATGAGGCGCCGCAGCGCCTGCTGGACCGGGTTGCGCCGCTCGGCGTCGTAGGCGGCGGGATCGAACTCCGCGTGCAGCGTGGCCTGCAGCGGCGGGAAGTCCTGCGGCAGCAGCCGCTCGGGCACCTCGTCCGGACGGGTGTGCTCGGACAGGTCCGGGCGCAGCAGGGTGATGCCGTCGCGGAGGCGGACGTGCCGGGTGCTGATCTCGGGCGTGGCCGCGACCGGGCCGGGCTCGGCGGCGCCGAGCCAGGCGTTCGGCCGCTCGTAGGACTGGACCGTGATGCTGTACACGAGGTCGCCGGTCATCGGGACGAACGGCGTCTCGGGCAGGATGTCCCACATGCCGTGCAGCGCCTCGACCATGGCGGTCCGGGCACGGGTGGTGGACCGCTGCCGGCCGCGGACGCGTTCGAGCGGCGCGAGCGCGAACCGGGCGAACCGCGCGCCCGCCCAGCCGAGGGTGCTGCTGCCGCTGCGCTCCCGCCGGACGGCGTCGGTCGCCGCGATCTCGCTGAGCACGCCCTCGATGATCATCGGCTTGGTGACGACCGCCGGGCCGGTCGCCGCGAGGCCGTGGAGGCTGAGCACGATCCGGACCCGGGCGTGCGGCCCGTCGTGGCCCTCCGGCGGGCTGACGTCGAACTCGATCGGCGCGATCGAGTCGCGCTGGAGCTGGGCGATGACGTGGTCCTGCCTGAGGTAAGCGGCGGCCTGGTCGATGGCGGCGGGCGCGACGCCGTGGCCGGCCAGCATCCGCCGTACCGTGGCCTCCAGACCGGCGACGTCGACACCGGCCGGGATGTCGGTGAACCGCAGGTGGTCCGGGTCGCCGAGGTCGTCGAACGGCAGCGACTCCACCGGCAGCTCGTAGGGTTCGAGGTGATCGGCCGGCTGGACCCGGGACTCCGCGATCTCGGGGGCCGCGGCGGCCCGCCGGGCCGCGGCAGCGGCCGCCGCCCGTCCGGCGTCGTCGGCCGGCGGGGCGAGCGCGGCCGGCAGCGCCGCGCGGTACATGCCGGGAATCGGCCGCAGCCGGCGCTTGGCCGTCGGCGGCGGCTCCGGCGGGCGCAGGCCCGGGTCGAGGTCGTCACGGAGGCCGGCGACGACCGGGTCCGGCTCGAACGTCGCGCTCACCTCCAAGTGCCAGGTGAGCCGGCCCCAGACGCGCGCCAGCTCGCCCGCGTAGTCGGTGGCGTGGATGCCGACGACGGTCGTGTAGACCCGCGAGTCGGGGGTGCTGACCCGGGCCGCGCCGGCGTTGCCGCTGCCGGCGATCCGGCGCGCGGGATCGTCGGGGGCGAGGACCTCGCCGGCGGCGCGCACTCCGCCGCCGCCTTCGACGCCGCTGCTGCCCCGCAGGTGGTTGCCGGTGGCCGAGTACGACACCGGCAGGACCGCGGTCGTGCCCTCGGGGATCGTGTCGACGAACGGGCGGCCGGCGCGGCGCGCGGTGAGCCGGACGCGGTAGCGGATCCGTCCGCCGGGGACGTCGACGCGGACCGAGTCGTCGAGCCGGGCGCCCTTGCCGAACCAGTCGCCCTGGAACGAGCGCATGTTCTGGGCGCCGAACACGGCGCGGAACCGGGTCATCAGCAGCAGCCGGGTGCGGTCGTCGAAGCCGTCGAGCGCGGCGAGCCAGTCGTGCTCGGCACGCAGGCCGGCGAAGCCCGCCATGATCTCGTCGAGGAACTGCTCCGGGCCGCCCAGCAGGTCGAGCGCCGCGAGGCTGAGGTGCTGACCGGCCACGATCGAGGCCGGCGCCAGGCGCTCGACGTGGTCGGCGGGCGGGTCGGGCAGCCGCGGCCGGGGCCGCTTGCCCTGCTCGACCTGGGTCAGCAGGTGTTCCAGGCGGGCCAGCTCGTTCTCCGGGACGTGCAGGATCACCGTGCCGGCCGACGACACCTGCCTGCCCTGCAGGGCGGGGATGTCGGTGAGCAGGTCGACCAGCAGCCGGCCGCTGACGCGCAGCACGATGACGTCCTGCTTGCCGAAGGACATGTTGCGCCACGATCCGTGCCCGACCGCCTCGTACGTGCCCTGTTCCCGCCCGGCGCGGCGGCTGCCCGCCAGCTGCGCCGTGCCCTCCGCGGCCCGGTCCAGGACCGGGGCGTCGACCTCGGTGCTGGCCAGCCGCGGGAAGACACCGGCCAGCACCTCCCGCCCGGCGCCGAGCGTGCGCCGGATGATGCTGGAGATCCGGTGCTCCTCCTTCATGGTGGCGGCGGGGATCCGCCCGACCCGCTCGATGCGGTCGGCGGCGAACCGCACCCGCAGGCCGGCGTGCGGGCCGTCGGGGTCGCCGAGCGGGGTGTCGAGCATGAACAGGCCCTCGCGCAGCAGCCGGTGCTCCTGGAGGTGGACGTTCCACTCGCTCAGGGCGTGCCGGACCCGGTCCTCGAAGTCGGCGCCGGCGTCGGGGAACTGCTGCAGCACCTGCTCGACCAGGGTCTCGAGGCCGCCGACCGACTCGGTGCCCATCGGCGCCACCAGCCCCCACACGGGTCGCAGGTCGGCGTCGCGCGGCGGGTCGGTGCCCCAGGAGAAGAGCTCCTCGGGTGTCCCCACGTCGGCCGGTGCCGGTGTGGACTCGGTCGCGAACCGGGCCACGACCGGCATCGGAGTGACCAGCCGCTCGCTCCCGTCGCCGGTGACGCTGACGTCGAGGGTCGCCGCCGGGAACCGGAAGTAGGTCTGGCCGCCACCGAGCTGGAGCATGGTCTGGGTCGCGGTGACGTCGCCGGCCAGCCGCTCCCCGATCCGGCTGCGGCTGAACCGCACGTCGGTGCCGACGCCGGCGTACCGCACCGGCAGGACGGCGCCGAGCTCGATACCCCGGTACGCGAGGTACAGCCGGACACCGCTCGCGAACAGGTAGCGCACGGTGTCGAACGGGACGCTCGCGGCGACCCCGTGGACGAGGCGGGTGTACTCGGCGCGGGTCATGAACATCAGCAGGTCGCTGGGGAACGCCTCGACCTGGCCGGGTGGGGTGCCTCGCTCGTCCGCCGTGGAGTCCGGCTCGAAGTCGGGCAGGTGCACCGCCGTGCTGACCGCGCCGACGTCGACCTTCAGGCGGACCCGCAGCGTGCTGCCGTCGCGTGCGGTCACCCGCACGGTGACGCCGGCCGCGAGCCGGCGGCCGAACTCGCGGTTGCCGTGCCGCTCGATGAGCGCGAGGAGCGCGGCCCGGACCTGGCGGCGCACGTACGCGACCTCCGCCGGGTCGGCGCCGTACCGGCCCGGGAGGGCGGGCATCCGGGCCGCGAGCTCCTCGGCCACCGCCGCGTCGTCGTCCGCGCCGAGCCGGACCCCGGCCAGCCCCACCAGGGCGCCCCAGATCGTCCAGCCCCGCTGGTCCCCGTCGACGAAACCGTACGGCAGCCGCCGCACCGGACCGGCGAGGGCCGCCTGGGCCGCCGCGGCCGTGCGGACCGCGAGGTCGTGCCGGTCGAGCGCCGCCGCGAGCCGGCCGCCGGCCTCGTCGGCGACGCCGGCCTCGGCCGCGGCCCGCACGCCCTCCAGGGCCGCGTCCAGGCCGGCGACGACCTCGGGCGTCAGGCGGTGCTGGCCGGTGAGCGGGGCCCGGCCCGGTGGCAGCGCGCCGACGAAGCCGCGGGCGAACGCGAACACCTCGGCCAGGGCCCGCCCGTCGTGCAGGCGTACGTCGCCGCTGACCGCCTCGCCGGCCCGCTCCAGCGCGAACGCGAGCAGCGCGGCGGTCAGCCGGCGACCGGCCGCGTCCGTCGGCGGGTCGGCGGTGAGCACCCGCGCGAGCTCGGCCCACTCGGGGTTGACGGAGTCGCGCGCGTCGAACGGGAAGATCCGGGCCGGCGGCACGCCGAGCGCGCCCAGCTCGGCGGCCAGTTCGTCGAGCAGCTCCTCGGCCCGCGCCGTCGCGATCCGCACCGTCTCGTCCGGCGCCGCGGCGAGCGCCTCGCGGGCCGCGCGCAGCTCCCGCCGCGCCTCCGGCGGCAGGTCGTCGGCCCGGTCGACCTGGTCGGCGAACTCGGCGGTCGGGTCGGCCTGAGCGCCGCCGGGCCAGATCGCCGCCCGGCGGCGCTCGGCGCCGTCCACGCCGCGGCGCAGCCCGAGCACCTCGAACAGCTCGAAGGCGCGGCGGCGGGCGCCTGCGGCCGGGTCGTCGAGCACCCGCTGGATCTGTACCCGCAGCTCGGCGGCCTGCTCGGCCTGGGCCGGCGTCAGCGGCGCGGCCGGCTCGCCGTCGCCGGCCAGCGCGTCCAGGTGCGCGGCCAGGGCGTCCAGCAGCGCCAGCACCGTGCGGACCTGCGCGCCGCGGGGCAGCCCGGCCGGGACGACGACCCGGAAGCGAGCGTCCCGCCCGTCCTGGATGACCCGGCCACCGTACGGCGTGGTGAGCGCGTCGAACACAACGTCCTGCGGCCCGAGCGCGACCCGGCCGTCCCCGTCCGCCGTCTCGACCACCACCGGCACCGCCATCCCGGCGGTGGTGTGCAGCCGCAGCCCGCCCGCGGCCGGTTCCACGCCCCGGAAGGCACCGGGCAGCAGGGGCAGCAGCACACCCGCCACCACCCCGAGCACCGCGTCGGCGACCGGCCCGGTCGCGGCCGACAGCAGGGCGGCCCGGCGGTCAGCGGTACCTGCCACGTCGACCGCGTCGTGGACGAGGCCGGGGTCGGCGAGGCCGTGCAGGTCCGCGTCGAGCGTGTCCGGGCCGACGGCGTCGACCAGGACCGCCAGGTCGGCCCGGGCGACCGGGTCGGCGCGGTCGCCGTCCCAGGTGTCGAGGGCAGTGACCAGATCGGCGAGGACGAGCTGCCGCTGCCAGGGGGACGCGGCGGTGGTGTCCGCACGCAGCGCGTCGAACAGGACCCGCTCGGCGGCCGGCAGCCGCCGGACGTCGACCACGTCGTCGACGAGCCGCCACCGGCGGCGGGCGGCGTCACGCTGCCAGTGCGGGCCGTCGACGGCCAGGCCGAGCGCCCGCCGGGCCTCCTGCACGCGGCGCACGGCGGCGGCGAACGCCGCCCGGTCACGCGCCGCGACGACCGACTTGACCGCGGACTGCAGCGCGCCGATCCGGGCGAGGTCGGCGTCGCCCGGCCGGATGCCGCGCACGGTCGGCGCCGGGCCGGGGGTGAGCAGGTCGGCGGTGCCGCGCTCGCCCAGCCACCGGCGGAGCCGGCCGCGGGTCTCGGCCGCGTCGGCGGCCCAGATCGCCGCGGTGAGCGCGTCGAGCAGCCCGAACCCGGCGGCGGCCGCCGGGTCGGCCGGGTCAGCCGGGTCCGGCAGGACGACCTCGAGGGTCCCGTCGGCGCGCCGCGTGGTCCGGGCCTCGCCGCCGACGTACACGTCGACGGTCAGCGGCGGGCCGCCCCACCGCTCCGCCACGACACGCAGGTAGGCCCGGCCGTCCCGGTCGAACCGCAGGCCTTCGGGCACCCGCAGGTCGCTCACCAGGGAGTCGGCGGCGCCGGTGTCGGCCCGCCGCCGCAGCGCCGCGTGCAGCAGGGACGGGCCCTGGCCCGGCGGCCGGAGGGCCAGGACGATGCTCGACGGCGGTGGCGGCGCCGGCCCCTCGGCGGCGACGCGCTCCGCGAGCGCGAGGACAGCGTCACGCAGCCCCGGGAACACCGTGTCGAGGAGTGCGGGCAGCCGGTTCGCCCGGGCTCCCGCCGCCGCTTGCACGGCGGCCATCCGGCGGGACACGTCCGTGTACAGCTCGGCGCGGCCGGCCGGGCCGAGCGCGTCGACGTCGGCGGTGAGGGCCTCGTCGACCTCGGCCAGCAGGCCGGCCTCGTGCGCGCCGAGGCCGGCGTCGGCGAGCCGCGACCGCAGGACCGGCGAGCGCCGGACCAGGGTCTCGGCGACCTCGTGCCGCAGGTACCAGATCGGGTCGCGGGTCCGCGAGTCCAGCACGATCCGGATCGCACCGCCCGGCAGCCGCTCCGTCGTCGCGAACTGCTGCCGGCCGGCGCCGGCCGGGTCGCCGGGCGACGTGACCGGCAGCTCGCCGGCGACGACCACGGCGTCGAACCCACCGTCGCCGCCGATCCGCAGGTGCAGCCGCGACAGGTGCCCGTCCGGGTCCTGCTCGACCTCGACGACCTCGACGTCGGCGGCGAGCTCGCCACGCGCCCGCCGCGGGCGGGCACCGTCGAGGTGGTCCAGCACCCGGCGCAGCGTGTCCTCACGGTCGGGCGTGCCCATGACCGCCGACGGCGTGCCCTCCGTCGCGAGGGCATGGACCGGGCCGGGCATGTCGCCGGTCCGCCGGCCGACCGCCGTCGTCGGCAGCACCGGCGGCTCCTCGTCCGCATCGGGCTCGGCCGGGACCGCAGGCAGCTCGCGCAGCTGGTCGAGGGCGGTCGCGAGGTGCCGCGCCACCGCGTCCGGCGCCGGGTCCGGCGGGAGGGCGAGCACCCAGCCGCCGGACGCCGGGTCGAACTGCGCGTGCGGGGCGGTGCCGGGCTCGCCGCCGACGATGAGGACGGGCCGGCCACGGTACCGCAGTCCCTGGTCGCCGGGGTCGCGGCTCCATCCCGCGACGCTGGCCGGGGCGCCGGCCTGGCGGTCGAGGAGGACACCGCCGAGCAGGGCCTCGCCGAGCCGCTCGGTCTCGCGGGCCGGCGACGCGTCTGGGCCGGCGCCGAGCGTGCCAGGTGCGGCCCCGACCTCGCGGAGCTCGGGTCGTGCCGGCTCGTCCCGCGCCGGCGGCTCGTTCTGCGGGGCGGGCTCGTTCTGCGGGGCCAGCCGGTCCCGCCGCCACCACCGTCGCGGCGCCGGAGCGGCGTCGTCCTTGCCGGGCTCGCTGTCGCTGTCGTCGTCGCTATCGGGCTCGCTGTCGGCGCCCGGCTCGCTGTCGGTGCCCGGCTCGCTGTCGGTGCCCGGCTCGCTGTCGGTGCCCGGCTCGCTGTCGGTGCCCGGCTCGCTGTCGGTGCCCGGCTCGCTGTCGGTGCCCGGCTCGCTGTCGGTGCCCGGCTCGCTGTCGGTGCCGGGCTCGCTGTCGGTGCCGGGTATCTGGTCGGTCGTCCGCCGGTCGTCCGACAGGGCGAGCGCGCGCTCCACCATGGCGCGGGCGGCGGCCGGCAACGCCTGCAGCAGCAGCGCCCGGCGCGCCGCGAACTCCTGCTGGCCGGGCATGATGCCGGCGTCGTGCAGCAGTGTCTCCAGGTCGCCGTCGAGGTCCGCGGACGGGGCGGTCGTCGGGGTGAGCCGGGCCGCCGCCAGCACGGCGAGCTGCGCCAGCAGTGCGGCGTCGTCCCAGCTCGGGCCGGCCACCGGGGCGAGGAGCGACAGCGGGGTGAAGCGCCGCCGCTGGGCCGCGGCGGCGGCCGCGACCGTCTCGGCCAGGGGCGCCTCCGGACCGGCCGCGGCCACGTGCTCGATGAGCGCGGCCGTCCGGGCGACGGCACCGGCCAGCGCCGCGAGGATGTGGGTGGTCGTGCTGCCCTGGCCCAGCACGACGACCTGGTCGCCGCCGTCGAAGTCGAGCGTGACCCGCGCGGCGGCGCCGGCCTGCGGGTCGCTCGTGACCACGAACCGCAGGCCGCCGATGGTGAGCCGGCGCAGCCCGCCCTCGGCCTCCCAGGTCACCTCGGTCCCGAGCGCGTCGGCCAGCGCGGCGGCCCAGGCGCCGAACGCGTCCGGGTCGGCCAGTACCGCGTCGGCGATCGCCCCGCGGGACAACCGCAGCCCGGGCTCGACGACCTCGACCCGCCCGCCGCCGTCCAGCTCGGGCCCGGCGGCCGGAACGCGTGTCTCCGGCACCACCCCGGTCGTCGCGACGCCGGCGACCACACCCGCGAACCGCTCCGAGGCGCCACCCCAGACCAGCCAGGTACGCAGGACCAGCTCCTCGGCCCGGCTCGGCGTCCGGCCTTCGCTCCCGGTGTACCCCAGCAGCCGCGCGACGGCCGGCGCCAGCGCCGCCAGCTCCGCCTCGGTGCGGGCGAGCCGTTCGGCGGCCTCCTGCGCCGCCGCCTCGGCCTCCTCCAACGCCCGGCGCGGGTCGCCGTCGCCCAGCCGGGCGTCGGTCTCGCCGCGGGCGGCGAGCCGGGCCGCGTACTCGGCCATCACGCGCGCCAGGGCCAGGCGCCGGGCGGTGCGCTCGGCCGCGTGCCGCGCCTCCTCCAGGCGCTGAACGGCCTCGGCGAGCCGGACGAGCACGGCCTGGCGCCCGGCACCGTAGATGCCGGACCGCCGGGCCGACCGGCCGAAGTGCCGGCGTTCGGCCGTCGCCGCGGCCATCGCCAGCGCCGGGCCGAGCGCGCGGGCGACCTGCTCGGGGGTGAGGTCCTCGGACAGCGTCAGCCGGAACGTCGCCCGCAGGTCGGCCCGGCGGGGCCCGCCGGACAGCTCCGGCGTCGGGTCCAGCGTCGCCGCCGCGCCGGGGTCGGTCGGCCCGGTGGTCACGTCGACGAGGATCTGCCGGCCGCCGGCGAGGGTGATCTGCAGCCGCCGCACGCCGTCGGGCGACTCGACCTCGGTGACGTCCTTGACGAGCGGCCCGCCGAACACCCGCCCGGTCTCCTCCGACCGCAGCCGCTCCACCTCGGCGCTGAGCGCGTCGAGGAGGCGCTCCTTGCGCGCCGTCACCGGGTCCGCCGCCGCATCGGGCGCGGCATCGACGTCCGGCACGGTATCGACGTCGGCGGACGCATCGACATCGGCCGTCGCATCGACGTCCGGAGCCGCGTCGGTCTCAGGGGCAGCGTCAACGTCGGCCGCTTCATCGACGTCCGGCGCCGCGTCGGCCTCGGAGGTAACGTCGATATCGATCGATTCACCGTTGTCCGGCGTCGCGTCGGTCCCAGGAGCGGCATCGGCCGCCTCGTTGTGGTCCGGCGTCGCATCCGCGTCGGGCTCGGCATCGACGTCCGGCGCGGGGCCGGAAGCACTGCCCGGCTCCGCGGTCTCGGGTGCCGGAGCCGCTTTCGTCCCGGGCGCCGGTGCCGGTGCCGCGGTCTCAGGCACCGGCGTCCCGGACTCCGGAGGCCTCGACACGGCGGCCTCGGGATCAGCCACTGGCCCAGCCTCGGGACCAGCCACCGGGCCGGCCTCGGGTTCAGCCACCGGGCCGGCCTCGGAATCGGCCTCGGGATCGGCCACCGGGCCGGCTTCAGGGGCGGACTCGCGGTCGGTCAGCGTGTCCGTGTCCCCGGCGGTGTCCGGCCCGGAGGACGGGTCGGTCACGAGGTCCGACGGCAGGATGATGCGGTTCTCGGCGTCGATCAGGTCGGCGAGACCCTGCGCGTCGAGGTCGCCGCGCAGGGCGCCCAGGGTGAACCGGCGCAGGCCGCCGGCGGACAGGTCGCCGGCCCGGCCGCCGACCGGATCGGCGACGCGCTCCGCGCCGCTGCGGCCGAGGTGCTCGCTGACGCCCGACGTGAACGAGCCGAGGATCGTCCACGGGTCGTCGGCAAAGCTGGAGAAGAAGCCCTGCCCGGTCGCCAGGCCGACGAAGCCCTGCCCGGCGACCTCGCCGCCGAACTCGTGCACGCCGGCGGCGAAGCTCTTGCGCCAGAACCGCTCGGCCGGGAGGTGCCCCAGCAGCCAGGCGACCGGCCGCGCGCGCAGCAGCGCCCCCGCCCCGCGCATGCCGACCGGGGCGACGAACCCGCCGAGGAAGTCGTACACCACGACGTCGGCGGAGAAGCCCTTCGACCGCGCGCCGCTCGTGTCGCCGTCGACGATCTGCCGGCGCAGGTCGTCGACCCGGATCGGGGCCAGGCCGGAGGCCCGCGCGGCGAACCAGGCGCCCCACGCCTGCAGCGCCTCCTGGACGCCTTCCAGCACCATCGACACCGCGAGCAGGCCGCGCATCGAGCCGGCGAGCCGGGCCCCGGAGCTGACCACCCGGGTCGAGGCCACGAGCATGCGCGTGGTGATCACCAGGACCCGCGTGATGTGCTGGCCGACCACCCGCTGCATCGCGGTCCGGAACGCGACGAGCGAGACCCCGGCGCTCGCGGCGGTGAGGCCCGCCGTGAAGAACGACACCGCCAGCTGGGCGATCACCGCGACGACGAGGGACGCGATCTCCAGCAGCGCCTCGTACTTCGTGCGGGCCACCTCGAAGGCGTAGTCCTGCATGCCGTTGGCCATGTCGATGAGCAGGTCGTTGACGGCCTGGACCGGCGAGTCGGAGTCGGTGTAGAGCGTGCGGACGAGGTACGGTGCCATCATCCCGGTGCCACCGTGCATGCTGTGGCCGACGCCCTGCGCGGCCGCCTCCAGCTCCTCGACGAGGTCCCGCACGCCGTCCCACGCGATGAAGCGGGTCGTCGCGTCGCGCATCCGGTCCTCGTCGCCGTCCGGGAACGACATGCCGGCGAGGGTCAGGGTGATGCCGTTGCGCAGCCACTGCGGGAAGATGCTCTCGAAGCCCTCGAGGATGTCGTCGGGCACGTTGACCATGGCTCACCCGCCGGCGAGCCGCCGGGCCGCCTCCGGGTCGAGTGCCGGCCCGAGCGGGACGCGTCCGACGAGCGTGTCGGGCAGCCGCACGACGGGTGCGCCGGCGAGGCCCAGCAGCTCCAGGGCGGCGGGCCCGACCGGGTAGGCGATGCCCGGCTCGACGACCAGCGTCGCCACCGATCCGGCGGCCGGCCGGTCGCTGCGGACCAGGGCACCGCCGGCCGGGGACACCACGACGTAGTCGGCGAGCACCGTGCCGGCCGGCGCCTGGCCGGGGGTCCGCCGGGGCAGGCCCGCCAGCCGGACGTCGGCGCCGTGCGTGAGCACCGGTGCGGCGGCGCCGGAGGCGAAGGACGCGCAAACCGTGCCGCCGGGATCGCGGGCCAGCTCGGGCACCGACTCGGGCCACGCGGTCGCCGAGCGGTCGGGCAGCAGCGCCGTCCGCGACGCCCGCACGAGCGAGGCTGGGATCGTCAGCGGCGGTTCCCGGTTCAGCGCCCCGTCCGCGAGCAGCAGCGCCGCCTGCAGCGGCGTGACGAGCGCGAGGCCGTCGGTCATCGCGACGTAGTGCTGCGTGCCGCCGTCGCTGCGCACGACCACGACCCGGCCCGCGACCTGGCCGGCGAGGGCGGACGGCTTGCCGAAGTCGGGATGGCGCAGCGGGCCGATGTCCAGCCCGGCCGGGACCGCGTCGAGCCATGCCTCGCCGACCGGCACCGGCGCCTCGTCCTGCCAGGTGAACGCGGCCCGGACCAGGTCGGGCGGGTCGAGGCGGTACCGCCGGTCGTGCCAGAGCAGGTACACCGGCCCGGCCTCGCCGGCCTTCGCGAGGACGCCCCGCTCGCCGAGCGGGGTGCCGCCGGCCGGCGCGTGAGCGACGAAGAGCACCGAGGCGGTGCCGGCGCACAGCTGCCACGCGCCCGGTGACAGCGCGCCGGGCGCCGGGACGGTCTCCGGGGCGCCCGGGATGCCGATCATCGGCCCGCGGGGCACGCCGGCGATCGACCGGCCGGCCACGTCGACGCGCCGGGCCGCGCCGAGCAGGCGCGCGGAGGTGAGGTTCGCGACCGGGTAGAGGACGCCGTCGCGGTACACGAACCGGGCGCCCGTCTCCCGCTCGACGACCACCGCCTCGGTGCTCTGCCAGCTCGTCTTGCCGCCGCGGACGAAGACGCCGTACACGAGCACGCCGGCCACCGCGATCACGGCGACCATGAAGCTGGCGAACACCGCGCCCGCGACCCCCGGGAAGGGCGGCCGGGGCGGGTCGGTGTCCTGCATCAGCAGGGCGGACACGACGCGCTGGCTCATGAACTGGTACGACTGGACCTGGTCGCGCCGCGACAGTGTGCCCATGGCGGCGGCCTAGCCGAAGAACCCGCGGGCGTAGCCGAGCAGGCCGGCCACCGCGCAGGCGACGGGCACCATCGACACGACGAGCGCGCCGTCGATCCAGTCGCCGGCCCGGCCGAGGTACGGCGTCGGGGAGCGGACGCTGTAGGTGAGCCCGGCGGCCGCCGCGGCCGTGCCGGCGAGCAGCAGGACCGCCACGACCGGCACCGGCCAGCCGGCCCGGCCCAGCCCGGCGGTGGCCGCGTGCAGCGCGAGCCCGGCACCGCCGAGGCCGGCCAGCAGCAGCGGGACCCGGTGCCGGACGGTCGGGAACGCCCGCGCGCGCAGCAGCAGCGTGCCGGCCGCCGCGCCGGCGAGGACCGTCGCCGCGAGGCCGCCCCGCGCGACGAGGACGACCGTGCCGGCCAGCGCGCTGGCGGCGGCCCCGGCGACGAGGCCGGTCAGGATCTGGTCGGCCCGGGCGACCTGGGCGAAGATCCGGCCGGCATCGGGGGCCGGGTCGTCCTGCATGAGCTCGGCCGCGTTCGCCGGCAGCGCCGGGAGGGGCAGCTTGGCCAGCCGTACCGCCAGCAGTGGCTGCACCGGGACGAGGAACACGGCCGCCGGTACCACGAACGCGGCGACGGCGGCACCGTCGAGCGGGGCCAGCGCGAGCAGCCCCGCGACCGTCCCCAGCGCGCCGGCCAGCGCGGCGGCGGCGAACGCCTGGATCGTCTCGTGCACGCCGAGCAGCCCGACCACGCCGCCGGCGCCGAGCGCGACGGCACCGACCAGCAGATGCGGCCCGCCCAGCCGGGTCAGCGGCAGGTCCTCGGCCAGCAGCAGCGCACCGGCCACGGCGCAGTAGGCGACCCCGGTCGTGCCGAGCACCGCACCGGCGACGGCGTCGCCGGCCGCCCGGGCGAGGGCGACGCCGGCCACCAGCAGCAGCGCGCCGACCAGCAGGGCGACGCGGGCCGGGCCCGGCCACGGCGGGCCGGCGGCCACGAGCGCGGCGAGGCCGGCCGTGAACAGCGCGGCCGCGACGGCGAGCCCGCAGGCCCGGGTGGCAGCGCGGGACCAGGTCGGGCGGTAGGCCCGGGCGCCGACGGCCATCGCCTCGACGACGTCGTCGAAGTCGGCCGCCGGCCACTCCGCGCGGCGCGGCCGCAGGTAGAGCACCTCGCCGTCGCTGACGTGCTGGGCGGCGAACGACCGGCCGCCGGCGACGAGCGCGCCGTCGGCCCGGTGCAGCGCCCAGCCGCCGTGCTCCTCGCCGTCGTCGGCGATCCCCTCGCCGAGGTGCGGCAGCAGGTGCGGCAGCAACTCGGCGACCGGCACGGTGTCGGGCACGGCCACGTCGACCCGGCGGCGGGGCGCGTGGATCGTCACCCGCGCGAGGGAGACGACATCGCGCTGGGAAGGCACCAACCCAACACACCTCCCATCACACTCAAAGCAACAGACTACATACACTAGTCGAGTTCACGAAGGGGTGGTGTTGTCGTGGGGACCACGGTTGTCAAGCGCCCGGCCCGCCGGCCCGGCCCGCGGATGCCCTCCGGGGAGCTTGTGCTCGACCCGCCGCCGGAGCTGCCGCCGCCGGGCAACCGGGCCTGGATGACGATCCTGATGACCCTGCCGATGCTGGCCGGGTCGGCCGCGATGGCGCTGATGTTCTCCTTCACCCGTCCCGGACCGATCGGGTACCTCACGGGCGCCGTCTTCGGCGTGTCGATGCTCGGCATGTTCCTGGTGCAGGTCGTCACGCAGGGCGGTCAGCAGGGCAAGGCGCAGATGGCGGAGGCGCGGCGGCAGTACATGCGGCACCTGTCCCGCCATCGCCGGACCGTGCGCGAGACGATCGTGGCGCAGCGCCGGGCCATGTTCCACCGCCATCCCGACCCCGAGGCGCTGTGGTCGACCGTGCACAGTCACCGGCTGTGGGAGCGGCGCGGCAGCGACGCCGACTTCGGGCTGGTCCGGGTCGGGATCGGGCCTCTGGAGTGCGCGACACCCGTGGTACCGCCGGAGACCCGGCCCGTCGAGGACCTGGAGCCGACCACGGCGCTGGCGCTGCGGCGGTTCGTGAAGACGTACTCCGTGGTGCCGGGCCTGCCGATCGCGCTCGCGCTGCGCGGGTTCAGCCGGGTCCACCTGCGCGGCGAGCCGCAGCGGTGCCGGGGCGCCGCACGGGCGATGATCGCCCAGCTCGCCACGTTCCACGCCCCCGAGGACATCCTGGTCGCGATCTGCTGCGGCCCCGACGCCGAGGCGGAGTGGCAGTGGGCCAAGTGGCTGCCGCACGCGATGCACCCGGTGAAGCTCGACGCGCTCGGCCAGCTGCGCCTGGTCTCCGGGCAGGTCACGGCGCTGGAGGCGATGCTCGACGACGTGCTCGCCGCCCGCCCGCGGTTCAACCCCGAGATGCCGGCGCTGGAGGGCACGCACGTCGTCGTGGTGGTGGACGGCGGGGACACCGACGGCTCCGACCACGTGCTGACCGACGGCGGCATCGAGGGCGTGACGCTGGTCGACCTGAGCACCCCGCCGAAGCGCCTGCTGGACCGCTCGACGCTGGTGCTGGAGCTCGGCGACGACGGCGAGCTGCACAGCGCGACCGCGGACGGACGGGAGCGGATCGGCCGGTTCGACGAGCTGGGGCTCGCCGAGACGGAGGCGCTGGCCCGGTCCCTGGCCCCCAGGCGGCTGTCCGCGATCGCCCGCGGGGAGACGCCGCTGGCCTCGGCGATCGGCCTGACCGACCTGCTCGGGCTCGGCAGCCCGCACGAGTTCGACCCGGCCGAGGTGTGGGGACGCCGGCCGAACCGGGACCGGCTGCGCGTGACGATCGGGGTCGGCCCCGACGGCGAGCCGGTCGAGCTGGACCTCAAGGAGTCCGCGCTGGACGGCATGGGCCCCCACGGACTGCTGGTCGGCGCGACCGGCTCGGGCAAGTCGGAGCTGCTGCGCACGCTGGTGCTGGCGCTGTCGATGACGCACAGCTCGGAGACGCTGAACTTCATCCTCGTCGACTACAAGGGCGGCGCGACCTTCGCCCGGCTCGACCAGCTGCCGCACACCAGCGCGGTGATCACCAACCTGTCCGACGAGGTGGCGCTGGTCGACCGGATGCACGACGCCATCTCCGGCGAGCTGATCCGCCGCCAGGAGCTGCTGCGCCACGCCGGGAACTTCAACTCGCAGCGCGACTACGAGCGGGCCCGCGCGGCCGGCGCGGCGCTGCTGGCGCTGCCCAGCCTCGTGGTCATCGTCGACGAGTTCAGCGAGCTGCTGACCGCGAAGCCCGACCTGGTCGACATGTTCGTGCAGATCGGGCGGGTCGGCCGGTCACTCGGGGTACACCTGCTGCTGGCCAGCCAGCGGCTGGAGGAGGGCCGGCTGCGTGGCCTGGACACCCACCTGTCGTACCGCGTCGCCCTGCGGACGCTCTCACCGGCGGAGAGCCGCTCGGTCATCGGCGCGGTCGACGCGTACGAGCTGCCCCGGGCCCCGGGGCACGGCTTCCTCACGGCCGGCAGCGACGACATGGTCCGGTTCCGGGCCGCGTACGTCTCCGGCGCCTTCCGCTCCGCGACCGCCGAGGCGGGCCGCCTCGACGGCGTCGCCGACCCGGTCATGGTCTACGGCACCCAGTACGTCTCCCCCGCGGTGGCGGACCCCGCCGCGGCGGGCCCTTCGTCGCCCGCGGCGGCCGAACCGGCGTCCGAGCGCGACGGCGAGAGCGAGCTGGGCATCCTCATCGGGCGGCTGGCCGGGCAGGGCCCACCCGCGCACCGGGTCTGGCTGCCGCCGCTCGACGCGCCGCCGACGCTCGACGGCCTGCTGCCGCCCGTCGGCGTCGACGCCCGGCGCGGCCTGACCGCCGGCGGCCCCGGGCTGGCCGGTGGCCTGCGGGTGGCGGTCGGGATCGTCGACCGGCCGTTCGAGCAGCGCCGGGACCCGCTCTGGCTCGACCTGTCCGGAGCCGCCGGGCACTGCTCGGTCACCGGAGCGCCGCAGACCGGCAAGAGCACCCTGCTGCGCACACTGGTCACCGGCCTGGCGCTGACGCACACCCCGCAGGAGGTCCAGTTCTACTGCCTGGACCTCAGCGGCGGCCTGGTCGGCCTGCGCGACCTGCCCCACGTCGGGGTCGTCGCCAGCCGGCGCGAGCCGGACCGCGTCCGGCGCGCGGTCGGCGAGCTGGTCGGTGTCCTGCGGGCCCGCGAGGAGCGGTTCGCCCGGCTCGGGATCGACTCGATGGCCACGTACCGCCGCCAGCGGCAGGCCGGGCAGCACCGCGACGACCCGTTCGGCGACGTGTTCCTCGTGGTCGACGGCTGGGCGACCGTCCGCAACGAGTTCGACCAGCTGGAGCCGGTCGTCACGGACCTCGCCGCGCGCGGTCTCGCGTTCGGTGTCCACGTGGTGCTCTCGGCCGGGCGGCCCACCGAGGTGCGCTCGGCACTGCGCGACCTGATCGGCAGCCGCCTGGAGCTGCGCCTCGGCGAGCCGGCCGACTCCATGGTGAACCGGCGGGTCGCGATCAACGTGCCCGAGGGCGCCCCGGGACGCGGGCTCACCGCGGACGGCCACCACTTCCTCGGCGCGCTGCCCCGCGTCGACGGCAAGGACGACCCGGCGACCTCCGCCGAGGCACTCGCCGAGCTCGTGGCGACGGCCGGGGACGGCTGGCCGGGGCGGCGGGCGCCCGAGGTACGGCTGTTGCCCGCGATCGTGCGGCACGCCGAGCTGCCCGCACCACCGCGGACCGGCGCGGCCGTGCCGATCGGCCGGGCGGAGAGCGACCTCGGCCCGGTCCTGCTGGACTTCGACGCCGAGCCCAACCTGCTGGTGTTCGGCGACGTCGAGGCGGGCAAGAGCGCGCTGTTGCGCACGATCGCCCACGGCCTCACGCAGCGGTTCACCCCGGACGAGGCGCGGATCGTGCTGCTCGACCACCGCCGCAGCCTGCTCGGCGCGGTCCCGGACAGTCACCTGCTGGCCTACGGCACGTCGGCCGCGGCGAGCACCGGCATCGTCAAGGACGTCGCCGAGGCGATGCAGGCCCGCCTGCCCGGTCCGGACGTGACCGCCGAGCAGCTGCGGCAGCGCAGCTGGTGGCGCGGCCCACGGCTGTTCCTGCTCGTCGACGACCACGACCTGGTGGCGTCCGGCACGCCCGCCCCGCTCGCCCCGATCGTCGACCTCGTCGCCCAGGGGCGCGACGTCGGCCTGCACCTGGTGGTCACCCGCCGCTCCGGTGGCGCGTCCCGGGCGCTGTACGACCCCCTGCTGGCCCGCCTGCGCGAGACGAGCACCGCCGGGCTGCTGCTGTCGGGCAGCCGCGACGAGGGCGCGCTGATCGGCAGCGTCCGGCCGCAGCCGCTGCCGCCCGGCCGCGGGATGCTCGTCACCCGGCGTGGCGGCTCCCAGCTCGTGCAGATCGCCTGGACCGATCCGCCGGCATGACGTATGTTGTTTCTTTGTTGTAGCCAGTTCGTTGCTGGAGTGTGGGGTATGGCGGGCTCGGTCGAGGTCGATCCGGAGGGCGTGGCGAGCTTCGGCCAGGAGATGGTCGGCATCTCCACCGACGTCGTCGAGGGCTCGTCGGACAAGACGGCGCACATCCCGCTCACGGTGGGCCGGATGAACAGCAGTGAGGACGTCGACATCCCCGGGCTGGGGCGGCTGAGCACGCTGATGGAGGCCGAGTACGGCAAGCTCAGCGGCACCGCCGACGGCGCCACGGGGATCGGCGTGGACCTGGCGCTCAGTGTGCGCAGCAGCGCGATGGCCGCGACGGTCTTCGCCGAGGTGCTGGGCAAGCTCGACCTGCACAACGCCGCGCTCGTCGAGCAGGTCTTCCAGCGCGGGCTGCCCGACCCGCCGGCCGACGCCGGCGAGCAGGGGGCGGCGGACGGCGGCGGTGCCGGGACCGTCATCTACGAGTGGGAGGTCGCGGGCTACGTCCCGTACTTCAGCGCGCCGGAGAAGGTGCGCGTGCTCGGCTGGGACATGAACGGCGACGGCGTGCTGACCGCGCCGAAGGATCCCGAACATCCGCAGGTCGGCGAGGACATCCTGGTGGCGCCACCCGGCACGGAGCAGGACACGGACCAGGACGACGACGACAGCGCCGTCCCGCCGCCGCGGTTGCTCACCGCCGAGGAGCGCGGCAAGCTCGACGACCCGCGGGTCGTCGAGCCGGACCAGTTCGTCAACCCCGAGCTGCTGGGCCGGTAGGAGCGATGGCGGCGCAGCCGTGGGACACCGGCAGCCACACGTTCGCCCAGCTCTACGACGCGATCTGGAACGTCGACGCCGACCAGCTGTACCTCGCCTCGCTCGCGTGGGCCGAGCTCGACATCGCCTTCTTCGCCGCGGAGCGGCGGCTGGGGCGGGCCATCGCCGATCACGAGACGGCCTGGAACTCGGCCGCCGGCATCCGGTTCTTCGACATCATGCGCGAGCACCAGACGCTCATGCGGGCGGTCGGCGACGCCGCCTACTCGTGGTCGCAGACGTTGAACGAGGCGAGCATCGCGGTGAGCACGGCGCAGACCAAGATGAACGAGGTCGCCGGGCGGTACCTGCAGCACCTGGCGGAGCACAGCGACTACAAGCCGAGCACCGGCGAGTCGATCCTGGGTCACCTGACGTCGTGGCCGCGCGGCCTGGTCAACGGGGTCAAGGACGGGTTGCTCAGCTACGCCGCGCGGCACGACGTCGACACGCCGGTCCGGATGCCCGGCGAGGGCGACCACGAGTACGACACCGGGCCGTTCATCGCCGAGGCCAAAAGAATCTTCGGCGACATGGAGCGGCGGCTCGGTGAGGTCAGCAGCGACCTGAAGCCGATGCCACCGAACCCCGGGCCGCTGGTGCTCAGCGAGGACGGCCTGAACGAGATCCTGACGCGGGCCGCTCGGGCCGGCATGCCGAGGCTGCCCGGCCTTCCGGCGCTGCCCGGCGCGCCGACGCTGCCGGCGGCTCCGGTCTTGCCCAGTCTCCCGGTGATGCCCGCCCTCCCCGCTGTTCCCGCGCCGGTGGGTGTGCCGGCGCTGCCTGCCGGTCCGGCCGCGTCGCGGCCCGCAGCGCCGACCCTGCCGGTGATGCCGGCGGCACCCCAGCCGGTGGCACCGGCCGGGCCGGCGGGCCTCACCGCGCCGCGCTTGCCGGCGGCGCCAGTGGCGCCGGGGTCGGTGGGGGTCCCGGCGCCACTGGGGGCCCGGCCCACCGCCCCGGCCACGCTGCCGTCGCGGCCCGCCGCCCCATCGGCACCACCGAGGCCCGGGGCGCCCGGCGGCGCGCGCCCGCCCGGGGTGCCCTCCAGCCTGGCCGGGAAGCGCGGAACGGTCCCGCCGGAACCGCCGGCTCCGCCCGCCCGGCCGGGCCAGGGCGGCCCGCGCCTGGGCGCGCAGCGCAGGGCGGGTGCCCCCGGGGAGCCCACCCCACCGGGCGGCGCAGGCCGCGGCACGCCGCCACGGCCATCCGGCACGCCGCGCGGCACTGACCGCGCCGGACGGCCGCGCAGCGCCGAGGGACCCCCGCCACCACGCGGCCCCCAACGCACCGGACGGATGCGCGGCGGGGACGAACACCCACCGCCGGGCAGTCCCCAACGCACCGGACGGATGCGCGGCACGGACGGACACTCACCGCCCGGCGGCCCCCAACGCACCGGACGGGCGCGCGGCGCGGACGAACACCTGCCGCCGGGCGGCCCGCAGCGCACCGGGATACCCGCGACCAACCGCGCGGGGCGGGTGCGCGGCGCGGACGAACACCCGCCGCCGGGCGGCCCGCAGCGCACCGGGATGCCCGCGAAGCACCCGCGCGGCGGCCAGGCGGACCGGCGGCGAACGGCGGTGGCCGGCGGGCCCGGGGCGCTCGGGCGGCTGCCGGGAGGACCGCGCACGGCCGAACCGCCGGCGCCGCACCTCGCCACGCCGCTGCGGGCGCGCAGCGGCGGGCCGGCGCCGTCCGCGCCGCCGACCGCCCCCGGGCTCGGCGGTGCCCGGACGCAGCCGGTGTCCGGGAGCGGGACCGGTGTGCCGGTGGTCGCCGGGCCGGTCTCCCCCGTGCTCGGCGGGCAGCGCCACAGCGGACGCCGTCGCGACGACGAGCCGGTGCCGTTCCGGCCGGGCGGACCGGCCGCCGCGCCGGGTGCCGGCCAGGCCGTGCTCACCGGCCGTTCGGCCGCGTCCCGTACGAGCGGCTTCAGCACCGCACGGCTGGTGGCCGAGCGGATCGCCCGTACGCAACAGCGCCGCACCGCCACCCGCCGGCCCGGCGCCGGCGACCAGCCATGGACGCCGTCCCCGGCGGCACCGGCCGTCATCGACACCCCTGCCGCCGCCCGGCCGGACCAGGCGATGCCGGCGCTGGGCACCCCGCCGGACACCCGCCGTCCGTGAAGCCGGCCATGAAGCCGCCCGCGAAGCCGCCCATCAAGACGCCCGCAATGTCGGCCGCGAACCCGCCCACGAACCC
>NZ_JAHYSG010000110.1 GCF_022095675.1 Dactylosporangium sp. AC04546 | reverse complement strand
GCCGGGAGCGCGCGAGCTCGGCGTCGGCCAGCCGCTCGGGGGCGGGCAGCGGCAGTTGCTCGGCGAGGGTGGGGTCGAGGACGGCGGGCAGGTTCCCGTGCGGGGCGAACGCCTCGGTGAGCCCCTGCCGGTCGTTGCCGGCGAGCCCGCGCAGGATCTGCGCCCACGGCAGGAAGACGGGCGGCGGCACCCCGTCCACTCCCGTGCCGGCGCCGACGGCGGCGCCCTGCTCGGCGGCGCGCTTGGCGAGGTGGTCGAGGAGGGCGGACTTGCCGATGCCGGGGCTGCCGGAGACGAGCAGGAGCGCACCGCGGGCGGGCTCGCCGAGCAGCCGCTCGACGGTGGCCAGCTCGGCGGCCCGCCCCACGAGCTCGCTGTCGGCGGCCTGCTCCGGGACTTCGGGAACGTCGGGTCTGCGGCGCTTCGGCGGGACGGTGGGCTGCGCGGCGGACGGGCCCTTGTGCAGCGCCTCGGCCAGGTCCTGCAGGGCGGGGCCGGGCTCGATGCCCAGCTCCTCCAGCAGCCGCGTGCGGGCGCGGCCGTAGGTGGCCAGGGCCTCGGCGCGGCGGCCGGTGCGGTACAGCGCGAGCATGAGCTGGCCCCAGACCCGTTCCCGATAGGGGGCCTCGGCCAGGATCGACTCGCTGGCGAAGACCACCTCCGCCGGCCGGTCGAGGGCGAGCAGGGCGGCGCTGCGCTCCTCGATCGCGCTGAAGCGCAGCTCCTGGAGGCGGGCGCGTTCGGCCCGGGCGAGCGGGGAGTCGCCCAGCTCGGGCAGGGGGTCGCCGCGCCACAGCTGCAGGGCTGCGGTCAGGGACTGGACGGTCGCCTCCGACGGGCCGTCGCTGCGGGCGGCGGCCACCGCGGCGGCGAAGCGGGTGGCGTCGACGGCCTCGTCCGGTACCGCCAGGAAGTAGCCCGGAGCCCGGCTCACCAGGACCGCCGAGCGGTCGCGGCTCGTGCGGCCCGGCTCGAGCGCACGGCGCAGGCGGGAGACGTAGGCCTGCAGCGACGCCGTCGCGCGCTCGGGGGGCTCGTCGGCCCACAGCTCCTCGACCAGGCGCTGGACGGAGACCGTGCGGCCGGGCTGCGCGGCCAGCATGGTCAGGACCGCGCGCTGCTTCGGGGTACCGACGTCGACCGGGTCGCTGTCGCCGGTGACGACCTCCAGCGGGCCCAGGATGCGGAACTCCATCCGGCGCCCACTCCTTCGCCTACAGGTCGACGGCCTCCAGACCGTTCGCCATCGGCCGGAATCCCGCTTCGTGCAGAATGTCGGGAATATCCCGACCGGGCGCCGGTGGCGCCGCCACGAGCGTACGGGCCAAGGTCGACCGCAGGGCATCCACCAGGGCGATCAGCAACTGAACGGCGCGGTCGCGGCGTCCGGGCGGGGTGGCGAAGAAGACCAGTCGGACGGTGTCGCCGTCCGGGCGCACCGCGGCCAGGGCCCCGGGCGGCTGGTCGTCCTCACCGGCGGGGTCCACGAGCTCCCACCACTCCAGCGCCGGCTCGTCCAACGGCGAGTTCTTCCACTCCGCCAGGACACGCCGGGTCACGGCGTCTCGTCCCGCCGGCACCCGCCGGATCAGCATCAGTGCGTTCACGGTGAACAGCATCCGTCGAGCCGCTTGCAAACGGCTTGACCCTCCGGTTGCTGGAGTTCATACGGTCGGCCGCATGACAGATCGCCGCAAGATCACCCGTACCGTCACGATCGAGCTCGAGGCCGGCGGCGCGTCGATGGTCGAGCTCGGCAAGATGCTCGGCCCGACCGGCGTGAACATCCGGCAGGTGAAGTCGGAGTTCGATGAACGGACGGCCGGCCAGCGCGGGGACGTGGTGCCCGCGGTCGTCACGATCTACGAGGACCGCACGCACGCGCTGCGCCTGAAGACGCCGCCGACGGCGTTCCTCATCCGCCGTACGCTGGGCATCAAGTCGGGCGCCCGGCGCCCTGGCCACGACGTCGTGGGTGAGCTCACCCAGGCGCAACTGCGGGAGATCGCCGAGCGGAAGCTGCCCGACCTGAACACGGACGACCTGGCGGCGGCGATGCGCACGGTCGCGGGCACGGCCCGCTCGATGGGCGTGCGCGTGGTGTGACGTTTCGCTTTTGTGTCGCGGCCTTGTGTCGTGACTTTGTGTGACGCGCCGCCCACCTTTGCGGGGTGGGCGGCGCGCGGGTTGGCTAGAAGCCGAATTCCGAGACCAGCAGGCCCCGAGCGATGGTGTGGGCGGTCACGTTGAAGCCGACCACGTTCGGGCTCGAGCCGGGGTCCAGGTCGAGCGACTCGACGTCGAGCGCGTGTACGGCGAAGAAGTACCGGTGCGGGGCATCCGACTTCGGCGGAGCAGCGCCCCCGAAGTCACGGCTGCCGTAGTCGTTCCTGAGGTGGACGGCCTCGTCGGGCAGCCCGTCCTTGTCGCCGGTGCCCGCCCCGGTCGGCAGTTCGGTGACGCTCACCGGCAGGTTGACGACGAGCCAGTGCCAGAACCCGCCGCCAGTGGGGGCGTCCGGGTCGTAGCACGTCAGCGCGAAGCTCTTCGTCTCCGCCGGAAAGCCCGACCAGGCGAGATGCGGCGAGGTGTTCCCCCGCTCGTACACCTGGGCGTCCGGCAGCGTCCCCCCGTCGGTCAGGTCTTCGCTGGTCAGCGTGAACGCCGGCACCGCGGGCAGGAAGTCGTAGGGTGACGGCGGGCGCGGACGGTCAGACATGCGTTCTCCTCGCGATGTGCTGTGCTGTCTCCGGAATCCTCTTACCCAACGATCGTGCGCTTCAAGTCGCACGGTGTTTCTCGCGCCTTCGGCGCGGGCGGGGGGTTCCCACCCCGCGCCCCCCATGCCGCGCTGGCGGGCGGCCGGGCTCCATGATCGTGGGCGCCAAATGGCTGTTCTGGCAGCCAGATGTTTCCCATGATCATGGGCACGAGGGTAGATCGACCAACGTCTGTGAAGAAACCGCGCGGTCAGAGGGGCTGGGCGCTCGGCTGCGGGAGGCGGGACATCGCCTGGCTCAGCAGCCAGGTCAAAGCCTGCTGGTTGACCTGCCCCGGAGTACGCAGCTCCAGGCGGACCACCGTCCGGCCGCGGCGAGCCACGGCCCAGGCGCCCGACGTGTACGCCTCGTCGCCCACCCCCGGGACCGGCACGCCGCCGCGGTGGACGCGGATCGCGAGCTCCGACGCCGCCGTACCGCTCGCCGTCGTCACCACCAGCGACGCCCCGTGCGCGGTCTGGTACCCCGCGACCGCCATCGCGCCGACCGCCATCGCGCGGCCCGTGTCCTGCAGCGAGGCCGGGGCGCCCAGGACGCGGGACACCTCGTCCGTCGTCAGCATGCGCCCGGGGTACACCTCGGGCTCATGCATCGCCGTCGCGAGGGCCAGGCCCTGCAGGCCGGACGACATCTCGCGCAGGATCAGCTTCTCGGTGTCCTCGTCGGCGGCCGCGGCGGCCGCGCGGGCCTGGCCGTGCTGCTCGACGTGCAGCGTCAGGACCCGGCGGGTCCAGCGGCGGGCGGTCAGCGTGACCACGTCGCCGGGGCGGGTGCGGCCGGCCAGCTCCGACGGGCAGCCCCACGCGACCGTGCGGTCCTCGCGCCCCTCGTCGACCGCCACGTAGTGCAGCCAGGGCACGCTCTCGTCGTTGCGTGAGCCCGACTTCCACACCTCCACCCACAGCACCTCGCCCCGCACGGTGACGGGCATGGCCAGGTCGACGACGACGCCGATGAGCGTGTAGCCGGCGTAGGCCAGCGCCACCACCACCAGGACCTGCAGGACGGTGGTCACGGGGTCCGGCGCCAGGTCCTTGACCACGTGCGCGTACCGGACGACGAACGTCACCACGACCAGCGCGCCGGCGGCCTTCAGGGTCAGCCGCAGCGCTTTCTGGCCGTACCGCGGGAAGAACCGCGGATACCGCACCCGCACCCGCCGCCAGGCCCCCCCGAACGACGACCACACCTTGCGCCGGTTGCCCATGCCGAGGTCGATGACGGCGCTGCACACGCGCGTGGCGCCGACCGCGTCACCGTAGGAGAGGTACCGGTCCCACACCGTGACCGCCGCGGGCGGCAGGTCGGCGAAGCTCTCGTGCGCGCGCAGGTAGTGCTTCAGGCCGAGCCAGCGCGCCGCGACCTCGCGCCCGAGTGGCGTGTCGCGCTCGCCGCGGGACTTCGCGGCGAGGAACCCGAGCGCGAACCACACGAAGAAGATCGGCGCGATCCAGGCGCCCTCGTCGGAGGTCGGGTCCCGCTGGCTGTGCAGGTAGACGGCCAGGCCGGCGGCGATCGACGGCAGGGCCGCGACGATGGTCAGCGCGGCCACGACGGTGGGGGAGAAGCGTCGCCGCGACAGGCCCCGTGACCGCGCATCGGCGACGATGGCCGCGTTGAGCCGCTTCCCCCAGCTCGTCGCCTCGGCGGGGTCACGGAACGTGAGCGCGGTGAGCGGGACGCTGCCACCGACGGCGAGCCGCTGGACGCGTTCGAAGATCATGGTTTCGTACCGGTTGAGGCCGCTCGGCCGGCTCTCGCGCACGTGGATCGTGGTCTGGAGCGGGTCGTTGCCCGGCTGGCGGAACTCCAAATTCCGCCGGGCCGCCAGGTCGATCAGCGTCGACTCGGCGGCGTCCTCGGTCAGCTCCCAGCGGCCCGTGATGAGGCTGACCACCGCGGGCGGCTCGGCGCCGCCGAAGTCCTGCGTCGGGGGCGCCGCCGTGATCGGCCGCGGCCGGGTGAACAGCAGCGCGCCCCAGAACGCGACGAACCACAGCCCGATCCCGGCGACGACGATCCCGAACTCGACCAGCAGGGCCGGCGACACGTCAGAACCGGACGTTGACGTCGGCGCGCTCGGCGCCGGTCGCCTCGAAGTACGGCTTCGTCCGGAACCCGCCGATCCCCGCGACGAGGTTCGTCGGCAGCGTCTGGACCCGCTGGTTGTAGGTCTGGATCGCGCTGTTGTAGAACTGCCGGGCGTACGCGATCTTCTCCTCGGTCGCCCCGAGCTCGCCCTGCAGCTGCAGGAAGCCCTGGTTGGCCTTGAGGTCCGGGTAGGCCTCGGCCAGCGCGAACAGCCGCCCGAGGGCCTGGGTCAGCATGCCCTCGGCCTCGGCCTGGTGGCCCGGGCCCTGCGGCGCGGCCTGCACGGCGACGTTGCGGGCCGTCACGACCGCCTCGAGCGTGGAGCGCTCGTGCGCGGCGTAGCCCTTGACGGTCTCGACGAGGTTCGGGATCAGCGAGTGGCGCCGCTTGAGCTGCACGTCGATCTGCGCCCAGGACGCCTCGACCTGGTTGCGGGCCTTGACCAGCGAGTTGTAAGCGGATACGGCCCAGAGCAGCAGCGCGACGACGAGCACGACGCCGACGCCGAGCACGATGAGAGCTGTCATGGCCGCATGGTGACGCGTGTGAAGTCGACCATGCGGCCAGTGTCGTGGATCTGACGGTACCTAGGGCAAACGCGGCCCAGACTCGCGCTGAGCGGCGAGCCACGTCTCGACGTCGTCCGCCGTGCGGGGCAGGCCGTCCGACAGGTTGCGCGCGCCGGTCGGGGTCACCAGGACGTCGTCCTCGATCCGCACGCCGATGCCGCGCAGCTCGGCCGGCACCAGCTCGTCCTCCGGCTGGAAGTAGAGGCCCGGCTCGACGGTCAGCACGTGGCCGGCCTCGACGGTGCCCTCGCGGTAGCGCTCCTTGCGGGCCGAGGCGCAGTCGTGCACGTCCAGGCCCAGCATGTGACCGAAGCCGTGCAGGGTCCACCGGCGGTACAGGATGGCCGACTTGTCCATCGCCTCGTCGACGCTCACCGGCAGCACGCCCAGGTCCTTGAGGCCCTCCGCGAGCACCCGCATGCACGCCTGGTGGATGTCGTCGAACGCGACCCCCGGCCGGATCAGGTCCATGCCGGCCTGCTGGGAGCGGTGGACGATGTCGTACACCTGGCGCTGCAACGACGTGAACGTGCCCGACACCGGGACCGTGCGGGTCACGTCGGCCGTGTAGAGGTTGCGGTTCTCGACGCCCATGTCCATCAGCAGCAGCTCGCCCGGGACGGTCCGCCCGTCGTTGCGCGTCCAGTGCAGGATCGCCGCGTGCGCGCCGTTGCCGACGATGGAGCCGTAGCCGACCGCGTTGCCGTCGTGCCGCGCCCGCAGGCCGAACACGCCCTCGGCGAGCCGCTCGCTCACCGGCCGGTCGGCCGGCAGCACGCGGGCCACGTCCTCGAAGCCGCGCACGGTCGCGTCGATCGCGTCCTGGAGCTGCTCCAGCTCCCAGGCGTCCTTCACCAGGCGCAGCTCGGAGAGCACCTGGGCCAGCTCGTCGTCGCGCTCGGGCGCGCCCGGGCGGACCTGCCCGTCGACGAACGGGTCGTAGCCGCGCAGCACGCGGGTGCGGCCGGGCGCGCACCCGTCGAGGGCGGCCTGCAGCTCGTCGAGGTGCGCGGTGCCCAGCTGGAGCTCGGCGGCCTTCTCCGTGAGCGTGTGGCGGCGGCCGATCCACAGCTCCCCGTAGTTGCGGTCGCGGAAGAACTCGTCGGTGTCGCGCGGCGACCGCGGGCGGATATAGAGCGTCGCCTCGTGTCCGCCCTCCGTCGGGCGCATCAGCAGTACCGCATCCGGATCATGCTCGCCGGTGAGCCACACATGGTCGGATCCGGGCCGGAACGGGTGGTGGGTGTCGTTGCTGCGCACCTTGTCCACGCCCGTGGGAATGACCAGCGTCTCACCGGGGAACGCGGCCGACAGGTCGGAGCGCCGCTTCGCATGGTTGGGGGCCTCGGTCCGGGGGGCGGCGTCGAGCGCCGAGTCGCGCCAGCCGGTCCGCATGAACTCGATGAACCGCTCCGGAAAATCCGGGTCGTGTGACTGCTGACCTGCGTCGTTCATCGTTGTACCTGTCCTCATCGCCGCTGATTCGTGCTCCACCTGCGACCGTACCCCGTGCGAGGATGCAGGCTATGGCGGGACTGCTCACGTTCGTCAGCGCGCGGGGGAACGCGGCGGCGCACCGGGACGCGGTCGAGGACGCCCTGGGGTTGCTGCGCCACCGTGGCCCGGACGACCGGCGGGTGGTGGCGACCGACGAGGTCGTGTTCGCCGTGCACCGCCTGGTCGTGACCGGCGGCGCCGGCGGCGTCCAGCCGCTGTCCTACCCGCCGCTGGGCGTGAGCGCCGGGCGGTACCTCATCGCGTTCGACGGCGCCGTGTACAACGCCGCCGAGCTGCGGGCCGAGCTCATCGAGCAGCGGGACGCGCGGTTCGTCACCGAGTCGGAGGCGGAGGTGATCGTCGCCGCCTACCACCACTGGGGGCCGAGCGCGGTCAACCGGCTCCGCGGCATGTTCGCGTTCGTGATCTGGGACTCGTCGGCGCGCCGGGCGTTCGGCGCGCGCGACCCCTACGGCATCAAGCCGCTGTACCAGCTCAGCCGGCCCGAGGGCGTGTACCTCGCCAGCGAGAAGAAGGCCCTGCTGCCGTTCGTGACCGACCGCTCGCTGGTGGATACGGCTCAGTTACAGCACTACCTGACCATGCAATACGTGCCGGAGCCGGCGACCGTGCACCCGGATGTGCGCCGGCTCGGGGCGGGGGAGTCGTTCGTCTACACGCCGGGCGGCCCGCTGGCCAACCGCCGCTACAGCCAACTCGAGTTCCGCCCGTCGTCCGTCTCCGACGAGGACGCGCTCGTCCAGCGGATCTCCGCGGCCCTGCGCGACAGCGTCCACGCGAGCCTGAAGGCCGACGCGCCCGTCGGCGCCTTCCTGTCCAGCGGCATCGACTCCACGGCGATCGTCGCGCTCGCCGCCGAGGTCGACCCGCGCCTGCGCACGTACACGGTCGGTTACGACGACGAGCAGTTCTCCGAGATCGCCGTCGCCGAGCAGTCGGCCCGCGCGCTGGGCGTGCCGCTCACCGCGACCGTGGTCACACCCGCCGACTTCATGCATGCGCTGCCGCGCATCGTCTGGCACCTCGACGACCCGGTCGCCGACCCGGCGCTGGTGCCGCTGTACTTCCTGGCCGAGCGGGCCGCCCGTGACGTCACCGTGGTCCTCGGCGGCGACGGCGCCGACGAGCTGTTCGGCGGCTACCCGATCTACCGCGAGCCGCTCTCCCTTGCCACGGTCAGCCACCTGCCCGAGTCCATGCAGCGCGGCCTGCGCGCCGTCTCGCGGGTCATCCCGCAGGGCATGAAGGGCAAGAGCTTCCTGGAGCGCGGCACGACGCCGATCGAGGAGCGGTACTACGGCAACGCGCGCATCTTCACCGACGAGGAGAAGGCGGCGCTGCTGCGCCACTACGAGCCGGACATCCGGCACACCGACGTCACCGGGCCGGTCTTCAAGGAGGCGAGCGCCCTCGACGACGTGACGACGATGCAGTACATCGACCTCTACACCTGGCTGCGCGGCGACATCCTGGTCAAGGCCGACCGCATGACGATGGCCCACGGGCTGCAGCTGCGCACCCCGTTCCTCGACCGGGCCGTGTTCGAGGTCGCGGCCACCCTGCCCACCGAGCTCAAGGTGCCGCCGCGCTCCCACGAGACGAAGGCCGCGCTGCGCCGGGCCCTGGCCGGCGTGGTCCCCGGCGCCATCGTCAACCGCAAGAAGCTCGGCTTCCCTGTGCCGATCCGGCCGTGGCTGCGGGGGGAGATGTACGACTGGGCCCACGGCCTGCTGGACACCTGCGGCGCCGGCGAACTGCTGGATCTCGACGTCGTCCGCGGCCTGCTCCGCGCGCACCGGAAGAAGGAGGCCGACCACAGCCGCAAGCTGTGGACCGTGCTGGTGTTCTGCGTGTGGCACGCGGTGTTCGTCACGCAGACCATGCGGCCGGGTTATTTCGCTGGTGAGGATGATCAGGACGCCCGTCGGCGGGAGCAGTTGCACCTACCGTGAGCGGCGATGCTGCTCAAGTTCCGTGTCCAGAACTACCGCTCGGTCCGCGACATCCAGGAGATCACCCTGCTGTCCGACGGCGGCTACTCCGGCTTCTCCGTGTCCCTGGCGCACGGCGCCGCGATCCGAGTGTCGCCGCTGGTAGGCGTCTTCGGCGCGAACGCCAGCGGCAAGTCCACGGTCCTGCGCGCCCTGACCACGCTGCGCTCGCTCGCCGCCGCCGGCAGTGACGCCCGGGAGGTCACCCAGCACTTCGAGCCGTTCCAGCTCGATCCGGCGGCCCGCATCCTGCCCACCCGGTTCGAGATCGAGTTCATCCTGGACGGCATCCGCTACGTCTACGGCTGCGCCTACAAAACGGGCGAAATCGCGGCAGAGTGGCTCCACGCCCACGACCAGCTCCGCCGCCGGGTCTGGTTCGAGCGCGACCGCACGGGTGTGCGCAGCCTCCCCCAGGCCCGCCTGGAAACGTTGTGTACCGCCCTCGACCCCACGACCACCCTCCTCGGCCTCGGCGCCGACGCCGAGGACCCCGGCCTGGCACCCATCGCCCGCTGGCTGGCCGGCATCCGCCCGGTCCGCATCGCGGCCGGCGCCCGGCTGGTCGGCGGCCTCGACCACCTGGCCTCCCGCTGGTCCGACCAGCTGACACTGCTGCTGACCCGGGCCGAACTGGGCATCATCGGCGTCGACACGAGCGCCTCCACCGTGCGGCTCGTCCACGACGGCCGGTGCGGCCCGCAGGCCCTCGGCTCCTACGTCGAGTCGGACGGCACCATCGCCTGGCTCGACCTGCTCGCCGAGCTCCTCCCGGCCCTCGACGCCGGCGGCGTGCTGCTGGTCGACGACCTCGACGCCGTCCTGCACCCCGGCCTGGCCGCCGAGGCCCTCCGCCTGCTCCGCGACCGCGACCTGAACCAGGCCCGCGCGCAGCTGCTGTTCACGGCCCACTCCGTCCCGCCGTCCAGCGAGGGTGCCGAGGTGCTGGAGCCGTCGCAGTGCTGGTTCACCGTCAAGGGCCCGGACGGTGCCACCTCCTTCGTGCGGTCCGCCGGCCCGCCCAGCCTCAGCCCGGGGGAGCTCGCCCGCGAGTTGTGGCTGGCCAAGCAGCGACCGGCACCGTGATACTGGCCCGGTGACGGGTTACGCGGTGGTGCTCGGTGAGGCGTTGGTCGATCTGCTCGAAGAGCCGTCCGGAGACTCGGTGATCTACCGCCCCGCCGTGGGCGGTGCCCCGTTCAACGTCGCCGTCGGCATCGCCCGCCTCGGCGCCGCCGCCCAGTTCCTCGGCTCCTTCGGCGACGACCCGTTCGGCGCCCGCCTCCTGGCCCACCTGTCCGCGGTCGGCGTCGGCACCTCGGGCACGGTGACCGTCCCCGGCGTGGCCACGACCCTGGCGGTGACGACCTTCGACGGCCACGAGCCGTCGTTCCGCTTCTACGGCGACTCCCACGCCCGCTACGACGCCTCCGACGTCGACACCGAGCTCGTCGCCGGCGCCGCCCTGCTCTACTGCGGCTCGATGGCCCTCCTCGCCCCGCCCGTCCTGGCCGCCGCCCGCCGCGCCTGGTCCGTGCCGGGCCCCGTCCGCGTCTTCGACCCCAACGTCCGCCCGATCGTCGGCCTCAACCCCGACGTCGTCGCCGAGTTCGCCGCCACGGCCGACCTGGTCAAGCTCTCGTCGGCCGACGCGCTGGCGCTGTGGGGCGAGTCGCCGGAGTCCGCGGCCGGCCGCCTCCTGGACCTGGGGGCCGGCGCGGTCGTCGTGACGATCGGCAGCGCCGGCGCGCTCGTCGCCTCGGCCGCCGGCACGGTCCGCGTCCCGCCCGCCCTCATCACCCCGGTCGACGCCACGGGCGCCGGCGACGCCACGATGGCGGGCCTGTCCTGGGGCATCCTGACCCAGGGCCTCCCCGCCGACCTGGGCAGCTGGGCCGTCCTGACCCGGGTCGCCGTCCACGTCGCCGGCCTGGTCTGCGAGTCCCGCGGCGGTGCCGTGGCCATGCCGACCCTGAAGGACCTCCGCGCCCGCTTCGTCGACCTGGCCGTCTAGGGTTCGTTGCGCCTGCTCGCCGAGGTGGACGCCCGTTCGTAGACTGGCTGGTGTGACCCCCGGCCAGCTCGACCGCCGCTTGCTGACCAGCAAGCTGACGGCCGCGGCGGTCGCCGTGGTCCTGGTGGCCCTCCGCGTGACGTATGAGTTCGCCGTCACCCCGCAGAACACCCCGATCTGGCTGGCGGTCATCCTCCTGCTGTCGCCGGCCGTCGTGATGGGCGGGGCGTTCGTCGCCTTCGGCATCGCCTTCCGGCCGCTGACCCAGCCGCTGGCCCTGCGCATCCGGGAGAACGCGTTCGTGGTCCCCGGCTCCCCGGTCTGGCTGGGCCGCATGGCGATGGGCTGGGCCCTGCTCGGCACCCTGTTCCTGGAGAGCGACCCGTCCCTGCCCCTGGGCGTCCGCATCGGCATCAACACGGCCGCGGCCCTGATCATCGCCGCGGCGGCGATCCCGCTCCTGCGCGGCCCGCGCATCATCGTCAGCCCCAAGGGC
The DNA here is from genome assembly GCF_022095675.1 of Dactylosporangium sp. AC04546. GTDB lineage: Bacteria > Actinomycetota > Actinomycetes > Mycobacteriales > Micromonosporaceae > Dactylosporangium. Next base: position 28,267 of record NZ_JAHYSG010000110.1, on the reverse strand, counting down.
CTGACCATCCGCGCCGGCGGCCGCCGCCAGGTCACGTGGGACGAGCTGGTCCGCGTCCCCGCCGCGCCGCTTCCGCTGACCGTGCGCTCCCCGAAGCTCGCCCTCAGCATCCGCCGCCCCGGCCACCCGGACCCGGGCTGGCTCCTCATCCCGCTGGATCTCCTGGCGGTCGAGCCCGTCTTCCTGGGCACGGTGGTCGAGCACTACGTCGAGCACCCCGCCAACCGCCCGGCCATCGGCACCCCGGAGGAGTACACGCGGGTCACGGGGCAGCCAACGACCCCGTGACCCCCGTCAGGCCCGCTACAGCCAGAACGTGTCGTGCTCCAGCATGAACGCGGCGCGTTCCTCGTCGGTCAGCTTGCCCAGCTCGGGCAGGCCTTCGAAGTAGGCCTCCCGCGGCGCTCCGGGCGCGAAGTGCAGCAGCATCGATGCCGGCTCGCCGGACTCGTTGCGGAAGGCGTGCGCGCCACCCTCCGGAACGTGCACGAAGTCGCCCGGCACCGTGTCGATCCACTGCTTGCCGTCGTAGATCCGGATCGTCCCACGCAGGATGTAGAACGACTCCGATATCGATCGATGGAAGTGTGGCTCCGGCCCGCTGGGCTGCGGCCCCATCTCCCATCGGTACAGCCCGAACTGCCCGTTGGTCGTGGCCCCCGTCGCCAGGTAGTGGACCGTGTTGCCGTTGGCGTAGGTCCACTCGGGCGGCGCGTCGGCCGGTCGGTAGGTGGCGCTCTGTTCCCCGGACTCCCCGAGGTATCGGGGTGGCGGATAGGACATATATTCACAATACGCTGCGGACCTTCCGCGCCGCCGCGACGACGTTGGTCAGCGCCGCCTCCACCTGCTCGTACGTGCGTGTCTTCAGCCCGCAGTCCGGGTTCACCCACAGCCGCTCGGCCGGCACGTGCCGCAGCGCGCTGCGCAGCCGCACCGTCACCTCGGCGACGTCCGGAATCCGCGGCGAGTGGATGTCGTACACCCCCGGCCCGAGCCCGCGCCCGAACCCCTGCACCGCCGTGCCCGACCGGGCCGACTCGATGCTCGTGACGTCGGCGTCGAGCCCGTCGATCGCGGCCAGCACCTCGTCGGCGTTGCTGTAGCAGAGGTGCGTGTGGATCTGCGTCGCGTCGCCGGCACCCCCGGTAGCCCGCCGGTACGCCGCCACCGCCCACTCCAGATAGCCCGCCTGATCCTCCCGGCGCAGCGGCAGCAGCTCCCGCAAGGCGGGCTCGTCGACCTGGATCACCCGGATGCCGGCCGCCTCCAGATCCCGCACCTCGGCCCGCACCGCGTCGGCGACCTGCATCGTCACGTCGCGCAGCGGCAGGTCGTCGCGCACGAAGCTCCAGGCCACGATCGTCACCGGCCCGGTCAGCATCCCCTTGACCGGCTTCTCGGTCAGCGACTGCGCGTACCGCGCCCAGCGCACCGTGATCGGCGCGCTCCTGCGGACGTCGCCGTGCAGGATCGGCGGCCGCGTGCACCGCGACCCGTACGACTGCACCCACCCGTTCCGGGTCACCGCGAACCCGTCGAGGTGCTCGGCGAAGTACTGCACCATGTCGTTGCGCTCCGGCTCCCCGTGCACGAGCACGTCGATCCCGAGCCGCTCCTGCACCTCGACGACCCGCCGGATCTCCGCCCGCACCAGCTCCTCGTACTCCGCCTCGCTGCGAGCCCCGGCCGCCACTTCCCGCCGCGCCGCCCGCAACGCCCCCGTCTGCGGAAACGATCCGATCGTCGTCACCGGCAGCATCGGCAGCCCCAGATCCCGCTGCGCCGCCGCCCTGACCTCGTACGCGCTGCGCTCCGCCGGCACCCCGCCCGCCCCGTCCTCGCCAGCGGCGGTCGCGCCGTGGGCCTGCCCGTCCTCGCGCGCCCGCCGCTCGAGCAGGTCGACCCGCAGGTCGTGCGCGCCCGACGGCGCCCCCATCGCCGGGACGACCGCAACGGGCCCCGGCTTCGGCCCGAGCCGGGCCAGCTCGACCACCTCCGCGACCTTCTCCTCCGCGAACGCCAGCCGCCCCGGCAGCACATCCTCCCCACGCAGCGAGTACGGCACGTGCAGCAACGAGCACGACGTGCTCACGCTGGCGGCGTTCGCCCCGGCGAGCAGCGCCCGCGCCGAGTCCAGGTCCGTCCGCCACACCTCCCGCCCCGAGACGACCCCACCGACGACGGTCTTGCCCTGCAACAGGTCCACGTTCGCCGGCACGCCATGCGTCAGGTCCAGCGCCACCGCGTCCACCGCCGTCACCGCGAGCGCCGGCAGCGCGTCGGCGATGTCCCCGAAGTACGACGCCACCAGCAGCCGCGGCCGCCGCGCATGCCCCGCCAGCCGCCGGTACGCGTGCCGGACCGCCGGCGACCCCCCGTCGGTGACCAGCACCGGCTCGTCGAGCTGCACCCAGCCCACCCCCGCGTCGGCGAGCGCGGACAGCAGCCGCACGTACACGTCCAGCAGGTCGTCCAGCCGGTCGATCGGCGCGTACCCGCCGGGACTGCCGGGCGCCGCCTGAGCCAGCCGCAGGAACGTCACCGGCCCCACGACGACCGGCCGGGTCTCGTACCCCAGCTCGCGCGCCTCCCGCACCTCACCCAGCGGCTTGTCGGCCACGAGCCGGAACCGCGTCTTCGGCCCGATCTCCGGCACGAGGTAGTGGTAGTTGGTGTCGAACCACTTCGTCATCCGCAGCGGCGCCACCCCGTCGCCCCCGCGCGCCATCGCGAAGTACGGATCGGCACACTCCCGGAAGCGCTCCGGCACCGCGTCGACGAGCACCGCCGTGTCGAGCACCTGGTCGTACTCCGAGAACGTGTTCGACGGCAGCCCGTCCAGCCCGAGCTGCGCCAGCCGGCGCCACGTATCGGCCCGCAGCACACGCCCGACGCGGTCGAGCTCGGCCCGGTCGAGCCGCCCGTCCCAGTACCCCTCCAGCGCGTGCTTCAGCTCACGGTCGGGCCCGATGCGCGGGTACCCGAGCACGGTCGAAGCAGGAAAGTCATCAGTCACGCCGCGCATCCTGGGCGCCGCACCCCTTCCCGCGCCCGATCGATAAGCAGCACCAATAGCCGCCGCCGTGCCCGATACTCGGCTGATGGTCGACGCCCCGCCGCTGCGCGACATCGCGTGCTTCGCGCTGGTGGCCCGCCACCGCTCGTTCTCCCGGGCGGCCGCCGGCCTGGGCATGTCGCAGCCCGCGGTCAGCCAGGCGGTGGCCCGCCTGGAGCGCACGCTGGGCCTGCGGCTCTTCGATCGCACCAGCCGCGACGTCCAGCTCACGGACGCCGGCCGCGCCCTGCTGCACCACGCCGAGGCCGTGCTCGACCAGGCCGCCGCGTTCACAGCCGAGGCCGCCCGCCTCGCGGTGCCCTCGACGCCAGGCATTCGGCTCGCTTATGCCCCGCTGGTCGGCGGCTTCGCCGCCCGCGTAGCCCGCCGCCTGGCGACCCGGAAACCGGCGGTCGACGTCGAGCTCCGCCCGGCTGGCAGGCGGCCACCCACGAGCTGACCCACGGCCTGTCCTCGGCCGCGTTGATGAACACCCCGTTCCCCGCCGGCTGCGCGAGCTCCGCCCGCTTCCACGTCCCACTGACCCACCTGGCCGTACCCTCCGCCGACCCCCTCTCGTCCGCCGCCCGCGTCTCGCTGACCCAGGTGCCGAGCCTGCTGCTCCCCCGAGGCCTCCGCCCCCCTCCTACACCACCAACTGACCGCTCGACGAACAGGTCGACGAGCGGGTCGGCGGGCCGGCCCGCGGCAACCAGGTCGGCAACCAGGTCGGCGAGCGGGTCGGCGAGCGGGTCGACGGGCCGGTCCGCGGCAACCGGGTCGCCGGCGACCCGGTCGGCGGCGGCTGGGTCGGCGGCGGCCGGGCCGCTGCGACTTGCACCGGAGGCGGTCGACGACCCGCTGGCGGCGATAGACCTGGTGGCGGCCGGACGCGGCGCCCTGCCCGTGCCACAGCTGGTCGTCGACACCATCCGCCGCCCTGATGTCCGTTTCGTGCCACTGATCGACACCGGCCTGCGTCTGACATTCGGCCTCGTATGGCCGCCCGAGCGCCCGAGCGAGGACCTGATGGCGCTGGTCCAGGCCACGCAGGAGGTGCTGCGCAGGTAGCCGGCCCGCCCGCGTGCCCGCGGAAGCGTGGTGCCCTCGCGCGCACGCCAGGTAAGGTTGTTCACCCGTGACTACCGTCGAGCGCCCCCGCAAGCCCATCCGGACATACCACCCGCGCCGGGGGCGTCTCAGTGGTCGGCATTTCGACGCGCTCCACCGCCTGACCGACGCGTTCACGTTCATCCCCGGCGACCCCGTCGACGTCCTCGAGATCGGCTCCGGCATGGGAGAGGCGACGGTCGAAATGGCCGCGGCCGATCCCGACCGCCGATACCTGGCCGTCGAGATCCACACCCCCGGCGTCGCCAACCTCCTGGCGCTCATCGAGCAGCACGGCCTGACCAACCTGCGGGTCGTCAGCGTCGACGCGCTCGAACTGCTGCGCTCCGACATCCCTCTCGAAAGTCTCGACGCCGTGCATGTCTTCTTCCCCGACCCGTGGCCGAAGGCCAGGCACCACAAGCGCCGCCTGATCCAGCCCACCCACGTGGCGCTCCTGCGCGACCGGCTCCGCCACGGCGGCCTGCTGCACTGCGCGACCGACGACGCCGGATACGCCGAGGCGATGCTGGAGACGCTGAGCGCCGATCCGCGGCTGCGCAACCTCCACGACGGCTTCGCCCCGCGCCCGGCCCACCGCCCGCTCACGAAGTTCGAGCAGCGCGCCATCCGCGACGGCCGTCCGTCCTTCGACCTCATGTACGTGAAGTCGTGAGCGCCCTCGCGAGCCGCGTCCCGCGCGGCGGTGACCCCGACGCCGTCTTCGACGCCTTCGCCGGCTGGGCCAAGGAGCAGGGCCTCAGCCTGTATCCGCATCAGGAAGAGGCCCTGATCGAGATCGTCTCGGGCGCGAACCTCATCCTGAACACGCCCACGGGCTCGGGCAAGAGCCTCGTCGCGGCCGGCGCCCACTTCGCCGCGCTCGCCAGCGACCGCACGACCTTCTACACCGCGCCGATCAAGGCGCTCGTCTCCGAGAAGTTCTTCGCACTGGTCGAGATGTTCGGCCCGGAGAACGTCGGGATGCTCACCGGTGACGCCAGTGTCAACGCCGACGCGCCGATCATCTGCTGCACGGCCGAGATCCTCGCCAACATCGCGCTGCGCGACGGCACCGAGGCCGACGCCGGCATCGTCGTCATGGACGAGTTCCACTTCTACGCCGACCCCGACCGCGGCTGGGCGTGGCAGGTGCCGCTCATCGAGCTTCCGCAGGCGCAGTTCGTGCTCATGTCGGCGACGCTCGGCGACGTCAGCCGCTTCGAGGACGACCTGACCCGCCGGACGGGCCGGCCCACGGCCGTGGTGAAGAACGCCGAGCGGCCCGTGCCGCTCATGTTCACCTACTCGATGGACCCGCTGCACGAGACGATCGAGGAGCTGCTGAGCACCCGGCAGGCGCCCGTCTACATCGTGCACTTCACGCAGGCCGCCGCCCTCGAACGCGCGCAGGCCCTTATGAGCATCAACGTGTCGACACGGGCCGAGAAGGACATGATCGCCGAGGCGATCGGCAACTTCCGCTTCACCGCCGGCTTCGGCAAGACCCTGTCGCGGCTGGTGCGCCACGGGATCGGCGTCCACCACGCCGGCATGCTGCCGAAGTACCGCCGGCTCGTCGAGACGCTCGCCCAGGCCGGGCTGCTCAAGGTGATCTGCGGCACCGACACCCTCGGCGTCGGCATCAACGTGCCGATCCGCACCGTGCTCTTCACCGCCCTGTCCAAGTACGACGGGCAGAAGACCCGCCTCCTCTACGCCCGCGAGTTCCACCAGATCGCCGGCCGGGCCGGCCGCGCCGGCTTCGACACCATCGGCACGGTGGTGGTGCAGGCGCCGGAGCACGTCATCGACAACGAACGCGCATTGGCGAAGGCGGGCGACGACCCGAAGAAGCGGCGCAAGGTGGTGCGCAAGAAGCCGCCGGAGGGATCGATCGGCTGGGGCCGGCCGACCTTCGACCGGCTGGTCGAGGCGGAGCCCGAGCCGCTCAGGTCCAGCTTCCAGGTGTCGCACGCGATGCTGCTCAACGTGATCAGTCGGCCGGGCGACGCCTTCCAGGCGATGCGGCACCTGCTCACCGCGAACCACGAGGACGCCCACTCCCAGCGGCGGCTCATCCGCCGGGCCATCGCCATCTACCGGGCACTGCTCGCCGGCGGTGTCGTCGAGCAGCTCGCCGAGCCCGACGAGGAGGGCCGCCGCGTGCGGCTCACCGTCGACCTGCAGATGGACTTCGCGCTGAACCAGCCGCTGTCCCCGTTCGCCCTCGCCGCGATCGAGCTCCTCGACCGCGAGGCGCCGGCCTACGCCCTCGACGTGCTGTCGGTCATCGAGTCCACATTGGACGACCCGCGGCAGGTCCTGTCGGCGCAGCAGTTCAAGGCCCGCGGCGAGGCGGTCGCCGCGATGAAGGCCGACGGCATCGAGTACGAGGAGCGGCTGGAGCTGCTCGACTCGGTCACCCATCCGAAGCCGCTCGCGGACCTGCTCGACAACGCCTACAACCTCTACAAGCAGGGCCACCCGTGGGTCGCCGACTATCAGCTCTCGCCGAAGTCCGTGGTCCGCGACATGTACGAGCGGGCCATGACCTTCGTCGAGTACGTCAGCTTCTACAGCCTGTCCCGCTCCGAGGGCCTGGTCCTGCGCTACCTCGCCGACGCCTTCAAGGCGCTGCGCCAGACGGTGCCCGAGGACGCGCGCACCGAGGAGCTCACCGACGTCATCGAGTGGCTGGGGGAACTGGTGCGCCAGGTCGACTCCAGCCTCATCGACGAGTGGGAGCGCCTGCGCAACCCCACCGACGAGCAGCCGGTCGTGGTCGACGACCGCCCGCCGGCCGTCACGCGCAACCTGCGCGCCTTCCGGGTGCTGGTGCGCAACGCGCTGTTCCGCCGGGTGGAGCTGGCGGCGCTGCGCCGCTACGACGAACTGGGCGAGATGGACGGCGAGCACGGTTTCACCTCCGATGCCTGGCAGGATGCGATCGAGGACTACTTCGAGGAGTACGACAGCCTCGGCGTGGGCCCGGATGCCCGCGGCCCCGCGCTGCTGGTGATCGACCAGAAGCCCGACCGCTGGCAGGTGCGCCAGATCTTCGACGACCCGGCCGGCGACCGTGACTGGGCGATCGTCGCCGAGGTGGATCTGGCCGAGTCGGACGCGCTCGGCGCCGCTGCCGTGCGCGTCCTGTCGGTCGGTCCGGCCTGAGGCGGTCGGTCCGGCCTGAGGCGGTCGGTCCGGCCTGAGGCGGTCGGTCCGGCCTGAGGCCGGGGCTCAGACGGTGACGCCTCGCAGCGCGGCCAGAAACCGGCCGGGCTGGGTGAAGGCCGCGAAGTGGCTGGCATCCTCGATGAGGACCAGCGACTTCGCCGGGGCCTCCACCGCGGCGAAGTAGTCGACCGCCGGCTCGGTCAGCGTCACGACGTCCCGTGCGCCCTGGAACAGGTGGAACGGGATCTCGAACCGCGTGCCGAGCGACCGTGCGTCGAACGCCATGAACTGGTCGAACATCGCGTCACGGACCTTCCCGAATCCCTTCAGCCAGGCCGCGACGTCGCGCAGCGAGTAGTCGGGCTTCGTGAGCAGCAGCGGGAACAGCAGCTTGAACACGGCGTTTGGCGTGGTCGGGTCGGTGGCCATGCTCCACTGCATCCGCCGGCCCCAGTCGGCGACGCTCCACGTGCGGGGGTCCTCGCCGAGCGCCTCCAGCGTGGCCACGCCCCGCTTGTTGCCCGCGGCGCGGAGCCGCGCGATGGTGTCCAGCCACCCCTGGCGCTCGTTGGCGACCATGTCGACGTAGAAGTCGGTGCCCACGTAGGCGCTGAACAGGTCCGGGCGGCGCTGCGCCATCGGCAGGCCCACGATCGTGCCCATCGAGCCGGCCATCAGCACGATCTGGTCCATGCCCAGGTGGCGGCACAGCCACTCGGCGACCTCGATGCCGTCGTCGACCATCCGCTCGAAGGTCAGCTCGCCGGCCGGCGGCCAGCCGTTGCGGCGCAGCGTGCGGCCGCAGCCCCGGCGGTCCCAATGCACGACCGTGAAGTGCCGCTCCCACTCGCGTAGGACAGGGGTAAAGACGGAGTAGGGCGAGCCGGGCCCGCCGTGCACGACGAGCAGCACCGGATTGGCCCGGTCCTCGCCGCGGATCTGCAGCCACTGGTCGACGCCACCGATCGTGACATAGCGGCCCTCGGCGACGCCGCTGGCGCCGTCGATGCGTGCCTCCACGGCGCGGCGGTGCTTGCGAACGGCCCGGTAGGCGAGGGGAGCGGCGGCGGTGGCGGCAGCAACGGCGGCGACCGAGGCGGTGACGAGCATGACGTCCTCCGAGAGATGGGGGTTCGGTGTGCTGCCTCCGACTGTACGAGCTTCTTAGACAAATTTGCAAGACGAATTTCCAAGACAGATTTGCGAGACTGACGTCTCAGACGGTATCGTCATCGCCATGGGAAACCGGGAGAAGCTCCTCGACGGAGCACTGCAGTGCCTGTTCGAGAAGGGCTACGCCGAGACCACCGCCAGGGACATCGCCACGACGGCGGGCGTCAGCCTCGCCGCGATCGGATATCACTTCGGCACCACCGAGGCCCTGCTCAACACCGTGCTCTACCAGGCGATGGAGCGGTGGGCCGAGGAGCTGGAAGGTGCGCTCAACGACGAAGGCGACGCCGCGCTCGCGCCGGGCGACCGGTTCGTCGCCATCTGGACGCGGGTGATCGCGTCGGTCGCCGCCAACCGCTCGCTGTGGACCACGCAGTTCGAGGCCGCCACGCAGGTCGCCCGGCGGCGGGGGCCGGACTGGGACTGGACGGAGGCGCAAGGCGGCGCTCAGGCCGGCCTGGCGGAGCTGTTCCACGGGATCGACGACGAGGTGGAGCCGGAGCTGGCCCGCACCGTCGGAGGTGTCTACCAGGCGCTCATCACCGGTGTGGTGCTCCAGCACCTCGTGACGCCTGAGTTGGCGCTGAGCGGGCGTGACCTGATCGACGGCTTACGTGCGATCGCCGCCCGACTCGATCCCTAACAAAAGGTGTAAAGCAGATGCAACGTGGTAGCCCCAACCGTATGACCGCCAAGGACCGGCAGTTCGCCGGCAGCCGCCGACCGTTCAACGAGGGTGTGCTGACGACCGATCAGGGCATCCCGGTCGAGGAGACCGACAACTCGCTGCGAGCGGGTGCGCGCGGTCCGACGCTGCTGGAGGACTTCCACCTCCGCGAAAAGATCATGCGATTCGACCACGAGCGCGTCCCCGAGCGGGTCGTCCACGCGCGCGGGTCGGGCGCCCACGGGTTCTTCAAGGTGTACGAGCCGCTGGATGAGTACACGACCGCCGACTTCCTGACCGATCCGGACGCCGAGACGCCGGTGTTCGTGCGCTTCTCGACGGTCCAGGGCTCGCGCGGCTCCACCGACACGCCGCGCGACGTGCGGGGGTTCGCCACGAAGTTCTACACCCGGCAGGGCAACTTCGACCTCGTCGGCAACAACATGCCGGTGTTCTTCATCCAGGACGGCATCAAGTTCCCGGACCTGGTGCACGCCCTCAAGCCCGAGCCGCACCACGAGATGCCGCAGGCCGCGTCGGCGCACGACACGTTCTGGGACTTCGTGTCGCTGCAGCCGGAGACGATGCACCACCTGATCTGGCTCATGTCCGACCGGGCGCTGCCCCGCAGCTTCCGCATGATGCAGGGCTTCGGCGTGCACACCTTCCGCCTGGTCAACGCCCACGGCCGCAGCACGTTCGTGAAGTTCCACTGGACGCCGGCCCTCGGCACGCACTCGCTCGTCTTCGAAGAGGCGCAGCAGATCTCCGGCAAGGACCCCGACTTCAACCGCCGTGACCTGTGGGAGGCGATCGACAAGGGGCAGTTCCCGTCGTGGGAGCTGGGCCTGCAGCTGATCCCGCAGGACCAGGTGTACGAGTTCGACGACATCGATATCCTCGACCCGACGAAGATCATCCCGGAGGAGCTCGTGCCGGTGACGCCGGTCGGCCGCCTCACGCTCAACCGCAACCCGGGCAACTTCTTCGCGGAGACCGAGCAGGTCGCGTTCTGCGTCGGCAACGTGGTGCCCGGCATCGACTTCACGAACGACCCGCTGATGCAGGCCCGGCTGTTCTCGTATCTCGACACGCAGCTCACCCGCCTCGGCGGCCCCAACTTCCCGCAGCTGCCCATCAACCGGCCGGTCGCGGCTGTCCGCAACCACCAGCAGGACGGCTTCCATCAGCACGAGATGCCGGTGGGGCAGGCCAACTACTTCCCGAACTCACTCGGCGACGACCTGCCGAAGCCGGCCGGCGCGGCCGGGTTCGTGCATTTCCCCGAGGCGGTCGACGGCCCGAAGGAGCGCAAGCGCAGCGAGACGTTCGCTGACCACTACAGCCAGGCCACCCTGTTCTGGAACAGCATGTCCGGCTGGGAGAAGGAGCACATCGTCTCGGCGTACCGGTTCGAGCTCGGCAAGGTGCGGACCATGCCGATCCGGGTGCGCATGGTCGAGCACCTCAACCGGATCGACCACGACCTGGCGGTGGCCGTCGCACAGGGCATCGGCGTCGAGGAGCCGGTGAAGTCGATCGACAACCACGGCCGCAGCTCACCGGCGCTGTCGCAGGCCAACACGGCCCGCGAGTCGATCGTCAGCCGTCGGGTGGCGGTGCTGGTCGCCGACGGTGTCGACGCCCGTGTGCTGGCCGGCCTGCGCGACACGCTGACCCGGCGCGGCGCGATCGTCGAGCTCCTCGCACCCGTCGACGGCTCGGTCGCCACCTCCGACGGGGTGCCGATCGAGGTGGACCGCGCGCTGCCGACGATGGCGTCGGTGCTGTACGACGCGGTGGTGGTGCCGGACGGCGCGCCGGACCTGGCGCTGAACGGGCTCGCGGTGCACTTCGCCGCCGAGGCGTTCAAGCACGGCAAGGCTGTCGGTGCGTACGGATCCGGGCTGGATCTGCTCCGGCGCGGCCAGATCCCGTTACCGACGGCGGCGGCCGATCCCGCGCTGATCGCGCACGAGACATGGTCTGCGGCGTTCGTGTCCGAGCTGGCCACGGCGCTCGCCACGCACCGCAACTTCGACCGGGACGTCACAGCGGTCCCGGCCTGACCCCGAACCCGGCGGGGCGCCGAAACGCAGAACCGGGCTGGCGATACAGCGCTAGGACTGGTTCAGGTGGAGGTAGCCCCGGTGAACGGCGATCAGCGACAGGTCCTGCGGGAACGGCGACTTCGCGGCCACCCGGTCGGGCGGGGCGCCGTCCTGGTCACCCTCGCGGATGAGCCAGGCGAGCGACGCGAGCTGCTCGTGCTGCGCGTGCACGAACACGCGGTCGACCGGTCTCCCGTGCCCGGGGACCACCTGCGTGGTCGGCTCCAGGTGGGGCAGCAGGGCGGCGAGGGTGTCGGGCCACTCGAGGGGGTAGGCGTCGTCGAACTGCGGCGGGCCGCTCTCCTCCACGAGGTCGCCGGCGATGACCACGTCGGCGTCGGGGACCAGGACGACCAGGTCCCCGGCCGAGTGGCCGCGGCCGAAGTGGCGCAGCTCCACCAACCGGTCGCCGAGGTCGAGGTCGTGGGCGGTGCGGATCAGGTTCGTCGGCGGAGTGAGCGGCACCTCGCCCAGCTCCGCGGCGAGGTCCGGGTAGGCGCGCTGGCACTCGGCGCGCATGGGCTCGCCGTGGTGAGGGCCGAGCAGCACCGCCGTCTCCTCATGGCCCCAGATCGGGGCGGGAGTGAAGACGGCATTGCCGAAGGTGTGGTCGAAGTGGTGGTGCGTGTTGACCACGGCGAGGGGCAGGTCGGTCACCCGGCGGACCGCGCCCAGCAGTTCGCGGGCCTGGGCGGTGGTCGACAGGGTGTCGACGACCAGGGCCGACTCCGTTCCGACGATCAATGCGGCAGTCACGTCCAGCACCTTGTGGCGCAGGATGTGCACGTTGGAGGCGATCTCGCGCAGGTGGGTCATGAGCGGTCCTCCAGGGCCTTTGTCAGGAACCGCTGGCGATCGACGATGATGCGCTCGACGCGGCCCTCGGCGACCACTTGGCGGCCGTCGCGGACCACGATCTCGAAGACCAGCTTGCGGCCGTCCGCCTTCGCCAGCCGGGCTTCGGCGGTGACCTTGCCGCCGATCGGGGTCGCGGCCTTGTGTTCCAGCTCGACGCGGGTGCCGACGGTGGTGAAGCCCGGGGGCAGGCGGCTCGCCGTGGCGCCGACGGTGGCCGCCTCGGCCAGGGCCAGCACGCGTGGGGTGCCCAGGACCGGCACGTCGCCCGACCCCACCGCCTGGGCGGTGTCGGCGTCGGTGACCGTGAGCTCGACGCGGGTGACGGCGCCCACCCAGGGGGCCGCATCGACCGAGGGGCGCTCGTTCGGCTGCATACTCCCCAGCCTAACGACCGTGCATAACACGTCGCCGGGAAACCTGACGCACGTCGATAATGGCGGCCATGGAGCAGATCGCGCAGTGGGCCGACGAGGGAGCGGTGGTCGTGCTGACCGGGGCGGGCATCTCTACCGACTCCGGCATCCCGGACTTCCGCGGGCCCAACGGGGTGTGGACGCGCGACCCGGAGGCGATGAAGCTGTCGTCGATCGACCACTACGTCGCCGACCCGGACGTTCGGCGCCGTTCGTGGCAGGAGCGGCTGCGGCACCCCGCATGGACGGCCGAACCCAATGCCGGGCACGCGGCGCTGGTCGAGCTGGAGCGGCGCGGCAAGCTCACCGCGATCATCACGCAGAACATCGACGGGCTCCACCAGCGAGCCGGCAACGATCCCGCCAAGGTGATCGAGCTGCACGGCACGCTCTCGGAGACCGAGTGCCTCCAGTGCGGCGACCGGCGGCCGATGCGCGAGGCCCTCGACCGCGTGGAGGGCGGGGAGGCCGATCCGGCCTGCGAGGCGTGCGGTGGGATCCTGAAGTCGGCGACGATCTCGTTCGGTCAGCAGATGAACATGGCGACGCTCGAGGCGGCGGCCGAGGCGGCGATGTACTGCCGGACGTTCGTCACGGTCGGGACGTCACTGACCGTCCACCCGGCTGCCGGGCTGGTCGAGGTCGCCCGGAAGCGGGGCGCCCGGGTCGTGATCGTGAACGACGCGCCGACCCCGTACGACGTCATCGCCGACCGCGTCGTCCGCGAGCCGATCGGTGTCGTCCTGCCGAGGATTGCCAGGATTGCCAGGATTGCCGGGGTTGCCGGGGTTACAGAGATCGACGGAATCGACGGAATCGAGGGGATACCCGGGACGACCGGCACCGCCACCGACTGACGGGTCGCCGGGCACCACCCAGAAGCGCGCCGCCGGGGTCGGGGGAGCGGACAGCCCAGAGGGGAACACGGCCGAGCGGGCTCGGGACAGGAATGCCTGGCGGGCCGTTCGGGAGCGAGTGGCGAGGGTGTCGGCCAGGGCGTACGCGTCCAGGGCGTCCCGGTGGCGGGCCACGGCGTGCAGGCCGCCCGCGGTGTCCACGTGGACCGTGGCCAGCGTCAGCAGGCGCTGGAGCGGGCCCTGGGTGACCCGGACGCTCTGTACGCGAGCCAGGGGGACCGCCACCAGCTCGCGGGTCAGCACGCCCTCGCGGACCGCCACCACCTCGTCGGTGACGCCCACGCCGATGCGGGACCAGGCCAGCGGCGCGAGCCAGCGGGCTCGACGCGGCGGGCCGGTCACGGGGACCGCGGTGGCGTCGATGCCGACGTGGTCCGGGCGGAGTGTGACGGCCACCCCCAGTACCATCGCCGCCACCGAAGCGGTGTCGGACGCAGCGGCGACGGGCACGAGCGTGCCGGCCCGCAGCTGTTCCTCGCCGTGGCCGCCGTAGCCGGCGACGTCGATCCGGGCGCGGGACCAGCCAGGGGTCCGCCACAGGAGGGGCCAGGTGATCTTCACGCCCTGGACGCGGCGCGGCGGGACGGTCTGGCTCCGCTTGTTGAGCAGGCCCTGGCGGAGACGGAAAACGGCGAGGTCGACGCCCAGGTGGAAGTCCCACTCGTCCAGGACACGGCGGACCGGGACCTGGAAGACGCCGAGGAACGCCGTGACGGTGCTGGCGGCGCCGATGATCGTCCAGGCCGGGTCCAGGGTCGCCTGCCAGATGACGAAGGCGGCGCCGATGGGGACGGCGAAGGTGTGCGGGGTGAGCAGCTGCGCCAGGAGGAGCCGGCGGTTGAGGGCCGAAAAGACGGGGCGCTCCCGCGACACGGGGTCGGGGGCGACGCCGGTGGCGAGGCCGAGCAGGTGGTGGCGCAGCTCGCTGGCGCCGGCGACCGTGAGGTACGCGAGCGGCGCCTCCGTCTTGCCCGCGCCGATGACCTCGAGACGCAGCTCGGCCAGGCCGAAGACGCGCGCCAGGGCCGGGCGGACGATGTCGATGGCCTGGACGCGCTCGAGTGGGATGGTGCGGATGCGCCGCGAGACGAGGCCCTCGTGGACGCGGAGCTCGCGGCCGACGACCTCATAGCCGGTGACCAGCCAGACGACGGCCGAGACGAGGACGGCCAGGATGAGGATGGCCGCCATGGAGGCCAGCCAGCCGAGCGGGCCCAGGTCGCGCAGGCCCTGCCAGGAGATCACGACAGCCGCGGCCGCGACGAGCTTCGCGCCGCGGACGAAGGGGGTGAGCGGGTGCAGCCGGCGGCGGGTCACAGTCCCTCTTCGCGGATCTCGCCGAGCGCGGCGAGCCGGTCGCGCAGCCGGGTCGCCTCAGCGGCGTCGAGGCCGGGGACGGTGGCGTCGCTCGCGGCCGCCGCAGTGTGCAGCGTCACGGTCGCCAGGCCGGCCGCGCGCTCCAGCGGGCCGGCGGTCACGTCGACGAACTGCATCCGCGCGTACGGCACGATCGACAGCCGCCGGACCAGCAGCCCGTGCCGCACCAGCAGGTCCTCGGCGCGTTCGGCGTAGCCCCAGGCCCGCAGCGAGCGGCGCAGGAACAGCGCGCGCACGACGCCGAGAACGACGATCGCGAGCGCCAGCAGCACGAACCAGCCGGAGACGAGCAGGCCGGCGACCAGCGACGCGACCGTGAGCACAAAGACCCACACGGCGAGGACGCCGACGCGCACGAGGAAGTACCGCGGAGAAATCGGCCGCCAGGCCACGGTGTCCGGCCACGGGCGGAGCGGATCGGGAGCCACCGTCACTCGTCGAGCCTATCCCGATCATCGATCGGCACGGTCTCCCGCAGGAATCCCCGGGCGTCCAGGAACGCCGACAACGAGGAAAGGTGATCCGCGCAGGCCAGCCAGGTCTTGCGTCGTTCGGGCGTGTGCAGCTTCGGGTTGTTCCAGCGCAGCTGCCAGACGGCAGGCGCACGGCAACCCTTGGCCGAGCAGATCAGTGGATCCACACAGGCCAGTCTGCCAGCGGCGTGGAAGAGGATGAGCGCCGGGCGGCCACGGGGGAAGCCGCCCGGCGACGGGGTGAATCGTACCCACTCCGGTACGGGTGATGTCCAGTCACCCGTGGTGTCCGTTGCCAAAAATCGCCACGGTCGATAGCCACATACCCGATAAATCCCACCAAAAGAAACTCCCAGTAGGCTCCCAGCGGCACCAGATCGCTCCGGGTGTGCGGACATGCGACGCTAGGCTCGGAACCACAACCTACGCGTGGAGGACCGGTGACCCAGCCGAGCAACCCTGTCTCGACACCCGCACAGGACGCGACCGTGCTGGAGCGGGCCCTCTTCGAGGTGAAGAGGGTCATCGTCGGTCAGGACCGCATGATCGAGCGGATGTTCGTGTCGTTGCTCAGCCGCGGCCATGTTCTCCTTGAGGGCGTGCCCGGCGTCGCCAAGACCCTCGCGGTCGAGACCCTCGCCAGGGTCGTCGGCGGCACGTTCTCCCGCATCCAGTTCACGCCCGACCTGGTGCCCGCCGACATCGTCGGCACGCGGATCTACCGGCAGTCGAGCGAGAAGTTCGACGTCGAGCTCGGCCCGGTGTTCGTCAACTTCCTGCTCGCCGACGAGATCAACCGCGCGCCGGCCAAGGTCCAGTCGGCGCTGCTGGAGGTCATGGCCGAGCAGCAGGTCTCGATCGGCGGCGAGAGCTACGACGTGCCGCGCCCGTTCCTGGTCATGGCGACGCAGAACCCGATCGAGCAGGAGGGTGTCTACCCGCTGCCCGAGGCCCAGCGCGACCGCTTCCTGATGAAGATCCAGGTCGGCTACCCGAGCGACGCCGAGGAGCGCGAGATCGTCTACCGGGTGTCGGTGAAGACGCCCGAGCCGGTCGCGGTGCTCACCACCGAGGAGCTCATGGGCCTGCAGGCCAAGGCCGACGACGTGTTCGTGCACAACGCATTGGTGGACTACGCGGTGCGGCTGGTCGTCGCGACCCGGGCGCCGGCCGAGCACGGCCTGGCCGACATCTCGCAGTTCATTCAGTACGGCGCGAGCCCCCGCGCCTCGCTCGGCATCGTGCGGGCGTCGCGCGCCCTCGCCCTGCTCCGCGGCCGGGACTACGCGCTGCCGCAGGACGTGCAGGACATCGCGCCCGACATCCTGCGCCACCGGCTGGTGCTGTCGTACGACGCGCTCGCCGACGACATCCCGGCCGACGACATCGTGCGCCGCGTGCTGGCCGCCGTGCCGCCGCCGACCGTCGCGCCCCGCCAGCAGGCCCAGGCGGTGTCCGGGCCCCCGTCCGGGCCTCCGCAGACGACGACGATCACGACGTGGCCCGGCCGTTGACCACACAGGCCGCCGCACACGAGGACGCTCGCGCCGAGGTCGTCCTCAACCGCATGCAGCTGCTCATCACCCGCAAGCTCGACGGGCTGCTCCAAGGCGACTACCTCGGCCTGCTGCCCGGCCCGGGCACCGAGGCGGGTGAGTCGCGGGAGTACCGCCCCGGCGACGACGTGCGGCGCATGGACTGGCCCGTCACGGCCCGCACGACGCTGCCGCACGTCCGGCAGACCGTCGCCGACCGCGAGCTGGAGGCGTGGCTCGCCGTCGACCTGAGCGCGAGCCTGGACTTCGGCACGGCGCGGTACCTCAAACGCGACCTCGCCATCGCCGCGGCGGCGGCGGTCTCGCACCTGGTCGTGCGCGGCGGCAACCGCATCGGCGCGGTCGTCGGCACGGGCAGCGCCCTGACCCGGATGCCCGCGCGCCCCGGCCGCAAGGATGCGCAGGGCCTGCTGCGGGCGATCGCCCAGACCCCGCCGCGGGGCGGGCGGGCCGACCTCGGCGCGCTCATCGACATGCTGAACCGCCCGCCGCGCCGGCGCGGGCTGGCCGTGGTCATCTCCGACTTCATGACGCCGGTCGCCCAGTGGGCCCGCCCGCTGCGCAAGCTCGGCGTCCGCCACGACCTGCTCGCCGTCGAGGTCGTCGACCCGCGCGAGCTGGAACTGCCCGACGTCGGGGTGATCGCCCTCGTCGACCCGGAGACGGGCCGCATGCACGAGGTGCAGACCGCCGACCCCAAGCTGCGTCACCGGTACGCCCACGCGGCCGCCGCCCAGCGGGCCGCCATCGCCGCCGCGCTGCGCGGCGCCAACGCCTCCCATCTGCGCCTGCGCACCGACTCCGACTGGCTGCTCGACATCGTCCGGTTCGTCGCAGCCCAGCGCCACGCCCGAACTAGGGGTACCACCCGATGATCCGTTTGCTCTCGCCCTGGTGGCTGCTGTCCCTGCTGCCTGTCGCCGCCGTCATCGGCGTGTACGTCTGGCGGCAGCTGCACCGGCGCGCGTTCGCCGTGCGGTTCACCAACGTCGACCTGCTCTCCAGCCTGGTGCCCAAGGGCATCGGCCCGCGCCGGCACATCAGCGCCGCTGCGTTCCTGCTGAGCCTGGTAATACTCGGGTTCGGCCTGGCCCGCCCGTCGTACGACAGCAAGGAGCCGCTGGAGCGGGCCACCATCATGCTGGCGATCGACGTCTCCCTGTCGATGCAGGCGACCGACGTCGCGCCGACGCGCATCGAGGCGGCCAAGTCGGCGGCGACCGACTTCGTGCGGCAGCTGCCGGCGTCGTTCAACGTCGGCATCGTCTCGTTCGCCAAGACGGCGAGTGTGCTCGTGTCGCCGACGAAGGAGCGCGCCGCGGTACTCCAGGCGATCGACGGCCTGACGCTGCAGGAGTCGACGGCGACGGGCGAGGCCGTGTTCACCAGCCTCGACGCGATCCGGACCGTGCCCGCGGACGGCGCCGCCGGCCCGCCGCCGGCGCGCATCGTGCTGCTCTCCGACGGGTTCCGCACCGCCGGGCGCTCGCTGGAGGACGCGTCCGCGGCCGCCGCGGCGGCCAACGTGCCGGTCTCGACGATCGCGTTCGGCACCGACGACGGCGTGGTGCGCATCGGCAACACCCCGCAGCGCGTGCCGGTCGACCGGCCGTCGCTGCAGAAGGTGGCTGAGGTCACCAAGGGGTACTTCTACGAGGCCGCCAGCAAGGAAGAGCTCAAGCGCGTGTACACCGACATGGGCAGCTCGATCGGCTACCGCACGAAGCCGCGCGAGATCACCCAGTGGTACCTGGGCATCGGTTTCCTGCTGGCCCTGGCCGCAGGCGGCCTGAGCCTGTTGTGGGGGTCTCGCCTGCCATAGCGAGCGTCGGTTAGTGGGCGCCGACCATGAAGAACAGGGCGGCGACCCACAGGGCGGCCAGGAAAAAGCCAACGGGCGCGACGAAGCGGCTCACGACATGCTCCCAACAGTGGTTGTCTCAGG
This sequence comes from Dactylosporangium sp. AC04546, assembly GCF_022095675.1. Lineage (GTDB taxonomy): Bacteria > Actinomycetota > Actinomycetes > Mycobacteriales > Micromonosporaceae > Dactylosporangium. The sequence goes on along the minus strand of NZ_JAHYSG010000110.1, from coordinate 9,432 downwards.
GATGGAGAACAAGCACACGGACAGCCGTGGGCGGGGCCTAGGACAGGACCGGCACACGACTGGAGGGATCGCTACTTCGCACAGCGATCACCTCCAGGGAGCAGCTGCCGTACCGGACGGGCAGCAGATGGGCATGCGTCGGCAATATCGTACTGCCCGCCGCCACGCCAGGCGAGTTGGCTTCTACCATCCGGTAACGCCTAATCTGCCTACTGCACAACCGACTCGAAAGGCGGCATCCCGTGGCGAGGACCGTGCTGGTCACCGGCGGCAACCGGGGCATCGGACTGGCGATCGCGCAGGCGTTCGCCAAGCAGGGTGACCGGGTGGCGGTGACCCACCGTGGTTCCGGCGCTCCCGACGGTCTCTTCGGCGTGCAGTGTGACATCACCGACTCCGCCGCCGTCGACGCCGCGTTCACCACCGTGGAAAACGAGCTCGGCCCGGTCGAGGTGCTCGTCGCCAACGCCGGCATCACCCAGGACACGCTGCTGCTGCGCATGACGGAGGAGCAGTTCACCGACGTCCTGGACACCAACCTGACCGGCTCGTTCCGCTGTGCCAAGCGCGCCGCGAGCAAGATGCTGCGCGCCCGCTGGGGCCGGATCATCTTCATCTCGTCGGTCGTCGGCCTCTACGGCAGCCCCGGCCAGGTCAACTACGCCGCCTCCAAGGCCGGCCTGGTCGGCATGGCCCGGTCGATCACCCGCGAGCTGGGCAGCCGCAACATCACCGCCAACGTGGTCGCCCCCGGTTTCATCGAGACCGACATGACGGCCGTGCTGCCGGAGGCCACGCAGGCCGAGTACAAGAAGTCCATCCCGCTCGGCCGCATGGCGAAGCCGGAAGAGGTCGCCGGCGCGGTGACCTGGCTCGCCAGCGACGCCGCGGGCTACATCACCGGCGCCGTCATTCCCGTCGACGGCGGCCTTGGCATGGGCCACTGAGGCCACGAAGGGTTTGAACATGGCTGGACTTCTCGAGGGCAAGCGGCTGCTCATCACCGGGATCATCACCGAGCAGTCGATCGCCTTCTCCGCCGCGAAGCTCGCCCAGGAGCAGGGCGCGAAGGTTGTGCTCACCGGATTCGGCCGCCTGTCGCTGGTCGAGCGCATCGCCAGGCGCCTGCCGCAGGAGGCGCCGGTCATCGAGCTCGACGTGACCAACAAGGAGCACCTCGACGGCCTGGCCGACAAGGTCCGCGAGCACGTCGACGGCCTCGACGGTGTGCTGCACTCGATCGGCTTCGCGCCGGCATCGTGCCTCGGCGGCGGTTTCCTCGACGCCCCGTGGGAGGACGTGTCGACCGCCGTCCACGTGTCGACGTTCTCGTTCAAGTCGCTCGCGGTGGCCTGCCTGCCGCTGCTCGGCCCGGGCAGCGCCGTCGTCGGTCTCGACTTCGACGCCAGCAAGGCGTGGCCGGTGTACGACTGGATGGGCGTGGCCAAGGCCGGCCTGGAGTCGACGTCCCGCTACCTCGCCCGCGACCTCGGCCCGCGCGGCATCCGCGTCAACCTGGTCGCCGCCGGCCCGCTGCGCACGATGGCCGCCAAGTCGATCCCCGGCTTCGCCGTGTTCGAGGACTCGTGGGCCAAGACGGCGCCGCTCGGCTGGGACCTCAACGACCAGGTCGCCGCGGCCAAGGCGTGCTGCGCGCTGATGTCCGACTGGTTCCCGGCCACGACCGGCGAGATCGTCCACGTCGACGGCGGGTACCACGCGGTCGGCTCCTCCTGACCCACTTGCAACAATGGGGGACGTGGCTTATGACGCGTTCCTCCTGGTCTCGTTCGGCGGTCCGGAAGGGCAGGACGACGTCCTGCCCTTCCTGGAGAACGTGACGCGCGGCCGGGGCATCCCGCGCGAGCGTCTGGAGACGGTCGCCGAGCACTACCGGCACTTCGGCGGTGTGTCACCGATCAACGCGCAGTGCCGCGAGCTGCTCGCCGCCATCGAGGTCGACCTGCCGGTCTACTGGGGCAACCGCAACTGGCACCCGCTCCTGGAGGACACCGTCCGCCAGATGCGCGACGACGGCGTCCAGCACGCGCTCGCGTTCGTGACCAGCCCGTTCGGCTCGTTCTCGTCCTGCCGCCAGTATCTGGACGACATCGAGACGGCCCGCGGCAAGGTCGAGAACGCTCCCCAGATCGACAAGATCCGGCACTATCACGATCATCCCGGATACATCCACCCGCACGCCGACGCCGTCCGCGAAGCCCTGGCCCAGCTCCCGTCCCGCATGGCTGCCCGCCTGGTCTTCACGGCCCACTCGATCCCCACGGCCATGAACGACACGAGCGGTCCGAACGGAAAGCGGTACGAGGCCCAGCTGCGCGAAACGGCCGCCCTCGTCGCCGCCGAGGCCGCCCCCGAGCTGCCCTGGGACCTGGTCTGGCAGAGCCGCTCCGGCTCGCCGCACGTCCCGTGGCTGGAGCCGGACGTCAACGCCCACCTGGAGCAGCTCGTCAAGCAGGGCGTCACGGAGGTCGTGGTGAGCCCGATCGGCTTCATCTCCGACCACCTGGAGGTCGTGTGGGACCTCGACGTGGAGGCCCGCGCGACGGCGGACCGCCTCGGCCTCGCATACGTCCGCGCCGCCACCCCCGGCACCGACGAGCGGTTCGTGGCGATGATCCGACAGCTCGTCGACGAGCGCGTGCTTGCTCACAGTAATGTGCGTCACGCCCTCGGCACCGTCCCGACCTGGGATTTCTGCCCCGCCGACTGCTGCGTGTCACCGAAGCGCGCATAGGCCCGAAACGTTCCTGAGGGAAGATGTTGCGCGTGAGAGAACGCAAGCCCATCGAGTCCTGGCTCACCGACATGGACGGGGTCCTCGTGCACGAGGGCATCCCCGTCCCCGGCGCACCGGAGTTCGTCAACCGGCTGCGCTCATCCGGCAAGCCCTTCCTGATCCTGACGAACAACTCGATCTACACGGCCCGCGACCTCCAGGCCCGCCTGCGCAGAATCGGCTTCGACGTCCCCGAGTCCGCGATCTGGACGTCCGCGCTGGCGACGGCCCAGTTCCTGGACAACCAGCGCCCCGGCGGCACCGCGTACGTGATCGGCGAGGCCGGCCTTACCACGGCCATGCACGAGGTCGGCTACATTCTCACGGACACGGAGCCCGACTACGTGGTCCTGGGCGAGACCCGCACGTACAGCTTCGAGGCCATCACGCAGGCCATCCGCCTGATCAACGACGGCGCCCGCTTCATCTGCACCAACCCGGACGCAACGGGCCCGTCGAACGAGGGCGCCCTCCCGGCCTGCGGCGCCGTGGCCGCCCTGATCTCGAAGGCGACGGGCATAGAGCCGTACTTCATCGGCAAGCCCAACCCGATGATGATGCGCTCCGCCCTGAACAGCATCGACGCCCACTCCGAGACCACGGCCATGATCGGCGACCGGATGGACACGGACGTCCTCTGCGGCCTGGAGGCCGGCCTGGAGACGATCCTGGTCCTGAGCGGCATCAGCACCGCCGCGGACGTCGAGCGCTACCCGTACCGCCCCTCGCGCATCATCCCGTCAGTGGCCCACCTGATCGACGAGGTCTGATCTCTTAAACAGGGGACTCGGGTCCGTGCAACGCGCGACCGTCGCTCCCGCCAGACACCGCTCGTGCCGCCGGTGCATCCGCCCCGGCGGCACGGACGCTGCCATCGCCGTCGTCCCAAGAACCCGCGGACCACGGCGAACACGGTGGTCGATCTACCTGACAGATCGACGGCTGTCTGCGTACGCTCCTCGCCCGCCGCGCACGACATCTCGGTCGATCGCCCGACCGAACCTGACGCGGCACAGTGCGATGCGTGCGGTTTCGGTCAGTCGACCGACCAAAGCTGGTGCGATGCGGTTTCGGTCGGTCGACCGACTGAGCGGTCAGGCGGCTTGGGTGTGCTCGGAGCGGTATTTGCGGTTTGGTCGGTCGACCGACCGAAGTGGGCGAACGGCTGGCCACCCCCGGGTGGCTGCTTATCGCTCGGACCGTGATCATGGTCTCTCGCCCCATGATCGTGGGAAACGTCTGGCTGCTGGGACAGCCAATTGTTTCCCTTGATCATGGGCGTGGCCCTGTGATCGCCGGCTGGGCGCGGTTCGTGCGCCGGCCGCGCCCGTTGAGGTTGCGGGGAGCGCGATCGGGTCTGTTCGCGAGGAGCGTCGGCGGCAGCCAACGGACGGGGCGGCGCGGGCGAGCGGCGTCGGCGCGGCATCGGCGGCAGCCAGCGGGCGGCACGGACCGCGCGGAGCGGCGCGGGCGGGTTCGGGCGGCGCGGGACTGCGGGCGGTCGTGGGCATGCCAGCGGGCGGCGCTGGTGATCGGTGGTTGAGTGTGGGCGGTGAACGGGTCTAGAGGAGTGGGGCGTTGCAGGCCGCCACCAGGGCGCGGCGGCAGGCGGTCATCAGAGGGCGGAGCGCCGCGTCGCGTTGCTGGACCTCGTAGCCGTTGATGGCGCCGCCCGGGGCCGCGTGCTCGGCCAGGGCCAGGACGCGGTCCAGGATGTTCGCGCGGGCGTACAGGCGGCGGGCCCGTGGGTCGTAGCCCGGCGGCAGGTCGGTCGCGCCGTCCGGCTTGCGGAGGGCCTCGATCGCGCCCGCCAGCTCTGGGCGCCACTGGGCGATGTCCAGCTTGGCCAGGGTTCGGGTGGCCGTGGCCAGCTCCGCCGACAGGTCGGCCTCGGCCTCGGCTGTGGTCGGGTCGTCGAGGCGGGACTGCGGGCTCTCGGGCAGGACGAAGACCTGCCAGCGGACCGTCTCGAACTCGTCCCCCGAGCCCGACGTGTGCAACCGTACCTCCGGCACGAAGCCTAGGCCGCCCGCGATCACGCCCTCGCCGGCCAGCAGGGCGGCGCCCGTGAACGGGCCCGGGCCGGGCAGGCCGCGGGGGTCGCCGGGCGCCGGGAGCACCAGCCTGACCTCGTCCGGGTGGAGCTTGGACAGGGTTGGCAGCGCGCCGCCCAGCGACACGTCGGTCCACGTGCCGGGGACGTCGGAGACCATGTGCTCCTCGTCGCCGGAGATCTCGGCGGCGGCGTCGTCGCACGGCACGAGGCCGGCGCGCCACGCCCGGACCCATGCCACGAAACGCGCCGAGCGGCGCGCCTGCAGGGTCGCCGCGCGTGCTGCGGGGGACATGGGAGCAAGGGTACGTGCTGACGTGCCGGTATGTCTCGCAGCCGGACGGGCCGTCAGCCGATACGCTTCCCGGACATGGACGTCCTGGCGAACAACGACTGGCGTCGCCGGCGGGCGATTCCCGAGGTCGACGCCGAGCTGGACCTCGTCGTGGAGGACGCCGAGTCCGGGTTCTGCGGGGCCGTGGTGGGGTTCGAGTTCGGCGCCGTGGTGCTCGAGGACCGGTTCGGCAAGCGGCGCAACTTCCCGCTCGAGCCGGCGGCGTTCCTGCTCGATGGCGAGCCGGTGACCCTGCGCAGACCCCAGCAGGCCGCCCCGCGGCAGCAGCGCAAGACGACCGCCTCCGGGTCGATCGCCGTCGCGGGTCACACCGCGCGAGTGGCGCGGCGCAGCCGCATCTGGGTCGAGGGCATCCACGACGCCGCCCTGGTCGAGCGGATCTGGGGCGACGACCTGCGCGTCGAGGGCGTCGTGGTGGAGCCGCTGGACGGCATCGACGAGCTCGCGGCAAGCATCCGCGCGTTCGGCCCCGGCCCGGTCGCGCGCCTCGGGGTGCTGGTCGACCACCTGGTGCCCGGTTCGAAGGAGAGCCGGATCGTGGCCGCGGTCCAGTCGCCGTACGTGCTGGTGACCGGGCACCCCTACGTCGACGTCTGGCAGGCCGTCCGGCCGTCCGCCGTCGGCATCCGCGCCTGGCCCGAGGTGCCGCCCGGCCGCCCCTGGAAGGAGGGCGTCTGCGCGGCCCTGGGGGTCGCCGACCCGGCCGACATGTGGCGGCGGATCCTGGCCAGCGTGTCGAGCTTCCGCGACGTCGAGACCCCGCTCATCGGGGCGATGGAGCGGCTGATCGACTTCGTCACGGAGCCCGACGACGACGTCTAGCGGACCGGCGAGGGCCGGCGAGGCCAGCGAGGACCAGCTAGAGGGCCGGCCAGGGGTCGCGGGTGAACGCGAACGTGGCGATGTCCAGGCCGACGACGTCACCCGACGCCGACCGGATCACCTGGAGGAACTCGCCGTCGTTCTCGCCCGACCGCCCCCGCCAGCGGTCGGCGACCGGCCCGTCCGGCACGAACCGCCACGGCGTCCGCCCGGTCGTGAGCGGCGTCACCACCAGCTCGCCGTCGGACCACCCGACCTCGTGCTCCTGCCCCATCCACCACCAGCGGCCGGTGAGCGGCTCGACCGCCGGCGGGGGCGGCGTGCCGGGGCGCCACGGCGCGACCCGGGCCGGCTCCCGGTCGAGAACGGCGCTCAGCAGGTCGAGGCCGAACGCGCTCACCCCACCGCCCCGGCCCCCGTAGTGCATGGTGTAGGCGTTGGCGAACGCCACGACGCCCGTCTGCGAGGGCCGGTGGACCGCGAGCACGGCCACGTAGCCCGGCATCGAGCCGCTGTGCCCCACGAACACCCGCTCACCCCGCCGCCACAGCTGCAGGCCCAGCCCGTGCCCGGCGCGCCATTCGTCCAGGTCGCTGATGACGACCGGCGCGCACATCTCGGCCATCGTGTCCTCATGCAGTACACCTGGATCCGGATCGGCCAGGAACGCGGCCCAACGGGCCATGTCCGCCACCGTCGACCACAGCTGCCCGGCGGGAGCCATCGCCCCGGCGTCCAACCGCGGCTCCTCCCGCATGCTGTCGAGCCAGGGATGCATGACGTACCCCCGCGCGAACGGCTCGGCCGGCCCGTACGTGGTCCGCTGCAGCTCGAGCGGCCCCAGGATCCGCTTGGTCAGCATGGACCGCCAGTCCTCGCCCCCGAGCCGGCCGACGACCGCGCCGAGCAGCCCGTAGGCGAGGTTCGAGTAGTGGTACCCGTGCAGCGGCGGGTAGGCCACCTTCTCCGCGGTGAGCGTCGACAGGAAGGTGTCGACGTCCATACCGGCGCTGCGCTCCCACCAGTCCCCGTCGGGCTCGCGCTGGACGCCCCCGGCGTGACCGAGCAGCTGACGCAGCGTGACCGCGCCGACGGGAGTGCCGGGGAGGTGGCGGTACAGCAGGTCGTCGAGCGCCAGCTTGCCCTCGTCCCGCAGCGCGAGCACGAGCGTGGCGGTCATCGTCTTGGTGATCGACCCGATACGGAACTGCAGGTCAGGTGCGTAGTCGCCGGCCGCGGCGACGTGGGCGAGGGCGCCGGCGCGGACCACGCCGGCCACGAGCGTCGGCACGCGGCCGCCGGCGTGGGCGCCGGAGACAAGCTCCTCGACGCGCGAAACGGTTTCGGGGAGGAGGGGCACGGGGGGTTCGCCTTCTTTCCTTCGCGGCTCACCCGCTCAACGTCGTTCGACGTGGGTGAGCGGTGGGTCTGGGCAACGATTCCGCAAGAGGAGTGATCCGAGTACGGCATTGCGTGCATCGGCGTGACACGATCGAAGCGTGGATGTCTGGCTGATCGTCTGGTTGATCGTCGGCGTGGCTTTCGTCGCGGCGGAGGTCTTTACGACCACGTTCATCCTGCTGATGTTCGGCATCGGCGCGTTCGCCGCCGCGGGGGCAGCCGCCCTCGGGGCGAACGAGGCGGTGCAGGCGATCGTCTTCGCCGTGGTGAGCGCGCTGTCGTTCGTGGCCGTCCGGCCCACGCTGCGCCGTTACATGCGCCGCGACCTGCGAGACACGGCCATGGGCGTCGAGGCCATCGAGGGCTCCATGGCGCTCGTCATGGAAGACGTCGACAACGACAGCGGAATGATCAAGATCGACGGGGAGCTCTGGCGGGCCCGTCCCTACGACGTCACGCAGACGTTCGCCAAGGGGGAGCGGGTCCGGGTGATCGAGATCAAGGGTGCTACCGCAATGGTGTGGAAGGACTGAAACCAAGTGGATCCAAGTACGCTCACGGCCGTCATCGTGATCGTGGCCGCGCTGGTCGGGCTCATCACGATCGTCAAGTCGGTGAAGGTGGTTCCCCAGCAGGTCGAGTATGTGGTGGAGCGGCTCGGGAAGTACAGCCGCACCCTCACCCCGGGCCTGAACATTCTGGTGCCGTTCATCGACTCCGTCCGCAACAAGGTCGACAAGCGGGAAGCGGTGGTGAACTTCCCGCCCCAGCCGGTCATCACCTCCGACAACCTCGTCGTCTCGATCGACACGGTGCTGTACTTCAAGGTCGTCGACTCGGTCCGCGCGACGTACGAGATCTTCTCCTACCTCCAGGCGATCGAGCAGCTGACCGTCACCACGCTGCGCAACGTCATCGGCTCGCTCGACCTGGAGAAGGCCCTCACCAGCCGCGACGAGATCAACCGCCACCTCTCCGGCGTGCTCGACGAGACGACGGGCCGCTGGGGCATCAAGGTCACCCGCGTCGAGATCAAGGCCATCGAGCCGCCGCCGAGCATCCGCGACTCGATGGAGAAGCAGATGCGCGCCGAGCGGGACCGCCGAGCGGCGATCCTGCACGCGGAGGGCCTCAAACAGTCGCAGATCCTCACGGCCGAGGGCGAGAAGCAGGCCGCCGTCCTGCGGGCCGAGGGTGAGCGGCAGTCCCGCATCCTGACCGCCGAGGGCCAGGCGAAGGCGATCCGCACGGTCGTCGACTCGATCCACCTGGCGAACCCGGACTCGAAGGTCATGGCGTACCAGTACCTCCAGTCGCTGCCGCAGATCGCCGCCGGCCAGTCGAACAAGCTGTGGATCCTCCCGGTCGAGCTCACGAAGGCCCTGGAGGGCATCGGCGGCGCCCTGGGCGGCATCGGCGCGATGTCGAACGAGGAGCGCACCAAGCACGTCGACCAGGCCCACGTCGAGGAGGAGGAGTCGGCCGAGGTCATCGAGGCGCGCAAGGCCGCCGAGGAGGCCGCGGCCGCGGCCAACGCCGAGGCCCAGGCGGCGGCGGCTCAGGTCTCCGGCACGACGCCGACCCGCGAACTGACCAACGGCTGACGACCCGGTCCCGGCCCCGGCTGACTACTCCGGGGCCGGTCTCGGCCGGCCCCGTCCAGCGCCGCCCGCGAGGCGGTCGCCGCTGGGCCGCCCGAACGCGCGGATCTTGGAGCTTCATCTCCCCGACTTGCCGGATTTGTCGGATAAATCGGAAACCACCAAGTCCAAGATCGAGAGGAAATGGGCGCGAGGCCGTGCGGAGGAATGCGGTGACGCCGGCGATGGGCGCACGCCGGCGTCGGCTCATGATCGACGGCGAGTTCTGGTCGTCATAGCAGCCAGAGGACGCCATCGATCATGAAGCAGGCGAGCGCGGAGGGCCGCCGCGGGCATCCGTGAGTGCGGGCAATCCCGACGGTGCAGGCCGGCTGGTGCGGACCGTACCGGTCGGGGCGGCGGG
>NZ_JAHYSG010000109.1 GCF_022095675.1 Dactylosporangium sp. AC04546 | reverse complement strand
GCCCCGGCCCCGGCCCCGACGCCGTCGCCGTCGCTGGCGGGCACGACCGCGTCCTAGGCGATCGACGGCGGACGCGGTGCCGGCCATGCCGTGTCGCGGGCGCAGCGGGCGGTGGGTCGGTACGTTGATGGGCATGGTGTTCCAGCGGCCGGCGCGATGAGCCGGGAGACGCGTGCGCTGCTCGCCCGGGGCGCCCAGGTGCAGGCCGACGCCGAGGCGGTCGACGACATCCTCGGCCGGGCGCGGGCGGCTGTTGTCGAGGCGTACGCGGTCGCGGCCGAGCCGCAGGTGTGGGCCGCGATCGGGAAGATGTCGATCGAGACCGTCAAGGACACCGTCGACGGGCGGGCCAAGCTGGACGACCTGCCCGCGCACGGTTTCTACTCCGTGGCCGACGTGCTCAGGGCCGGGCCGGAGCGGCTGACCACCGTGCCCGGGATCGGTGACGGCACCGCACGCAAGACCATCCTCGCCGCCGAGCAGCTCAAGCGGGCCGCGCGGGACTCACTGCAGTTCCGCATCGAGTATGACCCCGCGAACCCGGACATGACCCGGCTGGTGCGGACCCTCGCCACCTGGGGCGCGGTGTGGCGCGCGGCCGGAGCCCACGAGGCCGGGGCCGGGCCGCTCGCCAAAGAGCTGGAGGCGCTCCTGCCGGTCGCCGCGCCCGCCGGCGCGGGGCGGCTGCGCCGGCTGTTCATGCGGGCCGCGGACAAGGCCGTCGCCGACGACGCGGCCCGGCGCCTGAACACCGTCGTGGACGCCGCCGAGGCAGGCGGGCTGCCCGGCGCCGCGCGGGCGGCGCGGGCGGTCCGCACGCCCGGCGACCAGCAGGTCTGGCGCGACTTCGAGCTGCACTCGACCGACTACTACAACCTGCTCAGCCAGGTCGTCGGCCTCGGTGGCGACGTCGCGGCGAGCGAAGGGTTCCTGCCCGCCGACATCGTCGAGCGGGTCGGGGCGCAGCAGCTCGACACGTCCCGGCTCAACGACGGCCTGCGGTTGCGGGGGTACCAGTCGTTCGGCGCGCGGTTCGCCCTCGTGCAGCGGCGGGTCGTGCTCGGCGACGAGATGGGGCTGGGCAAGACCGTGCAGGCCATCGCCGCGATGGCGCACCTCGCCGCCCGCGGCGCCACGCACTTCCTCGTCGTGTGCCCGGCCAGCGTGCTGATCAACTGGTCCCGCGAGATCGCCCGGCACTCGACGATTCCGGTCGTCAGCCTGCACGGCAACGGCCGGGCACGCGCGGCCGCGCGGTGGCGGAGCGCGGGCGGTGCCGGCGTCGTCACGTTCGGCTCGCTCGGCGCGCTCGGGCTTCCGCCGCCCCGGCCGGCGCTGCTGGTCGTCGACGAGGCGCACTACGTGAAGAACCCCGGCGCCAAACGGTCGCAGGCGGTCAACCGGGTCGCGGCCGAGTCCGAGCGGGTGCTCTTTCTCACCGGTACCCCCATGGAGAACCGTATCGACGAGTTCCGGGCCCTGATCGAGCACCTGCGGCCGGAGGTCGCCGCCGGGATGGGGCCCGAGCACGCCGCGATCAGCGTGGAGGCGTTCCGGCGGGCAGCGGCGCCGGTGTACCTGCGGCGCAACCAGCCCGACGTGCTCACCGAGCTGCCGGAGCTCGTCCAGGTCGACGAGTGGGAGGAGTTCGGCGCCGAGGACGGGGCCGCGTACCGGGAGGCGGTCCGCGAGGGCAACTTCATGGCGATGCGCCGGGCCGCGTTCGCCGTGCGCCGGCCGCACGACTCGGCGAAGCTGACGCGGCTGCTCGAGCTGGCCCGGGAGGCGATGGCCAACGGCCGCCACGTGGTGGTCTTCTCGTACTTCCGCGACGTGCTGACCGTGGTGGGAGACGCCCTCGGCGCCGCCGCCCGCGGGCCGATCACCGGATCGACGCCGGTCGCCGACCGCCAGCGCATCGTGGACGAGTTCACGGCGTCGCCGAAGCCGGCCGTGCTGGTGTGCCAGATCGAGGCCGCCGGCGTCGGCGTGAACATCCAGGCCGCCTCGGTCGTCATCCTGTGCGAGCCGCAGGTCAAGCCGTCGATCGAGGCGCAGGCGATCGCCCGCGCGCACCGGATGGGCCAGGTGCGCACCGTCCAGGTGCACCGCCTGCTGATCGCCGACTCGGTCGACGAGCGCATGATCGAGATCCTCGGCTCGAAGGCGCAGCTGTTCGACGCGTACGTCCGGCACAGCACGATCGCGCAGGCCGCGCCGGGCGCCGTGGACATCTCCGAGTTACAGCTGGCCCGGATGATCGTCGCCCAGGAGCAGCAGCGCCTGTCGGGCGCGCCGGTGCCGCGCCAGGAGGCGGGCAACGACCGGATGGCCTCATCGAGCCGGGACCGCGCCGCCGGATGACGCATTCGCCGACGCTGCTGCTGGAGTGCCTGCTCCGGGCCGGGATGCGCGATGTCGTCGCGGTGGAGCCGGCGACGGGTGGTCTTGCGGCGCTCGCGGGCATCGCCACCCGCGAGGGCGCGCCGCCCGTGTTCGTCAAGGCCTTCGCCGACGTGCCGGCCGGCGACGTGTTCGCCGCGGAGGCCGAGGGGCTGGCCGCCCTGCGTGAGCTCGGCGGGGTGGTGACGCCCGAGGTGATCCTGGCGGACCGCGAGCTGCTGGTGTTGTCGATGCTGCGGCCGAGGCCGCCGAGCGAGGCGTTCTGGGAGCACCTCGCGCACGCGCTCGCGCGCCTGCACATGAGCACGATCCATCCCCGGTTCGGATGGCACCGCGACAACTGGCTGGGCCGCCGCCGGCAGGTCAACACCTGGGATGACGACGGCTTCGCGTTCTTCGCGCAGCGCCGGCTGCTGCGGTGGCTCGGTCAGCCCCGCGTCGAGGCGGCGCTCGATGCCGGAGACCGCGCGGCGCTGGAGCGGCTGTGTCACCGGCTGCCGGAGCTGCTGCCCGACCGGCCGGCCTGCCTGACGCACGGCGACCTGTGGGCGCAGAACGTCATGGCCGCCCCGGACGGCCGGCCGGCGCTGATAGACCCGGCCGTGTCGTACATGTGGGCGGAGGTCGACCTCGCCCATGTCTGGTCCACCTCGCCCCCGCCCGAGGCGCACCGGTTCTTCGCCGTCTATGCGGAGCTGACCGCCCTCGACGGTGACTGGCGGGCCCGCATGCCGATCGTCCAGCTGCGCCAGCACCTCGCCGTGCTGGCCCAGTTCGACGACGACTGGGGCGCGGCCGACCAGATCCGCGCGACCCTCGCCCCGTTCCGTCCGCGACGCTGACCGCAGGCCGGAAACCGGGCCGGAAACCTGGGTGAGCGCGTGGCCGGTGGTGTGTGAGACTGTCGCGTGCCTACGACCGCCGAGCTGTTGCACCGCGGGCATCCGTTCCGCCAGTGGAAGACCTGGACGATGCCCGGGTCCGGGCTGACGCTGGTCGGATACTCACGGTCCAACGACAAGACCTACTTCCACGTGCCCGAGCTGAAGCTGGGGCTGGACGCCGGGCTGGTCGAGTCGCGGCAGGCCGAGACGCTGCTGCTCACCCACACGCACCAGGACCATGTGCGGGACCTGGACTACGTGGCGACCCGCCCGGACGGTGTGGACATCTACGTGCCGGAGCCGGCCGTGCCGTACGTCCGGGAGTACTTCCGGGTCAACACCGAGATCAACCAGCTCGCGCCCTACGATCCGGCGCTGGCCTCGCCGGCCCGGCTGCACGGCGTGCGCGACGGCGACGAGTTCCGCTTCGGAAAGCGCGGCACCCACCTGGCGCAGGTCGTCGAATGCCAGCACAAGGTGCCCTGCGTCGGCTACCGCGTGTCGGAGGTGCGCCGCGGGCTCACCCAGGAGTACCGGCGGCTGCGCGACACCCTGCCGCAGGCCGAGTTCGGCACGCTGGTGGCCGCCCGCCGGGCCGCCGGCGAGCCGGTCGACGAGGAGGTCCGCCGGCCCCTCTTCGCGTACCTCGGCGACACCCACGCCGACGCGCTGACCCGCTACGACTGGCTCGGCGACTGGCCGGTCGTCATCACCGAGTGCACCTACCTCGACGACGCCGAACTCGACCGGGCCCGCCGCGTCGGGCACACCGTGTGGAGTCAGCTGCGCCCGATCGTGCTCGCCCACCCGAACACGGTGTTCGTCCTCATCCACTTCAGCCTGCGCCACTCCGACCGCGACGTCGTGCGGTTCTTCCGCGAGCAGGAGGCGCTCGGCGTACCCCTCGGCAACGTGGTCCTGTGGGCCACCGAGGAGAGCCACCTGCCCGAGCAGCACACCAGCAGCCGCCCGGCCTGAACGTCCCGAGCGCGTCAGCGCGGGCCGGCCGGGAAGCGGCACCGCGAGCTTCCCACTGCTCGCCGTGCCCGGCGTGGCGGTGAAGACGAGCAGCGACTGGGCCTCGTCCGGTTCGAGCAGCACCTGGCAGTACGGGTCCCTCGGTGAGCAGCGACTTCCCGGAGCCGGGAAGCAGGACGGCTATCCGCCGACGGGTCACACGGCGGGGCTGCGCAGCGGCTCAGTCTCCTGAACGGCTGCAGAAATGGATGTGGTCCGGCCGTCCGTCGTGATAGCTGACGACGTAGGTGCCGACCCAGGCGTCCCGTTCGCCGAAGGTGTCGTTGCTCATCCAGGCTTGTACCTGGCTCGTCGTCGGGGTCACGGTGCCGAAGGTGTACATCAGGTTGTCGGCGGCCAACGGCGAAACGGTCGCGAACGCCGGCTCGGCAGACACGCCGTTGACCATGTCCATGATCGAGTGGGTGCCCGAGTGCGGCTGGGCCGCGACGAGTGTGTCTGGATCAATCGGCTCCGGCCTGGACCTGCGCTCCAGCCAGTCCTCGACGATGGCGTCGTAGCGCTCCGGATCGGCGTCGCGTGGGGCGAGGCTCGCTCGGAACTCCTCGTCGGTCATGTCCAGGTCGGGATCGCGGGACTCCCGGTGGTAGTCCCCGCGCTCATAGACCTGCTGCCGCAGCTGCTGGAGCGCGGCGTTCACATCGGCCTGGTACTCCACGGTGTACGACCATCCGGACGAACCCATACATCGATCTTGCCATGCGACCGGGCTGTCCCAAGCATTATGCTCGGCCTCGTGCCCGCCCCCGGCCTGCACCTGTGGCTCGTTCTGCTGGAGTTCGCCCTCGCCGTGGCCACGATGGTCGGGCTGCGGTACCTGACCGCGCCCTACGGGCGCCACGGCCGGCCCGGCTGGGGTCCGACCGTGCCCGCGCGGGTCGGCTGGCTGGTGATGGAGTCGCCAGCCGTGCTGTGGTTCCTCGCCGTGTACGTCACCGGCGCGCACAGTGCGGCTACCGTGCCGCTGGTCCTGCTGGCCCTGTGGCAACTGCACTACCTCCAGCGCATGCTCGTGTACCCGCTGCTCATGCGCACCGGTGCCCGGATGCCGGTCAGCATCATGGCCATGGCCGTCGCGTTCAATGTGCTCAACGGGTACGTCAACGCGCGCTGGATCGGCGACCTCGGCGACTACCCGGTCGGGTGGCTCGCCGACCCGCGCTTCCTCGCCGGCACCGCGCTGTTCCTCGGCGGCCTGGCCGTCAACCTGGACGCCGACCGGCGGCTCCGCCGGCTGCGCGGCCCGGGCGAGTCCGGCTACCGGATACCGCACGGCGGCGGGTTCCGCTGGATCTCGTCGCCCAACTACTTCGGCGAGATCGTCGAATGGTTCGGCTGGGCGCTGGCCACCTGGTCACTGCCCGGACTGGCGTTCGCCCTGTACACCACCGCCAACCTCGCGCCCCGCGCGCTGGCCAACCACCGCTGGTACCACGAGCACTTCCCCACCTACCCGCCACGACGCCGAGCACTGCTGCCCTACCTACTGTGAGGCGCGCCGAGCGTGCCCGGCGTGTGCCAGGAACGTGGCGAGGTGGCCGGCCTCCTCGTCGACGGCGGCGCGCTCGGCGGGCGTGAGCTGCCGCAGCGGTGTGACGTGGATGGCGTCCGCGTTGTGCGTCCACGTGGCGGTCACGCGGCCGTCGACCAGTACCACCCGCGCTCCCGCGACGGACAGGCCGCGGTGGGCGTGGTCGATGATGCGGCTGCGGTCGTGGTACCCGAGGATGGCGTTGTCGAAGGCGGGCAGGAACCGGACGGGCGCAGGAGTGTCCGGGCCGGGCCGGGGAGCGTCGGGCAGGTCGAGCAGTTCGCGGCCGCGGTCGTCGCGGAAGCCGACCAGCTCGTCGCGGACCGCCGCCACGGCCTTCGGCAGCCCGGCCAGCCCGCACCACGCCCGCAGGTCGGCGCTCGCCGCCGGGCCGAAGGCGCCGAGGTACCGCCGGACGAGGTCCTTGCCGACCGCATCGGGCTCGTCCGGGGGCTCGGGTGCGGCGCCGCGGCCGAGCCACTCCGACAGCGGCAGGTAGCGCGCTCCGGCGGTGCTGCGCCAGGTGCCGCGCGGCGGCAGCTGGACCGCCGGCACCAGCGCGGCGACGACGGCCTCGCCCAGTGGCCGGGGCGCGCGGTCGGGATGCCGCTCGGCCAGCTCGCGTCCGATGTCGCCGAGCGAGCGGGGGCGGCCGTCGGACAGCAGCGCCCGGGCCTGGGCCGCGAGCTCGTCCAGGTCGAGCCCGGCGAGATCACGGGCGTACACACCGAGGATCCGCTGGCGCAGCAGCACCTGGTGCCGGGGGCGCCAGCTCCAGGCGTCGTCGGCGGCGACCAGGTGCACGGTGCGGCGCATCAGGTGCAGCCGCACCACGGCGCGCTCCTCGAGCAGCCGCGAGAGCTCCGACGGGTCGAAGCCGCGCACCCGCGACCACAGCCCGACGAACGGTTCCTGCGGCTCCTGCGCCTGCAGGCCGCACAGGTGGGCGACCGCGTCGAGCACGGGCGCGCCGGTGCGCGCGAGCAGGAACTGGCGGGCCAGGGTGGCGCGGTTGAGCGCTCGCGCGTCCAGGCGCTCGGTACGCATGCATGGCTCCTTCTCGAAAGGCCGGCGGGGACGAGGCCGCCGGGCGCGGCCTCGTCCCGGTGCCGGAGGGCGAGGATCAGGCGTTGGTGTACTGGGCGGCGACGTCCAGGATCCACGTGATGCCGAAGCGGTCGGTCAGCATCCCGAAGGCCGGCGCCCACTGCGCCGGGCCGTAGGCCTCCACGACCGTGGCGCCGTCGGCCAGTTTCTCCCACAGCGCGCCGACCTCCTCGACCGTCTCGCCGCGGACGGACAGGAAGAACGGCTCGCCGGTCAGCGTCATGCCGTGCTCGCGCCGCGTGGCGGGCGCCGGCGCGGCGCCGGCTCCGGCTCCGGCCTGGCCGGGCACGTCGTAGGCCATGACGCGGAAGCCGTCGCCGGACGCGACCTGGCCCCAGACGACCTTGCCGGCGTCGGGCAGCTCCTTGGGCATCCCGAAGTCGCCGTACGTGATGACCATGATCTCGCCGCCGAACACCGAGCGGTAGAACTCCAGCGCCTCCCGGGCGTTGCCCCGGAAGTTGAGGTGGGCGGTGGTGGTGATGCTCATCGAGACTCCTGGTGAGAGGTGTTTCCGGTCGGGTTGTCCGGCCGGCGTCAGCACCAAGGTTCGACGGCATAGGTGACAGGATGTGGCACCTACTCCAGGTAGGTTCGAACCCGTGCCGAAAACCTCCGCCCGGCTGCTGGCCCTGCTGTCGCTGCTGCAGACGCGCCGCGACTGGCCGGGCACGCTGCTGGCCGAGCGACTCGACATCAGCCTGCGGACCGTGCGCCGCGACGTCGACCGGCTGCGCGAGCTGGGCTACCCGATCGCCGCCGTCAAGGGTCCCGACGGCGGCTACCGGCTCAGTGCCGGCACCGAGCTGCCGCCGCTGCTGTTCGACGACGAGCAGGCCGTCGCGCTCACCATCGCGCTGCAGGTCGCCGCCACCACGCTGGGCGGCGGTACCGGTGCGGCGGCGGCCCGGGCGTTGACCACCGTCCGGCAGGTCATGCCGTCCCGGCTCCGGCACCGCGTCGACGCCCTCCAGGTCACCGCCGTCGAACGGCCCGCCACCCGACCTGTCGCCCCGGTCGGCGGCGACGTGCTGCTGGCGATCAGCTCCGCCGTGCGGGCCCACGAGATCCTGCGCTTCGACTACGGCGCCGAGACCGCGGACCGGCCCCCGCGCCGGGTCGAGCCGCACCACGTCGTCACCTGGGACGGACGCTGGTACCTCGTCGCGTGGGACCTCGACCGCTCGGACTGGCGCACCTTCCGCGCCGACCGGATCACCCTGCGCATCCCCAACGGCCCCCGCTTCACGCCCCGGGAGCTGCCCGGCGGCGACGTGGCCACCTTCGTCGCCGGCCGGTTCCGCGGCGCTGGCGACGGCACCACCGGCTGGCCCTGCCAGGGCACCGCGATCCTCGACCTGCCGGCCGCCACCGTGGCCCGCTACACGCGCGAGGGGATCGTCGAGGAGCTCGGCGCGGACCGCTGCCGGCTCGCGCTCGGCTCCTGGTCCTGGCCCAGCCTCGCCGCCGCTATCGCCCGGTTCGACACCGAAATCGAGGTTGTCGGCCCCGTGGAGCTTCTCGACGCCTTCGACCACCTGGCCCGCCGCTTCGCCAGGACCGCCGCGAATGCCGCCGTCCGTCCGCGCTGACGAGTGGAAGGCTCACCTGCGTGGGATGTCCGGGTCGAGCGGCGTGGCAAGCGTGCGACGCGCCGCAAGCCTCGGGCTAGCCTCGTATCAGTGGGCATTCGTTCGCTGTCCAAGCTGGTGCGACCGACACCCCCGCCGCCCAGTTTGGGGATAGCGGTCGCCGCCGTGCTCATCGTGGTGGAGACCCTCCTGGTCTATCCGCTCCGGGCGGTCATGACTCCGTTCTTCCCCGGGTTGGTCTACATCGTCATCTACATCGTCGGCGTGCTGGTCGCCTCGTTGGTGTGGGGAATGTGGCTGGGAATGGCCACCGCGGTGGTGAGCGCCGTGGCGTTCGTCTTCCTGCACGTCCGGCCGGGCGGCGCCATCACCGACATACGGCCGTTCGTCGGGTTGGCGGTCATGCTGATCGTCGCGGTGGCGACGAGCGCGGTGGCGGACCTGTCCCGGTTGCGCACCGTCCAGGCCGAGGAGTCCGATCTCAACGCTGAGATGGCCCGGCTGCTGCTGCACGCGGACGACCTTCCCGCGGTGCTGCCCGCGGTCGCACACTGCATCGCACGATCCCTCGCCCTGCCGGAAGCGGCGATCCACCTCGCCGCGGTCCCCGGCGACGACCGGCACGCAGCGTTTCCACTACGCGTCGGCGCCGCCCCGCTCGGGACGCTGGTGGTGCCGGCCGGCGTGCCCGAGCGGACCATGCGGCGGCTGCGGGAGCGCGTCGTGCCGTCGCTGGCGTCGCTGCTGCGCGCCGGCTGCGAACGTGCGGCCGTGCTGGACTCGCTGCAGGCAAGCCGGGAGCGCCAGCGCCGGCTCGCCGCCGAACAAGCCGCGTTGGGCCGGGTGGCGAAGCTCGTGGCGAGTGGTGCCCGCCCACCCGAGGTCTTCGACGCCATCACCACCGAGCTGCACGGGCTGCTCGGCGAGCACAGCACGTGGCTGTACCGCTACGAGCCCGGCCGCACGGTGAGCCTCCTCTCGACCAGCCTGCCCGGCCTGAGCGCGGATCGGATGCGCTGGCCGTACGACGGCGACAACGTCGCGGCGCTGGTGCGCGACACCGGCCACGCCGCCCGGATCGACAGCTACGCCGTTGCCGGCGGCCACGCCGCCGCGCTCGCTCGTGGGCTGCAGGTCCGCGCCGGGGTCGGAGCGCCGATCATGGTCGAAGGGCGCCTGTGGGGTGTGGCGGCCGTGGCGTCTGCCCGGCCCGAGCCGCTGCCGCCGCACACCGAGGCCCGCGTCGCGGCCTTCGTGGACCTCGCCGCCACCGCCATCGCCAACGCCGACAGCCGGGCTGAGCTCGCCGCCTCCCGTGCCCGGCTGGTCGCCGCCGCGGACCAGGCCCGCGAGCGCATCGAGCGCAACCTGCACGACAGCGCGTTGCAACACTTCCTCGCCGTCGCGATCCAGCTCGGCATCCTGCAGGCCGACCTGCCGGCGGAGCTGGAGCAGTTCGGGGCGGAACTGGCGCACGCCCGGTGCGACCTCAACGACGCCGTGGACAGCCTGCGGGAGATCTCGCGGGGCATCCATCCGACGTTGCTCGCCGCGGGCGGCCTGCCACCCGCGCTCAAGACGCTCGCCCGCCGATCGCCGGTACCGGTGGACCTCGACCTCCGCTCCTGCCCGCGCATGCCCCCGGTGGTCGAGGTGGCCGCGTATCACGTCGTGTCCGAGGCACTGACCAACGCGGCCAGACACGCCCACGCCTCGGTCGTCCACGTGCAGGCGGCAGCCCGGGACGACGCACTGCACCTGTCGATCCGTGACGACGGCGTCGGGGGCGCCGACCCGAACCACGGGACCGGCCTCACCGACCTCCAGGACCGCGTCGAGGCACTCGGCGGCTACCTCACCGTCACCAACCCCGCCGACGGCGGCACCCTGCTGCTGGCCGCCATCCCGACCGCATCCGCCGCCCGGGAGCCTTGAACAACGGCCACCCGATGATTCCCGTACGGTGGCGAAACTCGATGGTCTTCCTCGTTCGCGCCGTGCGGCGATCACGCCTGGGTCGCTAGCTCAACTGGTAGAGCATTCGGCTGAGTAGCGCGTCCGCTCTCCGCCTGTGCGGTCATGGGAGTGCTTCCTTCTCCCGACGGCGCCGTGGACTCCGGCGACATCACCGACGCGACGAACGGCGCCACCGAGTTCATCGACGTGCCCCTGAAGCTCAAGGCCCGCGGTCAGTACGTGGTGCCGCAGGTCTACATCTACGCGGGCGAGTCGTTCGACGAGGTCGCGGAGTCGATGTTCGGATACCAGACCCGCACGCGCGAGCAGCGCGGCGCACCGTTCGACGCCCGGACCGTGCGGGCGCGCTCGCAGCTGCGCGGCGCGGGCCGGATCGCGCTGCCCATGGTGTTCGCCCGGGGCGAGCACGGCTGGCAGGCCGTCTGGCTGCACCTGTACCTGCAGGGCCGGCCGTCGTTCAACCGGGTGGCGGGCAACATGTTCGGCACGGCCGAGCGGGTGCGGGCGCTGGTGGAGCGGCGGTATCTCACCATGTCCTACCTCGTCGAGCGGTGGCGCGAGCGGGCCGAGGTGACGCCGTGGGACGGCCGCCTGCCGGACGAGCCGGTCACGTTCGTCGGCATCGAGGCCTCCGAGGGTCTGCCGGAGGGGTCGGCGGTGTACACACTGGATCGGCTCAGTGAGCCGATCCCGCGATAGGCGACGCCGACGGATTGGTCTGGACCTGTTATCTGCGGCGCCCGCCCCGGTGCGCCTGCTGTTCACAACCATGACCTTCGATGCATTGCAGGTGAGCTCCTGACTGGAGGTACTGATGCATCGAACGATCGGACGCGTGTCCCTGGTCCTGTCCCTGGCCGTTGCCGCCGGGGTCGTCGCCGCCGCGCCCGCCGCGGCGGCGGCGCCCGTCAAGAAGCTGCTCGTCGTGGGCATGGACGGGCTCAACTGGGACAGCGTCGTGGCGGCCGACGCGCCGAACCTCGACGCCCTCGCCGCGCAGGGGCTGCTCGGGCGCAGCCTCGTGCAGTGCCCGGGCGTCGCCGACTCGTCCAGCGGGCCCGGCTGGTCCAACATCGCCACCGGCATGTGGCCGGACCGGCACGGCGTCACGAACAACTCGTTCACGGGCAAGCAGTACGGCACCTATCCCGACTTCCTGACCCGCCTGGAGCGGGCCAACCCGGCGTACGCCACCTACTCGGCCGTCGACTGGGCCGCCCTGCACAACCAGGGCACGTTCTCGTCGGCGATCGACGTGCGAGTCACCTACGACGGCGACGCCAACGGCTACGCCGCCCAGGACGAGAAGATCACCGCCGACGCCGTGAGCCGGCTGGCCGCCGGCGGGCCCGACGCCTCCTTCGTCTACCTCGGCAACACCGACGCCGTCGCGCACTCCCTCGGTACCAACGCCGCGTACCGCTCCGCCATCGCCAAGCAGGACCAGCAGTTCGGGCGGATCCTCGCGGCGGTGCGGGCCCGGCCGACGTACGCCCAGGAGGACTGGCTGATCATGGTCACCACCGACCACGGTCACCGCGTCCCGCTCGGCGGCCACGGCGGCTGCGGCGTCGACGAGCGCGGCACGTTCCTGCTCGCCGCCGGCGCCGGCATCACCGCCGGCGCCCGGCCGATCGACGTGCGCCAGGTCGACCTGGCCGCCTCGGCGCTGGAGCACTTCGGGGTCGCCGCGACCCTCGACGGCAGGACCGTCCGCATCCGCTCGACCGACCCGTTCGACGCGCTCGCCCTGCGCACCCGCGTCGACGAGACCGGCATCCCGTCCACCCTCGCCGGCTGGACTCCAGCCGCTCCGGCCGGCTGGTCGGTCGACCGCAGCCGCATGCCGTCGGGTGGCGTGACCGAGTGGCGCGGCTGGTCGTTCGCGACCGACGAGTTCTGGAGCCGCACCCAGTCGAGCCAGGAGCGCGAGAACGCGCTGCGGACGCGGGGCGTGTTCGCGGTCGCCGACAGCGACGAGTTCGCCGACAAGTCCGGCGGGTCGAGCTACGACTCGACGCTCGTCTCCCCGCAGTACACCGTGACACCGGGAACCAGCGTCAGGCTGAACTATGTCACGCACTACCGCCAGGAGGGCGCCCAGAAGGCGGACGTGCTCGTGTCGTTCAACGGCGGTGCCGACCAGCTCGTCAAGCGCTACTCGGCCGACGCCCGCGCCACGGTCGAGTCGTTGCCGGTCGCGGTGCCGGCCGGCGCGACGACGATGACGGTGAAGTTCCGGTACTACGACGCGAGCAACAACTGGTACTGGGTCATCGACGACCTGCGGGTCGCATGAGCCCCAGCGTGCCGTCGTAGCGCCGGTACAGCAGGTTGCCGCGCCCGCTCACCCGGTCGGTGAAGAACAGGAACGGCAGCCACCCGGCACAGAGGTGCTCGGCCGCCTCGGCGCGGTCGAGCACCGGCGTGCGCCGGGCGTTGACACTGAGCCCGAGGTGTCCCGGGCTGGTGTCGGGATGCATCCGGTACTGCCGGGCCAGCCGCAACCCGGTCGGCCCGGACCGGTAGACGACCGCGTCCTCGCCGGACCCGGCGTCGGTGAACAGGCAGAAGTCGTAGTCCATGGCGGCCATGAACGCCGCGGCCCGGCACGGCGGCCCGGCCTTGAGCTCCAGGTGCTTGACCCTGGTGACGTCGCCCGGCCCGGGCACGGCGAGCGCCCGCCGCTCGGGGTCGGGCCACGGCCACGCCTCCCACCGCGTGGTGAGCCGCCGCACCTGCCGCTCGAGCCGCACCGCCACGGCGACGGCGGCGTCGAGCGCGTCCCGCCCGGTGACCTGCACGCGGGCGGGGGCGCCGCTGACGCGCAGGTTGACCTGGGCGACCACGGGCCCGCTGCCGCAGGCGGCCCCGGTAAGCCTGACGCGGGCCCCGTCCGCGACGCCGTGGTGGGCAAGGACAGCGGAGACCATGCCCCGCGCCGCGCCGACCTCGCCGTCGGTGACGACACCAAGCCCGATGACGTCGACCCCCACACCACACCTCCTGTCGGCCGAGTCTCCTCCGCCGTTTCCGACGCCTCCAGGGCCAAAGGTCCCGTCGTGCCGGCCACCCTTCCGCGCGGATCTTGGAGTTGTGGTCCCCGAAATATCGGACATAGCATGAAATTGCTGGGACCCCAACTCCAAGATCGGCGCGGGAGGGGGCCGGGGTCAGGGGGCGCGGCGACCGCGAGGGATGGTCAGGCCCGCCTGATAGGCAAGGACGACCAGTTGGGCACGATCGCGGGCGTCGAGTTTGGTCATGGCGTGGTTGACGTGTGTCTTGACGGTCAGCGGGCTGAGGGTGAGGCGGTCGGCGATCTCGGCGTTGGACATGCCGGTGGCGACCAGGGCCACGATTTCGCGTTCCCGGCCGGTGAGCGGGTCGAGAAGGTCAGAGGTGCCGGCACGGCCGGGACCGCCGGCGTCGAGGGTGAGGTAGCGGGAGATCAGCCCCCGGGTTGCCGCCGGGGAGAGCAGGGAGTCGCCGCGGGCTACCGTACGGATCGCGTCCAGCAGTGCTGCTGGGCGGGCGCCCTTGCCGAGGAACCCGCTGGCGCCCGCGCGGAGCGCCTCGAAGACGTACTCGTCGACCTCGAAGGTTGTCAGGATGAGGATCCGGACCCCGGCCAGATCCTGGTCCGCGGCGATGCGGCGGGCGGCGGCGATACCGTCGAGCTCAGGCATGCGGATGTCCATCAGGACGACGTCGGCGACGGCCTGGCGGGCGAGCTGGATAGCTTGGGTGCCGGTTGCCGCTTCGCCGACGACGGTCAGGTCGGGGGCGCTGTCGACGATGAGGCGCAGTCCGGCGCGGACGATGTCCTGATCGTCGGCGAGCACCACCCGTACGGCGGTCATCGGGGCGCCCCGGCCGGGGCGGGGAGTTCCGCGGTGACCCGGAAACCGCCTTCGGGTCGCGGGCCGGCGGTCAGCTGACCGCCCAGCGTCGCGGCCCGCTCGTGCATACCGATGATGCCGTGCCCTGGCCTGACAGCGTCGCGGCCGCCGGCCGCCGGTCCTTCGTTCTCCACCGTCACGCTCAGCGTCCCCGGTCTGAAGTTGAGCCGAACGGTCGCTCTGCTTCCGGTGGCGTGCTTGGCCGCGTTGGTCAGGGACTCCTGGACGAGCCGAAAGGCGGTGAGGTCGACGGCCTCGGGCAACGGGCGCGCAGGCCCGGTGACCTCACACGTCACCCGGAGCCCGGCGGCGGCGAAGGACGCGACCAACGCGTCGAGACCGCTGAGCCGGCCGGCAGGTTCGACGGGTTCGTGCTCGCCGGCCTGGCGCAGCAGACCCACGCTGAGCCGGAGCTCCTCGAGCGCGGCCTCGCCGGCGTCCTGAATGTGAGCCAGCGAGATCCTGGCCTTTTCGATGTCCGTGTCCAGCAGGAATGTCATGGCACCCGCTTGGACGCTGATGAGCGCGACCTGGTGGCCGACCGCGTCATGAAGGTCGCGTGCGATCCGCAGCCGCTCGGCCTGCACCCGGCGGCGCGCCTCCTCCTCGCGGCTCTGTTCGGCGCGCCGCGCTCGTTCCTCCAGCATCACCCGCCGTGCCTGATTGGCGCGGATGGCCTGCCCCAGGGCCGCCGCCGCCAGCACCGACGGCAGTGCCTCCAGGCTGATCAGGTCGTCCCCGTCCGGCAGGGCCGCCGTTACCCCGTAGGCCAGGGCGAAGACACCCCATACGGCGCCGGTCACGAGAATCACGGCAGCCATTTCGTTGCGCAGCGAAAACACCAGAATCGCGGTGACCAGGTACAGGCGATAGGGGCTTTCCGGTGCTCCCGCCAGCATCATGACAACGGCGCCGCCCGTCGCTGCGGCTGTGATGAGCCAGGCCGGCCAGCGCATCGTCGGGACGACAAGAAAGCTCGCCGAAACCACGGCGGTGGTGACGAGTCCCGCGAGTGTCTGCCGTGGGCCCGCAACGGCGACGGATGCCACGAACAGCAAGCCGGCCCCGGCCGCGCGCAGTGCGCCGGGATGTGCTCCGGCCATTCGCTGTGACCAGCGGCGCAGCCCCGCCGAGAGCACGGCGGCACGCCGCACGCCGACCTCCACACGGTCCCTGAGCAGGTCTCCAGTCCGCACGAAACCGACAGTAAGGCAGGTGCTCCGCGGGCGGCAAACAATCTACTGCGAACGCAGTAGGTCCTCGCCGCGGCCACTGCGAACGCGGCGGATGCAGCCGCAGCGGCTGGCCGATGACATACCCGCCGAACTGACGAACGATGTTTGATGAGAACTCCGGCGGCCGTACTTTTTCGGGTCTCCATTTCGGCGCCGGTCCTACCGCCACAGATTCGCACTTCCAAGAGCAGGGGAAATCTGGCATGGCCTCTTTGTTGTATCGGCTGGGACGGTTCGCGTTCCGTCGCCGGTGGTGGGTGGCCGGCGCTTGGCTGGCCGTTCTGGCGGCAGCCCTGATCGGTGCGCTGACGCTGTCCGGGCCGACGCAGGACGCATTCAGCATTCCGGGCACGCCCGCACAGAAGGCGGCCGACCTTCTTGCCGAGCGGTTCCCGCAGGCGTCGGCCGACGGCGCCGCCGCCCGGGTGGTGTTCGCCGCTCCGGACGGCAGGAAGCTCGGCGACGCGCCCTACAAGCAGCAGATCGGCACCGCGGTCGCCGCGTTGCAGCGAGTGCCGCAGATAGCCTCCGTCAATGACCCGTTCACCTCGGGCGCCCTCAACGATGCCGGCACGATCGGGTTCGCCGAGGCGAGCTTCACCGTCGAGGCCGACGCCCTGTCCGACGCGGCACGGGACGCACTGGCCAAGGTCGTGGACGAGGCCCGGGCCGGCGGCCTGACCGTCGAGGTCGGTGGTGACGCGCTGGACGCTCCGGTGGAGCAGGGCTTCGGCGAGCTGATCGGGGTGGCCGTCGCCGCGGTCGTGCTGGTGATCACGTTCGGATCGTTGCTCGCCGCGGGTCTGCCGCTGCTCACCGCGCTGCTGGGCATCGGGATCGGCATCTGCGGCATCACCGCGCTGTCCGGGTCCGTGGACCTGTCCTCCAACACGCCGATCCTCGCGCTGATGCTCGGCCTCGCCGTGGCCATCGACTACGCGTTGCTCATCGTCTCCCGGTACCGGCACGAACTTGCCGCCGGCCACGAGCCACAGGAGGCGGCCGGCCGCGCGGTCGGCACCGCGGGCTCGGCGGTGGTCTTCGCCGGTCTCACGGTCATCATCGCGCTCGCGGCGCTGACGGTCGTCGGTATCCCGTTCCTGGCGCAGATGGGCCTGGCCGCGGCGTTCACGGTGGCGGTTGCGGTGGTCATCGCGCTCACGCTGCTCCCGGCCCTGCTCAGCTTCACCGGCCGCCGGGTCGCGGCCGGCCGGATCCGCCGGCGCCGCCCGACCGACCCGGGTGCCGTCACCTTCGGACTCCGCTGGGCCCGGGCCGTCGGCCGCCGGCCGGTGACGGCACTGCTGGTCGGGGTCATCGGGCTCGGCACGGTCGCCCTGCCGGCGCTGGACCTGCGCCTCGGCATGCCCGACGACAGCACCGCCGCTCCCGAGAGCACCCAGCGCAAGGCGTACGACCTGCTCTCCGACGGGTTCGGCCCGGGCTTCAACGGGCCGCTGATCGTCGTGGTCGACGCCGCAGCCGGCACCGCCGAGAGCGCTGCCGGTCAGGTGGCCGAGCAGATCGGCGGCCTCGGCAACGTCGACACGGTCAGCGACCCCGTCCTGAACCAGGCCGGCGACACGGCGATCCTGACCGTCGTCCCCGCCAGTGGGCCCAGTGACGCCGCGACCCAGGATCTGGTCCGGGCGATCCGCGACACCGACGGCCGCGTGCCCGGCGCAGCCGTCGCCGTCACCGGGCTGACCGCCATCAACCTCGACATCTCGGCCAAACTCGGGGCCGCGCTGGCACCGTACCTGACGGTGGTCGTCGGCCTTGCGTTCATCCTGCTCATGCTGGTGTTCCGGTCGCTGCTGGTCCCGATCACAGCAACCCTCGGCTTCCTGCTCAGCGTCGCCGCCACCTTCGGCGGGGTCGTCGCGGTCTTCCAGTGGGGTTGGCTCGCCGACCCGCTCGGTATCGACCAGACCGGACCGATCATCAGCTTCCTGCCGGTGATCCTGATCGGCATCGTCTTCGGCCTCGCCATGGACTACCAGGTCTTCCTCGTCACCCGGATGCGCGAGGAGTACGTCCACGGCACCCCGCCACGCGAAGCCGTCATCGCCGGCTTCGGCCACGGCGCCCGAGTCGTCACTGCCGCCGCGATGATCATGATCAGCGTCTTCGCGGGATTCGTCCTCGCCCCCAACGCCATCATCCGATCCATCGGATTCGCGCTCGGCGCCGCGGTACTCTTCGACGCCGTCATCGTCCGCATGACCATCGTCCCGGCCGTGATGACCATTCTCGGGAAGTCCGCCTGGTGGCTACCCCACCGGCTCGACAGGATCCTGCCCAACGTCGACGTCGAAGGCGAACAGCTACGCCACCGACTCCACGACGCATCCGCGGACCCCCGCGCGCAAGCCCCTGAAACCGCAGCAGTCTGATCCGTGACCGCGGACGGTGGCGATCGACTCCAGACCGATCCGGGGGAGCCACGTTGTTTGCATCTCGCCGCTACGGTGCTGCCTATGCCCCGTCGCCCGTTGCGCCTGCCGCTCTGGCCCGGCCTGGTGATCGTGCTCACCGTGGTCGGCCCAGGACTGGTCTTCATGGGCATCGACCTGTGGGAGTCGGACCCGGACGCCTGGATCCCCCTCGTCGTCGGGGCCGCGATGACGACCATGACCATCCCATACCTCTGGCTCACCCGTCCGCACTCGTTCGCCCGTTGGAAGCACGCCGCGCTCGCGATGCAGTGGGGTTCCACCGTTCCAGCCAGGTCCAGGTCCAGACCCAAGCCCAGGCCCACGCCCAAACCGAAACCGCCGCGCCGACGACGCCTCAACCGCCGTCGCCGCTGAGCAGCGGCGACCGGCGGCGGCGGACGAGCATGTACGTCAGCAGCGGTGGCAGCAGGACGCTCGCCGCGGCCAGGAGCAGGGCCAGCACCCGGCGGCGCTGGAACTCGTCCTGAAGCTGCTCGTACGTCGCCGAGCGCAGGATGACGCCGTCGCCGCGGGCGCGGACGCACTCCTCGCCCGGGCCGATGATGACGGCGTGGTCGTCCGGGTTCGGCTCGAAGCAGGCGATCCGGACCGGCTTCAGCTCCCAGTTCACCCGCTGCCAGTCGACGTCGAACCACGACGACGAGAAGCACACGTCGCCGCCCGGCGGGCACTCCGACCGCACCGGGACCTGCCAGCCCGCCCGCACCACCAGGGCCGCGACGACCAGACCGGCCAGCATCGAGACCACGACCGCCACCGTCCGCATGTCACTGTGACCGCGGACGGTGGCGATCGGTTCCCCCCGGCTCAGGGGCAGACGGACCAGACCTGCAGCGTCGGGCCGTCCGCCGGGAGCGTTCCGGCGAGCGGGGCGCCGCCGTAGAGGTTGGCGCCCTCGGACGGGCCCGGGATCGGGGTACCGGAGGCGCGGCGGGCCAGGACGAGCAGGCGTTCGTCGGCCGTCTCCCGCCAGAACGCGATCGCGTCGGCGTCGACGTGGGCGAAGCGCAGGCCGCCGTTGCGCAGGGCCGCGTGCTTGCGGCGCAGCGCGAGCAGGTCGCCGTACCAGGGCAGGGTCGCCGAGCCCCACGGCAGCGGGGTGCGGGACAGCTCGCCGTTGGTGCCGGTGAGGCCGAACTCGTCGCCGGCGAAGATCATCGGTACGCCGGGCAGGGTGGCGAGCAGGCCGACCGCGACCTCGGTACGGGCGGGGTCACCCGTGACGGTGTGGATGCGGGCGGTGTCGTGGCTGCCGAGCAGGTTCCAGGAGTGCGTCCACGAGCGCCACGACATCGACGCCTGGACCGCCTGGATGGTGCGCACGACCGCGGTGCCGTCGCGGCGCGGGATGCCGCCGGGCACGCCGAGGAAGTCCGGCGGGTCGAACGACGGGCCGCGCAGCCAGCTCCACAGCGGGCGCAGGAAGCCGGCGTAGTTCATCGTGCCCTGCCAGCCGTCGTTGTCGAGGTCGCCTCCGGCGCCGTGGGCGTGCTCGGCGATGAGCAGCGCGTCCTGCCGGGCCGCGCGCACCTCGCGGGCGAGCAGCCGGGAGACCTCGACGGTCAGGTCGTCGCCACCGCGCCGGCCGGTCATGTTGGCCACGTCGATCCGCCAGCCGTCCAGGTACCGCAGCCAGCGCTTGACGACCGCGTCCGGTGCGGTGGCGAACAGCTCGCGCAGCCGCGGCGAGCGCCAGTCGAGCTTCGGCAGGGACGGGACATCCATCCAGGTTTCGAACGAACCGTCAGGCGCGTGGCAGTAGACCTCGGGCGAGGCCGTGACCCAGGGGTGCGTGATGCCCGTGTGGTTCGTCGTCAGGTCGCCGACCAGGCGCATGCCGCGGGTGTGCACCGCGTCGGCCAGCCGCCGCAGCGCCTTGTCGCCGCCGAGCAGCGGGTCGACCCGGTCGAAGGCGGCCGCGTCGTAGCGGTGGTTGGAGGGGGCCGGGAAGAAGGGCGTGAGGTAGACGGTGTCGGCGCCGAGATCCTGGATGTGGCCCAGGTGCCGGGTGACGCCGTCGAGGTCGCCGCCGTAGCGCTGGTCCGAGGTGTGGCGAACGGGCTCGTCCCACGCCGAGAGCGAGGGATCGCCGGAGGTGGACGTCCGCGCGAAGCGGTCCGGGAACACCTGGTAGACGATCGCCTCCCGGGTCCACGGCGGCGGGGCCGGGTGGGCGACGATCCGGAAGTCGAACGAGTCGGGCACGTCGTGGCCGAACCGGCCGGCGGCCGTGTACCAGTCGCCGTCGACGAGGAACCGGTAGCGGGTGACGGGGTTGCGCACCAGCACCGGCGCGCGCCACCACAGCTCGTCGCCGCGCAGCGCCGGGGTGGCGGCGGTGAAGACCGGCTCGCCGTCGCGGACCGAGCGCACGTGAACGACCGCCGTGGTGAGCGACGTGCGCAGGAAGACGTCCACGGTGGACCCGAGGCGCGGGTTCTGGTCCGGCACGTGCAGCGCGGAGCCGTCATGATGCAGCATCAGCCCTTCACCGCCCCCGCCGTCAGGCCCGTCACGATGTACCGCTGGAGCGCCTGGAACACCACGACGGTCGGGATCGCGGTGAGCAGCGACCCCGCGCAGAACATGCCGAAGTTCGCGTTGCGCTTCTCGGCGACGAGGCCGTAGAGGCCGACGGCCAGGGTCTTCGTGCCGTCGCTTCGCAGGAAGACGTTCGCCAGCAGTACCTCGTTGATGGTGCCGATGAAGCCGAGCAGCCCGGTGACGGCCAGGATCGGCGCGATGAGCGGCAGCATGACCCGGAAGAACGTCTGGGCGTGGGTGGCGCCGTCCATCAGCGCGGACTCGTCGAGCTCCTTCGGCACGGTGTCGAGGAAGCCCTTCATGAGCCAGGTGTTCACGCCGAGCGCGCCCCCGAGGTACAGCAGGAGCAGCCCCCACTGGCTGTCGAGCCCGAAGGCGGGGTAGAAGTCGCCGACCTCCGTGAAGATGAGGTAGATCGTCACGACCGCGAGGAACTGCGGGAACATCTGGATGAGCAGCAGCGCCATGAGCCCGACCCGGCGCCCGGCGAAGCGCATGCGGGAGAAGGCGTAGGCGGCCAGGACCGACAGGAAGATCCCGGCGAACGCGGACGTTCCCGCGATGAGGATCGAGTTGAGGTACCACGAGGCGAAGCGCGTCTCGGTGAAGAGGTCGCCGAAGTTGCCCAGGCTCGCCTCCGACGGCAGCAGCGACGTGGAGCTCAGCGAGCCGACCGGGTTGAGCGCGGCGGAGAGCACGAAGACGATCGGGAAGAGCGAGAACGCGACGGCGAGCAGACCGGCGAGGTGCCGCCAGCCCTGCCGGCGGATCCAGGATGTCACGGGCGTCATGCGTAGACCTCCTCCTGGCGGCGGCTGCGCCGGAAGCCGATCATCGAGATGACGGCGACGATCGCGAAGATGTAGCAGGAGATCGCCGCGGCGAAGCCGAACTGGGCGCCGGAGCCGCCGAACGCGAGCCGGTAGGTGTAGGTGATGAGCAGGTCGGTGGCCCCGACGCTGGAGTTGTCGGCCGGGAACGGCGCGCCCTCGGTGGTCAGGTAGATCGCGTTGAAGTTGTTGAAGTTGAACGCGAACGATGAGATGAGCAGCGGCGACAGGGCGACCAGCAGCAGCGGCAGGGTGATGCGCCGGAACCGCTGGGCGGGGGTGGCGCCGTCGACGGAGGCGGCCTCGCCCATCTCCTTCGGGATGGCCTGCAGCGCGCCCGTCGCGACGAGGAACATGTAGGGGTAGCCCATCCACAGCTGCACGAGGATGACCGCGGCCCGGGCCGTCCACGGCGAGCCGAACCAGTCGACGTGCATGCCGAAGAACCGGTTGATGAGGCCGAACTCCTGGTTGAACAGGTCGCGCCAGACGAGCAGCATGGCGAAGGACGGCATCGCGTAGGGCAGCACCAGCAGCACCCGGTAGAGGGTGCGGCCGCGCAGCCGGTCGGCGTGCAGGGCGAGGGCGCAGGCCAGGCCGAGCGCGAAGGTGGCCAGCACGGAGGCGACGGCGAAGCCGAGGTTCCAGGCGAGGGTCTTCAGGAACGGCCCGGAGATGCGCGAGTCGGTGAGCACCCGGGTGAAGTTGGTCAGCCCGACGTTGACCTTCCAGCCCTGGGCGAGCCGCTCGCCGTCGGCGGCGACGAAGCTGCCGACGTTCTCGTCGGCGTTCCACTGCTTGCCGCTGACCCGGTCGGTGATGCAGTCGCAGGCCTTGTCGTAGAACCGGGTGGCCTGGCCGTTGTACGCCTTGGACAGGCCGGAGGCGCGCACGGCGCCGTCGGCGGTGGGCACGGTGAAGGCGAGGATCTCGTCGTTGCGCAGGCTGGCCTCGGCCAGGCTGAGCAGCGTGTACCCGGCGGCGTCGGTGACCCGCCCGCCGGTGACGGTGACCTTGCCCGCGTCCAGCGGCCGCAGCCCGTCGCGGGTGCCGGCGTAGGCCTTGCCGTCGCCGTCGGCGAGCAGGAAGACCAGGCCGCCTTCCTCCACCGCGACCGACAGTTCGTACGACGCCGAGCCGGGCACCTGCTGCACCGAGGCGCTCTGCACCGCGACGACCGCGTCCTGCTTGCTGCCGCGGTGCCCGTCACCGAAGTTGGAGAACGCGGTGCTCGCCGTGTAGAGGACGGGCACGATCTGGAAGGCCAGGAGGAACAGCACCCCCGGGACGAGGTACTTCGCCGGGATGAGCCGCGGCGACAGGTACACGGCGAAGATCAGCCCCGTGACGACGACCAGGACGGTGAGCCATCCCCAGGCGTGCTGGTCGATGAGGGGGAAGGCCGCGTACACGGCCAATGCGAGGGCGAGCCCGAGCACCACGATCTTCACCAGGGTGCCCCGGGGGTGCGTGTTCGTCATCGAACTACTTGTTGATCGCGTCGGTGATGGTCTTCGACGCCGCGTCGAGCGTCGTCTGCACGTCGGCGCCGCCGACGATCGCCGCCTCGGCCTTGCCGAACGGGTCCCAGACCGCGGCCATGGCCGGGATGGCCGGCAGGACGGCGCCGCCCTTGCCCGCGTTGAGCCACTTCTCGATGTCGGCGTCGCCGCTCTTGACCTGGTCGAGCGCGGCGGAGAGGGCCGGCGGGCGCGGGTTGGCCTTGTACAGGGCGACCTGCAGGTCCGGCTTGGTCAGGTAGTTGGTGATGAACTCGTTGGCCAGGGCCTTGCTCTTGCCCTTGCTGGCCACGTAGAACGCCTGCACGCCCACGAACGGCTGGGCCGGCTTGCCGCCGCTGAACGCCGGGATGGGGGTGATGTCGTACTGCACGCCGGCCTTCTTGATGTCGGCGATGGCCCACGGGCCGGAGATCAGGAACGCGGTCTTGCCGCCGGTGAAGGTCGGGATGGCGTTGTCGCCGTTGACCGAGCGGGTCAGCGCGCCGGAGCCCTTCTCGCCGAGCGCGGCGATCTTCTTGAACGCCTCGACCGACTGCGGCTTGCCCACGCCGAGGTCGGCCGGGTCGTAGTCGCCGTTGGCCTTGGTGCCGAAGAGGTACCCGCCGGCGCTGCTGAACAGCGGGTAGACGTGGTACGCGTCGCCGGTGTTGCCGACCTGCAGCGACATGATGTTGGTGACCTTGCCGGCGTCCTTGAGCGACTTGCCGGTGGCCACCAGCTCCTCGATGCTGGCCGGCGCGGCCGGGGCGAGCGCCGTGTTGCGGATCAGCGCGAGGTTCTCGATGGCGTAGGGCACGCCGTAGACCTGGCCGTTGAAGGTGACCGCCTTGAGCGCGACGTCGGCGAAGCCGGCCTTCTGCTGGTCGGTCAGCTGGACCGGGTCGATGGTGCCGTTCTGGACCAGGTTGCCGATCCAGTCGTGCGCGCCGACCACGATGTCCGGGCCCTTGCCGGACTGGGCGGCGGTGACGTAGTTGGTCTGGAGGTCCTTGGAGACCGCCTGGACCTCGACGGTGACGCCGTTGGTCTTGCCGAACGTCTCGGCGAACGGCTTGAGGGCGGCCGCGCGCTGGTCGTCGGCCCAGATCGTGAGGGTGCCGCCGGCCGGCTTGGCCGACTCGCCGGTGGCGGGGGTGTCCTCGCCGCTGCCGCAGGCGGCCGTGGCGAGGGTCAAAGCGGCGAGGGTGAACACACCCGCGATACGGATGCGCATCAAAGGACTCCTGTTCAGCAGGCAGCGCGCGACCGCGGAACGGTCGCGTGTCGCGTCGATGGAGGGTGCCCGGCCGTCGGTGCAGGGGTGTCGATCGAATGCCGGTGGCAGGGAACGTAGCAACAAGTTGCAGCGAATGAAAGAGCTTCCAGCCGACTTTCAATTTGACCGTCCGGCCGCTTACAGTCGTCGCATGGCCATGGACGCTCCACGAGCTCGGCTCGCTGACATCGCCCGGCAGGCGGACGTCAGCGAGGCGACCGTCTCGCGGGTGCTCAACGACCGGCCCGGGGTCAGCGCCGACACCCGACACGCCGTGCTCACCGCGCTCGACGTGCTCGGTTACGAGCGACCCGAACGGCTCCGCAAGCGCAGCGCAGGCCTCGTCGGCCTGGTGACGCCGGAGCTGGAGAACCCGATCTTCCCGTTGTTCGCACAGGTCATCGAGTCGGCGCTGTCCCGGCACGGCTACACGCCGGTGCTGTGCACGCAGACCCCGGGCGGCGTGACCGAGGACGAGTACGTGGAGATGCTGCTCGACCGCTCGGTCGCCGGCATCATCTTCGTCTCCGGCCTGCACGCCGACACCAGCGCCGACCACGACCGCTACCGCAAGCTCATCGACCGGCCGCTGCCGATCGTGCTCGTCACCGGCTACGTCGAGGGCCTCGAAGCGCCCTGCGTCTCCTGCGACGACGCGCGGGCCAGCGAGCTGGCGGTCGACCACCTCGCCTCGCTGGGTCATACGCGCATCGGGCTGATCAGCGGCCCCGAGCGGTACCTCCCGGTCCAGCGCAAGCTGGCCGGCTACCGGGCGGCGATGTCCCGCCACGGCCTGGCCGAGGAGATCGAGCTGTCGCTGTTCGGCGTGGAGGGCGGCGCGGCCGCGGCCGCGCGGCTGCTTGAACGCGGGGTCACCGGCCTGGTCTGCGGCTCCGACCTGATGGCCCTGGGCGCCGTGCGGGCGGCCCGCTCGCGGGGCCTGTCGGTGCCGGGCGACGTCTCGGTGGTCGGCTACGACGACTCGCCGCTCATCGCGTTCACCGACCCGCCGCTGACCACGCTGCGCCAGCCGGTGCGGGCGATGTCCAACGCGGCGGCGCAGAACCTGGTCGACGCCATCCACGGCCAGCCCAGCCCGCACTCGGAGTACCTGTTCGCCCCCGAGCTGGTGGTCCGCGGCTCGACGGGCATCGCCCGCCGCTGACTCCCCCGGTGCCGCGGCCCTGACGCAGGGGCAGGGTTTCGCGCTGCCGGGGACCGGGTGGTCCGGCCTGCCGTCGCTCGCGGCCGGGCCATCCGCTTGCTTCCGAATCGGAAATATCCCCCATAGTGGAAGGTTCCGCTGTGCCCGAAACCCCCTGGTGGCGGACCGCCGCCATCTACGAGATCTATGTCCGCAGCTTCGCCGACGGCAACGGCGACGGGATCGGCGACCTGGCCGGCCTGCGGGAACGGCTGCCGTACCTGCGTGACCTCGGCGTCGACGCGATCTGGCTGACGCCGTTCTTCCGCTCCCCCATGGTCGACGGCGGCTACGACGTCGCGGACTACCGCGACGTCGACCCGACGCTGGGCACGCTCGCCGACTTCGACGCCATGCTGGCCCGGGCGCACGAGCTCGGCCTCCGGGTGATCATCGACGTGGTCCCCAACCACACGTCGTCGCTGCACCCGTGGTTTGTGGAAGCGTTGCAAACCCTTCCAGGATCGCCCGCGCGGGCGCGGTACCACTTCCACCCACCAACCACGGACGGTAACCCTCCGAACGACTGGGAGTCGGTGTTCGGCGGCCCGGCCTGGACGCAGGTGCCCGGCGGCGAGTGGTACCTGCACCTGTTCGACCCGGCCCAGCCCGACCTCAACTGGGACAACGCCGACGTGCGCAGCGAGTTCGAGGGCGTGCTGCGGTTCTGGCTCGACCGGGGCGTCGACGGCTTCCGCATCGACGTCGCGCACGGGATGGCCAAACGGGCCGGCTACCCCTCGGTCGGCTACACCGGCCAGATCGGCCTGCTCGGCAAGGCGGATCTGCCGTACTTCGACCAGGACGGCGTCCACGAGATCTACCGCGCCTGGCGCAAGATCCTGGACTCGTACCCCGGGCAGCGGATGGCGGTCGCCGAGGCGTGGGCGTCCACGCCGCAGCGGCTGGCCCGCTACGTCGCACCGGACGAGCTGCACCAGGCGTTCAACTTCGACTTCCTGTCGGCCCCGTGGGACGACCCGGCCGAGGTCAGGCGCATCATCGACGCCTGCGTGCAGGCTGCCGACTCGGTCGGCGCGCCGACCACGTGGGTCCTGGCCAACCACGACGTGCAGCGGCACGTGACCCGGCTCGGCTCCGCGCAGCGGGCGTCCGCGGCGGCGCTGCTCATGCTGGCGCTGCCCGGCTCGGCCTACCTGTACCAGGGCGAGGAGCTCGGCCTGCCGGAGGTGCTCGACCTGCCGGCCGAGGCGCGGCAGGACCCGGTGTGGTTCCGCTCGGGCGGCACGGACCCCGGCCGCGACGGCTGCCGGGTGCCGCTGCCGTGGGAGGCCGCGGCGCCGGCGTACGGGTTCTCCACCACGGGCAGGTCGTGGCTGCCGCAGCCGGACTGGTGCGCGCTCGCCGCCGACACGCAGGCCGGCGACCCGGCCTCGACGCTGGAGCTGTACCGGGAGGCGCTGCACCTGCGCCGCGCCCTCACCGGCCCGCTGCGCTGGAACGAGTCCCCGGCCGGCGTCCTGGACCTCACCCGGGACGGCGTGCGGTGTGTCGTCAACCTCTCCGGTGGGCCGGTGCCGCTACCGTCCGCTGCCGGCGAGATCGCGCTGGCCAGCGGGCCGGTCGACGGAGACGTGCTTCCGGACGCCACCGCCGTGTGGATCTTTGCAAGAGGTAACGAACTTTCCTAACGGTTTCCGCAGGTGAGAGGGCCTTGCAAGAAGTGCCGGCTGGAAATTCTTGCAAGGTCCTTGACACCGCTTTCAGAAGCATTGAGGCTCGTCGTCATCGATCCGGTTGGTTTCATTTGGGCCGGGGCCTTCGGCTCTCGGCCGACTACTGCCACCGGGTCGTCGTGCACACTCCGCCACCGCCATTCCGGAGGACCTCGTGCGTAGACCCCGCCTGCTCAGAACACTCGCGATCGTCGGCGGCCTGGTGCTGGCCGCAGCGCTCGCCGTGCCACTGCTCAGCTCCGATCGGAAGGCCGAGGCCGCCGTCGGCGACAATGACGTCATCGCCAACCTGTGGCTGTGGCCCTGGAACTCGATCGCGAGCGAATGCACCAACGTCCTCGGCCCGGCCGGCTACGGCGCCGTCCAGGTCGCGCCGCCGGAGGACTCGATCAGCGTCGCCGGGCACCCGTGGTGGGACATCTACCAGCCGGCGTCGTACCAGATCAACGGCCGGATGGGCACCCGGGCGCAGTTCCAGAGCATGGTCAACGCGTGCCACGCGGCCGGCGTCAAGGTCTACGTCGACGCGGTCATCAACCACATGACGGGCGCGAACCAGAGCAGCACCACCGCCTACGGCGGGTCGAGCTTCACGAACAACTACAGCTACCCGACCGCCGGCTACAGCTCGTCGGACTTCCACTTCTACCCCGGCAACTGCCCGCAGTCGGACAACCAGATCCACGACTGGAACAACCAGACCGAGGTCTGGAACTGCCAGCTCGTCGGCCTGTCGGACCTCAAGACCGAGAGCGACTACGTCCGCACGAAGATCGCCGGCTACCTCAACGACCTCATCGGCGTCGGCGTCGACGGCTTCCGGGTCGACGCGGCCAAGCACATGAGCCAGGCCGACCTCGCCGCCATCAAGGGCAAGCTGTCCAACCAGAGCGTGTACTGGTCGCAGGAGGTCATCCCGGGCAGCCCCGGCAACCTGACCCCGGCCGCCTACGAGGGCATCGGCGGCGTGCTGGAGTTCACCTACGCGTACAGCCTGAAGAGCCAGTTCCAGGGCAGCATCGCCAACCTGCAGACCTTCGGGCCGAGCTGGGGCCTGCGGCCGAGCGACAAGTCGACGGTGTTCGTCTCCAACCACGACACCGAGCGCAACGGGCAGACCCTGTCGTACAAGAACGGCAGCACCGACACCCTCGCGACGGTGTTCATGCTGGCCTGGAACCACGGCACGCCGAACGTCATGAGCTCGTTCACGTTCTCCAACAACGACGCGTCGCCGCCGGCCGACGGCAACGGCTACGTGACCGCGGTGAGCTGCGGCAGCGGGTGGGAGTGCCAGCACCGGCAGCGCGCGGTGAAGAACATGGTCGGCTTCCACAACGCGACCCGGGCGAACACCACGGTCGGCAACTGGTGGTCCGACGGCAGCAACGCGATCGCGTTCTCCCGCGGCTCGTCGGGCTGGGTGGCCGTCAACAACGGCAGCGGTACCGTCGCCGCCCGCACCTTCACCACGGGCCTGCCGGCCGGTGTGTACTGCGACGTCATCCACGGCGACTACAACGCGAGCGCGCAGACGTGCTCCGGGCCCACGGTGACCGTCGACGGCAGCGGCCAGGCCACCGTCGGCGTCGCCGCGAAGGACGCCGTCGCCATCCACGCCAACGCCCGCGTGACCGGCAACCCCACCACGTCACCGTCGCCGTCGCAGTCCACCGGCCAGGGCGTGAGCTTCACGGTCACCGGCGCCCCGACCGGCGACCCGATCTACCTGGTCGGCTCGGTCGCGGCGCTGGGCTCGTGGAACACCGCGAACGCGGTCCCGATGACGGCGAACGGCTCCGCGTGGACGACCACGGTGAGCCTGCCCGCGGGCGCCCTGGAGTACAAGTTCATCCAGAAGTCGGCGTCCGGCACGGTCACCTGGGAGCCGGGCTCGAACCACACCTACACGGTGCCGGCGTCGGGCACGGGGACGATCAACACCACCTGGAACGGCTCGTCGACGACCAACCCGGCGGTGACGTTCAACGCGACGGTGACCACGACGTGGGGCCAGAACGTCTTCGTCGTCGGCTCGGTGCCGGCGCTGGGCTCCTGGAACACGGCGAACGCGATCGCGCTGTCGTCGGCGAACTACCCGGTCTGGTCCGCGACGGTGACCCTGCCGGCGAACACGACGGTGGAGTACAAGTTCATCAAGAAGAACTCGGACGGCTCGGTGACCTGGGAGAGCGGCGCCAACCGCACCCTGGCGACGGGCACGGCCAGCCAGACGGTCAACGCCACCTGGAAGTAACCGCGGGACCCGAACGGCCGGCGCCCGGTGGGTGTGGCGCCGGCCGTTCGCCCGTCATCCGGCCGCCGAGCGGCCCAGCCGCGCGAAGCTCAGCACGAAGAACGTCGAGGCGACCCACCCGAGGATCGTGCAGAGGTTGAGCAGCCACGCGAGCAGGCGCCCGCCGGGCGAGGCGTCCGGGTACCAGGTGGAGCGCTGCTTCAGGTCGATGACCGGCACGACGGTGTCCACGGCGTAGGACAGGGCGTCGAAGCAGCGCACCGAGCCCCCGCCGCAGGGTCCCGCGAGGGGCGCCGGACCCGCTACCGGGCGGGTCGGTGCGTAGACCACGCTGCCGCCGGTGGTGCGCATCCGCTCGCCGGCCGCGGGCAGGCTGAGCACCGCGCCGACGACGGCGACAAGCATGAGCAGGGCCGACAGGGCCCGCGCCGGCCGGTGCCCGTAGCCGACGAGCCACTCCTTGAGCACGTCGGCGACGTAGGCCGGCGACCGCCGGGAGAACCGCAGCCCGCGCTGGCGCGCGTGCCGGTCGCGGGCGATGACGATCCGGTCGGCGCCCCGCTGGTCCCCGTTGGCCCGCACGACCCGGGCCGCCTGCTCCCAGCTGCCCGGGTCGAACGGCGCCAGACCGGCCAGCCAGCGGATCCGGGCGCCTGCGTCCCACGTGCCGGAGCCGGTGTCGTTGTCGGGTGCCGCGAAGCGCTCGTACGTGAAGCCGTCCAGGTAGGTGTCGTGCGGCCAGTCCCCCGGCCGGTCGGCCAGGAAGGCGGCCTGCGCGCCGGACAGGTCCACGCCGCCGGCGCCGATCCGCCAGCCCAGCCCGAGCCCGCCGCGGAAGGTGGCGGAGATCGCCTCGAAGGCGACACCGCGCGGGTTGTCCGGGACGGGCGGGCCGGTCCACGACAGCGTGGCGCCGTCGCACCGCAGGCGGCCCTCGACCACCGCCCGGTTGAGCACCACGACACCCTCCGACGAGAAGCCCGCACACAGGCGGACGTTGCCCGCGACGATCGCCTGGTGGAGGTTGAGCGTCTTGCCGCCGGGATGGCGCAGGTCGGCGCCCTCGGCCTCGACGACGCCGCCGATCCGCGCGCCGCGCAGCCGGATCGCGCCGCCGCGCGTGGCGACGCCGGCCATGCGAAGCTCGCCGGCCACGGTCAGCCCGACGCCGTCGAGGCAGCGATGACCGGCCGGTTCGCGCAGCCGGGCGCCGGTGAGCTCGAGCGGCCCGTCGATCCGGGCGTCGGCCACCGACACCGTGCCCTCGACGAGCGCGTCGGCGAGGCGCAGCCCGGCGCCGAGCGTCGCGCGGGACAGGTCCAGCGCCCGGCCGCCGGGGTTCCACAGCTGGACACCGCTGAGCTGGAGGCCGCCGGCGAGGTCCGCGCCGGCGAGCATCAGCGCGCCGTGGATCACGGTGTCCGGCTCCACGGTGACGTCGCCGTGCACGGTGAGCCGGGGTGCGAGCAGCACCGTGCGCTCGTCGGCCTCGGCGGGGTTGTAGTCGTGCAGGCCCGACCCCGGCGGCGGCGAGCGCAGGTCGGCGTTGCGGACCAGGATCCGGCCGTTGACGACGGTGCGGCCCAGCTCCACCCGGCCGTGGATGCGCGGGCGCAGCCGCAGGTCCGGGTCGTCGAGGATGAAGACGCTGCCGCCGACGGTGGCCTCGGCGAGGTCCAGCGCGCGGAAGTTGCCGGGCAGCAGCGACGCGGCGGTGAGGTCGAGGGAGCCGCCGAGGCGCATGGCGAGGAGCCGGACCTCGCCGGTGGCCCGGAAGCCCTGCACGAGCCGGACGTCGCCGGCCACGCTGGTGCGGTCGCACTGCATCGCGCGGTCGCCGGTGGCCTCGATGACGGTGCCGACGGCGAGCAGCCGCCCGCCGATGCTCGCCTCGGTGAGCCAGACGGCCGACGACCGGGTCAGCGACGACGACGTCCGGTGCGCGCCGCGCACGGTGCTGCCAGACAGGACCAGGTCCCGGCGGGTGGACAGGCCGTTGGCGAGCAGCCCCGGCAGCTGCGACGGCCGGGGCCGGGGCATCGCGGGCCCCGGCACGGCGGTCGCGATCGTCAGCTCGTGCAGCCGTGCGCCCTCGAAGACGGGCGCCTCGGCGAAGGCACAGCTCAGCAGGTGCAGCGGTGCCGGGACGTCGGCGGCGCTCAGGTCGAGACGCCCGGCGATCTCGGCGCCGGCCAGGCGCAGCCCGAACGGCTCGCCGGCCGAGGCCGCCGACAGCGCGACCGCGCGGATGTCGCCGGCGTCGACGCGGAGCCGGCCGGCGCCGTCCGCGCAGACGACGACCCTGCGGTCCCGGCAGGCCTCGGTCAGCTGGTGCCGGACGTCGGCCCCCGGGTCGAGCCGGACCCACTCCGGATCCGCCATGCCCGCCCCCTTCGCACCCGCCCGCCGTCGATGGACGGTAGCGCATGCGGGCGGCGCGGTCAGCGGCCGCCGGAGACCGGGAGGTCGGTGCCCGTCACGAACGAGGCGGCGTCGGAGACCAGGAACGACACGGCCGCCGCCACCTCGGCCGGGTGGCCCATCCGGCCCATCGGGGAGGACTCGGCGAGCTGCCGGGCGGCCGGGCGGTTGGACATCTCGGTGTCGATGACGCCCGGCGAGACGCTGTTGACCCGGATGCCGTCCGCGGCGACCTCACCGGCCAGGCCCTTGGTCATGGCGATGACGGCGCCCTTCGTCGCCGAGTACGGCACCAGGTTGGGCAGGCCGCCCGTCTGCCCGGCCACCGAGGCCACGTTGACGATGCTGCCGCCCACCCCGCCGCGCTTCCTGGACATGGCCCGGATCGCGTGCTTGGCGCACAGCGCCGGCCCGACCACGTTCGTCTGGACCACCCGGTTGAGGGCGTCGGCCTGCTGGTCCTGCATCGGCGCCTCCTGCCCGACGGAGGCG
This sequence comes from Dactylosporangium sp. AC04546, assembly GCF_022095675.1. GTDB lineage: Bacteria > Actinomycetota > Actinomycetes > Mycobacteriales > Micromonosporaceae > Dactylosporangium. Next base: position 7,583 of record NZ_JAHYSG010000109.1, on the reverse strand, counting down.
GCGTTGTTGACGAGCGCCACCAGCGGCTCGCCGAAGGCGCCGGCCTTCTCGAACATCGCCGCCACCTGGCCGGCGTCGGCGACGTCGGCCCGCACCGCGGCGGCCCGCCCACCGGCCTGCGAGATCTCCCGGACCACGGCGGTGGCACCCTCCGCGTCGGTGGCGTAGTTGACCACCACCCCGTACCCGTCCTGGGCCAGCCGCGTGGCGATGGCCGCCCCGATCCCCCGGCTCCCGCCGGTCACCAGCACCGTTCCGTTCGTCATGCCACCCATGCTCACCTCACGCCGGCCTCGGGTACCCCACCCGTTCCGGCTGATGGCCCCGCGGCCGCGCTCGACATCGACCACCATCACCGCATCCCGGTCTCCCCGGCGTCTTCGACGGCCGCACCTGACACGACCTTGCGGAGCAGGTCGGCCAGGGTCTGCCGCTCGGCCGGGGTGAGCCCGGCGAGCAGCGCCGCCTCGGCCTGCCCCTCGGCGGCCGCGTGCCGCTCGAACACCGCGCTGCCCGCCTCGGTCAGCCGCACCGCGACCCGCCGCCGGTCGGTCCCGGCCGGCCCGCGGGTGATCCACCCGGCCGCTTCGATCGGCCCGAGCCGCGCCGAGAGCGCACCGCGCGTGAGGCCGAGGAGGTCGGCGAGGCGCGAGGGGCTGGTGGTGTACGGCGGGCCCAGCCGGCGCAGCACCAGCAGCACCTTGAACTGGCCGTGGTCGAGCCCGCCGCGCGCCAGCCCGTCCCGCCGGGCCTGGGTCATGTGCCGGGCCAGCACCGCGAGCCGCACGAAGATCGCCTCGGCGACGGGGTCGAGCCAGTCGAGCTCCCGCTCCCACACCTCAACCAGCCGATCCGCCTCGTCCCGCACGACGCCCCCGCAGATAGTTTTCTTGTGGATAGTTTTTGCGATTACTACCGTGCCGGGCATGACCGATACCGTCAACATTCCCGTCGAATCCGTCGCCGCCGCCGCTCGTGCCCTGTCCCTGGCCGGCCGCTGGCCGCTCGCGCTCGACCTGCTGCGCGCCTCGGGCAGCGACGATCCGCGCCTGCTCCTCGCCGCCGCGGGGGTTTCCGTCGAGCGTGACTGGTTCAGCGGTACCTCCTGCGCTCCGGACGCCCTCGCGAACGTGCACGACGACGGGTGGGACGTCCGCTTCCTCAGGCTGCGGGACGCGTACGGCCGGCAGCTCCGCCACCCTGGCACGCCCGCCGATACATCAGTTTTGATACATCAGGACGGATGCGCCCAACACGATGCATCAGTTCCGATGCGTCAGGACGGATGCATCCAAGACGATGCATCAGATTTGATGCATCAGGACGGATACATCAAGCACGATGCATCAGCGGCGCTGCGACAGCGCGCGCAGGCGCTGCTCGACACGGCGCCCGACGAGACGCGCCGCGGATGGGCCAGCATGTATCTCGGCCTGATCGCCGACAACATCATCGGCGACCGTGATGCCGCGCCGGCGCACTACACGGCCGCGCTCGCCACGTCCGCGGCCGACCCGCTGCTGCGCCGCGAGGCCCTGCGGCACCTCGGCGACCACGACCACGAGGCCGGGGACCACGAGCTGGCCCTGGAGCGCTGGCGGGACGCGACGGCGACCGGCGCCGCCGCCGGCAACGTGCCCGGGACGCTGTCGCAGCAGCTGCTCCTGGCCGTGCTGGCCCGCGACACCGGCGACGAGGCCGGCGCCGTCGCCCTGGCCGCCGAGGTGGCCCGCTGGTCGGCCGCGATCGGCGCGGTCCGCACCGAGGCCATGGCGCGGGCGTTCCTCGACGGCGTCGACCCGACGAAGGGTTAGAGCACGCCGGTGTGCGGCAGGTAGGTGGTCATCGGCGCCGAGGTCCCGGCGCGGCACAGCGGGCCGGTCGGGCGCAGCCGCAGCCCCGCGCGGTGCACGACGTCGATCGCCCAGTCCTGCCCGGCCCGCAGGATGGGGACCGTGGTGACGCCGTCCGTCTCGGCGAGCGCCGCCCACAGCAGCGCGGTGGCCGCCTCCACGCTCGTGGCGGCGAGCAGGACCGGGCCGGGGTCCAGCACCGCGTACCCGCCGTCGTGCACGAGCAGCCGCGCGCCCGCCCCGAGGATCGCCTCCAGGTCGATGCCGTGCGCGGCGCCGCGCTGCGCCCGGTCGACGTCCGCGGCGAGATCGAGGTCGCCGGCGTCCCCGGGTCGCACGCCGGTCGCGGCCGGCAGCGCCGCGCGGGCGACTGTGCCGAACGCCTCGAAGGCGGGGTCGAGCGAGAAGCCGGAGCGCTGGTAGCGGTACAGCGCCTGGGGATCGAGCGACGCGTGCAGCAGCCGGCCGCGCGGGGCGGGGCCGTGGCCGAGGGCGGCGGCGAGCAGTCGCCGCCCGACACCCTGGCCCTGGTGGCCGGGGGCGACGTGCAGGTGGGCGAGGTACCACAGCCCGTCCCGCACCCCGGCGAGCGCGGCCCCGCAGATGCGCCCGCCGGCCTCGGCGACCCAGGCTCCCTCGGCGTCCCGGTCGAGCAGGCCGCCGATGATCGCGGCCCCGCTCGCGCTGGGCGTGCCCGTGTCCGGCCGCCCGACCCGCGCGGCGAGGTCGTCGAACGCGGCCTGGGTCGACAGGCGCATCCCGGGCCGGTCCCCGGTGGCCATCGGGCGGATCCGCACGGCGTCGGTGGTCATGGTCTCCATCCTGACGCAATGCTCATCGTCGCCCGCCTCACGGTGCGAAGCTCCTACCGGCACGACCGCGAGGAGCCGGCCACCGCGGACGCGTTCGACACCGTGCGGTTCCACCTGCCCGCGGGCGGCACCGAGCTGTGCCGGGTCCGCACGTTCGCCCTCGACCACGACATCCACGTCGTCCAGCTGACCGGCCGCCCGTCGCGATGCGGGCGGCGCCTGAATGATGTGGTAGGAAAACTGGTCCAGGAGCCCCGGTTTTCCTACCACGTCCTGAACCGGCCGAAGGGCCGGGCTACTCCTTGCGGCCCGTCACGGCGACCGTGATGCCGAGGCCGATCATGGTCAGGCCGCCGGCTCCGCCGACCGCTGAGAGCCGCCGCGGTGAGCGGGCGAACCAGTCCCGGGCGGCCGAGGCGGTCAGGCCCCACACGCTGTCGAACGTCACGGCGATGAGGTTGAAGACCAGGCCGAGCACGAGCATCTGCGCCACGACGTGGCCCTGCGCCCGATCGACGAACTGCGGCAGGACCGCGGCGAAGAAGATGATGGTCTTGGGGTTGGAGATGCCGACCGCGAAACCGTCCCACAGCGTTCGCAGGCTGCCGTGGGCCGGGCGGTCGCCGTTGAACGCCGCCGGCAGCGACTTGCGGTCTCGCCACGCCTTGACCCCGAGGTAGATGAGGTACGCCGCGCCGGCGAGCTTCAGTGTCGTGAAGACCAGCACGGAGCGTTCCACGACGGACCCGATGCCGAACGCGACCGCCGTCACCAGGACGTAGGCGCCGAGCGTGTTCCCCACCACGGTGGTGAGGGCGGCTCGCCGTCCCATCGCCAGCGCCCGCCCGATCACGAACAGCACGCTCGGGCCGGGGATGACGATGAGCAGGAACGACATGGCGGCGAAGGCGAGGAGGCGGTCGGCGGACATCATCCGATCATGCAATACGCCGGAGACCCGGCTGGCAACCCCGTTCTCAGGTTGCCGCCCCTGCTGGGCAGCGGGCGAGCGTAGATCCGTTATAAGTTGGCGCATGGATGTTCCGGCGTACCTCGCGACGATGCCGATGCATGCGATCACCGAGATCTACGGGGAGGACGGGCTGCGCGAGCGGTTCCGGCTGGAGACCCGGCGCTTCGACGAGGCGTCCCGGGCGCGGCTGGACGAGGCGCTGGCGCTCGCCGCCGACCTGCACCGCGACGACCGGCGGGTCCGCGAGCCGTACCTCAACCACCTGCTGCGGGTGGCGATCCGCATCGCCCACCACTACGAGGTCGACGACGTCGACGTCATCGTCGCCGGCCTGTTGCACGACTCGGTCGAGGACCACCCCGACGAGCTGGCCGGCCGCCCCGGCGCGACGGCCGAGCAGGCCCTGGCGGTGCTCGGCGAGCGGTTCGGCGCCCGCACCGCGCAGCTGGTGGCGGCGGTGACCAACCCGGAGTACGACCCGGACCGGGACAAGCACGAGCAGTACCGCGAACACGTCCAGGAGAGCCTCGACCGCGAGCCGTGGGCCCGGGTCATCAAGGTCTCCGACTTCACCGACAACGGCGTCGGCGTCATCCACACCACGGGCCCGAAGGTGGCGCGGTCGGCGGCGAAGTACCGCCCGCTGGTCCCCGTCTTCCGCGAGCTGGTCGCCCGCCCGGACACCCCGCTGTCCCGGCTGGTGAAGCAGCACATCTACCGCCAGCTCGACCTGGCCGAGGAGCGGTTCGCCGCCATTCTGGGCGCGGCGCAGTAGGGTGGCGGATATGGACGATCCGTACGACCTGTCCCGGTTCGCCCACGCCCAGTCCGGCGTCTACGAGCAGGTGGTCGGCGAGCTGGGCCGGGCCCGCAAGACCGGGCACTGGATGTGGTACATCTTCCCGCAGGTGGCCGGGCTGGGCTTCAGCGAGATGTCGCGGCGCTACGCGATCCGCTCGCTCGACGAGGCCCGGGCCTACCTGGAGCACCCGGTGCTCGGCCCGCGGCTGCTGGAGTGCACGCAGCTGCTGCTGGCCGGCACGGAGCACACGGCGGCCCAGATCCTCGGTGACGTCGACGCGCTGAAGCTGCGCTCGTCGATGACGCTGTTCCATCAGGCGGAGCCGGGCCAGCCGCTCTTCCAGCGGGTGCTGGACCGCTTCTACGAGGGCACCGAGGACGCCGAGACGCTGCGCCGCCTCACCTGAGCCGCACCGACAGCCCGCGCAGGGCACGGTCGACGGCGTCCGTGGCGTACCCGCGGCCGGCGCGCGGGATGTCGGCCGCGTCCACCGCGTCCTTCGCGGCGCGGCGGTCGGCCTCGCCGCCCGGGCGCAGCGCGTCGGCGGCCAGGCGGAGCAGCGCGTTCACGTGGGCCTGGTCGTACCCGCGCAGCACGACCGGGAAGTCGGTCGCGCCGAGGATCGCGCGGCGCTCGGCGGGCGCGTCGGTGAAGCGGTCGCCGGCGTGCGCGGTCAGGGCGGCCACGACGTCGGCCGCCCGCTCGCGGACGTCGTCGAGCTTGAGCACGATCCGGTCCGGCGGCACGAGCCGCAGGTACGGTCCGCCGGGCCCGGACACCGGTTCGTCCAGCTCGACCGCCTCGATCCCGGCCCACGGCACCAGCCCGTCGGACAGCGTGATGCCGTCGGGGCCGATCTCGAACCGGAACGGGCGCAGCTCGTCGCGGACGAGCACGGCGCCGAGGAGCAGGGCCAGGCCGGCGAACACGCCGTAGAAGACGGTGGTGAGGGTGTTCACCGCGCCGGCCGCGCACACGGCGCCGGCCAGGCCGCCCACCAGCACGAGCACGCCGAGCACCAGCGAGCGGCGGCTGCGGTGCAGGGAAAGGGTCATCGCGCCCGGACCCGCGGGACACGGTCCAGGGAGATGCCGAAGCGTTCGCGGTACACCTGGAGCGTCTGCGAGTCGCTGAGCTCCTCCTCGGTCCGCTCGCCGGCTCGGGTCGTCACCAGCTTCGTGCCGCTGAGCGTCACGCGGCCGTCCGGGGTGACCAGCGAGCAGGTCAACGATCGGGTGAAGTGGGAGTCGGGCGAGCTCTGGTGCCACCAGGCGCCCATGGTGAAGTCGGCGAGGTCGTAGGGGCGGCGGTCGAGTCGGTACTCCCAGCCGGCCGGGCCGCGCACGTCGAGGTCGGGCAGCGCGCGCTCGACGACCTCGTACTCGCCGTCGGGGAACAGCTGCGGCCCGTGGGCGCCGAGGCGCAGCGGCTGCTGCGAGAAGCGGCCGAAGCCGACGTCGACCAGGTAGGGTTCGCCGAGGTCGACGAGCACGGCCATGTGGTCGAACGGCACGGAGAACCGCTCCCCGCCGATCCACACCCGCGCCGAGTGCAGCGTCACGGCGAACCCGAGGCCGCCGAGCAGCGCCGCGAAGGCGCCGTTGAGCTCGTAGCAGAACCCGCCCCGCCGCCGGTCGACGACCTTCGCGACGAGCGCCTCCTCGGTGAGCACGATGGGCTCGCCGAGGTGGATACTGAGGTTCTCGAACGGCACCGTGAGCAGGTGCGCCCGCTGCAGCTCGCGCAGCGCGTCGAGGTCGGCCCGCGCGGGCCGCCCGGCCCCGATCCGCGCGAGGTAAGCGTCGATCCGCCCGTCGTCCACCGGCACACCCTACGCGACGGCCCGGGGCGCGGGGGCCGCCCGAGCGGTGGTCAGCGGGACTCGATGGCCACGTAGTCCAGGTCGCCCGCGTAGTAGTCGCAGCCCACGTCCACCTGGTCGCACGCCGTCTTGCCGCCCACCGACACCGGCCAGGAGTTGGCGATCGTGCCCGTGCGGCCTGCCCGGCGGGCGTCCGTGCGGCCGTCGATCGTGAGCGTCAGGCCCTGCTGCGTGCGCTCGCAGCGGACCGTGTGCCAGGCGCCGTCGTTGATGCGGGTGCGCGCCGAGACGATCACCGAGCCGCGGGAGCCGCGGAAGAGGCACTGGACGATGCCGCTCGGGATCTGCAGCTTCCAGTTGCCGCCCGCCACCGTCGCCTGGCCCTTCTGGACGATGTTGCCGAAGCTGTGGGTCGTGCGCAGGCGGACCGTCACCGCGTAGTCGCGGTCGCCCGGGTCCAGGGCCGGCGCGTCGGGGACCGTCACGACGTGCTGCGGGTGGGTCGGTGGGGTGTCCGGGCGCAGCCGGCTGAAGCGGTACGCGCCGCCGCCCGCGACGACCTCGCCGCCGATGCGGCCGTGCAGGCCGTGGCCGCTGCTGTCGAGCATCGTCCGCGCGCCCGCGGCCTCGTTCATCTGCCAGACGGCGACCTCGGTGCCGGACGTCGCGTCCGCCGTCGTCGCCGTGCCTGCCACCACCGCTGCCACCGTTGACACGACGACCAGCGAACGCCGACCTTGCATGGATCCCCCGAAGCACACTTCCCGTCCGCACCGGACAATCCGATGGTAACCGCCCACAATGGACGCCATGGCCAACATCGACGAGATCGACCTGCCCCGGGAAGGCCCCGACGTCGTTTTCCCCGGCGACGCCGCGCTGCCCGACGTGCTCCTGGATCTGGCGGTACCCCACGAGGACGTCAACGCCACCCTGAGCCTCCTGCGGCGGCTGCCGCCGGACCTGGCGGCGCTGCGCGACCGCTGCGTCTGGGCGGCCCTGGCCGGCGTCGCCCTGCCGCCGCTGCCCGCGCACCTGGCCGTGTTCTACGTCGGCGTGGCCGTGGCCGCCGTCGCGCACACCCGGGCCCGCCACGCCGAGCGCGGCGTGCCGCCCGAGGTCACCGCCGCGACCCTGCGCGACGTCGGGCGGCAGGTGACCCGGCACCGGCGCCGCCACGGCGTGCCGGGCATCCCCAACCCGCAGTGGCTGGCCAAGAACCTGCGCGGCGAGCTGTTCGAGCTGGGCCGCCTGCAGTTCGAGCCGGCCCGCCTCGGCAACCGCACCGGCACCGCGGTCGCGGCGGCGGGCCGGCTCGAAC
>NZ_JAHYSG010000108.1 GCF_022095675.1 Dactylosporangium sp. AC04546 | reverse complement strand
GCATCCAGTGGGCCCGCGAACTCGCCGCCCGCGCCTACACCCCCGCACTCGCCGCCGCCTGACAACACCCGGCCCAGCACCACCAGACACGCTGGGCCGGTCGCCCGACTCCCGCGTTGTCGCTGCCCGTCATCGGATCGGTCAAGCAGCGGACCGCCCTGCCGCGCAAAGCCGACACCGAGGCTCACGGCCAGAAAGCTACGATCACTGGCTCTGACAGCCGGAGGGCGTAGACATGACCGTGCAGGAGCAACCATCCGTTCTCTCCAGTGGCGTCGAGTGGGCCCGTCGGCTCGGAGTCGCCGCCTTGGCCGGCGGCATCGCCGGGCTGGTCGCCGGAGGCATCGGCGGACGGTTGTTCATGCTCGTCCTGGCCCGCCTGAACGACCCCCGGGCAACCGGGGTGACCAGCGATGACGGCTTCATCATCGGCCAGTTCACCCTCGCCGGCACCGTCAACCTCCTGCTGGTCTGCACCGTCATGGGCGTGATCGGCGGGCTGGTGTGGGTCGCCGTCCGGGGCCTGCGCTTCGGTCCACTGTGGTGGCGGCGGGTCAGCGTGCCCCTGGGGGCCACGCTCGTCATCGGGTCGATGATGGTGCACAGCGACGGCGTCGACTTCACCCTGCTCGACCCGCCACTCGTCGCCGTCGCGCTCAGCCTCAGCGTCCCGCTGCTCGCGACCGTCCTCGTCACCTGGCTCGGCGACCGCTGGATCGGCAGCGACCAGACCATCTGGCAACGGATGCCGGCGGCGGTCGCCTGGATCGCCAGGATCGGCTTGGCCCTGTTCGCCGGCTGGGCCCTGGCCGACCTCGCCGTCAAGGTCAGTCAGATCCTCTGACCAACGCCCGCCCGCAACCGGCGCACGAAACGGCCCAGCGCACCACCGGCCGGGCCGGGGTGCGCTGGGCGCTGGGTTCCGGTTACTTGTAGAGCTTGGCCGAGTAGTCCTTCAGCCACTGCAGCGTGCCGGCGTTCGGGTTGGTCATGACGTCGACCCGCTTGTGCAGCGCGTCGCCGGAGATGGGGTCGTAGCCGCCGAGCACCTTGTCGACGCCGGCCGCGAAGTCGGGGTCCTTCTTCATGGCCTCGACGCCTTCGTTCAGGGCTTCCTTCGCTCCCGCCGGCACGCCGCCGCTCGTCCACAGCACCTGGGTGAGCGACCGGGTGGCCTCGAAGACCAGGTTGAAGGCGTCCCATTTCTCGCCCGAGGGCGCCTGTCCGGCGTGCAGCGTCGAGTAGACGTCGGCGACGGTGGGGATGTCCGGCACGGCCGGGTCCTTGACGAACTTGCCGCTGTCGTCCTTGTAGCCGAGCGAGAACAGCGCGAGCAACTTGCCCTGCGCGACGAGCGGGGCGCTGTTCTGCAGGTAGCCGGACGTCGACGCGCCGGAGATGTCGATCTCGCCCTGCTGCAGGGCGATCTCGCCCCGGTTACCTCCGTAGCCGGTGACCAGCTTGTACTTGACGCCGAGGAGGTCGAGCAGCAGCGCGCGGGTGGTGGTGCCGGAGTTCTGCTCACCGCCGAGGATCAGCGTCTTGTTGGCGTTGAGCAACTGGTCGCGGTTGTTCACGCTGCCCGCGCCGGGCCGCATGACGACGACGCTGCCCAGCGGGATTCCCAGGACCGGCTCGAACTTCTTGTAGTCGTACTTCACCCCGTCGGTGCCCAGCAGGTACGCCGAGGTGTTCGCCTCACCGGAGAGGAACAGGCTGAGGCCGTCCGCCTTTCTCTTGGCGAACTCGTTGCCGGCGGTCAGGCTGCCGGCGCCCTCCATGTTGATGACCTGAACGTGCGGATTGCCCGGGATGTACTTCGACAGCAGCGGCGCCAGCAGCCGGGCGGACGTGTCGTTGCCCGTGCCCGCCGCGCTCGGAACGATCAGTTCAATGGTCTTGCCCTTGTAGTAGACCCCGCCGGCGCCGGCATCCGCGTCCTTGTCCGCGCACGCCGCCGTCGCCACCGCGAGCGCGCCGGCCAGCGCGGCCCCGAGCACGCGCCTTCTCCGTAATTTTCGAGCCACCGGGAACGCCATCACAGGACTCCTTAGTCTGGCGGTCGGCACCAGGACAGGGCGCCTCTGGTTTCCAGGACGTTAAGTCCTTGCTTCCATTGTGCGCAAGTATTTTTCCGCATCGTGACAAGAGCCCGCATGGCGCGGGGTCGCGCCGACCGGTCGCCGAGGTTGAATCATCTCGTCATCAGGATGTTGCATCCTTTGAACGAATGGGAGTACGGTGCCGACACTACGGCTTCCAAGGTCCCGCCGTGGGTCGACAGCGGCGGCGTGACGACGAGGAGACGCGTCATGAGACAGCACGAAGACGACACGATATGGAACGCGACGTACGACGTCGTGGTGGTCGGAGCCGGGCCGGGCGGCCTCCTCGCCGCGCTGACGGCCCGTGACGAGGGCGCCACCGTCGCGCTGCTCGAGATGAACTTCGACATCGGCGGCCGCGCGATCCTCTCCGGAGGCGGAGCGTATCTCGGTGGTGGAACGTCACTGCAGCGGTCCGAGGGGGTCGAGGACTCCCCCGAGGCCGTGTTCCGCGACTGGACCCGCCACGACCACCGGCTCGGCCGGTACAACGACCGCGACGTGGTGTGGGCGTACGCGAACGCCACCGTCGACACCTTCGAGTTCCTGACCGCGAACGGCGTGAAGTGGCGACCGCTCGGGGCGAAGGACCGCCTCGACTCGGTGCCGCGCCGGGCCTTCTCGTACGAGTGGGACGACCCGGCCGGCGTCATCGTCCCGGGCCGGGCCGGATCGGGCTGCGTGCGGCCGATCGAGAAGGCCGCCCGCGACAAGGGCGTCGATATCCTGCTGCAGCACCGGATGACCCGGTTGCACCGGCGGGAGTCCCGACCGGGGCAGGCCCCGGAGCCGATGCTCGGGGTGAGCGCGCAGAAGGTCGACCGGAACTTCGACCCGACCGGCGAGACGGTGAACATCCGGGCCCGCCGGGCCGTCATCCTAGCCACCGGTGGGCACTCGATGAACGTCGCATTCCGCCGCATGTTCGACCCCCGCCTGACCGAGGAGTATCAGGTGACCGGTCAGAACTGGGCGCCGAAGAACGGTGACGGTGAGGTCGCCGCGCTGGCGGTCGGCGCGTCGCTGTGGGGCTTCGCGAACCAGACGAACGAGGCCGACGGCCAGCTCTCCAAGGGCATCATGGGCCTGCGCTCCAACTACCACGGCGTCGTCTACCACCCCGACAGCCCGCACTTCTTCCGCGAGAAGGCGACCGGCCTCGAGGCCAAGGACTACCAGAACCTGATCCTGGTACGGGAGAACGGCCTGCGCTTCTACGACGAGACGGTCGGCGTGCGCGAGTACGACTACTTCGCCGCGGCCATGGCATGGTCGGGCGACGTCACCAAGCTCAACGGTGGTGGGCCGATCTGGGCCGTCTTCGACGCGGACGCCGTCGAGCGGGAGGGGTGGAGCGTCGAGCCACCGTACGTGGACCCCGACGGCTTCTTCTTCCGCGCCGACACCATCGAGGAACTGGCCACGAAGATCCAGATGGAGTACCAGTGGCGCCCGATGCCGCCGGAGAACCTGAAGGCGACGGTGGAGCGCTACAACCGTCTGGTCGACCGGGGCGTGGACGACGACTTCCACAAGCCGACGCCGGCCTACAAGATACAGACGCCGCCGTTCTACGCGGCGTGGCACACACCGTGCATCCACGACACCTACGCGGGTCTGCGGATCAATGCGCACGCGCAGGTGGTCGACGTCGCGGGCGAACCGATTCCGGGCCTCTACGCCACCGGTGACTGCGCCGGAGGCTTCGCCCAGCACGGGATCGGCCGATCGTTCACCTTCGGCCGGATCGCCGGCAAGCACGCGGTCACCCAGCACCACGCGACCGACGACACGCCGAGCGCCAACGGCGCCCGGCCGGCACACGTCCATGTCAGCTGAGGCGGTGAGCACCGAAATGAGCACGGAAGCGGCAACGCACACGGCGAGCCTCGCGGTGTGGGGGCTCCAGGGGCCGGTCGAGGCCGGACACCCGTTCACGGCGGCCGTCGGCGGCACGTGCAACGCCGGGTGCGTCCTCACGTCCCGCCAGGTCGAGATCGTCGACGCCGACGGTGCCACCGTCGCGCGGGCGGAGCTCGGAGACACCGCCTGGCCCGGCACCGCGAATCTGGTCTGGGGCAACGTCGAGCTCGTCGCGCCGCAGACGCCCGGGACCCATCAATGGACCGCCCGCATCGCGGCTCCCGGGCACGCCGCGGCGCAGTTCGCCTTCAGCGTCGCGTCGGTTCCGGCGCCCAGGCACCAGCTGACCGTCCAGGTGCTCGACGGCACCAAACGCAAGCCGCTCAAGGCCGCCCACGTGGGCGCCGGTCCGGTCCACGCCGTGACCGACGGCGACGGACGCGCGACCCTGCTCCTGCCGCCGGGCGACGTCACGATCCAGGTCTGGAAGCAGAAGTACTCCGCGGCGGAGCAGGCGCTGCACGTCGGAGGGGACGCCGAGGTGAGTTTCACCATCCGGTACGTGCCCGACAAGGACCCGCAGTACGTCCGTGACTTCTGGGCCTGAGGAGGATCGCGTGCAGATCACCGACGCGCAGGTCCACATCTGGGGCCCGGACACACCGCGGTATCCGTGGCCGGCCGACGGAAACCCGCCACACAAGCCCGAACCGTTCACCGGCGACGATCTGGTGCGCGAGATGGACGAAGCCGGCGTCGACCGCGCGCTGGTCGTGCCGCCGACCTTCGCCGGCGGCCACAACCGCTTCTCCCTCGACGCGGCCCACAGGTATCCGGACCGCATCGCGGTGATGGGGGTCCTGAACCTGCAGGCACCCGACGCACCCGAGCGCCTGGCGACCTGGAAGCAGCAGCCGGGGATGGTCGGGATCCGCGTCAACTTCCGCAAGCGCGTCCCCCGGGAGCTGCTCGAGCAGGGGCGGCTGGACTGGTTCCTCGCCGGTGCGCAGGAGCACGGCATCCCGATCAGCTTTCTGGCGCGTCATGTCGACCTGCACCTCATCCGCGCCGCCGCCACCCGATATCCGCAGCTCAAGCTCAGCCTGGACCACCTGGGCCTGACCGAGGGCAAGGGCACCGGTGCCGAGGCGTTCGCGGACTTCGACGAGGTGCTGAAACTTGGCCCGTTGCCCAACGTGACGGTCAAGGTGAGCGCACTGCCGGCGTACGCCGCCGACCCGTACCCGTACCCGCAGCTCCACCCGTTCGTCCGCCAGGTCTACGACGCGTTCGGGCCGCGCCGAATGATGTGGGGCACCGATCTCACCAGGCTGCCCTGCACCTACCGGCAGGCCGTGACCATGTTCACCGAAGAGATTCCGTGGCTGACCGCCGACGACAAGGAATGGATCATGGGCCGTTCCCTGTGCGAATGGGTCGGTTGGTGAGCACCGCAGCACATCAGCAGAAAGGACACCGAGGACATGGGTAAGGCGAGGTCTGCCTTCTACGCCGGTATCGCGCCGGGCCTGGTTCAGTACGAGATCGACCCCCAGAGCCACACGCTGACGAAGAAGAGCGAGTTCGAGCTTCCCCTCATCGTCCAGTATGCGTGGCCGGACCCCGACCGTGCGATCCTGTACGTCGGCGCGAGCAACCGCGACACCGAGCGTCCCGTCCACCGGGCGTACGCGCTGAAGATCGCCGAGACCGGCGCGTTGTCGCAGCTCGGAGACCCGGTCACCCTCCCCTACCGGCCCGTCCACGTCACCGTCGACAGCGCCGCCCAGCACTTCCTCGTCGCGTTCAACCGCCCGAGCGAGCTCGCCGTCATCCGCGTCAACCCGGACGGCTCGCTGGGTGAGTTCGTCGAGCAGAGCCCCGACGTCGACAGCGGCATCTTCCCGCACCAGATCCGGGTCACGCCCGACAACCGGTACGCCATCTCGGTGGCTCGCGGCAACCCGGCCGAGTTCGGCTGGTGGGCGCAGAAGGGTCCGCAGCGGGATCCGGGCGGCCTCAGCGTCTTCGAGTACAAGGACGGGGCGCTCGGGGCCCGGACCCAGGTCACGGTCGGCGACGGCTACAGCTTCGGCCCCCGGCACCTGGACTTCCACCCCACCGGCCCCTGGGTCTACGTCTCGCTCGAGACGCAGAACGAGGTGGTCGTCTACCGCCGCGACGACGCGGGCATCCAGCCCGAGCCGCTGCAGCGCCTGTCGACCCTGGAGAACCCGGACGACGTGCTGCTGCACCACGGCCTGGGGACGGTGCACATGCACCCCAACGGCCGCACGGTCTACTTCGCCAACCGCAGCCACAAGCCGGTCCCCCAGCGCAACGGCACGAGCCTGATTCTGGGCGGGCAGCAGGACAACAGCCTGGTCGTGTACGCGATCGACGAGCAGACCGGTCTGCTCACGCAGGTTCAGCGGATCGGCTCCGGCGGGCTGTGCCCGCGCACGTTCGGCCTCGACGCCACCGGCAACGTGCTGATCACCGCGAATGCCAAGCCACTGTGGGTGAAGGACGGCGGCACCGTCAGGCGCGAGTCGGCCAACCTGACCACGTTCAAGGTGCACGACGACGGCCGGCTGGAGCGGATGCACCGCTACGACGTGGCACTGCCGCCCGGAAAGGCCATCACCTGGGCGGGTGTCGCGGGGTACTGACGGGGTCCTCCGCTCCTCCAGACGTCTGGTCTTCGGTAGGATTCAGCGTGAATCGGCGGAGCGTGGCGTCCCGCCCGGTGACGGAGAAGAGGAACCGTGGTCAAGCGTCAGCAGGTAGCCGGGACGTCGAGCCTGATCTCCGTGCCCCTCTACGGGCAGGTTCTCAGCATTCTCCGGCAGCGGATCCTCGACGGCGTCTACACGGTGGGCCAGCAGCTCCAGCCCGAGGATCTGCTGGCCGCCGAGTTCAGCGTCAGCCGCACCACCATCCGGCAGGCGGTGGGTGAGCTCGTGGCACAGGGGCTGGTCAACCGCCGGCAGGGCAAGGGAACGTTCGTGATGCCGTTGGCGGCCGATCTCCAGAGCCGGCGGTACGGAGCCTCGCTCAGCGATCCTGAGGGGTTCGCCGTGCCGCCGCGCAACGAGGTCATCCGCACGGAGTTCGAGAAGGACGGCCACGTGCCGGCGCGGATCGCGAAGCTGCTCGAGCTCGAAGCACCGGTCGCCCCGCTCATCCGGCGCACCCGGTCGCTCGACTCGCTGGTGGTCAGCTACGCGGAGAACTTCGTCTCCACGCGCTACGCGCACCTCGTCACCGCGGCGGAGGTGCGCAAGACGGGGTTGACGAGCCTGCTCGAGACCAAAGGCGTGCAGCCCGGCCACATCGAGCAGCGTATCCGGGCCGAGCAGGCCGACATCGAGATCTCCCAGCGCCTCGAGCAGGAGTTCGCGTCACCCGTGCTCTATGCCGAGCGGCTGCTGCTGGGCGTCGACCAGCAGCCCATCAAGTTCCGGCGGTCGTGGTACCCGGCAGACCTCTTCGAGTACCGGGTGAGTCTCAGCCGCGACAGCCAGGGCGAGTTCCGCGTCAACCTGGCCTGATCCGGGCCGACACCCCCTCGGACCGCCGCGTACATGGTGGTCCGGGCCCTGACGCATGCCCTGGCACATACCCACCGTCACGACCATTCTGAACAGGGCCGACAACCTTGACGGCCCTGTTGGAAGGTCCTAAGGTGCCAATAACATGATGATATGACGATAGGTTCAACGCCATGTTTCAGGCAACGATCGACGCCTTCGGCAACCTGTTGGACCCGACCCACTTCCTATGGCTGATCCTCGGTGTTGCGATCGGCTGGTGGGTCGGAATCATTCCTGGCATCGGATCCCTCGTTGGTGTAGCCGTGATCCTGCCGTTCCTCTACGGCATGGATCCGGTCTCCGGCCTGTTCCTGCTGATCGGCATCTTCGCGGTCAACAACACGTCCGACACATTCCCGGCCGTCATCTTCGGCATTCCGGGCGGAGCCTCCTCGGCGGCCACCATCATGGACGGCCATCCGCTCGCCAAGAAGGGTCAGGCGGGCCGGGCCCTCGGCGCGGCCTTCACCGCGTCGATGATCGGCGGCATCGTCGGGGCGCTCGTGCTGGTCGCCGTGCTGCCGCTGGTGCGCCCGCTGGTGCTGTCACTCGGATCGCCGGAACTGCTGGCCCTGACCGTGCTCGGCCTGCTGACGGTCGGGATCATCGCGCGGGGCGTGGTACTGCTCGGTGTGGTCTCGGCCTGCGTCGGGTTGGCGCTGGCCACGATCGGCACGGCGCCCGCCGTCATCGAGGAGCGGTTCACGTTCGGCACGGAGTTCCTGCAGGACGGCCTGTCGGTGGTCATCGTGGCCGTCGGCCTCTTCGGCGTGCCCGAACTGCTGCACCTGCTCGTCTACAAGACCTCCATCGCGCAGAAGTCCGCGACCGACAACGCGGTCGGCTACCGGCAGCTGCGCCAGGGCGCGCGCGACACCTTCCGTAACACGCCGCTGGTGGTGGGTTCCGGCGCGCTGGCCAGCTTCCTGGCCATCATCCCGGGCGTCGGCGGCAGCGTCATCACGTGGATCGTCTGGTCACTGACCGGCTTCTCGAAGAAGAACAAGGTTCCCCTGGGGCAGGGCGAGATCCGCGGGGTCATCGGGCCCGAGTCGGCGAACAACGCCACCGACGGCGGGCAGCTGGTGCCGACCCTGTTCTTCGGCGTGCCCGGCAGCGGTGGCATGGCGATCCTGCTGGCCGGCATGACGCTGATGGGCGTCGGCGCGGGTCCGCGGATGCTGGAGGACTCGGGCCTGGTGCTCGTGCTCTCCATCGTCATCGGGCTGTGCGCGGCGAACATCCTCGGCACGCTGATCTGCTTCGGCATCGCCCGCTGGGTGTCGAGGCTGACGGACGTGCCCGGACGCGTCATCGTCCCGTTCCTCATGGTGACCCTGACGCTCGCCTGCTTCCAGGGCGAGGAGGCCCTCGGGTTCCTCTTCATCATGTTGGCGCTCGGTGTCCTCGGCTGGATCATGCTGATCTTCGGGGTACCGCGCGTGCCGGTGCTCGTCGGGTTCGTGCTGGGAGACCCCGTCGAGCGGTATCTCTGGATCTCGGTGGACCGCTACGGGGCGTCGTGGTTGTGGACCCCGAAGGTTCTCGTCATCTTCGGGTGCATGGTCGCCATGGTCGTCGGCGCCATCTACCTGGCCCGACTGGCCAATCGCACGCACGCGCCGGCGGAACCGTCGGCCGCGGTCCGGTGGAGGTAGCTGATCGTGATCAATTTCCGGCCGGCACATGTGGTCTTTTCCGCGGTCTGGGTCGTCATCTTCGCGGCGATGGCGATGACGTCGTTGACCTATGCCGACAAAGCCAGTTGGTTCCCGCTGTACACCGGAATCGCCGGCGGCGCGGTGTCGCTGATCGCCACGGTCGTCGGTGCGATCGCGGTCGCCCGGCACCACAAGAGCGACCGGACCGTGGTTGCGGCCGCGGTCGAGGCCGACACCGAGCCGGAGCACGGAGCCGAGCGTGCGGTCGTGCCGGCCGCGGTCGGTGCCCACGCCGGCGGGAACGAGGCGTCCACCGCGGCGAGCCGTGAGCCGGCACGCGTCGGCGACGACGACGCTCTGGTCGAGACGGCCGAAGCGGTGCACCCCGCCGGCGAGGACCACGACGAGACCCTCACCGACCGGCAGGCGCTGCTTCGCGGGTTCGCGTGGTTGACCACCTGGGTCGCATTCGCTCTCAGCTTCCTGTTGATCGGCTTCCTGGCCTCATCCCTGGTGTTCCTGGCGGTATGGTTCCGTACCGTCGTCAAATGGCCGTGGAAGGTCCTCGTGCCGGTCCTCGTCGCGGGCGGTGTGCTCATCTACCTGGCCGAGACCGAGGTCGGCATGGCGATGCCCGGAGGCTACGGCTGGATCGGCGACGCTCTCGGGATGTGACCGGCCGGCGCGGCAGCCGCGGCTGCGTCCGCCGGAACGCGACTCCCCCCGCCGTTCTTCCGCGATGCGAGATAGACTTACCACCATGACGTCTGACGCGGCACCGGCCAAGGCCGATTCGCGCACCAGCGGGGTCCAGAGCGTAGCCCGGGTCTTCGGTCTGCTCGAGACGCTGGCTGACGCGGGCGGGATCGCCACGGTGTCGGAGCTCGCGGAGCTCTCCGGTCTTCCGCTTCCCACGATCCACCGGCTGCTGCGCACGCTGGTCTCGCTGGGTTACGCGCGGCAGGAGCCGTCGCGTGAGTATGCGCTCGGGCCGCGGTTGGTTCGCCTCGGCGAGGCGGCCAACCGGCTGCTCGAGGCCTGGGCCACCCCCCACCTGCGGCAGCTGGCCGACGCCATCGGCGAGACCTCGAGCTTCGCCCTGCTCGACGGCGCGGGCGTCGTCTACGTCGCGCAGGCACCGGGCCGGCACTCCATGCGGATCTTCACCGAGATCGGCCACCGGGCCGGGATCCACTGCACCGCGGCCGGCAAGGCGATCCTCGCCACCTTCCCGCCGGCCAAGGCGACCGAGATCGCCCGGCGGGCCGACCTGCACGCCTACACTCACCGGACCATCACCACCGTCGACGCGCTCATGCGCGAACTGGAGGCGGTCCGCGAACGGGGTTACGCGCTCGACCTCGGCGAGCAGGAGATCGGCGTCTCCGCCATCGCCGTCGCCTTGCCGGGAACGCCGGCCCGCGGCGCATTGTCGATCTCCGGGCCGCAGGCGCGCATGGGAGACGACGTTCTGCACCGGGCCGTTCCGATGCTCGTGAACACGGCCCGCACGCTGTCGCGGGAACTGGCGCTGGTCCGGCGATAACCACCATTGGGAGGCAGAACGTGTCCGACGGCGGATCCACGCTGGTCATCACGGCGCACGCCGGGGAGTTCGTCTGGCACGCGGGCGGTGCCATCGCGCTGGCCGCCAGCCGCGGCGAGAAGGTGACGGTCGCCTGTCTCACCGTGGGCGAGCACGGCGAGTCCGGACGCGCGTGGCGCGAAGGAAAGTCGCTCGAAGCGATCAAGCAGCTGCGCAACGACGAGGCGCGACGCGCGGCGGACGTCCTCGGCGTCGACCTCAGGTTCTACTCCGCCGAGGACTACCCGCTCATCCCCACCCGTGAGCTGCTCGACGAGCTCGTGCGCCTGTACCGCGAGATCGCGCCCACGGCCGTGCTGACCCACCCGCTCAACGACCCGTACAACGTCGACCACCCGGCCGCGGCGCGGGTGGCGCTCGACGCCCGCGTCCTGGCTCAGGCGGCCGGCTACCCGGCCGAGGGCAAGGCGCTGGGCGCACCGCCGGTGTTCTTCTTCGAGCCCCAGCAGCCGGAGATGTGCGGCTTCCAGCCGCAGGTGCTGCTCGACATCACCGAGGTCTACCACCTCAAGCGCAAAGCCATGGAAGCGCTGCCGGCCAAGCACCAGTGGGAGTACTACTCCGAGCTGGCGCAGCGCCGCGGCGTTCAGCTGCGGCGCAACGCCGGACGCAACCTGACCCTGCCGGCCACGGTCTACGCCGAGGCCTACATGCGCCACTTCCCACAGGTGGCCACCGTCCTGGCCTGATCACTCAGTCGATGTGGGCCGCCGTCCGGATGGTCAGGAACTCGATGAAGTCATCCCGCAGCGTCAGCTCGTCGAACAACTCGCGGGCCGTCGCGTAGCGCTCGGCGTCGCCGCGTTCGGCGTTGATCCGCGCGAGCTCCTCGTCGGCGATCGCGGTGACGAGCGCGGGCGTCACCGTCTGCCCGGTGTCGAGCGCGACGCCGTTGCGCAGCCACTGCCAGACCTGCGAGCGCGCGATCTCGGCGGTGGCCGCGTCCTCCATGAGGTTGAAGATGGCGACGGCGCCGGTGCCGTTTAGCCATTCGCCGATGTAGCGCAGCGCGACGGCGATGTCGTTGCGGAGCCCGGCCTCGGTGATGCTGCCCGGTGTCGACTGCACGCCGAGCAGGTCGGCCGCGGTGACCTCGACGTGTTCCTGGCGGCGGTGCAGCTGGTTGGTCCGGTCGCCGAGCGCGGCGTCGAACGCCGCGCGGCACACCGGGACCAGGTCGGGGTGGGCGACCCAGGAGCCGTCGAACCCGTCACCCGCCTCGCGTTCCTTGTCCTGCCGCACCCGGTCCAGCGCCGCCGCGTTGACCTCGGCGTCGCGCCGGCTCGGGATGAACGCGGCCATCCCGCCGATGGCGTACGCGCCGCGCCGGTGGCACGTCGTGACCAGCAGTTCGGTGTAGGCCCGCATGAAGGGCGCGGTCATGGTGACCTGGTTGCGGTCCGGCAGGACGAAGTCGCGGCCACGCGTGCCGAAGTACTTGATGATGCTGAACAGGTAGTCCCACCGTCCGGCGTTCAGTCCGGACGCGTGGTCGCGCAGCTCGAAGAGGATCTCCTCCATCTCGAACGCGGCCGGGATCGTCTCGACCAGGACGGTCGCCCGGACGCTGCCGTGCGGCACGCCCAGGGCCTGTTGCGCATAGGTGAAGACGTCGTTCCACAGCCGGGCCTCGTGCCGGCTCTCGAGCTTGGGCAGGTAGAAGTACGGGCCGCTGCCCCGCTCGAGCAGCGCGGCGGCGTTGTGGAGGAAGTGCAGGCCGAAGTCGACGAGGGCACCCACCGCCGGGCGGCCATCCACCCGCACGTGCGGCTCATCGAGGTGCCAACCGCGCGGCCGGACGACGATGGTGGCCAGGGGCCGGTCCTCGGCGAGGGCGTAGCGCTTGCCCTCCGGTGACGTGTACGTCAGGGTCCGCCGCACCGCGTCGGCCAGGCACACCTGGCCCGATACGACGTTGGCCCAGTGCGGCGTGTTGGCGTCCTCCAGGTCGGCGAGCCACACCCTGGCGCCGGAGTTCAGCGCGTTGATGGCCATCTTGCGGTCGGTCGGCCCGGTGATCTCCACCCTGCGGTCGGCGAGGTCGTCCGGCGGCGGTGGCACCGACCAGGCGCCGTCGCGGATCTCGGCGGTGGCGGGGTCGAAGGCCAGCGTGGCGCCGTCGCGGATCTGGGCCCGCCGGGCCTGCCGGCGCCGCAACAGCTCGTCGCGACGGCCGGCGAACCGCTCGTGGAGCGCCTCGACGAAGCGCAGTGCCGCCGGACTCAGGACCGTGCCGGCGCCATCCACTGTGGATGGTGCCACCCCGGTGTCCGTCTGGGTCATGCCTGAACTCCTGATTCTCGCGGTGATGCGTCAGCGGTGCTGTGGGTCCATTTCCCGGTAGAGCTCACGTGCGGTGTTGCGCAGCAGGGGGATCGCCTGGCTCACCAGCTCGGGCGTCATCCGGGCCTGCGGGCCGGAGACGGAGACCGCGCCGCGCGACGGCGACCCGGGCAGGGCGACGGCGACGCAGTGGACACCGACCTCCTGTTCCCCGAGGTCGACGGCGAAGCCCCGGGCCCGGGCCACGTCGAGCTGGCGCTGCAGGGCCGGGATCGCGGTGATCGTCCGATCGGTGTGCCGCTCGAGAGCGGCACGCTGGAGGATCGCGGCCGCCTGCGGCGGCGCGTAGGTGCTCAGGATCGCCTTGCCGACCGCGGTGCAGTGCAGACCGGCCCGGTGGCCGACCTCGGTGAACATGCGCATCGAGTGCCGGCCCGGCGCCTGCGCGACGTAGATGACCTCCGTGCCCTCGATCTGGGCGAAGTTGACGCTCTCGCCCAGGGCGGTCGCGAGCCGCTCCAGGCACGGCCGGGCCCACCCCTCGAGCAGACGGCCGGCCGCCTCGCCGAGCCGGACGAGCCGGGGGCCGAGGGCGTACTCGCGGGACGGCTCCTGCCGCGCGTAGCCGACGGCGACGAGCGTCCGCAGCAGGCGGTGGATCGTCGGCACCGGCAGGCCGGACGAACGGGCGAGCCTGGAGGCTCCCGCGATACCGCCGGCGTCGGCCATCTGCTCGAGGAGGGTGAACACGCGGTCGATGCTCTGCACGCCGCCGACCGGGGCGGGGACGCGGGCGTCAGGCGGTGCCATGCGCGGCCTGAAGGTCGAAGTGGGTGACGTCGGTGAGCTTCGCGCCGAACCTCGCCTGCACCGACGCCTCGCGCGTGCCGAGGTAGCGGCACGTGCCCGAGTCCAGCACCATCGGCAGGTCGTGGCCGGGCACGAGGACCGTGCCCGGGCCGGCTCGCCACCGGTCCCAGATCCGGTCGATCGCCGCGGTGGTCGCCGCTTCGTCGACGCTCGCCTCCGCCCGGCGCGAGACCAGCTCGGCCCGGTTCTTGGCGGCGTCACCGACGAAGACCGTCTGCGCCGGCTCGGTACCCACCCGGATCAGCAGGCTGCCCGGCGTGTGGCCGGCGACCACCTCCGTGCGGACCCCGGGCAGGATCTCCTCCTCGTCGCCGAGCGGCACGGTCCGGGGCCGGCCGACCAGCTCCCGCATGTAGAGCTCGGCCACGGGCGTCTCACCGGCGGGGACGGTCAGCGCCCACTCGAGCTCGACGCGCGAGATGTAGACGCGGGCTTCGGTGAACATCGGCCAGTTGACGCTGTGGTCGTGGTGGCTGTGCGTCAGGACGACGTCGGTGACGTCGGAGGGCGCAAGACCCCGCTCCTGGAGCCGGCGGCGCACCAGGGCGCGCGCCCCGAACGGTCCGGTGTCGAGCAGGACGACGCGGTCGCCGGCGCGGACGAGCCCGACGGAGCTCCAGCCCATCCCGCCGTTGGAGGCCGACGCGCCCGGGTAGCCCTGGACGAGCAGGTCGAAGGTCGGCGCCGTCATGCCGGCGCACCGCCCAGTTCGGCCCGGGCGGCCCGCGCGCCGCGGAGCAGGAACGCGATGTCCGTGCCGACGGAGACGTACCGCGCGCCCCGCTCGACGTACCGGCGGGCGAGGTCGAGCCGGGTCGCCAGACCCCCGACGCCGACGGGTACGCCGTGCCGCCGGCCGGCGTCGAGCACCGCGGCGTAGGCCTCGGCGAGCTTGTCGTGCTCGTACTGCCCGGGCACGCCGAGGTCGCCGAGCAGGTCGTTGGCGCCGACGAGGAGCAGGTCGACCCCGGGGACCGCGGCCAGGTCGGCGACGGCGGCCACCGCGTCGGCCGACTCGATCATGAGCGCGACGAGCGTGGCGTCGTTCAACCGCGCGTTCGCCTCGCCGGCCGCCACGGGTCCGTAGTCGAGCTGGATCGCCGCGCCGGCCGCGGACCGGGTGCCGTGCGGCGGGAACCGCGCCGCCGAGACCGCGCGGCGCGCGTCCTCCACCGTGGTCACGTGCGGCACGATCACACCCAGCGCGCCGCCGTCCAAGGCCCGCCCGACGAGGTCCAGCCGGCCGGCCGGGACTCGGACCAGTGGCGTGACGCCCGCGGCCCGTGCCGTCACGCAGATCTGGCTGGTCTGGTCGAGCGACAGCGGCGCGTGCTCGACGTCGACGTACAGCGAGTCGAATCCGGCCGCCTTCGCGACCAGCGCGACCTCGACGCTGCGGCTGTACCGCACGACCATCGACGTCGACACCAACCCGGCCGCCAGCCGGGCCTTCAACGGGTTCAGCTCGCTCATGACGCACGCCAGGGCCGGCGCGGCTCGCGGATCACGCCCATACCGAGGCGGAAGTGCCGGGCCTCCTCCATCGTCTCCACGACCGGAAGCTCCGTGGAGTACGCCCGCGACGCCACCGGATGCGGACCCGCCTTGGACACCTGCCCGTTGACCGGCCGCCCGATCACCCGCTCCAGATCCCACGCGAACTCGACGAGCGCGTCCAGGTCGACACCGGTGTCGACGCCCATCATCTCCAGCAGGTTCACCAGGTCCTCGGTCGCCGCCATGCCGGTCGCCCGGCCGTTGCCGCCGTAGGGGCACCCGCCGATCCCGCCGACCGTGGTGTCCAGTTCGACGCGGTGACGCTCGTCGAGCGCCCGCAGCGCCACGTAGGTGGACGTCAGCGCCAGGCCCCGCGAGTCGTGCAGGTGCAGACGCACCGAGTCGATCGCCGGCCAGCGCTCCACGATGCGGCGCAGCTGCCGGTCGATCACGTGCGGCATGACCCAGCCCATCGGGTCGCTGAGGAACACGCTGCGCACGGGGATCCCGGCCTCGTCCCAGAGCGTCGCCTGCCGCTGCAGCATCCGCACCGCGGCGTCGTCGCCCGGGAAGTCGCCGAAGTTCGAGCCGAACGCCGCCCCGACGCCGATCCCGGCCGCCGTGGCACCGGACTCGGCGGCGCGGGACACGATCGCCGGCCAGGCCGCGATCTCGTCGGCCTGGGACCGGTTGTAGTTGCGCCGGACGAAGATGTCGCTCAGGTGGCAGTGCAGCCGGGGGACGTCGACCTCCTGGGTCAACGGTGGCGTGTGCCGGGCCGCGCGCTCGCGGCCCTTCGCGTTGAAGGCGCGGGCGAGGTAGGTGACGCCGTCGACCGGTTCGAGGCCGTCGATGATCCGGTCGATGTCCGCCATCTGCGGCGTGAACTTCGGGTGGGCGAACGACCCGACGACGATCCGCTTGAGCCCCGTCCGCGACAGGGCGTTGAGCAGGCGGATCTTGTCGGCGACGCTGATGCCCGCCGACTCGATCTGCATGCCCTCCCGCATGACCTCCTCGGTGATGGTGATGGCCGGCAGACCGTTCATCGCGCACCTCCCAGTCGTGCGTCTCCCAGCCCGGTTCCCAGCCCGGTTCCCAGCCCGGTTCCTGACCGTTCGTGCATCGCCTCGTCGAGGACGGCGCGGTAGTCGCCGCCGACGGCGCGGACGGAGCCGTTGGCGAGCATGGGTTCGTAGTCGATCGGTGCCGTGGGCAGCGGCCGGACCGGCGCCAACGCGACGGCGCCGCTCGCGACGTCCTCAGGGTCGAGGTGGCCGAGCACGTCGGCGGTGTGCTCCGCGAACCGCGGCGCCCGCCCGCGGACCCGCACCGCCGTGCCGCCACCCTCCCAGCGGAACGGACGGCCGATGACGGGGCGCGCGCCCAGGCCGGGAATGTCGACGATCTCGTAGAAGCCGCGGTGGGCCAGCTGCGGGTCGAGCAGGAGCGCACGCGCGTCGAGGACCCGGCCGGCGGCGACGCCGACGGCCTGCAGGTCCGCCGCGGCTGCGGCCGCGTCCCGCTCAAGCGCCCACCGGCCGACGGCCGCGACCACATCGCCGCCCGACCCGCCGACGACGCTGTGCACGACGGCGACCTGCGCGGGTGTCGCCGCGCTGAACGCGAGCCACTGCTCCGCCCCGGCGCACCGGACGACACCGCTCGCGACCGCGTCGAGCTCCTGGTTGCCGACGCGCCGGCACTCCTCACCGGTCAGCTGCACACCGAGCACCGCCTCCGGCATCACCGCGACCCCCAGTTCGTACATGCCGAGGTCGATCCACTGGCCCTCGCCGGTGCGGAGCCGGCCGACCAGCGCCGCCAGCAACGCGGCCAGCCCGGTCCAGGTGGCGATGAAGTCCGGATAGGACTGCCCGGCCTTGGCCGGCGGCCCGCCGGCGTATCCGGTGTAGGTACAGACGCCCATCGTGGCTTCGAGCGTCGTGCCCTGGGCCTTGAACCCGGACCACGGGCCGGTGGCACCGAAGCCGCTGTTGGACAGCATGATGAGACGCGGGTTGAGCTGCCGGAGCGTCTCGTATCCGAGGCCGAGGCCGGGCATCACCCGCGGGGTGAAGTTCTCCAGCACGATGTCGGCTCCGGCGACGAGCTCGCGGAAGATCGCCTTGCCGCGCTCGCTCTTCAGGTCGATGGAGATCGCCCGCTTGCCCCGGTTGATGACCTGGAACGTCGACGTCCGGTTCCACGGGTCCTCGCCCGGCACGTTGTCGAAGTAGCCGCCGTAGTCCGTGCGGGCCTGGTCGAGCCGCCACGGCGACTCGATCTTGATGACGTCCATACCGAGGTCGGCCAGGAGCCCGCCGAGGTAGGGCCCGGCGAAGACCTGGCTGAGGTCGAGCACCCGCAGCGCGCCGAGCGACTCCCCCGCCGGCACGGGCAACGCCTCGGCGGCGGTCGCGCGGGGCGCCGGCGGCTCGGCGGCGTCCGCGCTGCCGAGTGCCGGGGCGCGGCGGACGGGCCGCCTGGCGGGCCAACCGCTGAGGCGACCCAGCGCGCTCGGGAACCGCAGCGGCTGCCCGTCGCCGGCGGGCACGTCCGGGAAGCTCAGCAGCGCCTTGCGCGTGGTGAGCTGCTCGCAGCGCAGCATGTCCCGCGCACCCTGCACGAAGCCGACCACGTAGCCGTCACGGGCCGCGTCGACGAAGAACTCGCGCGCCGGGCGCGCCGCCAGCCGGGGTGCGATGAGCCGCCGCAGCTGTGCGGCCCGGGCGGTGCGGCCCTCTTTGCTGGCGAACACCGGCGCCGTGAGCGCGGCGTCGTCGAACAGCTCCGCCAGCCGCGACATCGGTGCGGCGGTACTGGCCTGCACCGTCACGTACCCGTCGGCGCACTCCAGCGGGTACCCGCCGAACGGGTCTGTCACCGACGGCGGCCGTGACTGCAGCACGCCGAGGAAGGCGTACAGGGACTGGTTCATGACGAGCTCGGCGGCGACGCAGTCCCGCAGCGCCAGATCGATCGCCACCCCTTCGCCGGACGTGCGCGCGGCGTACACGCCGGCGATCGCCGCGTATGCGGCGTTGAGGCCGCCGTAGAACAGGCTCTGGCGCAGCCCGCGCTTGAGCGGGACGTCGGCGGTGGTGCCGCTGATGGCCATGACACCGCCCATCGCCTGCAGCACGAGCTCGCCGGCGGCGAGATCGCGGTACGGCCCGTCGAGCCCGAAGTTCGTCACGTGTACCACGACGGCACGCGGATTCCACGACCGGACGAGGTCCGGGGTCAGGTTCCAGGCGCCCACCCGCTCGGGATCGAGGCTGCAGATGAACACGTCGGCCGTGGCCACCCGGTCGCGGAGCCGCCGCTGCCCGTCGGCGGTGGACAGGTCCAGCACGACGCTGGCCTTGTTCCAGTTCAGGTAGTGGAACAGGGAGCCGTTCACGCCACCCGGGTGCCCGGGATCGCGCAGCTCGTCGCCGCCGACCGGCTCGACCTTCGTCACCGTGGCCCCGAAGTCGCCCAGGACACGCGCGGCGAACGCGCCGCTGAGCCCGGGCCCGACCTCGACCACGGTGACGCCGGACAGCTCGGTGCCCGTCGCGTTCTGGTCGGCGCCGGTCACCGCGGCACACCCAGGTCGAACGGGTGCGGCACGGCGGGTCCGCCCGCCAGCGGGACGATCCCGACGGCGCGGCCGGGGGTGCTCTCGTTGCCGGCGCCGTCGACGATGCCGATGTCGCACACGACGATGCCGTACCGCTCCCAGGTGCGCAGCGCGGTGACCTCGCCCCATGCGGTCAGCGTGTCGTCCTGGACGTTCATCTTGCGGAACTCGAAGGAGACGCTCACCGGCCAGCCGTCGGGCCGCAGCCACCCTGCGACCAGCTCGGTCAGCAGCTGCTGCTTGAAGTTGCCGCTGACGAGCAGTCCCGGCAGCTGCTCCACCTGGGT
Organism: Dactylosporangium sp. AC04546; assembly: GCF_022095675.1. Taxonomy (GTDB): domain Bacteria; phylum Actinomycetota; class Actinomycetes; order Mycobacteriales; family Micromonosporaceae; genus Dactylosporangium. The sequence goes on along the minus strand of NZ_JAHYSG010000108.1, from coordinate 21,469 downwards.
CGCGTACGGGTGGTCGTAGTGGATCCGGTGCCAGTTCTCGGTCGCCGCCGACCACCGCATCAGGTGCGCGGCCGACATCGGTCCGCGGACGAGTCCGGGCAGGCGGTCCCCGACGCGCAGTTCCTCGAACGTCGGGCGGGCCACGGTCTGCGGCGTCATCGGTGAGGCTCCTCTCGGTCGCTCGGCGTCATCGCCGGATGATGGTCCGGACGGTACGCAACAGGTCCTGCCCGTCCTGGTCGGTGTAGCGGGCCTCGATCCGCACGACGAGCATCGGCCCCGTGCGCCCCTGCCGTGGTGTGATGTCGAGGTACCGCGCCTGGCAGGAGATGACGTCGCCGACCCGCGCCAACCGGACCGGGCGGGCTTCGGTGCCGCCGTTGAGGCTCTTGGCGAACGGGGTCTCCAGCGGTGGCAACGCGAACACGTCCATGCCGCCGGCGGCGTCCCAGTCGGGATCGGTGGCGAACCGGTCGAGTGGGTCGGGCGTGCGCAGCGGTCGCACGAAGACGCTCAGCGGGTACAGCGGCGGAGCGACGATCCCCCCGTGCCGCTCCACCATCGCCGGGTCGTCGTTGCCGTACACGTCGTCGGGCAGCATCGCGCCCTGGACGAAGCGCCGGATCGACTCCAGCGACACCGGGTACGGCGCGGTGCGCGGGGGCGTCCAGGTGCCGAGCAGATGGTCGTACGCCACCGCGGTCACGCCAACCACGTCTCTCGGCCGTTCTTGAACAGGCTGCGCGCCATCAGGATGCGCTGGATCTCGTCGGTCCCGCCGCCGATGCGTCCGTGCCGCAGCATCCGGTACCAGTGCGGGATCGGTGTCTCCGTCGTCTCCCCGATGCCGCCGAGCACCTGCATGATCTTGTCGATCGAGCGGTGCCCCCAGTTGGCACCGACCAGCTTGCACATCGCGGCCAGCGAGCGGATGTCCTCGCCGCGGTCGGCGCGCGCGGCGGTCTCGTAGCAGAGCGCACGGATGGCCTTCAGGTCGACGTAGACGTCGACGAGCATCCACTGGATCGCCTGCCGTTCGCTGAGCGGCTGGCCGAAGGTGACGCGGTCCTTCGCCCACTCCGTCGCCATCTCCAGGCCGCGGCTGAGCGCCCCGGTGGCCAGGTAGCCGCGGGACAGCCGGTCGAACACGGTCAGCCACGACTGTCCGAGCTGGAAGCCGCCACCGACCTCGCCGAGCACGTTGCCGTCGGGGATGAAGACGTCGTCGAGGTGCAGCGTGAAGACGTGCGAGTTGGTGGTCAGCCAGGTGTTGACCGGGGTCATCGACAGGCCCGGCGTGTCGGCGTCCAGGAGGAACATCGTGATGCCGCCGCGCTGACGCTTCTCGGGATCGGTGACCGCTTGGAGCATGAAGAACGCGGCCCGGTTGGCGTAGGAGATCCACGTCTTGGTGCCGTTGACGACCCAGCCACCGTCCTTGCGGATCGCGGTGGTCGACATGCTGTTGCCCGGATCGGACCCGGCACCCGGTTCGGACTGCGCGAAGGCCGGGAACTTCTCACCGGCCAGCACGGGAAGGAGGTACTTCTCCTTCTGGGCCTCGTCGCACGAGTACAGGATGTTGGGCACGTATGCGGTCGGCAGCCGGACGAGACACCGGTTGATCTCCTCGGCGACGACGAACGCGCCGAGCACGCCGAAGCCGGGCCCGCCGTACTCCACCGGAAGGTTGACCTCGTACAGGCCGGCCTGCTTCGAGATCGCGGTCAGCCGCTGGTAGGCCTCCGGGGGCAGCCAGCCGTCCGTGAGCGACTCCCCGCGAACGTCACCGCCGCCACCGTGGCCGATGTCGGCCGGCGGCCGGTTGGCGAGGAACTCGTGCTCGAGCGGGATGCACTCCTTCTCGACGATCGTCCGTACCAGGTTCTTGAGCTCGATGAGCTCCGGCGGAAGTTGGAACGCGCCCTCTGGCAGCGAGTAGGTCACGGACATGACGGCACCCTATCTGCGCCTTCTCGTATAGCGCAATATCTTTTCCGCATAGCGAAATCAGTCATTCGAGTATGTCCCCACGACCCGCGCCTGGTTGATGACGTGGGGGTCGATCGTGGGCAGCAGCTCGGCCATCGACAGCCCCTCGCGCAGGTCGAGCTCGGCGTCGAGGGCGTAGAGGTGGAAGTAGTAGCAGTGGGTGCCGTGGCCCGGTGGCGGCGCCGCCGGCGTCCATCCGGCCGCACCCCGACTGTTCGTGCCCTGGGTGTGCTCGGCGCCGCCACCCTCGGGCAGCGAGGTGACGGTCGCCGGGATGTTATAGAGCACCCAGTGGGTGAAGCCGTCGATCAGCGGGGCGTCGGGGTCGTGCGCGACGAGCGCATAGGACCGGGTGCCGTCGGGAACGCCCGTCCAGGCCAGCGCCGGCGAGGTGCCCTTACCGTTCGTCGACTGGTCGTCCGGCATCCGCCGGCCGTGCTCGAAGGCCGGGCTGTTGATCGACAGTGTTCCTCGGTTGATCTTCATGGTGACCTCCGTTGGCCTCGGTTTCCCGCCGTCGGGCGTCGATGGCGGACAGCACGGGATAGGCGACGATGCCGACGGCCAGGGTGGGCAGGCCGCCGGCGAGCAGGCTGTAGCGGGCGCCGAACTGTTCGCCGACCCAGCCCACGATCGGGCCGCCGATCGGTGTCGTGCCGGCCCAGGCGATCATCCACAGGGCCATGACGCGCCCGCGCATGTCCGGCCGCGCCGACAGCTGCAGGATGGTCCGCCCCAGCGCGTTGAAGGCGACGCTGCCGTACCCGACGAACACCAGGGCGACCCATTCGAGGGCCAGGTTCGGGGCGACGGCGGCCGCCGTGAGGGCGACACCCCACCACATCGCGGCGACCGCGAGGGACCGGGTCGTGACCGACCGGCGGGCCGCGGTCAACAGCCCGCCGAGGACGGCACCCGCGCTCATCACCGCCATCATGGCGCCGTACATGCCGGCACCACCGCCGAAGACGTCTCGGGCCATGAGCGGGAGCGTCACCTGGAACTCCCACGCGAGTGCCCCGACGATGCCGACCATGAGCAGCGGGACCAACAGCTGCGGCGTGCGCCCGACGTATCGGAAGGACGCCCTGATCTGACCGCGCTCGCGGGCGGCCCGTTCGGTGGCGTGCATCCGCGCCGGGTCCATCAGCAACAGGCACAGCAGGACGACCACGAACGACACGGCGTTGAGGCCGAAGCAGACCGCCAGCCCGAGGGCCGAGGCCGCCACTCCCCCGAGGGCCGCCCCGAACACCCGGGCCGAGTTGACCGTGGTGGAGTTCAGCGCGACCGCGTTGGCCATGTCGTCGCGGTCGACCAGTTCACCGATGAGCGACTGGCGGGCCGGCACGTCGAAGACGTTCGCCACGCCGAACGCCGTCGCGAGGACATAGACCGCCGCGATGGTGATGGTGTCGGTGGCGATCAGGACGCTGAACAGCAGCGCCAGGATCGCCAGCGACACCTGCGTGACGGTCAGCACCGTGCGCTTGTTGAACCGGTCGGCGAACAGCCCGCCCCACGGTCCGAGCAGGAAGGTCGGCAGATAGCGGGCGGCGATGGTGAGCCCCAGCTGGGTGCCGGAGTCGGTCAGCTCCAGCACCAGGAACGACTGGGCGACCGTCTGCATCCAGTTCCCGGCCTGGGACACCAGCTGACCGGCGAAGTACAGCCGGTAGTTGCGGGAACCCAGCGACGCGAAGACGCGGCGGAAGGGACTCCCACCGGTCGTCACCGGTGCCTCATCGGCCGACGTCAGGCCGGCCGCCGCCCTGCGTGAGGAAGAAGCCGAAGCCGTCGTCGATCCGGCGCGTCAGGAACGGCAGGTCGACGACGCCGGCGCCGCCCGTCGGGGGCTTGCCGCTCAGCGACGTGCCCGCGACGATCCCCGCCTTCTGACAGGCGGACAGCACGCTCGATCGGAAGTCGACGAGGTCGGGGTGGTCGAGATCGATCGGACCGCGCCGGCCGAGGGCCGACCAGGCGTGTTTGGCGCCGAACAGCACACCGGTGAGCCCCGGCACCGACGCGATCTCCTCGATGTTGCGCAGTGCGGTCGGCGTCGCCACCATCGCGATCAGCGCGATCTCGCCGTGGTCGACCAGCGGCCACAGGTCGGCCATGTCGAGGTACTCGTCGTAGTCGGCGCAGCCCCAGTACCGCGCCGCCAGCTTGGGCCACACCCGTCGCTCGCCGACGATCCGGCCGTCGCTGCCCGGTCGCGGATACCGCACGGCGCGCACCATGTGCTCGACGTCCTCGGCATGTTCGGTGTACGGCATGATGATGCCGAGGGCGCCGTAGTCCAGGGCCTGGCTGGCGATCCAGGTCGTCCGCTCGCCGAGGGTGTGCGGCAGTCGCACGATCGGCGTCGGCGACGGGTAGAGATCGCCGGTCCTGGCCATCCGACGCCGGCTCACCAGCCACTGCAGGGTGTCACCGAGCCTCGGCATGTCGAACCCCTCGTGTTCGAGGTCGACCATGACGAAGTCGAAGGTGGAGTCGCCCAGCACGCGGGCCCGGCTGATGTCACCGGCGTGGACGGCGCCGCCGAAGGCCGGTCTGCCCTGGGCGGCCAACTCGATGAGCTTGTTCCTACGTTGCGTCATGACTCGACTCCACCTTCGGGTCGCGGGGATCAGGCGGGGCGCAGTCCACTCACGACGGACCTGGCGAACCGGCCGAAGTTCTTCACGTCGGTTCCGTAGCTGATGCACTGGAAGCCCAGGCCGTGCAGGTACTGCGCGTACTCGATCGACAGCACCGGACCGACCGTCGCCATCATGAGCTTGCCGCGGGCGGCGGCCCGGTCACACATGTCCTTGGCGAGGCGGGCGAGGTCCGGGTGGTGCAGGTCCGTGTCGGGCAGACCCATCGCCTGCGACAGGTCCCTCGTGCCGAGCCAGAGCACGTCGGCGCCGTCGACCTTGAGGAGGTCGTCGAAGTTCCGCACGCCGTCCTCGTCTTCGATGATCGCGACCACCACGAGGTCGCGGGCGGCCCGCTCGAGGTAGTCCGTCCACCGCTCGGTGCCGTAACCGCTCGCCCGCGTGCTGGTGCACGCGCCGCGGATCCCCGCCGGGTGGTACCGGGTGGCCGCGACGGCGGCCTCGAGGTCGGCGGCGGAACTGATGTGCGGGACGATGACCCCGTCGACACCACGGTCGAGGGCGCGCATGATCTCGATCGGATCGTTCCTGGGCACCCGGACCAGCGGGCAGGTGCCGCCGGCCCTGGCCGCCCGCGCGAGATGCTCGATCGTCTCCAGTCCTGTCGGCGAGTGCTCCATGTCGAGGCTGACCCAGTCGAAACCGGCCAGGCCGAGAATCTCCACGAGCGCGGGGCTGCCGGAGAACGACTGCATCCCGATCGAGAGCGACTGGGACCGCAGGCGCTCCTTCAAACTTGTCGGCACTGCTGCTCCTTTCTGCGGACGCGGGTCCCGCTGGTCAGGCGATGGACTCCAGGAGGTGGTAGACGCCGCGCTGCCCGGCTTCCGGCGGACCGTCGATCGTGAGCTTGAGGGCCGCCTCCTCGATCGGGGCGATCATGATCGTGAAGTGCGAGACCGGGTGGTTCGAGCGCACGCGGCACCCCGGCATGACATGCCCGCAGATCGTCTGCGTCGCGGTCGTCACCGTCAGGTGGACGTGCGCGTACGGCTCACCGTTGACGTAGCCGCCGACACCGAAGGGCACGTCGCCCCGCTCCGGCGCGTCGACGACGCCGATGATCCCGTGACCACTGGCCTCCATCGGCCCGGGGATCTCCTCGACACCGATCTTCTGCGTGTTGTCGGCGCCCTTCTCGAAGCGCTGCAGGACGGCATGCTCAAGAGCGCCCGTGATGGACAGGATCACGCCCGCCTTCATCTGGTGCGTCCGCGCCACCTCGTAGATGGACGCCAGTAGATCGCCATGGGGTTCGAGCCTCGCGAGGATGACCGGCCCCATCCGTCCCGTTACCGTCTGCATTTGCCGTCCGTGCTCCTCTGCGTCTGCCCGTGGCGGGCGTGGCCTTGGCGATCGTGACTCTAGCCAGCTATTCCACTTCGTGCCATATCTTTTCCGCGATGCGGAATGTTCCACGTCACACCATCGCCGCACCGCCGGGCCCGGTCGCGCCCGGGGTTCCTTGACAGCCATGCGACTCAGCATAAGATACCAAAGTGATGATGACTGGATGACCAGAGGTATGTCGGAAGGGTCAGCAAGGATGAGTGATTACGCCGAGCTCGTGGAGAAGGCGCCAATCGTCCCGCTCGTGGACGGAAAGCTGTACGTACTGCCCAACCCCTACCCCCTCGACGGCCGCATCTGTACGCACCCCCTCGACGCCCGTGGCTTCGCCACCCAGAACTGCTATCTCTTCGTCGAGGGCAAGCGGGCAGTGCTCGTCGATACCGGCTTCTCGCTGCACGAGAAGGCGATGATCGGGCGCCTCGAGTCGCTGCTGGGCTCGGATGTCGAACTCGAACTCTGCGTGCTGCGCCTCGGTGAGTACTACGGCACCTGCAACGTGCGTCCGATCGTCGAGCACTTCGGGATCAGGACGATCTACAGCACGCGGCCCGACGGCGTGGAGTCGACGGACTTCCGGCCCGAGCACGTGCCGTACGGCTCGCCGAACGGCACCGGCGCCTTCGCCGAGGTGAAGGGCGTGATGCTGCGTGGCAGCGGCCAGATCGACCTGGGCAACGGCCGCATTCTGAAGCTGCTGCGCCCGCCGCTGCGACTGCTCTCGACGAACTGGCTGTACGACGTGGAACTGCGGACGCTGCTCACGGCGGACCACTTCACCTACCTGTGGCAGCCGACCCTCGACGGCCCCTGGGTCGCCGACGCGTCGGAGCCGATGCCGTCCGAGCAGCACGTGCGGGACTTCATGGCCGCGACCCGCTACTGGTGGCTGCCGGGCGCACGGACGAACCAGATGGTCGCGGACCTCGACAAGATCTTCGACGGGATCGAGGTCGACCGCATCGGTCCGGGCTACGGACGCGTCATCGACGGCCGCGAGCCCGTGCGGGAGCACGTGGCCCTGCTCCGGCGGGTCCTCGAGGCGTTCCCGAGCGAGCGGGCGATCGGACTCAACGTTGGCTACAAGGAGCGCTCCAAGCGGGCGCCGATGGAAGCGGGAGTGCAATGAGCGAGAAGGTTCAGGCCGACGACGGCTTCGACGACAACCCGCTGCCGCGGGAGATCGTGCCCGGGGTCTTCTGGCTCGGCGCGTGCTTCGGCGGACGCAACGTCTACAAGGGAACCGTGCTGCACAGCTACAACTCGGTGTACCTCGTCGTCGGCGACGACGCGTGCGCGATCGTCGAGGGTGGGCACCCGGCGAACTTCCCGTACGTCGAGCAGCAGTTGGAGGACCTGCTGGCCCGTGGCCTGCCGCCGGTGAAGTACATCTTCCCGACCCACCAGGAGGTCCCGCACTCCGGCGGTCTCGGCCGGTTCCTGCAGCGGTTCCCCGACGCCGTGGCGTGCGGCCACATGGCCGAGTACCACCTCGTGTTCCCGCAGTACGAGGACCGCTTCCGGGAGATGGAGATCGGTGAGAGCGTCGAGCTCGGCGGCACCTCCATCGACGTCCTCGAGGCACCGTTCCGTGACTACATCTACACGCGGTGGTTCTTCGACAGCCGGCGCAAGGTCCTCTTCTCCGGTGACGGCTTCGCCTACAGCCACTACCACGGGGCCGGGCACTGCGGGAAGTCGGCCGAGGAGACGCCCGAGCTCGCCCTCCCCGAGATGACGGCCCTGTACGGCGAGAAGGCGTTCTGGTGGACGCAGTTCGTCGACATCGAGCCGTACATCACGCGCCTAGAGTGGCTGCTCGACGACATCGGCGCCGAGGTGCTCGCGCCCACCCACGGCCTGCCGATCCTGGACATGCCGAAGACCCTCCCCGAGCTGATCAAGGGCATGCGGTTGATGCCGAAGGAAGACCCGGACCGGCCGGCGTTCGGCAAGCACGAGGTCCGCCCGAACGTGTCGGTGCTCGGTTTCTGAAGCGATTGGAGAACCAGTTGTTCCATCAGGTGACCGGCACGTGGGGTGCTCCCATCGTGGCCCGGCTCGACCCGCAGGCCGACGTGCTGCAAGCGATCCGCGCGGTGGCGAAGGCGAACGACATCACGTCCGGTGTCGTCTTCTCGATCGTCGGAGCGCTGGACCGGGCGGTGCTGCAGACGTTCGAGGAGGGTGCGTCCAAGTCGCGTGCGGTCGAGATCGAGGGTCCGGTCGAGGCGCACGGCGGCGGCATCATCGGCGTCGTCGACGCGCCGCTGCGTGGCGGCGTGCCGTTCGGACGCGGCGGCCCGACGCGGGGCGACCTGCCCGAAGGGTACGGCGGGTACGTGCACGGCGAGTCCTATGTGCACCTGCACATGACGGTGACCGTCGGCGATCGGACGGTCTCCGGACACGTCATGCCGGGCTGCATCGTCCGTTCCCACCACCCGATCTCGCACATCACCGTCGTGATCGCCCCGATCGTCGGCGTCATGCTGAAACACACCACCGACGGCACGCCCGACGCCGGCCAGGTCGGCGTCTACCACGTCCTCGACGCCGTGTAGCCGTCAACCGATGGTCTCGGACAGGCAGACGCACAGCGATGCCAGCGAAGGGGCGGCGCAGGCCGCCCCCGAGCGCCTCAAAGCGGCGTTCCGCACGCACGTCTCGGGCGTCGCGGTGATCACGGCGGACGCGGGAGACGGGCCGGTCGGCTTCACCGCCTCGTCCGTCATCAGTGTCAGCGTCCGCCCGCCCACGCTGGCGTTCTCGATCGTGAACTCGGCCTCCAGCGCCCCGACCATCCTGCGTGCGGCCTCCGTGGTCGTGCATCTGCTGAGGGGAGACGACGTGTACCTCGCCGACCGCTGCGCGACGAGCGGCGTCGACCGGTTCGCCGATCCGCGGACCTGGTCGCGACTGCGCTCGGGCGAGCCCTACTTCCCGTCCGTGCGGACGTGGATCAGGGCCCGCCCGATCCACCGGGTCGCACTCGGCGAGTCGACGCTGCTCGTCGTGGAGGCGCAGGAGATCGCGCTCGCCGGCACGCGACCGGACCGGTCGCGGGCCGGCGCCCTGGCCTACCACGACCGGGCCTGGCACACCGTGGGCGTCCACTCCCGCGTCCGGCAGCACGAGCCGGGGCACTGATGTCGTCGACCGTCCACACCGCAGGGACCGCCACCGGGGCCGCGACGCTGCGGCAGTTGCGCTCGCGCGGCCGCCTCCGCGGACCGGTCGCGCTGTTCGGCTCGGCGTTCGTGGCCGCCGTGGCCTACGTCGACCCCGGCAACTTCGCGACCAACCTCTCGGCGGGCGCCCGGTTCGGGTACAGCCTCGTCTGGGTGATCGTCATGGCCAACCTGATGGCGATGCTCGTGCAGTACCTGTCGGCCAAGGTGGGTGTGGCGACCGGCCGCGACCTGCCCGAACTGTGCCGGCAGCACCTGCCGCGACCCGTCGCGCTCGGTCTGTGGGTACAGGCTGAGATCGTGGCCATGGCGACCGATCTCGCCGAGTTCGTCGGGGCCGCGGTCGGCCTGTACCTGCTCTTCGGTGTGCCCCTGCTGCCCGCCGGCCTGCTCACGGCCGTGGTCGCGTTCGGAGTCCTGGCCCTCGAGCGGCGCGGTTACCGGCGCTTCGAGCTGGCGATCGTCGGCATGCTCGGCATCGTGTTCCTCGGCTTCCTCTACGACCTGGTCGTCGTCGGCGTCGACCCGGCCGGAGTCGCCCGCGGGCTCGTGCCGTCGCTTGCCGGCGGTGACGGACAGCTGATGCTGGTCTGCGGCATCATCGGTGCCACCGTCATGCCGCACGTCATCTACCTGCACTCGGCCCTGACCAAGTCACGGGTGGCCTGCAGCGACGACGCCGAGCGACGCGAGCTGCTGCGGTTCCAGCGTCTCGACGTGGTCATCGGCCTGGGCGCGGCCGGCCTCATCAACCTGTCGATGCTCGTCGTCGCCGCGTCGCTGTTCAACGCCAACGGACGATCCGACATCGACTCGATCGAGGCCGCCCACGCCGGGCTGGGCTCCATGGTCGGCGGCACGGCGGCGCTCGCCTTCGCGGTGGCATTGCTCGCCTCGGGCCTTTCATCCTCGTCGGTGGGCACCTACGCCGGACAGGTCGTGATGCAGGGGTTCATCCGGCGGCGGATTCCGGTGTTCCTGCGCCGGCTCATCACGATGGCGCCGGCGCTCGCCGTACTGGCGCTCGGCCTGCCGGCCACCGACGCCCTGGTGATCTCCCAGGTGGTGCTGTCGTTCGGCATCCCGTTCGCGCTCGTCCCGCTCCTGCTGCTGTCCCGGCGGCGCGACATCATGGGGTCCTTCGTCAACAACCGGGCCACCAACCTGGCGGCCGCCGCGATCGCCGGCGTGATCATCGCGCTGAACATGTACCTCTTGTGGGACACCTTCCTGTGACAGGACAGGCGATGGCCAGGCGATGGCCAGGCGATGCCTGGCGGTCTGGCGAACCTGGGCGCCGAGCGTGTCGATGAGGTCCGGTTACGCAGGAGGGGCGCACGAGGCGGATGTGGTCGGGATGGCGGCCCGGAGCAGGGTGCCGCCGCCGACGGGGCTGGTGATGGTCAGGCTTCCGCCGAGTGCCTCGATCCGGTCGCGCAGGGCCGTGAGGCCGGTCCCGAGATGAGGGTCGGCGCCGCCGGCGCCGTCGTCGTGGATCGACACGTGCAGGGTGTCGTCGCGGGCTGCGGCCCGCACCTGCACGACCGTGGGGTGGGCGTGTCTGGCCGCGTTGGTCAATGCTTCCGCGACGACGTGATAGGCGGCCACCTCGATCACCGGGGCCATGCGCGGGCAGGTGTCCAGGTCGAGGTCGACCGGTACCGGCGATCGGCGGGCGAGTGCCTTGAGCGCGGGTGGCAGGCCACCCGCGGCGAGCAGGGTCGGATGGATGCCCCGGGAGATCTCCCGCAGGTCGTTGACGGCGCTGTTCAGGCCGGACAGGGTGCGCGTCAGCTCCGCCTTGGTCTGCTCCAGCTCCGGCGGCAGGGCGGCCTGCATGACGCCCAGCTGCAGTGCGATGGCGAGCAGATGCTGCAGTGTGCTGTCGTGCAGGTTGCGTTCGATGCGCTGGCGGGCCTGGTCCGCGGCGGCGACGAGCCGGGCCCGGGACGCGGCCAGCTGGTCCTGGCTGTCGGCGTTGGCGATGGCGGTGGCGGCAAGGTCCACGAAGCGCGCGACGCGGGTCTCGGTGTCGGGCGGCAGCGGCTCGGGCCGGACGGATGCCACGGCCGCCACACCCCACAACCGCCCTTCCACCACGATCGGCACCCCGACCGAGGATCGGATACCGAGCTCACGAGCGAGCGTGGCGACGGGGCCGGTGACGTGCTGGAAACTGTCCATCCGGGCGGGACGCCCGCTGTCGCGCACCAGGGCCAGGATGTTCTCACCCTCGAACGACCAGCGCAGCTGGTCCGGCCGCAGGCCGGGCAGGCTGGTCGACACGACGCTGACCGTGGCGTCGGGTTCGTAGCGACACAGCCACGTGCTGTACTCACCCAGCAGTCTGTGCAGCTCGGTGGTGATGGCGTCGAAGACCTCGGGTGGACGACTGCCGTGGGCCACGAGCGTCGCCACCCGCCCCACCGCGGTCTGTTCGGCGGCGAGCCGGCGCAGGTGCTCCCGGCTTGCTTCCAGCGAGTCCAGCACGGCCGCACGTTCGTAGCCGGCGTGCAGCAGCGACGCCAATGACGGCACGACGTGCTCCCGCAGCCGTTGCGTCGTCCGTTCCGGCAGGCCGGCCGGCACCAGCAGGGTCCCGAGCCGGGTCGTGCCGGCGTGCAGCGCGAACGCCGAGTGCCGGTCGTCACCGGGGACGTCGGCGAGGAGGATCGCCGCGCCCGGGAGTTTGAGCGACTGCGCGATGCACTGCGCGACCACGGGCAGCACCGTGGGAAGGTCGTCCGCGTGCAGCAGCAGCCGGGCCATCTCAGCGGTCAGGTCGGAGTTCTCGGCCTGGAGGGTGCGCAGCCGGGACTGGTCTGCCACCCCGCTCATGGCCACCGCGACGACGAGCAGGACCGCCAACCCGACGACCTGCCGTATGTCGGAGACGGCGAACGTCTCGACGGGTTGGACGTGGAAGAAGACGAACACCGCGGTACTCACCACCGCGGTCGCCAGCCCGAGCCACATTCCCCACACCATCGAGGCCACGAGGACGCCGAAGACGTAGATCGTGCCCGGGTCGAACGGTGTCATGAGCTTGCGGAGCGGAAAGACCAGGAGGGTCTCCACCACGATCAGCACAGCGACAACCGCGATCCCCAACCGACGGGGCGGGGGTGTCGGTCGCACCAGCCATGACAGCGAACCGACATGCACGCCGAGTAGTTTAGTCCGATTTCTGCACCGCGTCGCTCGCAGCCGGCCCCGAGATCAGCGCCGCCGGAACGCCGGTGCGCCCGACCGACCGGCCGGGCGCACCTGGTGCCGTCGAAGGGCTACTACATCCGGGCGAAGCCCGTCGTCGTGACGACCTCGAACGGCAGCCGGACAGCGGTCACCGTGCCCAGGTCGGCGTTGGCGAGCCGGACGCTGTCGAGCTCCGCGTCGGTCAGCGCCCGTCGGAAGACCCGGAACTCGTCCAGCGAGCCGTGCAGCGCATCGGTCCCGTCGGGCTTGGCACCGAGCTGGAAGCCGCTCACCGCGAACGTGTCGCCGTACGTCAGCGAACCGGTCACGGCCGCGCTGGCGAGTGTCGCCCCGTCCACGGCCAGCGACAGCGTCCCCGCCGACCGGCGCAGCGCCACGTGGTGCCATTGCCCGTCGCCGAACGCCGCCGCCGTCGAGGTGTCGGCCGCGGCGAGCGTCGTCGCCCCGGTCTCCGTCACGAACGCCAGGTAGAGCTGGTCCTGGGTGGGGCGAGCGCGCAGCCACAGCTGCCGGTTCGTCGCACCCACGCCGTAGGCCCACAGCAGCACCGAGTCCCGGTCGGCTGCGGACGCCGAGTACCGCAGCCAGGTGGTGATCGTGAAGTCGCCGGCCCCCAGCGCCTCGGCCGAGCCGTAGGACAGCTGCACCGCGCCGGTCGTGCCGTCGAGGTCGAGCGCCGCGCCGAACCGGCCGCTGCGGGTCCAGGTGGCGCCGCCCCGCACGTAGGCGTGCCGGCAATGCACCGACGAGTCGGGGGTGGCCGGCCCGGACACCGGGGACGGCCGCACCACGGAGTGCGCCTTCGTGAAGCCGGACTCGAACGTCCACCGCACGGCCGGGTTGTCCGACGGGTACCGGATCTCCGGGCCGGCGATCGCGGTCAGCTCCGCCGCGCTGAGCGCACGGTGGTAGAGCCGGAACTCGTCGAGGCCGCCGGTCAGCACGTCGGCGTCGTCGAGCCGCGAGCCCAGCCGCAGGCCGCGAATGTCGGAGCCCGCGTTGGTGACCGAGCCGAACAGCCCGCCGGCGGTGGCCGGCGTGCCGCCGTCCACGCTGAGACGGATCTCCGGCCCGCTGCGGCTCAGCGCCAGCAGGTGCCACTTCCCGTCGCCGAACGCGGCCGCAGGCGAGCTGTCGGGCAGCGTGACGAACACGTGGTTGCCCGTGTCGTCCTGCACCCAGGCACCCAGCCGGTCGTCGCCGGGCTGGGCCCGCACCCACACCTGCCGCTGGGCGCCGCCCAGGCCGTACGCCCACAGCAGCGCCCGGTTCGGCGACGCGCTGCCGGCCGAGTGCCGGAACCACGTGGTGAACGTGAAGTCCCCGGCCCCGACGTCCAGGGCGGGCAGGAACGGCACCTCCACGCCCTTGTGGTCGGCGTCCACGCTCAGGGCCTTGCCGGAGCGGCCGTCAACGAGCACCGGCTCGCCGCCGAGCACGGTCCCGCTCGCGCAGTGCCCGGACACGTCGTCGCTGATCGACACCTGCGTGCGCGACGGGGCCGACGCCGTGTCGACCACCTGGAACGGCAGCCACAGCGCGGGCGCCGCGGTGCCGGCGTTCGTGGTGCGCAGCCGGGCGAGCTCGTCGGCCCCGAGCGCCTGGCGGTACATCCGGAACTCGTCGAGGCTGCCGGTGAAGAACTCGCCGGTGGGGCCGCCCTTGGACCCCAGCCGCAGGCCGGCCCCGGAGCTGACGGACCCGGCGACCCCGGCCTTCTCGGCCGAGGCCGTGCCGTCGACGGTCATGGTCACCGTGCCGCCGGAGCGCACCAGCGCCAGGTGGTGCCAGGCGCCGTCGCCGAACGCCGTCGTGGTGGACGGGTCCTGCAGTGCGACGTCCGCGGTACCGCCGGCGCCGTTGACCCATGCGTAGAGCTGGTCCTGCTTGGGGCGGGCGCGCAGCCACACCTGCGAGACCCCGGCACCGTAGCCGTACGCCCAGAACAGCACCTGGTCCGGGCTGGCCGTGGTGGCGTCGTAGCGGAACCAGAAGGAGTACGTGAAGTCGCCGCTGCCGGGGTCGATGGTCCGGGAGTACGGGACCTCGGCGTAGGCGCCGCCCGCCTTCAGGCTCTGTCCGAACCGCCCGGTCGTGTTGACGGTCGCCCCGTACAGGAAGGCGTCGTTCGCCTCCGCCGTGGCGTCCGGCGTGGTGGCGCCGGCCGCCGGGGACGCCTGCGTCGAGACCGTCCCGGTCCGGGTGCCGGGCAGGCCGATGTCGGCGGGGGTGAAGCGGGCGAAGCGGATCTCGTCGGCCGAGAAGCCGGCGTTGCCGGTGTCGTCGGTCTCCGGCCCGCCCTCGTACAGGACCCCGATCTCGCCGCCGGCGAGTTCGGCGACGTCCGAGTAGCCGGACCGGTCGGTGGCGATGAGCCCGTTCGCGGGGCTCTTCCACGTCGTGCCCCGGTCGGTGGAGTAGCGGATCTTCAGCTGCCGGCGCTGCTCCGGGTGGGACGGCCCGGAGAAGATGAGCGTGTCGCCGGGTTGGCTCTGGTACGTCGAGCGCAGCGTGAGCACGGCGCCTTCCACGCTGGGTGTGACGAGCGACGGCACGGCGGTGAAGGCCGGCATGGTCGTCCCGCCGTCGGTGCTCACCGCCCTGGTGCGGTGGTTGGCCGTGTCGGTGATCTGGTTGCGCGCCGCCGCGTAGACGCTGCCGTCCGGCAGCTCCGCCACGGAGACCTCACCGGGGTTCGTCACACCGTCCACATAGGAGTTCGCGGCCCGGCTCGCCTGCCACGTCGCGCCGTGGTCGTCGCTGTAGAGCACCCCGGCGTACACGGTGTGGGTGGCGACGGTGCTGTCGGGCGGGATCTGGTGCGCCCCGACGACCAGCCGCCCCGCGTAGGCGCCCTTCGTGAGCTGGATGCCGTGCGAGGGCCCGGTGGCGAACCACCCGGTGTCGGCCCCGCTGAACGACGCGTTCAGCTGCTCGGCCGCCGACCAGGTGATCCCGTCGTCGTCGCTGTGCTGGATCCACGGCAGCCGCTTGCCGCTGACCGTGACCGGGTTGGAGGTGGTGAGGAGGAGGACCCGCCCGGTGGTCTGGTCGACCACCGGCGCGGGGTTGCCGCGCGTGTAGGGCGCGTCGGGGTCGGTGTCGCTGCCCGAGAGCACGACCCGGATCGGCCCCCAGGTGCGCCCGCCGTTGGTCGAGCGGCGCACCACCAGGTCGATGTCACCGCGGTCGCCGCACGAGGGCGACTTGCGTCCCTCGGCGAAGGCCAGCAGGCTCCCCGCGGCGGTGCGCACCAGCGCGGGGATGCGGAAGCACCCGTAGCCGGCCGCGCCACCGCGGAACAGCACCTGCTGTACCCCGACGTTGCCGCCGCCAACGGTCACGGATGCCCGCGCCGGCGCCGTGAGCCCGGCCGCGGCCACCACCGCGGCCGCTGTCGCGGCCACCACGAGGCGCGCGCGTCGTCGAAGTCTGTCGTATCGCATGCTCATCCAATCAGTCGAGTTCGAGGGGGACGGAATCGTCATGGGCGACGCAGGCGTTGCACTCCCGCCCGCACGCTCCGGATGGCCTCGCGGGTGCCCAGCGTGACGACGAGGCTCAGCGCCAGACCGGCGTCACCGAATGTCGTGCCCGCCGTCCCCGGGTTGACCGGGATCACCTCTCCCACACACACGGGCTGCCTCGTACCGGTGCTCGTGGCCGTCGGATGGTGGCCGAGCACCTCCGCCACCGTCTCGGCGACCGTCTTGCTGTTCTTCGCCCCGGCTCCGGCCTCGTTGCCGCGCCGATGCGCCTCGGTGATCGCCTCGTCGATGTCGCGGTCGTTCGCGTTCCGGCGGATCGGCTCGTCGAACTTCGTCCTGCCGTCGGAGCCGCCGGCGTCGGGGCCGTCGCCGCCGCCCGGCTTACGCTGTGTCGTGCGTGTGTAGCGGCCGCCGAACACCGCGCCGATGCCCACGCTGAGGGCGAGGGTCGCGGGATTCACGTGACCGGTGGTGAGGACCTGGTATCCGATGTCGGTGATGCCCGCGGCGAGCCCGCCGCCCACAATCTGCTGCCAGAGCGGTTTGGCCAGCAGAACCCGGGACGACATACCGGAGACGATCTTCGCGGCCAGGACGCCGCCACCCATGCCGAGCGCACCGCCGAGCGCCCCCTGGATCGCGCCGGAGCCCGCCGAATGGAGGGCGTCGCTCCAACTGTGGATGTTGCCTTGAGCAGCGTCCTTCGCCACGTTGATCACCGCCGCAGCGCCGGCCATGCAGGCCACCGCACCGATGCCACCGGTGAGCGCGGTACACGCCAGGCCGCCGAGGATCCCGGCACCGATCGCCGCGATCTCGATGAGCGCGTTCTTGTGGTCCTTGACCCATTTCGCGCTTGCGTGATACGCGTCCGAGACGTTCTTGGCCGCCTTCTTCACCGTCCGTTTGACCTTGGCGACGACGGTTTTGCCGGCCTGCTTCACGCGGTGGTAGACCTGCTTGACCTTCTTCTTGACCTGGGCGACCTTGTGGGCCACCCATTTGCGCGCCTTGTGGACGACGTGCTTGACCTTCTGCACGACCTTCTTGACGACCTTGCGAACGGTGTGGACGACCTTCCGCACGGTGTTCGTCACGACCCGCGTGACGACCCTGGCGGCTTTCGACACCACCCGGGTGGCCTTCTTGATGAGGCCGCCGAGGCCCCAGTGGCCGGTCGGGTCGGTCACGGTGAGCGGGTTGCCGTCGCCGTAGGCGAAGCGGTTGGCGCGGATCGACTGCGGCACCGGGTTGACGCCGGCGGTGTCGCGGGTGTCGAACTGGGCGGTGTCGGGGTTGTACCAGCGGGCCGCCATGTTGACCCGGCCGGTGAGCCTGTCCGTCCACTCCGACTGGTAGCCGAGGCTGCCGATCATTCCGGTGGCGGTCACGACCCGGCCGAGCGGGTCGTAGGTCGTCGAGCCGGACAGGGTCGTGCCGGCCGCGGTGAACTGGCCGACCACGTCGTCGTGCAGGTCGGTCCAGGCCAGCCGCAGCAGCGAGCCGGAGGCCTCGCCGACGAGGTCGGCGTCCGGATCGCGGGTGTAGGTGGCGGCGTCGTCGGCGGCGAGGTCGTTGCCGGTGCCGGTGTAGGTGAAGCCCGGGCGCAGTGCCCGGCCGAGGGCGTCGTAGGTGTAGGTCTGCCGGTCGCCGCCCGTCGCGTCCTGGGTGAGCACCTGGCCGAACGCGTCCGACGCGGTGGTCACGGTCGCCCCGTTGGTCAGGGCCGCCTTCAGGGTGCCGCGGGCGGTGTACTGGTACCAGCCGCCGTCGTTGCCGCCGGTCAGCTGGTTGCGCTGGTCGTAGGCGTAGGCCCGCGACCCGACCTGGGTCCGGTTGCCGGACTTGTCGTATGCGTACACCGTCGTGGCGGTGCCGTTGTTCCACGACGTGAGCCGGTTCGCCGCGTCGTAGGTGTAGGTGTTGGCGGCCGAGCCGGCGAAGCCGGTGGCGGTCTTCGACGTCTCGTTGTCGTTGGCGTCCCAGCCGTAGGTGATCTTGCCGACGGAGGCGCCGCCGGCGGTCTTCACTTCGTCGCTGACCACCCGGTGCAGGGCGTCGTAGCCGAACGTGCGGGTGTTGCCGCCGGTGCCGTAGCCGATGGTCTTGACCTGGGACAGGTTGTCGTAGGTCAGGGTCGCCTGGACCCCGGCTCCCGCGTTGGTGATCGTGGCGAGCCGGGCCGCGGTGTCGTAGCCGTAGGCGGTGGTGCCGGCGGCGTCGGTCCGGGAGGCCATGAAGCCGTCGGCGGTGTAGGTGAAGGACGACGAGCCCGACGGGCCGGCCGCCGAGAGCAACAGGTTCCGGTCGTCGTAGGTGAACGTGTTGGTGCCGTCCTGCGCGGCCGCGCCCGTCAGCCGGCCCGCGAGGTCGTAGCCGAACGTGCGCTCGGCCGTCGCGACCTCGGCGCCGGTGCCGGCCTGCCGGGTGACGTTGCCCATCGTGTCGTAGGTCAGGGCGAGGTTCACTCCGCCCGGCTGTGTGGTCTTCACCGCCTGCCCGTTGGCGTCGTAGGCGACGGTGAAGGTGCGGTCGGCGAGGTTCGGGTAGGCGGTCGTGGACGGTTCGATCGTCGACTCGGGCAGGCTCCAGGTGTTGTACGTGGTGAGGAACGCGTTGCCCCGCCCGTCGGTGAAGCGGGTGCGGTTGCCGCCGGCGTCGTAGCCGAACGACGTGGTGATGACGTCGCTGCCGGCCGCCGGCTGCGCCACGCTGGTGACCAGGCCGGTCGGGTCGTAGGTCAGCGTCGTGGTGGCGCCCCGGGCGTCGGTGACGGCGACCAGGTTGCCCTCCGGGTCGAACCGGTTGGACGTCCGGCGCAGCAGGGTCCCCGCCGCGTCGAAGTCGCTCTCCGCGACCGGCCGACCGGCCAGGTCGTACGTGACGGTGCTGAACGTGCCGTCCGGCAGGGTCGTGCGGATCGGCCGCCCGGCGCCGTCGTAGGCGTAGGTGGTGCTGTTCCCGGCCGCGTCGGTCGTGGTGACCGGCTCACCGGCGGCGTTGTAGGTGGTCGAGGAGACCGCGCCGGACGGGCTCTTCGCGCTGGCCAGCAGGCCGTTGGTGCCGTACGCGTACTCCGTGGTGTAGGCCGCGCCGGTCTGCCGGACGGCGTCGGTGTCCGTCTTGCGCCGGCCGAGGAAGTCCCACGTCGCCGCCGTCGTCGCACCGGTGGCGTCGGTCTGGGTCAGCGGGTCGCCGGCCAGGTCGTACGTCATGCGCCGCACGCCGCCGTTGGGCTGCGTGACCGACGCGGTCCGGCCGAGCTGGTCGTAGGTGTAGCGGGTGACCTTTCCGAGGCCGTCGGTGGTGGTGGTCAGCTGGCCGAGGCTGTCGTAGGTGTTCCTGGTGACCGGGGTGATCGCCGTGGTGGAGCCGGGCGCCGTGTACGACGGCAGTTGCGTCCACAGTGGACGTCCCTCGGCGTCGTAGCCGGTGACCTCGAGGTTGCCGTTGGGGTCGAGCTCCTCGGTCTGTTCGCCGAAGGTGTTGAAACCGGCCAGCGCGACCGGCCGGCTGAGCAGCGGCGCGCCGCCGTTGCGCTCGACGTTGACGGCGGGCCCGGTGGTGACGCTGAGCCGGCCCTCCTCGTCGTAGGCGTAGTCGGTGACGTTGCCGTTCGCGTCGGTCGCCGAACGCGCGAGGCCGTCCTGGTCGAGCCGGTAGCTCGTGCGCACGACGCCGGCGTCGGCGGCGGGCGCCGTCCCGGCCGTCACGGCGGTGATCTCAGCCGCCGTGAGGGCCCGGGAGTACAGCTGCACGTCGCTGATCCCGCCCGACCACGTACCGGCCCCGATGCTCAGCGGGCCCCGGGCGGTGGCCGGCCCGGTGACGGTGGCGCTGCCCTGCAGGACGCCGTTGACGTACAGCCGCATCGCCCCGGTGGCCGCGTCGTGAACGGCGACCAGGTGCGTCCAGGTGGACAGCGCCGGCGCCGCCGACGACGTCGCCGCGGCCTCGGCGGTGCCCTGCAGCACGAAGCGCCACCGGTTGGTGCCGGCGTCGTAGCGCAGGTCGAACCCGCCGGCCGTGCCGACCACCGTGCGGTTCACGCCGCCCGCGGCCAGGTTCACCCACGCGGCCACGGTGAAGCTCGCGGCCGTGTCCAGCGCCGGCCCCGCGGTGGTGATCGACGAGGTGGTGCCGTCGAACGAGGCGGCGCCGCCCCGGTCGGCGGTCCACGTGACACCGGTCGCGGTGCCGGGGTTGTTGCCGGCCGAGTCGGCGGCCGACTGGTTGAGCCGGTACCGGGCGACCGGCGCCATCGCGCCGTTGTGCCGCGTCTCGGCGATGACCCGGCCGAGCGGGTCGTACATCGTGTCGACGGCCGAGACCAGTCCGGCCGGGTCGGTCAGCGTCTCACCGATGACCTGGTCGTCGCGGGAGTAGGTGTAGGTGGTGGTCCGCTTGAGCCCGGCCGGGTCGAACGTCGAGGACGTCGTCCGGCCGGCCGCGTCGAGGACGTAGCTGGTGCGGGCGGTGCCGTTGGCATCGACCGACGTGACCACGTTGCCGGCGGCGTCGTAGGTGTCGTCGCTCAGCGTGAACGTCACGCCCGTCGACGGGTCGCGGCGGATCTCCTTCGCGAGGAGCCCGTTGTCCGTGTACCTGTACTCGTTGACCCAGCCCATCTCCTCGGTCTGCGAGGCGAGCCGCCCGGCCGCGTCGTAGACCCGGCGCTCCAGGAGCCGGTCCTGCGCCGGTGACGGGTTGTTCGGGTCGCCGGTGAACCCGAGCATCCGGGTGGCGAGCAGGTTGCCCTCGGCGTCGAACTCGGAGGCGATCGTCGTGCCGTCGGCGCCGATCTCCTTGACCGGGTTGCCGTACACGTCGTACTCGAAGCGGGTCACGTTGCCCGCCGCGTCGGTGACGCTCGCCGGCTGCCCGGTGGCCGTGTACACCGTGGTCTCGGTGCGCGGCGCGTCGCCGCCCGTGGCGTCGGTCACGGTGACCGACGTGACGAGCCCGTCCGCGTTGTAGACGGTGCTGGTGACGCGGGTGTGTACCGCCCCGGTGACCCGGTTGGTGACGGCCGGGTCGGTCTGCGACACGAGCCGGTTGAGCTTGTCGTACGAGTACCGCGTCACCAGCCCGGCCGGGTGGCTGTCGGTCGTCTCCGTGCTGGTCGCGACGCGGCCGAGCACGTCGTAGGTGAACGTGGTGACCTTGCCGGCCGGGTCGGTCACCTTGGCGATGTCGCCGCTGCGGTAGTACACGACGGTCTGGGTCGCGCCGCCGGCGGTGGTCAGGGTCATCGGCAGGCCCGGTGGGGCCAGCCCGCCGTCGAACGCCGCCACGGTGGTGCCGTCGGTGTGCCCGGTGCGGGTGATCCGGCCGAGCGGGTCGGTGACCGCTGTGCGGTTCCCGGCGGCGTCGTACGTGTACGAGGTGAGGTAGGTGTTGTCGGTCGCCGACGCCGACCGGCCGTCGCGCATCGTCAGCATGACGTCGTTGCGCGGATCCGGGGTGAGCACCTTCGTGGTGGCGTCCGGGTAGTAGGTGAAGTAGACGGTCGAGCACTTGTTCGCCGACCGGTCCTGGCAGGTGGTCGACGAGACGGTGTTGC
>NZ_JAHYSG010000107.1 GCF_022095675.1 Dactylosporangium sp. AC04546 | reverse complement strand
GGTGAGCGGGGGCGCTGGGGGCGGCGGTGCGCGCACCGGGCGGCCCGGGATCGCGGTCGCCGCCGACCTCACCGCCGACGGCATGACCATCCGGGACGTGCTGCTGTTCGACGAGGCGACCGGTGCGCTACTCAGTGCCGCGCAGCTGCTGGTCACCGCGCCGCCCGGTGGTGGGGTGCGGCTACCCGCCGAGCTGCGGTACACCCTCTATCTCGACGCCGGTCGCACGGACGTCATCGGATAGTCGTTCGGGGGCGAAATGTCGGGATCCGGTCAGCCGCAACGAGCCTGCGTGCGCCCGATCCGGCCGGATTCGTGCGATTGAACGGCACCGAGTGTTCAATTGTACGGCCATCGCCCCGCCTCAGCGCGATTCAGTCACGCTGAGTGCATTCCGGATCAACGGAACGTTGATACTCATCTAGTAATATCGATTGCTCCCTTCCTACCGTGGCGTCATCCCGGCAGACACCACAATGGGGAGTCATCGATGGCGCGATATCGACAAAGACTGATCACGGCGGCGCTCGCGGCCGTCCTCGCGGCCGCCGCCGCGGCGGGAGCGGGGGCCGTGGAAACGGACCTCGCGCGGTACCTCCGGGAACACCCCGGCGGCATCCCGACCGGGCCCGGCACGATCAGCTACCTCGGCGGGGCACTCGTCGTCACCCTCCGGCAGCCGGCCAGCGCGCAGGGCTCACCCGACTGCCCGTACGGCTGGTTCTGCTTCTACGACCGACCGAACTGGGGCTACCCGCGGGGCAAGCTCAGCGACTGCTGGTACCAGAACCTCGCCACGTGGTACTGGCAGGACCGCACCGAGTCGGTCCACAACAACACCGGCACATCGGTGACCTTCTACGACGGCGCGTACCGGGCCGGCTCGGCGCTGTTCACCGCCGGCTCCCAGGCCGCCCTCAGCAGCGTCCCGGCGAACCGTGCAAACTATGTCTACCGCTCCTGCTGATCACCACGCCCCGCCCGGCGTCGTAGGCTGGGCACATGACGGAACGGCAACGGCGGGTCCACACCGGGCGGGTGCTGCGAACCGAGCGGCTGACGCCGCACATGCAGCGCGTGGTGCTCGGCGGCGACGGGCTCGCCGAGTTCGACGCCGGCACGTTCACGGACCACTACGTCAAGCTGCTGTTCCCGCCGGCCGGCGTGACGTACCCCGAGCCGTTCGACCCCGGCCACATCCGCGCCACGCTGCCGCGGGAGCAGTGGCCGGTCACCCGCACCTACTCGGTGCGCTCCTGGGACCCGGTCACGCGGGAGCTCGCCCTCGACTTCGTGCTGCACGGCGACATCGGCCTGGCGGCCCGCTGGTCGGTGCGCGCGCAGCCGGGTGACCTGCTGCACTTCGGCGGCCCCGGCGGCGGGTACGCGCCCGACCCGGCGGCCGACTGGCACCTGCTGGCCGGCGACGAGAGCGCGCTGCCGGCCATCGCCGCGGCTCTCGAGCGGCTGCCCGACGGCGCCGCGCACACCACGCTCGTCGAGATCGAGGGGCCGCAGGACGAGCAGGACGTCAAGGGCGTGACCTGGCTGCACCGCGGCGGCCGGCCGGTCGGCAGCGCGCTCGTCCCGGCGGTGCTCGCCCTGCCGTGGCAGGAGGGCGTGCACGCCTTCGTCCACGGCGAGGCCGCCTTCGTCAAGGAGATCCGGCGGTACCTCAGGGTCGAGCGCTCGGTCCCGCGCGAGCGCCTGTCCATCTCGGGCTACTGGCGCCTCGGCCACGACGAGGACGGCTGGCAGGCCTCGAAGCGGGAGTGGAACGCCCGGATCGAGGCCGAGCAGGAGCCGGCCGCCTGATCAGTGCGCCGGCAGCTCGATGCCCGGGTCCTCGGCCGGCGGGCGGATCGCGGTGACCGTCGCGTAGCCCTCGGCGAGCCAGGCCAGGTCGCTGCCGGGCACGGTGCGGGAGCCGTGCGCCTCGACCACGGTACGGATGAAACCGTCGCCCGACTCGGCGAGCGCCATCTGCACCTGGCCGAACGGTGCCATGGTCGCGGTCCGCAGGCCGGCGGCCGCGGGCCGGTCGGGCACGTTGAGGTTCAGCACGGTGCCGGCGGACGCCCGCTCCAGCCATGGCAGCAGCCGGCCGGCGAGGCCGGCGGCGGTCGCCCAGTGCCGGGTCTCGTCGTCGACCAGGTCGAGTTCGGCCACGGCCGCGCCGCCGGTGGCGCTGCTGCCGGCGGACGGGGTGAGCACGTCCAGCGACACCGCGAGCGCGCTGATGCCGTGGTTGGCGGCGGTCAGCGCGGCGCCGACGGTGCCCGAGTGCAGCACGGCGTGGCCGGCGTTGGCGCCCCGGTTGATGCCCGACAGCAGCAGCCCGGGCGGCGGGCCGAACGCCCCGAGCGCGGCGAGGACGGCGATGTACGCGGGCGAGGCGGCGACCCCGAACGCCGGCACGCCGGGCAGCCCGTCGAGCTCGACCGGGGCGACGACGATCCGTCCCGCCTCGGTCACCGCGGACAGCGCGGCGCTCATCCCGCTCGCCTCGGCGCGCGGCGCGGCGACCACGACGTCGTGGCCCAGCTCGCGGGCGGCCCGGGCGAGGGCCCGGATGCCGGGCGCGGCGACGCCGTCGTCGTTGGTGACGACGATCCGGGTCATCCGAGGTCCGGCGAGGTGATGGTGAACCGGGCCTCGACCGCGGCGGTCACTCGCTGCCGTTCCGGGTCGAGCTGGAGGTCGGGCGCCCCGCCGCCGCGGAACTTCGCGCTGCCGTAGGACGCCTGGAACATCGGCGTCGGCTCGGAGCTGCGCCCGACGCCGGGGTCGGACAGCTCCAGCAGCTCCGTGACCTGCGCGCCGAGCGTCTCCGCGTACTCCTTGGCGCGGGCGATCGCCTCGCCGATGGCCGCCTTGCGGGCCTCGCGGTACACCGGGCTGTCCGGGCGCAGCGTCCACGTCGGGCCGTGGACCTGGGTCTGGTCCTGGTCGGCGAGGGTGAGCATGAGCTCGCCGAGGGCCGCGAAGTCGTGCACGACGACGGTCGTCGTGACGCTGCCGTGGTACGCGATGACCTTCTCGCCCTTTTTCGTCTCCGGGTGCACGTACAGCCCGCCCGTCTCGCGCCGCTCCACGGCGTCGGCGTGGCGGTCGAGGAGCTGCCGCAGCGCGTCCGTGCGCTCACGCAGCCGGGTCAGGGTCGTCTGCCGGTCCTTGTCGCGGGCGGTGACGACCACCCGGAACTCGGCGAGCTCGGGCTCGGCCTCCTGGACCCACTCGCCGCGTACCGCCACCGTCGTCATGCGCCCCAGCCTAGTGAGGGCCCGTCACCCGAATCGGGGCTACGGTCCGTGCGTGTCTGATCTCGTCGACTATGACTTCGGCCCGCACAGCCGCAACCGGCTGGCCGACACCGCGGCGGAGACCGCCGACGGGGCGGTGGCGGCACTGGAAACCTTCTACTACGCGCTCAACCACGGCGACCTCGACGTGCTCGCCCAGATCTGGTCCGACGACGACCTGACCCAGGTGGACAACCCGGTCGGGGGCATCGTGCGCTCCGGGTCGGCGATCGTCGAGCTGTACCGCCACCTGTTCGAGAGCGGCATGCACCTGGAGATCACGTTCACCGATGCCGCCACCTACTGGACGCCTGGGGCCGCCATGTTCGCCGGGCGGGAGCTGGGCCACTACACGAACGCCGAGGGCGAGCGGGTGCCGATGGAGTTCCGGACCAGCCGGTACTTCACGTGGCACCCCCGCCACGAACGGTGGCGGCAGATCCACCATCACGGCAGCCTCGACGACCCGGTGGCGCTGCACGACTACCAGATGGCCGCGCGGGCCTGAAGGTCAGTCTTCGTCGCTGGTGAGCTTGCGCTGCTTGCGGGACCGGCGCCGGACCGTGACGCCGCCCCAGAACGCGAAGCCCGTCACGACGATCCGGGGCGCGCCGGGGCGCCCGGCACCGGAGGCGCGGTGGTCGAAGCCGCCCATCACGCCGGTGCCGGTCACGTGCACCTCGGCGTCCTCGGGCACGATCACCGTGACGCCGCCCATGATGGCGAGCGCCCGGATGCGCATCTCACCGTGCAGCATCCTCGCCTCGCGCAGGTCGATCGTGCCGCCGCCCCAGAACGCCAGGCAGTCGAACCGGCGCGGCGCGATCCACGGGCCGCGCCGGGTGAAGCTGCTCATCAGCGCGACCGCCGACTCCGCCTGGCGCACCTCGCCCGGCGCGGGCGGCACCCCGTCCATCCGCATCGGCGCGGACGACGGCGTGGGCAGGTCGGCGGTGAGCGGCTCCAGGTCGGCATAGGTGCGCGCCGCATAGACCGCGTGCAGCCGCTCGTCGACCTCGTCGAGGTCGAGCCGCCCCTCCGCGGCCGCCATCCGCAGCACCTCGGCCACCCGCTCGCGGTCGTTGTCGGACGCGCGCAGCTGCTTGGGATCGACCATGGGCAGCAGCCTAGTTCCCGCGCCGATCCGCGTGGATCCCCATCCACTCACGGTCACTCTGGGCGACACGCACCGTGACGTGACTTGCGTCAAGACCTCGCAGCGATTTGGATGTGAACCGCCGACGTCTCACCCTTCCCGATCGTATGGAGGATCGCCCCATGTCCCACGGCGGGGAGCTGCTCACACAACGCGATACGTCCGGGCCCCGGCCCGACTTCTCGATCGTCGTGCGCGGTTACGACAAGAAGCAGGTCGACTCGCACCTCATGCAGGTCGAGCGGCAGGTCTCGGCGCTCACCCAGGAGCGCAAGCGGATCGTCGGCCAGGCCCAGGACCTCTCGGCCCAGCTCCAGGAGCTCAGCGCGCAGCTGAAGCAGGCCCAGGCCGAGCTGGCCGAGGCCAGCTCGCGGCCGGCCCGGGTCGACCGCGCGTCGTTCCGCCACCTCGGCCCGATGGTCGACCAGATCCTGGCGCTCGCCGAGAAGCAGGCCGGGCTGATCATCGAGCAGACCGAGCAGAAGGCGGCCGAGCACCAGGCCGAGTCGGAGAAGCTGCTCAAGGAGGCGCGGGAGCGCGCCGACAAGCTCATCGCCGACGGCGAGGCCTCGCACGAGCGCTCCGAGCAGGAGGCCAAGCGGATCAACGAGGAGAGCATCCAGCACCTCGAGAAGACCCGCACCGAGGCCGACGCGCTCGCCGAGGCCGCCCGCCAGCAGGTCCTCCAGGAGGTCAAGGCCGGCCGGGCGCAGGCCGCCCAGGAGCTGGCCCAGATGAAGGCCACCGCCCAGCGGGACATCGAGGAGGTGCGCGGCGCCGCCGACCGCGAGCTGACCGAGCTGCGCGCCAACGTCGACCGCGAGATCACGCAGCTGCGCAACATCGCCGACCAGAAGAGCGCGGCGCTGCACGCCGAGGCCCAGAAGTACTCGTCGGACATGCGCAAGCGCGCCGACGAGCAGGCCGCGACCGCCCAGCAGCAGCTCACCATCGTCCAGCAGGACATCCAGGCCCGCCAGAAGGCACTCACGCAGCTGCAGACCGAGTTCGAGGCCACGCAGCAGCAGCTCGGCGAGGCCCGCCGGGAGGGCACCGCGCTCAGCCGCGACGTCACCCAGCTCCAGCAGCGCCTCACCGAGGTCAAGCAGAACCTGGCCAGCGAGCTGACCCGCCTCGAGCACGCCCGCCAGGCCGCCGACTCGGCCGAGCGGCACGCCAAGGAGGTCCGCGCCCGCGTCCAGCGCGAGGCCAAGCGCGTCGCCGACCTGGCCGCGGCCGCTGTCATGGCGGCCGCCGCGGGCGGCGCCGACACGGGCGAGTACCCGAAGGTTCCCGTCCGCCCGGCCGCCGAGGCCGCGCACCCGGAGAACGGTGTCCCGGCGCCGCGCGACCCGCACCCGGCCACCGTCCCCGCCCCGGCGGAGGCGGCACCCGAGCACGCCTGACCGGGCCGATCCCGGCTGACCGGGGCCGCTCGGGCCCCGGTCAGTCCTCCATGTGCTTGTCGAAGCCGATGTACAGCCGGGCCGCCGGGTTGGCGCTCAGCGCGCCCAGCGTCTCCAGCTCGCGCAGCCGCAGCAGGGCCGGGTGCTGGGCGTAGGCCGCGGCGGCGGCCGAGCGGCGGTTCAGGGCGTCGACCTCGGCGTCGGCGCGGATGCGCTGCGCGGCCGCGTCGGCCTCCGCCGCCAGGCGGGTGGTGTCGGCGCGGGCCTGCGCGGCCACCCGGTCGGCGTCGGCGCGGGCCGTCGCCTCCAGGGCCTCGCGCTCGGCCTTCGTGCGCGCCTCGACCAGCTGGGCCTCGGCGAGGCGCTCGGCGGCCAGCACCCGGTTCATGATGTCCTGGAGGTTGCCGGGGAACGCCAGGTCCTTCACGTCGGCGCGGAGGATCTCCACGCCGTAGCCGGTGGCGATCGACTCGACGTCGCGCAGGATGTCCTCGCTGAGCTGGTTGCGGTTGGTGAGGATGGCCTCCAGGGTCATCGACGCCAGGGAGCGGCGGGCGGCCAGCTGGACGTCGCTGTACAGGCGGTCCTCGTAGCCCTCGACTCGCTCGACCGCCGCGACCGCGTCCGTCACGCGGTACTGCGTGATGATGCTGACCCGCACAGCCACCTTGTCGGCCGTCAGGATCTCCTGGCCCTTGATGGTGAACTCGCGCTGGCGCATGTCGACGTGCACGATCTCGACGCGCGGGCCGGGGGCGCGCAGGAACCGCTTGACCGGCGGCACCTCGTAGCGGCCCGGCTCCAGCAGGGCGTCGAACCGTCCGTCGACGTATCGCAGGCCGCGATGCGTGCTGCGCACGATGACGTGATGCCGGGTCATGGGGGCCAACCTCCGATGAACGGGAAGAAAAGGGTGGCCCCGTAGCGGATCCGATGTGAAGGGATCGGTCGCCGGGAAGGTAGACGACGAGCTTGGTGTGATCGCCAGTGCGTCGCCTGCGTGGGCGCTTGGCTTCTGAAGCCGCCGGGGCCGTCACTGACGATCCCAGCCCGCGCTGGTAAGGACAATCGATATTCAGCCGCGCAGTGCCTGCTCGATGTCCTCCAGGCTGCGGCCCTTCGTCTCCGGCAGGTTGCGGTACAGGTACAGGAAGCCGAGCACGCCGAACGCCGCGTAGATCCAGAACAGGCCGGTCGCGGTGAACAGCGAGATCGTGGTCAGCACGGTCAGCGAGATGAGGAAGTCGAGCGACCAGTGGGTGACCGTGCCCGCGCCGGCCGCCTTGCCGCGCACCGCGGTCGGGAAGATCTCGCTGTTGATGAGCCAGATGCCGAGGCCGAGGCTGCCGGCGAACGCGGCGATGTACACGCACAGCACCAGCACGAGCGCGATGCCAGCCATGCCGGTCTGGCTCGGCAGCAGGTACAGCCCGCCGAGGACCGCCAGGCACGCGACCACCACGGCGGTGCCCCACAGCAGCAGGGGGCGGCGGCCGACCCGGTCGATCGCCAGCAGCGCGGCGATCGTCACGAGCATGTTCACCAGGCCGATGCCGACGGTCGACAGCAGTGCCGCCGAGTCGCCGAACCCGGCCCGGGTCAGCAGCGTCGGGGTGTAGTAGATGACCGCGTTGACCCCGACGAGCTGGTTCGTCGCGGCGACCGCCACACCCAGCAGCACAGCCGGGCGCAGCTTGCGGGTGAAGACGTCGCGGAACGACAGGTCACGTTCGGCCGCGCTGATCGCCCGGATCTCGGCCAGCTCCTCGTCGGCCTCCCGCGGGCCGCGCGAGCGCAGCATGACGGCGCGGGCCTCGTCGTCGCGGCCGCGGGCCAGCAGCCACCGCGGGCTCTCGGCCAGGGTGAGCAGGCCGAGCAGCATCGCCGCCGCCGGGACGACCGCCAGGCCCAGCATCCACCGCCAGCCGGCCGACGAGGAGAACGCGAAGCCCACGAGGTACGACACGAAAATGCCCACCGTGATCATCAGCTGCTGCAGGGACACCAGCCGGCCGCGGACCTGCCGGGGCGCCATCTCGGCGATGTAGGTGGGCACCACCAGCGACGACGTGCCGATCGCAAGGCCCAGCAGGAACCGGGCGGCGACCAGCACCTGCGCGTTCGGGGTGAACGCTGACGCGAGCGCGCCCACGCAGAACACCGCCGCGGACACGATGAGCATCCGGCGCCGGCCGAACCGGTCCACGAGCGGCCCGCCGCCCACCACCCCGACGATCGCGCCCAGCAGCAGCGCCGCGACGACCACCTCCTGCATCGTGCTCGACAGCCCGAAGGCGACGCTCAGGTACAGCAGCGCGGCCGAGATGACCCCGGTGTCGTATCCGAACAGGAAGCCACCGAGCGCGGCGACGAGCGCCGGGCCCAGGACCGACCAGTTGACGCTGACGGCGGTCCCACGGAAGCGGTCCGCGGCGGGGTAGCCGGCCATGGCGGCGGGCTACCCCGCCCGCCGGAGCCCATGCCGGTCACTCCACCGTGAAGTCCGCCATCATCGCCATGTCCTCGTGCTCCAGGTTGTGGCAGTGCAGCAGGAAGGTGCCGGTGTGGTCGGTGAACCGCACCGCCACCTCGACCGCCTCGGCGGGCCTGACGTCCACGGTGTCCTTCCATCCCATGTCGTACTCCGAGACGCCGCGCCCGTTGCGCGACAACACCTGGAAGGGGTCGAGATGCAGGTGCACCGGATGGTGGAAGTCGGTGAGGAACCGCCACCGCTCCACCTCGCCGAGCCGCGGGTTGGCCAGGGCCCGCCCCGGCCGGTAGGCCTCGTCGTTGATGGTCCACGTGCCGTCGGCCGACTGCCGGAACCGGAACGTGCGGGTGCGCTTCGGCGGCCCGAGCGGCTCCAGCGTGCGGCTCAGCACGGCCGGCACCGTGCTGTCGTCCGCCTGCCGCGCCCCGGTCACGTCGAAGCGCATGACGTCGAGGCCCGCCAGCCGGTCGACCAGCCGGACCCGCGTGCCGGGCCGCCACCGCGCGAAGTCCACGACCACGTCGAACCGCTCGGCCGGCGCGGCGTCGACGACGTCGTGCGTGACCGGGGCGGCGAGCAGGCCGCCATCGCTGCCGACCTGCGTGAACGGGTCACCGCCGGGCGGCGGCGGGTCCAGCGCCAGCCGGTAGCGCCGGGCGTTCGACGCGTTGAGGATCCGCAGCCGGTACCGCACCGGCGACACCTCCAGGACCGGCCAGGGCGCGCCGTTGACCAGCACGACGTCGCCCAGCACGCCCTCGACGTGGTCGGCGGTGTAGCGGAACGAGCCGTCCTCGGCGAAGCTGCGATCCGCGATCATCAGGGGCACATCATGGTCGCCCGCAGGCAGCGGGAGCGCCTCCTCCTCGTCGTCGCGGACCAGGTGGAAGCCCGCCAGCCCGCGCCACACCGCCGGGGCGGTGGCACCCATGCGGTGGTCGTGATACCAGAGCGTGGCGGCGCGCTGCCGCATCGGGTAGCGGTAGGCTCGCTCGCCGGTCGCCGTGGCGCCCACCATCATGTCGCCGTGATGCTGGTGGCCGCTGCCGCCGTTGACCGGCAGCAGCAGGTCGATCGGGTAGCCGTCGCTCTCCGCCGGGGTGTGGCCGCCGTGCAGGTGGACCACCGTCGGCTCGGGCAGCTCGTTGCGGTGCGTGACGACGGTCGGCGTGCCGCTGCGGGAGACGATGGTCGGGCCGGGAAACGTGCCGTCGTAGGTCCAGGCGCGGGTCTTCAGGCCGGGCAGGATGTCGAGGTCGGCCTCGCGCTGCACGACGGTGATCGCCGTGCCCTGTCTCGTCGCCGGGATCGGCAGGCGGGCCTGGAAGCGCGGCGGCAGCGGTGCCGTGCTGCGCAGCAGGCGACCGGGGGAGGCGGGGCGCAGCAGGGCCCAGCCGGCGCCGGTGGCGACCGCTGCGGCGCCGAGGCCGAGGAACGCGCGGCGCTTCATGCTGCGACCTCTTCGGCTTTCGACGCGCTCGGCCTCGGTGCCGTCCCCCATGCCCAGGCGGCCAGGCGCAGGGTGCCGATCACCATGAACACCCCGATCGGCACGTGCAGGCCCAGGATGCGCGTCATGCCGAGGGCGCCCTGGGCGGCCAGCGCGAACGGCAGGATCAGGCCGCCGACGAGGATCGACCGGGGCCGGTCGCGCCGGCCGGGCAGCAGGACGACGACGGCCTGGACCAGGGCCACGGCGACCATGGTGATGCCGGTGAGGCTGTGCCAGCGCAGCGGCGGGTAGTGGCCGCTGAGGAAGCTGCCGGCGAACCCGACCTGGGCGACGGCCAGGACGGCGAGCACGGCGGTCGTGCCGCGCAGCAACGTGTGGGATTTCATGTCTCGACACGGTGCTCCTCGCGGCGCTCCGGCACATCGGACCGGGGTTGGTCCGCGACTACCACGCTGGATGTACTCGCGACTCAGACCTGGGTCCGACGTGGTCCGCGCGGCGAGCGGCTACCGTCGGCGCATGGTTCGTCGTTGGCGGCAGCTGCCGCAGTGGAGGCGCGACGCGGCGCTCGCCGTGGCCGTGGCGCTGGTCGCGCTGGCCGGCGGGGTCGCCGCGCCGCCCGCCCGGCTGCCGTTCGACGCCGGCGCGGCCCTGCTGCTGCTCGGCGGCGCGCTGCCACTCACGCTGCGCGCCCGCTTCCCGCGGCCGGTGCTCGTGGTCGCCGCGGCGTGTCTCGTCGGCTACCTCGTCGCCGGCTATCCGGGCGTCGCGCCGGCAGTGCCGGCGATGGTCGCCCTCTACACCGTGGTCCGGGCCGGGCACCGGGTCACGGCCGGCGCGACGATCGCGGCCATCCTCGTCCTGGGCTTCGCCGGGGAGTTACTGCGCAGCGCCGGCGACCCGCCGCCCGACCTGTTCCAGCGCTGGTTCCTGCTCATCGGCTGGATGGTCGCGGCGAGCGTGCTCGGCGAGGTGTTCCGGCAGCACCGCGCCTACCTTGACGAGGTCGAGCAGCGGGCCGCCGACGCGGAGCGCACCCGGGAGGAGACCGCCCGGCGCCGCGCCGACGAGGAGCGCATTCGCATCGCCCGCGAGCTGCACGACTCGCTGACCCACAGCATCTCCATCATCAAGGTGCAGGCCGGCGTCGCCGTGCACCTGGCCCGCCGGCGTGACGAGCCGGTCCCGGCCGCGCTGGTCGCGATCCAGCAGGCCAGCGGTGACGCGATGCGGGAGCTGCGCGACACCCTGGAGGTGCTGCGGGGCGACGCGCCCGAGTCGGGGCTGGCCCGCCTCGACGCGCTGGTCGACGGTGCCCGCCGGGCCGGGCTGCCGGTCACCGTCCACGTCGACGGCGAGCCGCGGGCGCTGCCCGGCCCGGTCGACGGCGCCGCGTACCGCATCGTCCAGGAGGCCCTCACCAACGTGTCCCGCCACGCCGGCGCGGCCACCGCGGCGGTCCACCTCGGCTACGGCGAGGAGACGCTCACCGTGCGGGTCGACGACACCGGCCATGGCACGGCGGCCCGGGGTGTGGCCGGCAGTGGTGTGCCGGGTGGTGGCGTCGCAGGCAGTGTCGTGCTCGGCGATGGCGTGGTCGGTCGTGGCACGGCCGGCAGCGGTGGGGCCGGCAGTGGTGGGGCCGGCAGCGGGGACGCGGGTCGTGGTGACGCCGCGTCGCCCCGCCGTGGCCTGGGCCTCACCGGCATGCACGAGCGGGTGGCCGCGCTCGGCGGCTCGCTGCACGCCGGTCCGCGGCCGGAGGGCGGGTTCACCGTCAGCGCGACCCTGCCCCTGGTGGCGGCGTGATCAGGGTGCTGCTCGTCGACGACCAGGCGCTCATCCGGGCCGGGTTCCGGGCGCTGCTCGACGCCGAGGACGAGTTCGAGGTCGTCGGCGAGGCGGCCGACGGCGAGCGCGGGGTCGAGCTCGCCGCCGAGCTGCGGCCCGACGTCGCCCTCGTCGACATCCAGATGCCCAGGCTCGACGGCATCGAGGCCACCCGCCGCATCGCCGCCGATCCGGCGCTGTCCGACACGCACGTGGTGATTCTGACCAACTACGGCCTGGACGAGTATGTGTACGCGGCACTGCGCGCGGGCGCCGCCGGCTTCATGGTCAAGGACACCGAGCCGGAGGACCTGCTGCACGGGGTTCGGGTGGCCGCGCGCGGCGACGCGCTGCTGTCGCCGGCGATCACCCGGCGGCTCATCGGCGAGTTCGTCGCCCGGCCGCCCCGCGCGCCGCTGGGCGCCGCGCTGGCCGCGCTGACCAACCGGGAGCGCGAGGTCGTCGTCCTCGCCGCCCGTGGCCTGTCCAACGACGAGATCGCCGGCCGCATGCTCATCAGCCTGGCCACCGCCAAGACCCATGTGAGCCGGGCGATGACCAAGCTGCACGCGCGCGACCGGGCCCAGCTCGTCGTCTTCGCCTACGAGTCGGGCCTGGTCGTGCCGTAGTCGTGCCGTAGGAGGATCAGCCGCGGGCGGCCAGCCACTGGGCGAACGTGATGGCGCCGATGCGGGCGGGGCCGGTGGGGACGATGGTGGTGTCGTCCAGTCGAGTGCCGAAGTAGCGGGCCTCCGGGTCGATCCGCACCTCGCGCGCCGCCTCCGGGCCCTCGGTCGCCTCCAGCCAGCGCCGCACGAACTCCGCGTGCGAGAACCGCTCCGGGCCGGCCAGGTCGACGGTCCCGTTGAGCGGCGCCGACGGCGCCACATCGGCGAGGGTGGCCGACACCTCCGCGGCGGCGATGGGCTGCATCGCGCCGGGGGAGAGGTGGTAGCCGTCGGCGGTGCGGGCCGACTGGGCGATCGCGCCAGCGAACTCGAAGAACTGGGTGGCCCGGACGATGGTGTACGGGATCCCGGCGTCCTTGACCAGCGCCTCCTGCGCCACCTTGGCCCGCAGGTAGCCGCTGTCCGGGGCCCGGTCGGTGCCGACGATCGACAGCGCGACGTGGTGGCCCACGCCGGCCTCCGCCTCGGCGGCGAGGAGGTTCTTGCCCGAGGTCTGGAA
This sequence comes from Dactylosporangium sp. AC04546, assembly GCF_022095675.1. Lineage (GTDB taxonomy): Bacteria > Actinomycetota > Actinomycetes > Mycobacteriales > Micromonosporaceae > Dactylosporangium. The sequence goes on along the minus strand of NZ_JAHYSG010000107.1, from coordinate 28,974 downwards.
GAACTCCAGCACCGCGTGGTCCTCGAACGAGGGGGAGTTCGCCACGTCGACCACGACGTCGGCGCCGGCCAGCACGTCGGCCAGCCCCTCGCCGGTGATGGTGTTGACCCCGGTGCCCGGCGAGGCGGGCACGGCCTCGTGACCCGCGGCCCGCAGCAGCTCTACGAGCTTGGAGCCGATCAGTCCGGTACCACCGATGACCACGATCTTCACGATGCCCTCCAGAGGGTGACTTCACGAACTCGGATATCTGTTGTCCGGGTCAACTCTACTCGGATGAGAAGTGTCCGAGTCAAGTACGATGTGACGATGAAGATGTCCGGCGGTGTCGAGTGGGCGCTGCACTGCTGCGTGGTGCTCACCGCCGCGGAGCATCCGGTGCCGGCCGCCCGCCTCGCCGAGCTGCACGACGTCTCGCCCAGCTACCTGGCCAAGCAGCTCCAGGCGCTGTCGCGGGCCGGGCTGGTCCAGTCGGTGCAGGGCCACGCCGGCGGTTATGCGCTTACCCGCGCGGCGGGGCAAATCACCGTCCTGGACGTGGTTGAAGCGGTCGACGGGCCCGTGCCCGCGTTCGTCTGCACGGAGATCCGCCAGCGGGGCCCGCTCGCGACCCCGGCCGACGCCTGTACGGCCCCGTGCGCGATCTCGCGGGCGATGGCGGCGGCCGACGAGGCCTGGCGGGCTGCCCTGCGCGGGGTGACGATCGCCGACCTGGCCCGCAGCGTGACGGGCGACTACGGGCCCGGCGTGTTCGCGGGCATCCGCGAGTGGCTCGGGAGCGAACGCCCGATGTAGCCTCCGCACGCGCCCGCGGAACGTTCGTTTGCCTCGTACGTCCCGGCCGGACCACCCGCGGCCCCCACCCCAGACCTTCGGGCGATCTAGGGTTCGCTGACCGCAGCTCGGCGTGTAGCGTGTTGCCGCCCATCGGTCGGTGTTCCTGTCTGGAGGTTGCGGTGCCGCGGAAGCAGCCTGTGGTGGCGGTCGACAACGCGCTGACGTTCCTGGCCAGCCTCGCGCAAGGCGGATGCAATCTGGTGTTCGCCGCCGGTTCACCGGCTGTCGAGGTGGCCCAACGGGGTGCGGCCACCTTCCCTGATCGACGCTTCGTGACCGTCGGCGGGATGGCCAACGGGAACTTGTCCACTGTGGACGCTGCCGCGCCGCGCGACGGAGTCGTCCGCGCCATCACCGAGGCGGTCGCGGCGAGCCCGTGATAGGCGGTATTCACATCACATAGACCAGGCTCGCTGCATATGCATGTTGGCCAAAGATCATAGTCAATGCATGTTCGGGGCGGTGATCAATATATCGGGCAAGATCCCTGCCAATCCGGACAAAATGCCGGCGGATACGGCCCGTTCCAGGGATTGAGCGATGGCGATCTCACTGCGGCGATGAGAACGATGTTGGGCAAGAACTATCGGGGATAGCGTCGATGACCAGGCGTATGACCCGTCGTCTGGGCATGGTGCACGGAGCGAGGAGTGCAGGTGAACGTGGGTTTGAGCGGCTGGTCCTGCCGGTGCCGTGTTGGACGATAATGGCGGGGTGAGCCGTTCCGGGCAGGATCGTCAGGCCGCCGACCGGAACGCGGTGCCGGGTGACGCTGTCTCGATCAGCATCAGGAGTGGACCGACCGACGTCATTCCGGTGGATTTGCTGGAGGTGTTGCTGGACACGGGTGTCTGGTCGGCGGCAAGGGCGTTGTCGCATGCGCGGGGGCTTCCGGGGCCGTGGGATCGTGGGGAAGCGCTGGTGCGGATCGCGGCGCGTCTGGATCCGGCCCACCTTCGTGAGGCGGTGTCGACGGTGATTGTCATCGGTGCGGAGCCGGCCCGGGCCGAGGCCTTGACCGGCCTCGCCCCATATGTCCCGGCCGATCTGTTTCCAGGTGCTGTGGCGGCCGCCGCTGCCATCGCTGATGACGCGTGGCGGGCCGAGGGGTTGGCCGGGCTGGCCCAGCATTCGCCGGTTGAGCACCGTGCCGCAACGGTGGAGCGGGCGGTGGCGGCGGCGTATGCCGTCAGCGACGCGAGCCAGCGGGCCGGGGCGTTGACCAGGCTGGTGCCGTTGCTGACGGACGGGGAGCGAGCGGCCGTCGTGGCCGTGGCGATGGCTGCGATCCGTGCGGTTGTCTTCGAGGACATTCGTGGCCGCAGGCTGGTTGCGCTTGTGCCGTTGCTGCCGTCTCGGCTGCTGGATGAGGCGTTGGACGTGGCGTGTGCGATCACTTCGGTCGATTGGCGTCCTCGGGCGCTGGCGGCGTTGGCGCCGATGCTGCCGGCAGATCTGCTGCGCAGGGCCTGGAGGGTGGCTGCAGAGATCCCGAAGGAGGAGCTGCGGGCTCAGGGGTTGGTGTGGCTGGCCCCGCACCTGCCGGTTGACGAACGTCCGGCCGCTTTGGACCGGGCGTTGGCGGCGGCCGTAGGCGTTGCCGTGTCGGGTAGCAAGGTCAAGGCGTTGGTGGGTCTTGTTCCGGCCCTCGACGACGCGCAGCGGGCCGCGGCCATCCGGGAGGCGGCGGCTGCGGCACACGCCGTCGGGGACGGGGAGGTGCGTGTGGTCGCGCTGGTCGAGGTTGCTCCGCTTCTGCAGGGTGAGCAGCGCGCCGCCGCCCTGCACGAGGCGTGGGCCGCCGCCACGGCCGTCAGCCGTGAGAACTGGCGGGTGCAGGCACTCGTGAACGTCGCGCCGCATCTTGCCGCCGACCTGCAGGCGCAGGCGTTGGCCACGGTTGCCGCCACCCGCTACGAGCAGTGGCGCGCACAGGGGCTGGCGGCCCTCGCCCCGCATCTGCCGGCGGACCTCCTGGCGCAGGCACTGACCGCGGCCGTCGTGATCCAGGATCCGTACTGGCAGGCCTACGCGATCGCCGGCTTCGCACCGTGCCTCGCCGACGGCGAGCGAGTCCAGGTCGTGGCCGCGTTGAAGATTCTCTCCCGCGACGACTGAACCTGCTGGATCGCCGCCGTGCTTGCCGGATGGCGTATGAGGCCCCGCCGTGTGGCTTCCGGACCACCGCGGAGGAGTCCGGCGGAGCGGTTGACACGGGTTTGCCCCGGGGTCGAGAAGCGTGCCACTCCGCAGGGGTCAGGCCGGCGGTAGCCCTTCGATCTTGCGGGCCTGCTCGATCATGCCCTGGATGGCCTCCAGGCTCGGCGCCGACAGCCCGGCCGCCCGTAGGGCGACGGTGCGCACGGCGCTGTCGCGCATGGCGGCGAGCAGCTCCAGCTGCTCGTCGATGCGTCTGGCGGCGTCGTCGTCCAGGAAGTAGGCCGGGTTCACGCCGAAGAAGTCGGCCAGGGCCTCGAGGTGGCGCTTCGTCGGGTTGTCGCGGGCGCCCTTGCGTAACTGCCAGATGTAGGTGTGGGAGATCATCACGCCGCGGTCGCGGATGGCGGTTGCGACCTCCTCGTACGTGAACTCGGCGCGGCCGGCTGGGTGCACGGTGCGAAACAGGCGGTCCAGCTTGGACGCCAGTGTCATGTCGGTCATGGCATCAACCCTTGACAATCCCACCCTCGCGGTGGAAGCCTCCACATTAACTGAGATTTACGGGAGCGGGGGACCCATAAACGACAGTTGACTCACCGGGGGTGGTCGGGCGGGTCGTTGTGGCCGGGGGATACAACGGGGGTGGCCACAACGCTTCGCGCGGCCTGCGGGGCCGGTTGAGGTGCGATCGGCGGGGCCGTGACCGGCTGGGCCGCGGTGCGCTGGGCGTGCCGCGATGCCAGCAGCTCGCGGACCTCGCCGTCCACGTCGTGTTTGCCCATCGGGGCCGGTGGGCCGCCGTCGCCGCCGGACAGCTGCCACTGAGCGTCGCGGATCTCGATGATACGGCGGTACAGGCGAAGCTCCACGCTGCCGAACGCGAACAGCTCCTCCACGCGGCCGGGCCGCCCGCCCAGCACGACGCCGGGCACCGCCGTCGTCAGTTCCTGCCACATCGGTCTCAGCCGCTGCAGCGCGAGATAGTGCGACAGCCAGCGGCGCAGCCCGCCGAACGCCGGGACCGCCGCGCCCGCGCCGAACAGCAGCAGCATCGACGCCAGCAGGATGCGCGAGAGCGCGGTGAAGACCGGGGTGTCCCAGAACGACCAGCCGGCCGCGTTGGTGAGCTGGAACGCGATCCGGTTGAGCATGAACAGCAGGCCGACGATCGCGCCGGCGCTCAGCAGCCGCAGCCCGGTGCGCAGCGCGCCCGGCGCCGCCCGCCGGCCGCCCGGCCGGAACAGCGCGATCGCGCACGCCAGGCCGACCGCGAGGCCGAGCTGGGTCAGGCAGGCGTAGGCGGTGACGATCGGCGTGCCCGCCTGCTCGTACACGAAGTCCCACCGCTCCATCCGGCGCGGCGCCAGCAGGAACAGCACCACCATGGCCACCGACATGGCGGCGAGCAGCGCATAGGTCCAGGCGCGCAGCCGTCTGTGCCGGTCGGGGTCGGGCGACATCAGGCCGACGATGTGCACCATGCCGGCCGAGGCGCCGACGGTCGCGAGGTTCTTCAGCGGTACTGAAATGTCGGCCACATGCAGGGCCTGGTCGGTCCAGTACGAGAGCTCGCGGCGGTTGATCGTGAAGGAGATCGTGATCAGGAGGGCGACGAGCCGGACCGCCCTGCCCAGCGGGGTCTGCCTGCGGGTGAACCGCCAGATCGTGAAGCCCCACAGCAGGGCCAGGACGGTGAACTCCAGGTAGTCAACGGGGTCCACGGCGCTCCGTCCGGCGGGCCGGCTCGGCCAGCGCCTCGTGCAGGCGGCCGAGCAGCGGGTCGTCGGGGCGGCGCACGTAGTCGTTGAGCGCCCGCTCGTTGATCATCGTCGCGATCATCTCGGCGATCTGCTCCTGGGGTGCCGAATAGGAGGAGCGGTGCAGGACGCGGGCGACCGTCGCCGGGTCGAGGTCGGGCAGCAGCAGCGCGGTGGCGTCGTCGGGCTCCAGCCCGGGCGCGACGTGGTCGCACAGCACGTGCCCGATCTCGTGCAGGATGATGTGCTGCTGGTGGAGGCGCCCCGTGCCGGCGGCGTAGAAGACGTGGTCGGCCTGCTCGGTGGCCAGCCACAGCCCGCAGGGCGCGCCCTCGGTGTGCGGCCCGGGCAGCGGGTTCAGGTGCATCGGCCGGCCGCGTCGCGTGGCGATGTCGGCGACGAACGCGTCGAGGTCGAACGGCTGCGGCACGTCGAAGCCGGCCAGCAGCCGCCGGCACTCACGCTCCAGCTTCTTCAGACGCATCGGTCCTCCCCCTGGCCGAAAGACTAGTCGTTCGGTACCGCCGGCCGGGTTCGCGAGGTGTGTCGATGACACGGCGTGAGACGGTGACGACGGTGCGCGCCGGCGTCTCCGTGTTGCCCCAGTGGTACGCCCCCTTCGGTACCGTGGCCGCCATGAGAACGCTGCGAACCCCCGACGAACGGTTCGCCGGCCTGCCCGACTTTCCCTATGTCCCGCGGTATGCCGACGTGGGCGACGGCCTGCGCATGGCCTGGGTCGAGGACGGCCCGGCCGCCGGCCCTCCGGTGCTGCTGCTGCACGGCGAGCCGAGCTGGTCGTTCCTCTACCGCAAGCTCATCCCGATCCTCGTCGCCGCCGGGCTGCGGGCGATCGTGCCCGACCTCATCGGGTTCGGCCGATCCGACAAGCCGGCCGAGATCGGCGACCACAGCTACGCACGGCACGTCGAGTGGGTCCGCCGGTTCGCGTTCGAGGTGCTCGGCCTGCGCGGCGTCACGCTCGTCGGCCAGGACTGGGGCGGCCTGATCGGCCTGCGGCTCGTCGCCGAGCACCCGGAGCGGTTCGCGCGGGTGGTCGCCGCCAACACCGGCCTGCCGACCGGCGCCTACCGGATGCCGGATGTGTGGTTACGCTTCCGCGACGCGGTGCGGTCGGCGCCCGAGCTCGACATCGCGCGGATGGTGCGGGCGGGCTGCCGCACCGAGCTCGCGCCCGAGGTGCTCGCCGCCTACGACGCGCCGTTCCCCGACGAGTCGTTCAAGGCCGGCCCGCGGGCGATGCCCGGGCTGGTGCCGACCTCGCTCGACGACCCGGCAAGCGCGGCGAACCGCGCCGCGTGGGAGCGGCTGGGCGGGCTCGACCTGCCGTTCCTGGTGGCGTTCAGCGACGGCGACCCGATCACCGCCGGGATGGCCCCGGTGCTGCGCTCGACGATGCCGGGCGCGGCCGGCGTGGACCACCCGACGATCACCGGTGCCGGGCACTTCCTGCAGGAGGACGCGGGGGAGCGGCTGGGGGAGGCGATCGTCGCGTTCGTCGCCGCGAGCTGACGCTGGCCTTGGCACCCGCGGCGGCAGCGGCCGGCCGGCCGGCCGAGGTGATCGTCACGTTCGTCGCGGCGAGCTGACGCTGGCCTTGACGCCGGCGTCAAGGTTTACCGTTGCTGCATGCGCATCGGGGAGCTGGCGGAGCGGGCCGGGACGAGCGCCCGGACGCTGCGCTACTACGAGCAGCACGGGCTGATCGAGGCCCGGCGGACCACCAACGGCTACCGCGAGTACGACGAACGTGACCTCCGGCTCGTGCGGGAGATCCGCTCACTGCTCGACATCGGCTTCAACCTGGAGGACACCCGCCCGTTCGTCGAGTGCCTGCGCTCCGGCCGCGCGTCCGGCGCCGAGTGCCCGGCGTCGATCGAGGTGCTCAGCCGGAAGCTCGCCGACCTGGACAGCTGCATCGCCCGGCTGCAGGCCGTCCGCGACCTCGTGCGCAGTGAATTCGAACAGGCCATTGAGGAGGAACAATGAGGGCCGTGACCGACCAGACCTTCGCCGACGAGGTGCTCGCCAGCGACGTGCCGGTCCTGGTGGACTTCTGGGCGGAGTGGTGCCCTCCGTGCCACCGGATCGCGCCGGTGCTGGACGAGCTGTCCCAGGAGTACGAGGGCCGGGCGAAGATCGTGAAGCTCGACGCCGACCACAACCCGGAGACGGTCCGCCGCTACGGCGTCCTGTCGATGCCCACCCTGACGGTCTTCCGCGGCGGTGAGGTGGTCTCCCAGGTGGTGGGCGCCCGCCCGAAGTCGAAGCTCAAGGAACAGCTCGACGCGGCGTTATGAGCACGATCGAGGGCTGGGTGTTCGAGGACAACGTGGTCCGGTTCCTGGAGCACGTGAGCCACTACACCGGCTACGCGTACGACGACCTGGACGAGGTGGCGCTGACGGGCGCCCTCGAGGACACCGACGACGAGGCGCCCGGCGGCTGGTTCACCTACCCGCTGTCGGGCAAGCCTCCATTGGAGGTGTCCCTCGCCCGGGCCGACGGCGGCAGCGTGGTGAGCATCCGCGTGGCAGGCGACCTCGACCCGGTCCTGACCGCCCGAGTCGAAACGCTGTTCGACCTCCTCTGACGCGATCGACGGCGGATCGACGGCGACGGCGACGGCTCGGCGCCGGACGGCGCGGAGCTCGCGGCCGGCATCATGGCCGGCGCGGGCGAGCACGTCCGCACTGCCGCCTGGCTGCCCGCGGCCGACCGCGTCGACCTGTCCCGGGACCTGCCGTTCTGTTGCGACATCGACCGGTCCGGGTTCGCGATGGTCGGCGAGCTGCGCGGGAACCACGTCGCGCTCACCAAGGTGCCGAGCTGAGCGACATGGACGGGAGGATTCGCCGCTGGGACCTGACCAGACCTCTCTACGATCGTCGATATGACGGAGTCTGACGGGCGGCTGATGTGGACAGCGGTCATCGCCGGGTTGCTCTTCGGGTGGCTCGGGTTCCGGATCTTTGACGCCCGGGACCAGCTCGACCACTACGGGGTCGACCCCACCGTGGCGGGGGCGCTGGCCGGCTGGTTGGCGGTGCTCACCGGGGTCGGGTACCTCGGGCTCGCCCTACTCGTGTGGCGGAAGTTCGCGCGGAGCCGGCTCGTAGCGCTCGGGCTGCTGGTGCCGGCCGTCGTCTGCGCCGGGTACGCGCTGCTGCTCGCGGTCGAGAACACCGGGAAGGTCGGGTTCTCGGCCGGGTCGCTCATCGTGTCCGGCCTGGTCAACGTCCTCGCAGCCGTGGTCACGGCGGTGCGCGCCGCCCGGGAGTAAGGCCGCGGGCGGAAAGCGAAACCACGTATTGCCGTGATGTGCGGCACCCCCAACCCCGACGAGCATGAGGGCTGTGTCGTTCGGGGATTGGGGGAGGCCGGTGGCAGCGTCGTCACTGCGGACCGAGGTGCTCGTCGTCGGGGCCGGCGTGGTCGGGGCGGTCCTCGCGCTGGAACTGGCGCACCACGGGGTGGGGTGCGTGGTCGTGGAGCGGTCGCTCACCGAGCCCAAGCATCCCGACCTCGACCTGCTCACCGGGCGCAGCATGGAGCTGCTGCGGCGGCTCGGGCTCGCCGCGGAGGTCCGGGAGCTCGGCGTCGATCCGGACTCCCCCAGCGACTACGAGTGGCGGCAGGGGCTCGACCAGCCGCCCGTGCTCGTCTCGCACTACCCGTCGGTGAACCAGCTCCGCGGGCGCTACGCGCAGGTCAACGACGGCAGCGCGCCCGTCGAGCTGCACCTGCGGGTGCCCGGCGCGCGGCTGGCCAAGCGGCTGCGCGACGCGGTGCGCGAGCATCCGCTCATCGAGCTGCGCGAGGGGTGGACGTTCACCGGGCTGCGGGTCGACGAGGACGGCGTGGCCGCGAGCGTGCTCGAGGTGCGCGGCGGGGTCCGGCACACGGTCGAGGCGCGGTACGTCGCCGGGTGCGACGGCGCGCAGAGCACCGTGCGGCGCAGCCTCGACGTGCCGATGGAGCAGCTCGGGCTGCCGGCGCCGCACTGCTCGGTGTACTTCCGCAGCGAAGACCCGCACCTGCATCCGCGCGGGCGGGCGCTGTCGACGATCGTGGTCGGCGGGCTGACGCTGGTGGCGCGCGACGAGCGCAACGGCTGGGTCGGGCAGCTGCCGGTCGGCGCGGACGAGCCGCTCACCACCGACCCGGTGGCGATGTTACGCAGCCGGCTCGGCGCCGCCCTCGCCAAGCCGGAGGTCTTCGGGGTCACGCAGTGGGACGACTCGCTCGCGGTCGCCGCGCAGTACCGGCGTGGGTCCGTCTTCCTGGTGGGGGAGGCCGCGCACCGGTTCCACCCCGTCACCGACAACGCCGACACGAGCATCGGTGACGCCGTCGACCTCGGCTGGAAGCTCGCCGCCGTGCTGTGCGGGTGGGGCGGGCCGGGCCTGCTGGCCAGCTACGAGCTGGAGCGGCGCCCGCGCGCCCTCATGGACCGCGAGCTGCTGGCCCGCGCGCTGGAGACCCGGCGCCGCTTCGGCCGGCTCGCCGCGGCCGGGGCGTCGCGGGAGTTCCTGGCCGGCGTGCTGCACCAGGAGACGCACCGGCTCGACCCGATGGGCATCCAGTTCGCCGGGCGGTACGCCGAATCGGCAGTCATCTGGCACGACCGGGGGACGCCACCCTCTCGCAACGGCCACCGCATCACGCCCACCACGTGGCCGGGCGGACGGGCCCCGGCTGTCCGACTGGCCGACGGAACCCAGCTTTTCGACCGGCTGGGGTCGGAACTCACCCTGGTCGACCTGACCGAAGGGGGCTCGGGCGGGCGGCTGGTCGACCAGGCCCGGCGACGCGGCATTCCCATGGCTCACCTGCCTTCGGGGGATCCGGCGGTACTGCGGAGCTGGGATCGTCCGCTCGTCCTGGTGCGGCCTGACCAGCACGTTGCCTGGCGCGCGGCGGCGCCGCCGGACGACTGGGACGCCGTCCTCACCCACGTGGTCGGCGGATCTTCGCTGGCCGGCACCACTGCGCTGAGGGAAGACCACGTGAATACGTCATGCCCTCGCTCGTCCGTCAGGAGACGCTCGATCCACGTAAGCGCCATCGACAAGGGGCCCGACCGATGACACTCGCGATCACCACTCCGGAACTCGGCAACACCGTCATCGGACGGTGGCACCGTCGGCTGTCCAGCAACCCGTCCGCCAAGCGCAGCCATTGGCGCACGAAGACGATTTACTTCCTGGCGGTGGCCGGTCTGGTGGAGTCGGCCCCGGGCGCCCCGCTGACGTGGAAGAGCATCGTCGACGCGGCCCAGCCGCGCGGCAGCCGCAGCACGTTTTACGAAGTCGCCGGTGCGCACGCCCGCCACCCGCTGATCGACGACCTGATCCGCGACGGGCGCGTGGACTCGATCCAGCTCGCCCTCGTGTACCAGCGCAACGACGCCGTCGCCCAGCTGGTGGACGAGACGAAGGTATGGTCGTACTGGCCGTACCGGGAGCGCCTCCTGGCCGCCTTCGCCTCCGCGCCGCGCCCGCCGCACGCGATGGAAGAAGCCCTCACCCGCTCCCTGACCGCCTGGGCGAAGCGCCACCCGCACCTGGCCGCCGCCCTCGAGTACACGCCGCCGGCGTGCGCCGTGGAGGACCTGATGGTCCTGATGCACGGCCGCGTCGCCGCGGTGCGCGCGGCCGCTGTCATCACGGAGCGCCTGCGCCGCACGGTATAGCGTCGCCTGGGGGGTGCCGCCGCCGTACCGTGACCGATGGCCGCCGGACTGCTCCGGCGGCCATCGCGTCGTCGGTGGTGTCGCATCGGGCGATGACGGCGGCCTTGTCGACGTCGAGCGCGTGAGGCGGAGGTCGGTTCAGGGGCGGTCCGCGAGCGACTGCGCGAGTGCGGCCAGGAGCTCCGGCACGCCGGATTTGTCCCAGGCCCGCTGCGCGTGCCGGGTGAGCCGGTCGGGGGTCCAGTCCCGGAGCGCTTCGGCGGCGTCCTCGCGGAACGGGTACACCGTGTTGATGAGTCCGGCCGCGGCGGGGCTTTTCCGGACGTCGAACGCGGCCCCCTCGCGCCGTATCTCGGCCAGTGCCCGGGCGCCCACGAACGCGAGCGAGGCCCACGTTTCGAACACCCGCTCCGAACCCAGGGCCGTCCGCACGAAATCGCGGACGCCGTACCGATCGAGGTCCCCCCGGCGGCGCTGGTCGACCTTGTTCACGACCACGAGCAGCCGGTCGGGGCCGACCTGCTCCAGCAGGCGCTTGGCGAACCACTCGACGTTGGAGCCGAGGTTGCCGAAGTCGAGGACGAGCAGCACCGCGTCGCTGGTGCGCAGCAGCCTCGCCCGGTCCCGGGCCAGGGGGAACGGGATGCCCTCGTCGGGGCCGGGCATGTCGATGCAGGAGAACTGCCCGAGCTGCGGATGGAGCCAGGACGAGGTCCGCAGCGCCGGGACGTCGTCGAGGGCGTCGATCATGTCGCGGTCGCGGTGCAGGCGCTGCGCGAGGCGGACCAGGTCGTTGATGTCGGTCAGGCCGCGCCGGATGTCGGCGGTCCCGGTGTACGTCGACCGCACCGGGAGTCGGCCGTCCCGCAGGCGCACCAGAAGGTCTCCTAGGTGGCGGTACTCGTCGGTGAGCGACTCGAAGCGCGCCGCGACGTCCGGCCGCAGGGTCCCGGCGACGTACGCCAGGACCATCGCGTCGTGCTCGGAGAGCGTCAGCCGCGGCTCGCCTGGACCGTCGGTAAGGAGTATCCGGGTGGGCAGGGTCGTCATCGCCTGCGGTCGTGCCGGCAGTAGCTCGCGCCCGATGATCGCGTTGATGAGCGTCGACCTCCCGGCCTTCGACGGTGCGATCACGACGACGCTCGGTTGCTGTGGGTGGGAGGGTACGGCGGAGCGAGCCACCGTCGCCGCCGGCCGGGCGGCGACGTCGAAGAGGTGCGTGCGCTCGCCCCGCAGATACAGCACCGGGTTGACCCACTCAAGCGTGGTCGGGCTGGTGCCGAGGACCGCGACCCGCCCGGCGGTCACGGCCTGGTCGACCCCGCGGCCGCGGGCGACGGCGGCGTAGAAGCCCCGGGCGAACGCGACCGCCGCGCCGTCGGAGATCTCGTACTGCATGGCCACGGCCGCGCTCACCCCGGCGCGGACGAGCGTGGCAGCGGTACCGGAGAACAGGTCGTGACCGCCGGTGGCCGCGCCCGAGCAGGAGTTGAGGACGACCAACCGGGGCATCGGGCAGGCCTGGCCGAGCAGGTCGGCGAGCCGGGCGGCATCGACCCGGTCGACCCCGCCGCCGCTGTGCTCCAGGGCGAGGACGCCCTGGTCGAGGACGGGATCGAAGGCGCCGTGGCCGATGTAGTGCAGCACGTGCCAGGGGCCGTCCATCAGCAGGTCCTGCAGTTCGGCCCAGGTGGCGGCCGCCGCCCAGTGCACCTCGACGAAACCGTCGCGGATCGGCCGTTCCAGCGCGCGTTCGAGCTGGGCCCGCTCCCGCGCGGCGTTCAGGGCGGGGAGTCCGCGCGGTGCCGAGACGACGCCGAGCACGCGCAGCGGTGGCGGAACGAGCAGCGGGAACGGCAGCGACGGTACCGCCACGTGCCGGACGAGCTGCCGCTGGCGACACACGTATCCGTGCAGCTCCGAGTCGTACATGGCCTCCCAGGGCAGCCCCGCCAGCAGCGGGGACTCGACGCGCACGACGAGCCGCAGTTCCTCGTCGCGGGCCCGGGCGACGTCGACGGCCGAGCGGTACCGGCCGGCGACCGCGCCGCTGCCCAGCAGCGCGGTGAACAGTTCCGCACCGACGTCCTGCACCAGCGGCGAGGTCCGCACGGCCGAGGCCAGCAGCGCCTGCTGCACCTGGGCGCGCTTCCCGGACAGCGCCGCCAGTTCCAGCTCGACCATGGTCGAGGCCTCGCCGACCTCGGAGCGTACGACGTCGACGCGGAACCTCGTGCCGGAGTCTCGGTGCGGCCAGATCGCGACCTCGAAGACGGCCACCGCCTCACTCCCCGGCCAGCGTGCGGGTCCGGGACTGCTGGTACTGGCAGCCGGCCGCCTCGAAGGCCGCCGCCGTGGCCAGCACCCGGTCGCGGTCACCGTCGAGCAGAGCCTCCGCCCGGTCCAGCTGCGCGACGGCGATCGGGTTGCTCGCCACCACCTTGCGGGCGTCCGCGATCCACGAGCGGGCCTCGGGATGGCCGGCCAGGACCGCTGCCTCCGCGCGCAGGGACACGTACCAGTGCAGCCAGATCCACGTCACCCACTTCCACACGTCGGCGGGCTCCGGGGACAGGCGGTCCAGCGCCTCCGCCGGGCGGTCGTGGTGCAGCAGGTAGATGGCGTCGAAGACCGCCCCGTAGCCCGTGCTGCGCTCCGGGGTCGCGCCGAGGTCGTCTGCGATCGACAACCAGGTGTCTCGGGAAGCGCCCTGCAGGCCGTGGACCATCGCCACCGCAGCGGCCGTGGCGGCCAGGCGCGGGGCCCGCAGGCGGCCCGTGCGCTCCCAGGCCTCCAGGAAGCGCGCGGACATCGCCGGGGACACCGAGCCGGCCAGGGCGTCCGTCATGAGGAGCCACGACACCCCGTAGTGGCCGACCTCGGCCAGCAGCGGCAGCTCGGCCAGGCGTAGGGCCCACTGCCGGGCGGTCGGGATGTCACCTACGCCCAGGGCGGTGTCGATGCCGGAGACCAGGGCGTCGGTCAGTTCGTGCATGCTCGCCGGCGTCACCGGTACCGATGAGAGCAGCTCGATGCGGCCCCGGGCCGTGGCGGCCGCGCCGAAGCTGTCGCCCGACCAGCTCTGGGCGCCGGCCAGGCCGTCCAGGGCGGCCGAGACGGCGAGCGGGTCGGACGCCGCGCGGGCCAGGTCGACCGCCCGGGTGGCCGCGGCCAGCGTCGTGGCGGCCGCGTTCGACGACGGGCCCTGGTCGGAGCCGAATGTGTCGGCGAGGACCGCGGCCTCGGCGAGGGCCACGGCCGGGTCGTCGGTACCGGCCAGTGACCGGGCCGACGCCAGCAGCGCCACGGGCTCGTCGGGTGGGGGGAGGCGTGTGAACGCACCGGAGAAGCGGTACGCGGTGATGGCCGCCGTCGCCAGGTCGGCGGCGGCGCCCGAGACCGAGGCGGCCGCTCGATGCAGGCGGTACATGTCGTCGCCCAGCAGCCGGCAGCCCGCCACCGCCGCCGCCGAGCGCAGTGCCGCCGCGGCCGCCGACGGGTCGTCGGTGAGGGCGGCCGCCTGCTCGTAGCGCTGCTGCGCCTCGCCGACCAGGTTGCGGGTGAAGGCCAGGTCGGCCAGCGCGCACGCCAGTTCGTAGGCGGGCGGGCCGGACGCCGGGCCGAGCGCCGCCCGCAGGTCGTCGGCGACCGCGTCGAACCGGGCCCGCCACGGCCCGTCGGCCGGGTTGCCGCGCAACGACAGCGCGCTCTTCAGGCACCAGTCCAAGTGCCGGGACTGTACCGCGGAGACCTCGCCCGCCGTGGACAGCTGCGAGAAGCCGTACTGCCGGATCGTCGCCAGCGCGCGGTAGCGCGTCCCGCCCGTGGCCGGGGCCGCCGACAGCAGGCTCTGCTCGGTGAGCCGGGACAGCCCGTCGACGACCGCGGCCGGCGACAGCGGGGCGAACCCGGCCACCTGCCCGGCGGCGTCGGCGGTGAACGGCGCCGCGAAGACCGAGACGCGCCGCAGCAGCGTCTGCTCGTCCGGCTCCAGCAGGGCGTTGCTCCAGTCGAGCATCGCCCGCACCGACTGCTGCCGCCCGTGCGCCCGCGCCCCGCCGGACAGCAGGCGCAGCTGGTCGGACAGCACCGCGGCGAGCCCGTCGAGGCCCAGCGTCGGCAGCCGGGCGGCGGCGAGCTCGATCGCGAGGGCCACCCCGTCCAGCTGCCGGCAGACCTCGGCGACCTGGTCGTGCTGGTCCGGCGGCACCGGCCAGCCGGCGGCCGCCGCACGGTCGAGGAACAGGTCCACCGCATCGGATTCCAGATCCAGCGGTGGTACCGGATGCACGCGCTCGAACGGCACCATGAGCCGCGCCCGGCTCGTCGCCAGCACCGTCAGCCGCGGGCATCCGACCAGCAGGCGCTCCAGGAACGGCGCGACCCCGTCCCGGACGTGCTCACAGTTGTCGAGGACCAGCAGCGCGTGCCGGTCGGCCAGCGCGGCCACCACCGACTCGTCGATGCCGCGGCCCTGCTGCTCGCCGATGCCCGCGGCGGCGGCCACGGCGGCGCCGACCATCGCGGGGTCGCTGATCGGGACCAGGTCGACGAACCACACCCCGTCGGCGAAGTCGCCCGCCGCGTCGGCGGCCACGGCGAGGGCCAGGCGGGTCTTGCCGACCCCGCCCGGGCCGACCGCGCTGACCTGCCGGTGGGCCGCGATCGCCGCGGCCAGCTCGGCCCGCTCCCGGACCCGGCCGACGAACGCGGTCACCGGGGCGGGCAGCCCGGAGGCCGCCTGCCCGCCGCGCGCGGCCCGGCCCCACTCGGCCGCGAGCTGGGCGAGCGCCCGCCGGTCGGCCGCGCCGAGCTTGCGCAGCAGCGACGACACGTGGGTCTCGACGGTGCGGACGGAGATGTACAGCCGGGCGCCGATCTCCGCGTTGCTCAGGTGCTCGCCGACCAGGGTCAGCACCTCGGCCTCCCGCCCCGAGATCCCCGTCGTCGCCACCACGGGCTCCATCCTGCCCCATTCCGCGGACCACTCAGTGGTGGGCTCCGTGGTCACCACGGATGTGACCGCCCCAGCCGCCGGGAGAGGCTTTCACCAGCAAGAACGCAGCAAGAACCGCAGCAAGAACAGCAACCCGACTCGCGAGGAGCGATCATGATCAAGACCGTCCTGCACCCCGTGTCCGATCTTGCCGCCGCCAAGCCGGTGTACGCGGCCCTGCTCGGCACCGCGCCGCAGACCGACAGCACCTTCTACGTCGGCTTCGAGGCCGACGGCCAGCAGATCGGGCTGGTCCCGGGCGGCGGCCCGCAGGCCATGACCGCGCCGGTCGCGTACTGGCACGTGCCGGACATCGAGGCCAGGCTCGCCGAGGTCGTCGCGGCCGGCGCCACCGTCAAGGAGGGCGTCAAGGACGTCGGCGGAGGCCGCCTGGTGGCCACCGTCACCGACCCCGACGGCAACGTGCTCGGCCTGCTCCAGGACAACTGACCAAACAACCGCAAAAGGGAGAAAAGTACCATGACGAGTGTCTTCTCGGCCGAGGAACGGGCCGCCATGAAGGAGCACGCCCAGGAGCTCAGGAAGCAGCGCAAGGGCAAGGCGTCCGCCACGCAGGACGTCCTGGCCAAGATCGCGGAGATGCTCCCGGAGGACCGCGCGCTCGGCGAGCGGATCCACGCGATCGTCACGGCCAGCGCGCCGGACCTGACGCCGAAGCTGTGGTACGGGATGCCCGCCTATGCCAAGGACGGCAAGATCGTCTGCTTCTTCCAGAGCGCCCAGAAGTTCAACGCCCGGTATGCCACGCTCGGCTTCAGCGACCAGGCCAACCTCGACGACGGCGCCATGTGGCCGAGCGCCTTCGCGCTCAAGACGCTGACCGCTGCCGACGAGCGGCGCATCGGCGAGCTGGTCAAGCAGGCAGCGGGATGAACCCGCCACGGTCGCTCGAGCAGCGCCGCGCCGACACGCTGCGTCGGCTCGCCCATGACGAGGACGCCTGGGTCGCCACCGCGGACGCCGCGGGGACGCCATATCTGGTACCGCTGTCGTTCCTCTGGGACGGCGAGACGCTGCTCATCTCGACCGTCGCGACCAGCCCGACGGCCCGCAACCTGCGGGCCGGCGGGCGGGTCCGGCTGGCGGCCGGCCCGACCCGCGACGTGGTGCTCATCCAGGGCACCGCCGGGCCGGTCGAGGACCTCACCGCCGAGCTGGGCGACGCGTTCGCCGCCAAGACCGGCTTCGACCCGCGCACGCTGCGCGACTACGAGTACTTCCGGATCCGCCCGCAGCGGATCCAGGCCTGGCGCGAGGCCAACGAGCTGCCCGGCCGCGACCTCATGATCGAGGGCGAGTGGCGAGCGTGAACGTCGGCGGCCGTGCCTTCCCGGCCTCGCTCACCGACCGGGACGCGCTGCTGGCGGGCACCGGACGGGTGCCGGGCGAGACGCCGATCTACCTGCGCTGACGGGTCAGCGCTCGCGGGCGATCAGGGCGGCCAGTTCGACGCGGCTGCGCAGGTCCAGCTTCTGGAAGATCTTGCGCAGGTGGCTGTCGACCGTGTGGCGGGACAGGAACAGCTGCTCCGCGACGGCGCGGTTCTTGTGGCCGTCGGCCACCAGCAGGGCGACCTTCAGCTCGGCCGGGGTGAGCAGCGCCAGGGGCGACGCCGGGCGGAACGGCGGCGGCTCCGGGGCCGGCGGGCGGCCGCCCAGGCGGTCGAGCAGGCGCAGCCGCATGCGGTGCGCGCCGTGCTCGGTGGCCAGGTCGAGCGCCTCCTCGACCTCGCCGGCGTGCTCCAGGGCGCCGGCCAGCGCCAGGGGGCGTGGGGTCTTGCGGAAGCGGGCCACCGCGTCGAGCAGCTTGCCGTGGTCCTCGTGCAGCAGGCCCTCCGCGTGCAGGGCGGCGCCGGCCAGGGAGTGCAGCGCGGGGTTGCGGTCGGCGATGCGCCGGGTCACGTCGGCCACGACCGCGGCCCGCGAACGGTCGCCGGCGCCGAGGGCGATACGGACCAGGCTGGCCGCCGCGCACGGGTGCTGGATGACGATCGCCGGCCGGTCGGGGAGCGCGTCGTACAGCCCGGCGATCGTGCGCAGGGCCACGTCGGGGCCTTCGAGCGCGTCCTGGAGGTACGCCTCCGGCCACACGATGTCCTCGGGAGCCGCGGTCGCGCCGGTGGCCACCCGGCAGCGCAGCTGGCCGAGGTACTCCCGCGCCTGGTCGTCGTCGGCCCGCAGGATCGCCAGCCGGATCAGCTGGCCCAGCAGCGGCACGGCGGCGGCGACCGCGGTGAGCTGCTCGGCGAGCGCGACGCCGTTCTCGGCCTCGGCGACCGCCTCGGCGAGCCGGCCGCGGGCGGTGAGCAGCGTCGTGCGGTAGTAGTGCCACAGCGGCGCCGACCACGCGGTGCCGAGCCGCTCGGTCTCCTGCCGGCCGCGCGCGATGACCTGGTCGGCCTCGTCGAAGCGATCCAGCCCGGTGAGCGTGTCGGCGAGCCAGATGCGCGGGTGCCGGTGCGCGGCCTCGCCACCCACCCGGTCGGCGATGTCGGTCGCCTCCTGCGCGTGGGCGAGCGCGTCCGCCGGCCGGCCCTGCGCCTGCGCGACCAGGCTCCGGGCGGTCAGGCCGAAGACCGAGGCCGCCCATTCCTGGGAGTTCTGGCCACTGGTGTACCCCTGGTGCCCCGCCGCGTCGGCCCCGGCGAGATCACCGACGTAGAAGAGGGCGTGCGACCGGACGGCCCACAGCTTCGCCTTGACGGCCTCGGGGATGCCGGCGTGGCGCAGGCCCCGGTCGGTGTACTCGACCGCGCGCCGGTTCTGCCCCGCGTGCTTGAACGCGTCGGCGAGCCCGTGCAGCAACGTCGCCTCGGTGGCCGGCGGCAGGCCGGCCTGCAGCGCCGCCTCGCCCAGCTCGTGCGCCTGTTCGAGGCGGCTCGCCGAGGCCAGCAACCCGACGGCGTCGGCGACCAGCGGGACCCGGACCGGGTTGTGCTCGCCGACCACACCGAGCGCGCGGACGATGAGGTCGGCCGCGGTCGCCGGGGCCTGCCCGGCCACCTCCATCGCGGCCTCGTGCAGCATGGTGACGGCCTCGCGGGTGCCGGCCCGGCCGCTCTTGAGCAGGTGCTCGGCGACCTCGACCGGCGAGCGGCCCTCGTCGCGGGCGACGGCCGCGGCCTCGCGGTGCAGCAGCGCACCGACCGACTCGCCGATCGTGCCGTACACGGCCAGGCGGACCAGGTCGTGCACGAACTGCAGCCCGTCCTCGCTGTCGACCAGCACCTTCGCGGCGACGGCCTGCTCGACCCGGGGCAGCAGCGCGCCGGCCCGGGTGCCGAGCAGCCGGGCGGCGGCCTCGACGGTGAACGGCCGGCCGAACACGGACCCGGCCCGCAGCAGCAGCCGGGTGTCGTCGGACAGCCCGCGCAGCACCTGGTCGACGATCGTGATGAAGCTCGACGGCAACTCGTCGCCGACGACGGTGGCGACGCCCTCGCTGATCACCAGCTGGTCGGTCGCCTGCAGGGCCCGCAGCAGCTGCTCGACCTGCAGCGGGATACCGTCGCAGCCGCCGGCCAGGGCGAGCACGGTGTTGTCGACCTCCGCGCCGACGACCTGCTGGCACAGCCGCCCGACCGCCGTGTCGTCGAGCATGCCGAGCCGCACGTGCTCGGCGCCCTCTTTGATCAGCCAGTCGACGACCTGCTGGCCGGGCGTGTCGGCGGGAGCGGGCCGGCGGGCGAACACCCACCGCACCGGCGCGCCGGCGAGGGCCGGCACCAGCTCGCGCACGGCCAGGGCGGACAGCTCGTCCATCCAGTGGGCGTCGTCGATCGCGATCACGAGTGGGCGGCCGTCGGTGAGGTCCTCCAGGGCGGCCCCGAGGCGTTCGAGGGTGCGGTACTGGTTGTCGGGCTCCTCGCGCAGCCAGCTGAACGCGTCGCTGCGCGGCCGGATCTGTTGCAGCGCCGAGGCGAGGGTGACCAGCGGCGCCGCCCGGTCCAGCTCGAACGCGGCCCGCGCGGCGACCGGCACCCCGAGGCCCTCCGCGTGCGCGACGGCCGCCCGGACCAGGTGCGACTTGCCGATCCCGGCCGAGCCGGTGAGCACGGTGCAGCCGCCCGCGCCGGCGGTGGTCGCGGCCACCGCGGCATGCAGGCCGGCCAGTTCCCGGTCGCGACCGAACGTCCTCAGCGCCATCAAGCGCACATTCTGGGTGACGTCGACGATCGGGGACTACAGCCGTTCGGTCGACCTCCGGGTGCATCGGGGGCGAGCACCCCGGCCAGCATGCGCCGCAGGATGGCCGGTCCGTGCTCGGTGAGCACCGACTCGACATGGAACTGCATCGACCGTACCCCGGGCGCCGCCAGCGCGTGCACGACCCCGGTGGCCGGGTCGCGCGTCACGCGCACCGACCGGCCGGTGAGCGGGCTGGTCAGCACGTCGGCCGGGCTGACCGCGGTGAACGTGTTGTAGAAGCCGACCCGGCCGTACGGCGCGACGACCCGCTGGACCCCCTGCTCCGGGCGGGGCAGCCGGCGCACCGCCAGCCCCAGCTCCGCGGCGACGACCTGGTGGCCGAGGCAGACGGCGAGCAGCGGCGCGCCGGTCGTGAGCCGCTCGCGGGCCAGTTCGCGCAGCCGGGCGATGCGCGGGTCGCCCGCGTCGCCCGGGTCGCCGGGGCCCGGCCCGAGGACGACGGCATCGTGGTCGTCGGGCTTGGCGGTGTCGTACCGCTCGACCCGCACCACCGTCCCGAGCGCCTCGAGCAGCCGGGCCAGCATGGCCGTGAAGTCGTCCTCGGCGTCGACCACGAGGATCCGCGCCCCGGCCAGGCGCTCGTCCGGCCAGGTGCTGGACAGCCCCCGCCAGAACCGCGACAGTCCCTCGTTGCGCGCCGCCAGCATCGTGCCCATCCCCTCGTCCGCCGGCCCCGCCGGAGCCTTCCAGTATCTGACGGACGGCGGGGGATCCACCAGGGCGGCCGCCTTGGCGCGGGTCTCCGCGGCCTCCGCGGCCGGGTCGGAGTGGCGGACCAGGGTGGCGCCCGCCGAGACCCGCACCGACCCGTCCGCCGAGATCTCCGCGGTGCGGATCAGCAGGGCCGAGTCCAGCCAGTCGCGGCCGATGAGGGCGACCGCGCCGCCGTAGTAGCCGCGGCCGTCCGGCTCGTGGTCGGCGATCACCCGGCAGGCGGCCGCAAGCGGGCTGCCGGCGACCGTCGGGGCCGGCAGCGTCTCCAGCAGCACCGCGCGCGGATCCAGGCGGGTCGGGCCCTCGATGCGGTACTCGGTGTGGGCCAGCCGCGACATCGGCCGCAGCCACGGCCCGCGCACCCGGCCGCCGCCGTCGCAGATCCGGGCCATCGTCTTGAGCTCCTCGTCGACGACCATGAACAGCTCGTCGGACTCCTTGCGGTCGGCGAGGAACGCGCGCAGGCCCGCGGCGGTGGGGCCGCCGGGCGGGTAGCGGTACGTGCCGCTGATCGGGTTCATCGTCGCCACCCCGGCGCGCAGGCCGGCCTGGCACTCCGGGCTCGCCCCGACGAGGGTGCGGCCTTCGCAGTGCACGAGGAACGTCCAGTACGCGCCCCGCTCGCTCACCAGCAGCCGGCGGAACAGCGCGAGCGCGGCCCGCGCCGGATCGGGGCCCAGGGAGGCGCGGAAGGTGCGGCGCAGCACGAAGTTCGAGCCCGTGCCGCGGCCGATCTCGCCGGCCACGACGGCGCGCACCAGCGCCGCGTAGGCGTCGTCGTCCAGGTCGAAGCGGCCGGCGCCCAGAGCGGCGGGGTCGGACGGCAGCCAGGACAGCGCCGCGGCGAGGGGCAGCGAGGTGTGCCGCTCGACGCTGAACGCCAGCAGTGGCGCCCCGTCGTCGGCGCACGGCATCCCGCGCTCGGTGATCTGGCGGTACGGTACGGCCGCGAACACCGGCCGGTCGGCGGTCGGCAGGGCGGCCACCGACGCCGCCGCGACCGGCGGCCCGGTGAGGATCTCCAGCCGGTCGCCGCGGCCCCGGCACAGCAACGCGAAAGCGGTCATGACCAGCACCGTCGCAACCGGCCCGAGCAGCCGGCAACTACTCGTCCGGGCAGCCAACTGAGGTAGTGGCCGGCTACTCGCGCCCGCCCATACGGTCCGGGGCATGGCTGTAGTTCACGACACCTTCGCGAGGCGCATCCGCCTCCAGCACCTGCATCGCCGCGATGCGGCCGGCCTGTTCGTCGTGCCGCTCGACCACTCCGTGACCGACGGGCCGATCGTCCGGGCCGGCCAGCTCGACCGGCTCGTCGGCCAGCTCGCCGACGGCGGCGCCGACGCCGTCGTCCTGCACAAGGGCGCGCTGCGCCACGTCAACAGCCGGTGGTTCCGGTCGATGTCGCTCATCGTGCACCTCAGCGCGTCGACGACCATGGCACCCGACCCCGACGCCAAGGTCCTCGTCTGCGACGCCGAGGAGGCGCTGCGCCTCGGTGCGCACGCGGTCAGCGTCCACGTCAACCTCGGCGCCGCCACGGAGGCACGCCAGCTGGAGGACCTCGCCCGGGTCGCCGGCGACTGCGACCGCTGGGGCGTGCCGCTGCTCGCGATGGTGTACCCGCGCGGGCCGCAGATCGCCGACGGTCGCGCGCCGGAGCTGGTCGCCCACGCCATTACGCTCGCCGCCGACCTCGGCGCCGACCTGGTGAAGACCTCGCTGCCGCGGTCCCCGGCCGCGGTCGCCGCGATCGTCGCCGACTGCCCGGTCCCGGTCCTCGCGGCCGGCGGCGGCGCCGGTGACGACGTGCTGCCGCACCTCGCCGACGTGATGCGGGCCGGCGCCGGCGGCGTCGCCGTCGGCCGGCTCGTCTTCACCGCCCCCGACCCGGCCGCCATGGTGCGCCGCGTCGCCGCGGTGGTCCACGACCGCACCCCGGCGGTGGCCCGATGAGCGACGTCAAGCAGTGCTGGATCGACGTGCGCGGCGCCGGGGAGCTGACCGCCGCCCTCTGTCAGGAGGCCGTCCACCTGGGACTCGACGCGATCGTCGCCGACGACCCGGCCGTGCTGGCCGGGCTGCCGCCGACCGTCACCCGTGTGCTCGTCGCCGCCGACGTGCACGACGAGCCGGGCGACGCCGACCTGGTGCTCGTCACCAAGGGCGACCCGGCCGCCTACGCCGACCGGCACCCGGGCGTGCGGGCCGGCGCCTACGTCGACGTCACGGACCCCGAGTCGCTGCAGGCGGCGTGCGACAGCGTGCGCCGCGACCCGGTCACCGTCCTCGCGTTCCGCGACCCGACGAACATCCCGCTGGAGATCGTCCTCGCCGCCGCGGCCGACGCCCACGGCCTCATCGTCACCGCGGTGCCGCGGGCCGACGAGGCGTCGGTGTACCTGAGCATCCTGGAGCACGGCCCCGACGGGCTGCTGCTCGCGCCGCAGGCCCCCGGCGAGGCCATCCGGCTCAAGGAGGCGGTCGAGCGTCGCTCGCCCGACCTGGAGCTCACCGAGCTGACCGTCACCGGCATCCGGCACGCCGGCACCGGCGAGCGGGCCTGCGTCGACACCTGCACCTACCTGCGCCAGGACGAGGGGATCCTGGTCGGGTCGCGGTCCAAGGGCATGGTGCTGTGCGTCAGCGAGACCCACCCCCTGCCGTACATGCCGACCCGCCCGTTCCGGGTCAACGCCGGGGCCATCATGTCCTACACGCTCGCGGACCACGAGCACACGCGGTACCTCAGCGAGCTCACCGCCGGCGCGACCGTCCTCGCCGTCGGGGCCGACGGCCGGACCCGGCTCGTCACCGTCGGCCGGGTCAAGATCGAGACTCGGCCGCTGCTGTCGATCGACGCCGTCGCGCCGACCGGTGAGCGGGTCAACGTCATCGTCCAGGACGACTGGCACGTGCGGATCCTCGGCCCGGGCGCCACCGTGCTCAACTCGACCGAGCTCAAGCCCGGCGACAAGATCCTCGGCCACCTGCCGCGACGCGAGCGGCACGTCGGCTACCCCATCGACGAGCTGTGCTACGAGCAATGATCGTCGACTTCCACGCCCGGTTGGCGCCCCGTCCGGGCGCCACCGAGGCACTGCTGGCGGCGATGGACGGCGCGGGGATCGACCGCGCCGCCGTCGCCCCCGGCGGCCTGCTCGACCTCGACCGGCTCGCCGACCAGATCACCGACGGCGGCCGCAGCGACGCGCCGGTGGACAACGACGCCCTGCGCGCGGCCTGCGCGGCCACCGGCGGGCGGCTCCTGCCGTTCTTCCTCGCCGACCCGCGGGCCGACGTCGAGCGGTACCGCGCCGCCGCCGGCGACTACCGGGGCCTCGAGCTGTCGCCGGCCGTCCACGGCTTCCGCCTGGACGAGCCCGCGGTCGCCGACCTGGTGCGGACCGCCCGGCGCGCCGGTCACCCGGTGTACATCGTGACCCTCGGCCGGCCCGGAACACGCCCGGCCGACCTGGCCCGCCTGGCCCGGGCCAACCCCGGCGTCGCGTTCGTGTCCGGCCACTGCGGGCACACCGGCCTCGACACCAGCGGGCTCACCACGATCGCGCCCGTGCCCAACGTCCACGCCGAGCTGTCCGGCTGCCTCACCGTCACCGCCCGGCTCGCCGTGCGGCGCCTCGGCGCGGCCCGGGTGCTGTTCGGCACCGAGCATCCGCTGCAGCACCCCGCGGTCGAGCTGGCCAAGCTCGACGCGCTCGGCCTCACGCCGGACGAGCGGCACCAGGTCGCCGCCGGCAACGCCCTCCGGCTCCTGGGAGAGGACCCGTCATGACGAACCCCCAGCTCGGCGACTGGTCGAGCTTCGAAGAGCTGGACAAGCTGCAGCAGGCGAGGCTGCCGGAGCTGCTCGACGCCGCCGCCCGCTCGCCCTTCTACCGCACGCGCGGCGTCCCGGCCACGCTCGCCGAGGCGCCGCTGACCACCAAGGCCGACCTGCGCGACGCGTACCCGTTCGGCCTGCTGGCCACCGGCCGCGAGCACCTCGCGACGTACCACGAGTCGAGCGGCTCCAGCGGCGCGCCCACCGCCTCCTACTACACCGAGCGCGACTGGCTCGACCTCGCCGAGCGCTTCGCCCGCAAGTGGGTCGGCATCACGCCGGCCGACATGATGCTCGTGCGCACCCCGTACGCCCTGATGATCACCGGGCACCTCGCGCACGCCGCGGCCCGGCTGCGCGGCGCGACCGTCGTGCCGGCCGACAACCGCACGCTCGCCATGCCCTACTCGCGGGTCGTCCGCGTGCTGCACGACCTCGGCGTCACGCTCACCTGGTCGCTGCCGACCGACACGCTCGTGTGGGCCGCCGCGGCGAGCGCCGCCGGCTACCGGCCCGGCGCCGACTTTCCCGCCCTGCGCGCCCTGTTCGTCGGCGGGGAGCCGGTGAGCGCCGCCCGCAAGGCGCGGATCGCCGCACTGTGGGGGGCGCCGGTCGTCGAGGAGTACGGCGCGACCGAGACCGGCACGCTGGCCGGCGAGTGCGAGCACGGGCGGATGCACCTGTGGGCCGACCGCGCGATCTTCGAGGTGCTCGACCCGGCCACCGGGCGCCTCGCCGGTGCGGGGCGCGGGCAGCTGGTGGTCACGCCGCTGTACCGCGAGGCGATGCCGCTGCTGCGGTACAACATCGAGGACGACGTCGAGGTGTCCTATGTGGACTGCCCGTGCGGCTGGGCGCTGCCGACCGTCAGCGTGCTCGGGCGCACCGCGTTCAGCGTCGGCGGCCTCACCCAGCTCGGCCTGGAGACGCTCGTCTTCGAGCTGCCCGCCGACCTCGGGGTGCTGTTCTGGCGGGCCCGGCCGAGCGGCGGCCGGCTGCGCGTCGAGATCGAGGTGGCCGAGCGGTACCGCACCGCCGCCGTCGCCGGCCTGACCGCCGCGATCGGCCGCGCGTACGGCGTCGAGGCCGACGTCGTCGGCGTGCCGCCGGGCGGGCTCGTGCCGCACGGCCTGCTGACCGCGACGTCCGACGTCATGAAGCCCCGGGGGCTGTTCGCCGAGGGCGAGGACTGGGACAAGGCGCTGCGCTACTACTGAGGGGACACGGGGATGGACATCGCGGTCGTCGGCGGCGGGATCGCCGGCCTCACCACCGCCCTGGCGCTCACCGCCGAGGGCCTGCCCTGCACGGTGTTCGAACGGTCGGACCGCCGTTCGGCCGGCGGCTTCGGCATCCAGCTCGCGCCGAACGCCGGGCGGGTCCTCGACCGGCTCGGGCTCGGCCCGGCGCTCGACGCCGTCGCCGTGCGGCCGGTCGCCCGCGAGCTGCGCCGCTGGGACGGCACCCTGCTGGCCCGCACCGAGCTGGGGGAGGCCGCGACCCGCCGCTACGGCGCCCCGTACCGGCTGCTGCGCCGCGCGGACCTGCTGCGGGTCCTCGCGGCGGCGTTCCCCGGGCCGGTCGTGCACGGCCGCCGGTGCATCGGCGTCGAGGAGTTCCGCGGCGGCGTCGAGCTGCGCTTCGCCGGCGGCGCGCGGCACCGGGCCACCGCCGTCATCGGCGCCGACGGCCTGCACTCGGCGATCCGCGGCTGCATCGCCGTCGACGACGAGCGCCCCACCGGCTTCGCCGCCGTCCGCGCGCTCGTGCCGGCCGATCCGGGCGACGAGCCGCGGATCGTCGTGCGGCTCGGGCCCGGCGGGCACTGCGTCACCTACCCGGTGGGCGGGGGCCTGGGCAACGTCGTCGGGATCCTGCCCGCCGACGCCGACCCCGCCACCTTCTTCGCCGCCGACAGCCCGCTCGCCGGCGGTGTCCCGGCCCCGCTGCTCGACCGGCCGCCGCTGCCGAAGTGGCACCGCGGCCGGCTCGCCGTCGTCGGCGACGCCGCCCACCCCATGCTGCCGTTCCTCGCCCAGGGCGCCGCCCAGGCGATCGAGGACGCGGCCGCGATCGCCTGCGCGCTGCGCACGACCGGCGGCTTCGACGCGTTCGAGGCCCAGCGCCGGCCGCGCGTCGAGCGGGTCGTCGCCGCCGTGGACGCCGGCCGTCACGGCGCGCCCGCCACCCTGCCCGACCACGATTGGATCTACGGATGCTGACCATTCAGCCGTACCCCATGCCGACCGCCGCCGACCTCGCCCCCGGACCGGCCGGCTGGCGGCCCGACCCGCGCCGCGCCGCCCTGCTCATCCACGACATGCAGGGGTACTTCGTGAGCTTCCTGCCCTCCGGCGCGTCGCCGACGACCGAGCTGCTCGCCAACATCGCCGCACTGCGCGCCGCCGGCCTGCCGGTGATCTACTCGGCGCAGCCCGGGCGGATGAGCCGGGCCGACCGCGGCCTGCTGCACGACGTCTGGGGGCCCGGCATGACCGACGACCCGGCGAACCGCGACATCGTCGACGCCCTGGCGCCCGGGCCGGACGACCTGGTGCTGACGAAGTGGCGGTACAGCGCCTTCCACCGCACCCGGCTCGCCGAGCACCTGGCCGAGACCGGCCGCGACCAGCTCGTCGTGTGCGGGGTCTACGCCCACCTCGGCTGCCTGCTCACGGCCTGCGACGCCTACGCACACGACATCCAGCCGTTCCTGGTCGCCGACGCGGTCGCGGCGTTCAGCGCCGCGGACCACCGGCTCGCCCTCGACTACGCGGCTTCGGCCTGCGCGGTCACCCTCACGACCGCGCAGGTGCTCTCGTCACTGGGGGTATGAGGCCAGCTCGACCCGGGACACGATGCCGAGCTTCCGGAAGATCTGGCGCAGGTGGTAGTTCACGGTGTGCGGCGAGCGGCCGATCCGCCGCGCGATCTGCTGGTTGGTGAGCGCCCGGCCGACCAGCCGGGCGATCTCCCGCTCCTGCTCGCTGAGCACGTCCCAGCGCGGCCGGGTGAGCTCCCCGCGCAGCGCCACCGCGACCGGCCGGGGCAGCGACGCCTCGACCTGCGCCCGGACCGTCTCGTGGCTGAACATGAGCACGTCGCCGGCCCCGGTGACCAGCCCGGCGGCCATCGCCTCGTCCACCACCGGCAGCAGCGCCGCCACCCGGCACTCCAGCAGCCGGGCCAGCTCGGCCAGCCCGAACACCGGACCGATCGCCGACGCCACCTGCAGCGCGTGCCGCGTCGGCGCGGACAGCGTGTCGAGCAGCGCCCTGGCCTGCTCCGGTTGGTGGTGGTCCCCCTCGCGCATCGCGCCCCCTCCTCGTCCTGACTCCCACCCCGATGGTGGGCCGGACGGGCCGCGAAGACCTGCTCGAATCAGGGGATCTCGCCGAGTTGCCGCAACGCGTCCAGGTCGAGGAGGGTCAGCCGGCGGTACCCGGTGCTGATCAGACCCCGCCCGCGCAGCTCCTGGATCGCCTTCTGCACCGTCGCCGGGCCGATCGCGATCATCGTGGCGAGCTCCGGCTGGCTCAGCGGCACCCCGATCTCGACCCCGCCGTCACGCCCCGGCCGGCCGCAGGTCCCGGCGATCTCCACGAGCAGCCGGGCCAGGCGCACGTGCGCCGGGTACACCGCGAAGTCGATCCGCCGCCGGTTGGCCCACCGCAGCTGCTCCGCCACCGCCGCCGTGACCCGCAGCGCCGCGTCCGGGTGCCGGCGCAGGAACGCCTCGAAGTCGGCCCGCGTCACCACCCCGGCGAGCACCCGCCCGCACGCCGTCACCGTCGCGCTGCGCGGCTGGTCGGTCAGCGCCCCGATCTCGCCGACCACCTCGCCCGGCGCGCGGATGCCGAGCAGCGTCTCGACCCCCTCGACGGACGTCGTCACCTTCACGAAGCCGCTGAGGATGAGCTCGACGTGACTCTCCCGGTCGCCCTCGCGCAGCACGACCCGCCCCGGCGCGAACTGCCGCCGCACGCTCAGCCCGACCACCTCGTCCGCGGTCGCGGGCGGCAGCCCGCCGAGGAACGTGTTCGGCGCCCACGCGGTGGTCACGCGACAACTGTAGGCCGTCACCCGGCGGCGGTGAGACGCGCCGACACCACGATGTTGCCCTTGTACGTCCGGTGCAGCCGGTCGAACCCCCCGCCGCAGGTCACGAGCCGCAGCGCCGGGTAGCCCACCGGCCCGTACACGTCGTCGGTCGGGAAGTCCGACTTCGGCACCTCGACCACCTGCTCCACTGTGAAGGTGGCCACACTGCCGTCCTGCCGCCACACGGTCGCGGTGTCGCCGGCCCTGAGCTCGCGCAGCCGGTAGAACACCGCCGGCCCGTCGGCGGCCGTGTCGACGTGCCCGAGGATGACGGCCGGCCCGTTCTCGCCGGGGGTGCGGAGGTTGCGGTACCACCCGGCCGGGGCGTCGGCCGCCATGATCGTGGGAAACATTCGGTCGCCGGGGCAGCCAGATGTTTCCCACGATCATGAGGGTCGACCGGCCCGTCGGCGGCGCGGGCTTGACGCATTGACCATCGTCTTGGCTGTCGCCGGGCTGGTGCTGATCATCCTCGGTGCGAGTCCGGCGCCGCCCCGATCGGCGCCAGCCGCGGAAGCCGACGCCGCCCGGCCCGCCGCCCCGCAGGCCGCGAACCAGACCGCCAACCCCGCCGCGAACCCGGCCGCGATCCACGGGACCGGCGCGGCCGCGGCCGGAAG
>NZ_JAHYSG010000106.1 GCF_022095675.1 Dactylosporangium sp. AC04546 | reverse complement strand
CGCCGCCGCCCCCGTCCGCGCAAGGTCCGACGCCGGGCACCGCGACCCACCGCCCGACGCCGGGCACCGCGCACAGCCCGACGTCGCCGGGCGCCGCGACCCACCGCCCGCCGCCGCCCGCGTCCGCGCAAGGTCCGATGCCCGGCACCGCGACCCACCGCCCGACGCCGGGCACCGCGCACGGCCCGGACGAGTTCGCCGCGGCGCACCGGCCCGCCCTGCCCGGTCCGGCCGCCGTCCCGCACGACGCCGCGAACCCGGACGGCCCCGTGGTGGCGGCGATCGACGGCGGCGAGGGGCTCACCCGGGCCGAGCTGCTCGTGCTGCGCCGGCTCGCCGGGCTGTTCACCGTGACCGAGATCGCGGCCGACCTGCACATCAGCGCGAACACCGTGAAGACCCACCTCGCCCACATCTACCCCAAGCTCGGCGTCCACCGCCGCCGCGACGCCGTCCAGCGGGCCCGCGAGCTGGGGCTCCTCTAGGGAACCCGGAAGAACAGCATCGGGTCGCGGGCGCGGTCGTGGACCGGCGACGACAGGTGCAGCTTGTGTTTCAGGCCGAGCAGCCGGTCGCGGGTGTCCGGGTCGGCGGCGCGGGACGCTGTCAGGTGGCCGACGCCGCGGCCGCGCAGCCAGGACAGCACGACCGCGCCCTCGCTGCGGGGCCAGGGGCGGCGGCCGTGGTAGACGTCGTGGACGGCGACCGCGGCGCCCGGGCGGAGGGCCGGGAAGAGCGTCCTGGTGTACCACTGGGCGAACGACACGGTGTGCGCCGCGTCCACGAACAGGAAGCCGGGCGCGTCCGGCACCACGGCGGCGCGGACGTCACCGGCGGCGAAGTGCCAGCGACCGGCCGACAGCTCCGCCGGCACGACCCGCGGCGCGTGCGAGCCCCGATCGAACGAGTGCAGCTCGCCGGCGCCGTTGTCGCGCAGTGCCCGCAGCAGCCAGGTGGTCGACCAGCCGTGGCTCGCGCCGAGCTCGACGACCACGGCGGGCCGCAGCGCGCGGACGGTCAGGTACGCGATCTCGGCCTCCAGGTCGTCCAGCCGCGGCCGCAGGTCACGCCGGGCCCGCAGCTCCCGCTGGTCGTCGCGGGCCCGGCGCAGGTCGGCGGCGTGCTCCCGGTACCACTGGATGATCTCGTCGACGAGGAACATCAGGCCTCCCCGCGGGACAGGGCCGCCAGCGCGGTCAGCGTGGGCGTGCCGGGCATGAAGTAGCCGTCGTGGCCGTCGACGCCGTCGACCGGGAGGGCGAGCGCGCCGAACGACGGGTCGGCCGGGTGGGTGCCGTGGCCGGCGCCCAACAGGCGCGCGCCCGGCAGGCGGCGGGTCCAGTCGGTGGCCGCGGTGCCGGCCCAGACCCGCGCCGTGGTGTGCAGGTCGGCGGCCCGGTCCACGCCCATGCCGGGGCTGCCGAGGGCGACCAGGTCGGTGACCCGCGCGTCGAGGCGCGGTGCGGCCCGGCCGATGACCGTCGAGCCGTAGCTGTGGCCGACCAGGACGATCCGGTCGCCGGGCAGGCGGGCGACGAACGCGCGCAGCGCGAGCGCTCCGGCGGCGGCCCGGTCCTCGCGCACCGCGGCCAGCCGCACCCCCTCCGGCGGGTCGTAGCCGAGCCACGCGACCACGACGACGTCCGGCCGGTCGATCGCGGCGGCGAGCTGCCGTGCCTGCCAGGCCGGCGCCCGGCGCTGGACGCCGCCCAGGCCGGTATCAAAGTTGGCGGCGGTGGTGTCGACGCCGGGCACCAGGACGACGACCGTGCGGGCCCGGGTGAGGTCGCCGACGACCTCCAGGGCGCGCCCGTCCGCGTACCGTCCACTGTGGATCGCCAACGGTGGCGGCACGTCGGTGACGTGGGTCGGGCCGAGCACCGCCCAGCAGAGGGCGATCGCGGGGAGAGCCAGCAGCCTGCGCATGCCCCGGACGGTAGGGACGAGGCACGGCCCGGATCGTCACCCCGCGGCGCCATCCCCGGCGTAGCTCCCCGGTACTACTCGCCGGCGGCGACGAGCCCCGTCTCGTACGCGAAGACGACCGCCTGCGCCCGGTCGCGCAGGTCGAGCTTGGTGAGCACCCGGCTGACGTGGGTCTTCACGGTCTGCTCGGCGACGACGAGGGTGTCGGCGATCTCCCCGTTGGACAGCCCGCGGGCGACGAGGCGTAGTACCTCGGTCTCACGCGGCGTCAGCGCCGCCAGCCGCGCCGGCTGGTGCGGCACCGCCCGCGGCCGGGCCGCGAACTGCTCGATGAGCCGCCGGGTGACGGACGGGGCGAGCAGGCCCTCACCCGAGGCGACGACCCGCACCGCGTTCACCAGCTCGGCCGCCGGGGCGTCCTTGAGCAGGAATCCGGACGCGCCGGCCCGTAACGCCTCGAACACGTAGTCGTCGAGGTCGAACGTGGTGAGGATGAGCACCCGCGGCCGGTGCAGGCCGGGCGCGACGTCGAGCAGCTGGCGGGTGGCCTGGAGGCCGTCGAGGACCGGCATGCGGATGTCCATGAGCACCACGTCGGGCGAGCGCTGGCGGGCCATCGCCACGCCCTGCGCGCCGTCGGCCGCGTCACCGACCACGGTCAGGTCGGGCTGGGCGGCCAGCAGCGCGGCGAAGCCCTGCCGGACCATCGCCTGGTCGTCGACGATCATCACCTTGATCAACCCGCACCGTCCCCGTCCCCGTTGTCGTCGTCGAGCGGCAGGATCGCCTCGACCAGGTAGCCGTCGGCGACCGGACCGGCCGTGAGCGTCCCGCCGACCGCGGCCGCCCGCTCGCGCATGCCGAGCAGCCCGTGCCCCGCGCCCCCGCCGTCTTCGGCGACGCCGGGCCCGTTGTGGACCCGCACCCGCAGCGCGCCGCGGTCGCGGGTGAGCGCGATGCGCACCGGCGCGCCGGCGGCGTGGCGGCGGGCGTTGGACAGCGCCTCCTGCACGATCCGGTAGGCGGCCAGGCCGACCGCGGGCGGCACCCGCGCGCCGGGTAACGGCACGAAGGCGACCTCGACGCCGGCCTCGCGGGCGTCGCGGACCAGGCCGGCGAGGTCGTCGAGGACGGGCTGCGGCTCGGTCGGCGCGGCCTGGTCGGCGCCGCGCAGCACGCCGAGGAGCCGGCGCATCTCGGCGAGCGCCTCCCGGGAGGTGCCGGCGATGGCGGCCAGCTCCTCGGCGACGGCGGGCGGGACGCCCTCGATGCGGTAGACGGCAGTCTCGGCCCGCACCGCGATGAGCGACATGTGGTGGGCCACGACGTCGTGCATCTCGCGGGCGATCCGGTTGCGCTCCTCGGCGACGGCCCGCCGGGCCTGGGCCAGCTCGGTGCGCTCCTCCTCCTCGGCGAGGGCCCGCTGCACCTCACGGCGGCGTCGGATCTGGTCGCCGATGACCATGACGGCGACGACGCCGAGGACCAGCCCGGCGACGTTCTCCGGGTCGGTGAAGGCGAGCACCAGCACCAGGGCCGAGGCGAAGACCCAGACCAGCACGCCGCGGCGGTGCCGGATCGAGACCACGGCCAGGATCAGCGGGAACAGCAGGACCTGCAGCGGCT
The DNA here is from genome assembly GCF_022095675.1 of Dactylosporangium sp. AC04546. GTDB lineage: Bacteria > Actinomycetota > Actinomycetes > Mycobacteriales > Micromonosporaceae > Dactylosporangium. The sequence continues at coordinate 38,319 of NZ_JAHYSG010000106.1, read as the reverse complement.
GCCACGGCCACGGCGTGCCGTCGCTGAGGTCGAGGGTCAGGCCGGTCCAGAGGGAGACGACCCACGCGAACCGCCACGCGAGCAGTGGCCGGGTCGGCAGCAGCGCGATCGGGGCCGCGGTGAGGATCGACACGACGACCCGGTAGAACCCGCTGCCGCCGCCGTTGCCGTGCAGATACTCATACGAGAGGAGGCCGCTGAGCACGGCCGCGACCGCGGCGATAAGCGGCAGCGACCGGCCGAGCCGGGTGCGCGGGTGCACCGCGGGGTCCGGGCCGACCAGGAAGGCCCGCAGATCCCGCAATGTCCGACGCACACGGCCACCGTAACCGACGCGCGGTGTCAGGCCGGTGTCAGGAGAGCTGGGGCACCACCTCGTCGACGGCCTGCTGGACCGTGCGCACAGCGGTGCCCTTCCGGCGCTGCGTCACCCGTGCGCGGCCGCGCGCCAGACCCAGTTGCGGCGGCGGTACAGGCGGCGCAGCCCGGCCCGGCCGAGGTTCTCCAGCGACGGGTTGACGGTGCCGGGCACCGGCTCCACCACCTGCGCGGCGACGATCCGGCAGCCGAGGTCCCGCGCCGCGGCGATGCGGGTGCGGATGAGCGCCGTCTGAATGCCGCGGTTACGGTACCGCCGATCGACCGCCGTCGAGTTCAGCACGCCGACGCCCGCGTGGACGAACAGACTGCCACCGCCGGCGATCCGCCCGTCGACGCGCGCCGCGAACGGCCGGAACGCGGGATGGCCGACGACCGCGGCGAGCATCGGCCCGTAGATGCCGGGGCTCATGCCGAACGCGCCGGCCACGACCGCGCCCCACTCCTCGGCGTCGCCCGGCGCCACCGGCCCGATCTCGACCCCGGCCGCCGTCGCCGGCGGGGCCGTGGTCGCCGCCCCGATCGGGCAGGCCAGCTGCAGCCAGGTGTCGGCGGCGGCGATCCCGAACTCGGCGCACAGCCCGGGCCAGCCGGTCGGCAGCGCGGCCGGGGCTGGCTGGAGCACCGCCATGGCGACGCCGTGCCGCCGGTAGAAGCCCGCGAGGTCGGTGAGCAGGTCCGGGCCGGTGGGGCCGGGGAAGCCGAGGGCCTTGTTCCAGTACCGCGCGGGGTCGTCGCGCATCGCCAGGGCGACCCCGCCGCCGATCCGCTCGGCGGCCATGCCCCGGGCCTCGCGCATCCCGGCGGGGGCGGTGACCACCAGCTGGTACATGAACTCCGCCTCGGCCGTCTCCGCTTCCACGGCGCTGGTCCTATCCCGGTGGCGGCGGTTCATGCCGGGTGCGAGAGTGGTCGCGTGACCGTGGCGTTCGCCGACCTGCCGGCGCCGCGCCCGCTGACCCCGGCGGAGCGCGCGGTGCTGGCCACACTGGTCGCCCACGCCGGCCGCGCGGAGCTGACCGCCCAGCTGGCGACGGCCCGGGTGACGGCGGTGTGTGACTGCGGCTGCGCGTCGGTGAGGCTGGCCACGACCGGCCCGGCGCTGCCGCGCGCGGCGGTCAAGGCGATGAGCGAACACGGGCGCGACGACCACGTCGCCGTCGGCGCCGCCGCCGGCCGGGTCGACGCGGTGCTGCACGTGGTCGGCGGGCGGCTGCACGAGCTGGAGCTGTTCGCGGGCGAGGGCGTGAAGGTGGTCCCGCCCCCGCCGGCGAAGCTCGCCGGCTTCCACACCGGTTAGCGCAGGAGCAGCTCAGTCACCCCTGGGAACGAGGCGCGGGTCGCGGTGGTCATCCGGTCGCGCACGTCGTTCTGCTCGGCGGCGGTCCAGCCGACCGGGTCGGTCCGCTGGAGGCTGACCCGGATGGACCAGACCAGGTTGTGGTCGAGCACGCCGAGCATGAAGGTCATCTCGGACCTCATCTGCTGCGTCGCGTTCCTGACCGTGTAGAGCACCGCCTCGGCGCCGAGGCCGGAGAGCTGCACCGCCTGGTCGTTGACGCTCGCGGCGCCGGCGACGATCTGGTGGATCATCCGGGCGCCCTCGTTGCCCTCCCGCACGGTGACGCTGACGACGATGTTCGCCCGGACCTTGCCGCGCTGGTGCACCCGGTCGGCGTAGCAGGAGGCGTCGAGGCCCTGCTGGGACGGGGTGAAGCGGGGCTCGTCCGGCCGGTCCTGGGTCTCGAACAGCGGCTGGAACGCGCTGAGGTCGAGGTGGGAGCACAGGTTGTCGACGGTGCGGGTGCCGTCGTAGTGCGACAGCGCGACCGGCACGTCGACCGGCTCGTCGTAGAGCTTGTGGTACGCGGTGATCCCGCCGACCGTGAGCACGGCGAGCCCGGCGATCACCGCACCGATCCGGACGGCGACCCGCCGCCGGTCGCCGTTCCGCGCTCGCCGCCGACCGGCCGCGGAGCCTTCGTTCCGCTCCCGGTGCTCACTCTCCAGACCGACATTTCGGAAATATCCGGTTAGAGAGGGAGGGCCGGACGCGGGCCGGGCCGCGCCGGGAGCCACACCGGGCAGGGGCCATCGCACCTCGGCTGTCGCGTCGGCGTCCGGCCAGGCCGCGCCGGCGCCGTGCGGGCCGGGCGGCGCGGACATCGGCGACGCGGCGTACGGCGGCGCCGACATCGACAGCGGTCCCCCCGCGGCGTCGCCGGAGACCAGGCCCGCGCCGGAGACCGGGCCCACGCCGAAGACCGGGCCTGTGCCGGAGACCGGGCCCGCGCTGGAGACCGGGCCCGCGCTGGAGACCGGGCCCGCGCTGGAGACCGGGCCCGCGCCAGGGAGCGGGCCCGCGTCGGAGAGCGGCCGGGGCAGGCTCGCGGCCGCCCGGGCCCGCGACGGTGTCGGGTCGGTCAGCCGCAGCGCCCCCTCGGCGACCACCAGCTCCGGCTGCTCCGCCACCACCGGCGCGACCCCGAGCGTCTCGTGCAGCATCGTCGCGACCAGGGGCATCCGGCTCGACCCGCCGACCAGGAACAGCCCGCCGATGTCGGCCCGGCCCACCCCCGCCGCCGTGAGCAGGGTGTGGGCCATCGCCACGCTCGGGCCCAGGACCGGGCGGGCCAGGCGGTCCAGCTCCTCGCGGCCGAGCGGAACCTCCCGGCCCAGCGACGGGACCATGATCACCGTGCCGCTCGCCCGGGACAGCATCTCCTTGGCGGAGCGCACGTCGTCCCAGAGCCGGCGGCGGGCGGCGGCATCCTGCCAGAGCTCGCCGTACAGACCCTGGAGATATCGGATGATCGCGGCGTCCACGTCGAGTCCGCCGAGCTCGTCGAGGCCGTCGGAGGCGACCGGGGTGAAGCCGTCCGGCTGCCGGCGCAGGAGGGTCACGTCGGCCGTGCCGGCGCCCAGGTCGTACACCAGGAGGAAGGAGCCGACCGGAAGCTCCCGCCCGTGCGTGGACGCGAAGAAGGTGGCCGCCGCCAGGGGCTCGGCGACGAGGGTGACCGACCGCAGGCCGGCCCGGCGGGCCGCCTCCTCCAGGCGGGCGCGGCGGCCGGCGCCCCAGTCGGCCGGGTGGGTGAGGACCGCCTCGGCGACCGGCCCGGCCACCCGCTCGGCCTCCCCGGCGATCCGGCCGAGGACCGCGGCGACGAGGTCACGGACGTCGATCTCCGCGTCGCCGAGCAGCACGCGGGACTCGTCGATGCGGCGCTTCGGGTTGGGCTCGAGCCGCTCGGGCGCGCTACGGGCCAGGTGGTCGGCGTCGCGGCCGGTGTGCAGGCGGCCGTCGGTACCGGCCAGGACCGCCGAGGGCAGCAGCGGGGAGCCGTCGAAGAGCAGGGGCTGGACCCGCCCGTCCGGGCGGCGCACCACACCGATGGTCGTGGAGGTGCCGAAGTCGACGCCTAACCGCGGGCCCGTCATGCTCGGCGAGAGTAACGCATCGAAAGTCGCACACAACCCCGGAGCGGGCCGCGCGCATCGATGGGTGGGCCCGCCGAACCCGCGCCTGGTCATCTGGACCTGCGGGGGTCAGGCCCGGATTCGGCGGCCCCGCGTCCGCCCATCGGCGGATCGAGGCCACCGCCTTAGGTTGGTGGCGGGTGTACTCCTCAGGCCGATTCGCTGCCCCCGATCCGCTCCTACCGTCAAGAACATGCGGCACCGTCGATCCTCAAACGCCCTGGCCCTGGCGCTGCTTCTGGTCTGCTTCACCGTGACGACCCTGGCGGTCGTGGCCCTGGTCATCTGGGCCCGCGGCCACGACGGCCCCTGGTTCGTGCTGCTCTGGCTGGCCGTGAAGACGCTGGTGACCGGCAAGCTGGCGGTGAAGTTCGCCGCGGCGGCCGGTCTGGCCGCGGCCGTGCTGTGGCGCGTCGCCACCGACCGCGTCCGCGCCCGCCGCGCGGCCGCCGCGCGGGCCGGTGCCGCGCCGGCCGACCCTCCGGCCGAACCCGCGCGGCGCTGACCGGCCGCTTCGCCGGGCTGTTTGGTGTCGCGCGGTACCGTTGCACGGCATGATGCCGACGGTGCAGGTTGTCTTTCCCCGCCACGTGCTGTGCGTTCTCGGCCAGGGACTGGACCTCGACCTGGTGGCGCGCATCGCCGGCGAGACGCCTGGGGTGGAGTTCGACCCGGCCGGCGCCGCGTCCGCGGCGGACCCGCGGATGGAGCGGGAGTTCCGGGCCGCGGCGGCCGACGGCACCTTCGGCGACGCCGACGTGGACGCCGTCGAGCGGCACGACACGGTGGCCTACCTGCTGTCCGAGCCGGTCCGGCGGGCCGCCGCCGGTGACGTCGCGGCCCGGATGCTGGGCCTGGTCGCGAAGCTCTTCACGGCCGGGGCGACGGCCGTCAAGAACGAGAGCAGCGGGATCACGCACGGGCGGGCGCGGTGGCTCGAGCTGGCGGGCCTGGCCGCCGGCGGGAACCCCGACCGCCGCATCGTGGCCCTCTACCGCGCCTGGGTGCGCCGGCCCGTCCGGACCGGCCCGGACATGTCCAGCTGCGGCCTGCACCTGCTCGGCGTGCCCGACATCGAGATGGCCGGCGGCACCGCCGACGACGTGCCGACGATGGACGCGTTCGCGGGCTACCTGCTGCTCGGGCGGCCGGCGCTCTACAGCGGCGACACCTTCCGGGCCGCGCCCGGCGCGAAGCGGTGGACCGTCGAGCACGGAGCCGACGTCCGGCACCCGGACGACTTCTTCCACAACCCGTTCGGCATCTGGCGCCTGAGCCCCTACAGAGCCTAGGCGGGCGCGGTCACCGTGGCGCCGAACGCGGCGGCCTCCGCCGCGATGCGGTCGGGGTCGCCGCCGTCGACGCCCAGGGCGAGGGCGGCCGGGTAGGGCCGGACCCGGGCGCCGGCCGCCTCCAGGGCCAGGATCAGGCCCAGGATCCGGCCGTCGAGGGTCTCGTCCGGGGTGAGCAGCACGCGCCGCTCGTGGGCCTGGGAGCCGCCCCCGCCGGTGAACGCCGCCTGCACGAGCTCGGCCGTGGAGCGGGTCGTCGTGCGGGTGGTGTTGACGCCCGGCGGGGTCGGTGAGTACACGGGCCAGTAGGCGTGCCGCTCCCCCGCCCGCGGCCGGCGCGGGTGGCTGGCGCAGTGCCGCAGAAACCCGGGCAGGTCCGTGGCGTTGTGGCGGATCGCCTCGGCGACGAGCAGGGCCCAGGTGAAGCCGCCGACCAGGCCCCACGCGGCGCCGTCGAGCCGGCGGGCGGCCGACCAGGCGCGCACCTCGCGCAGCAGCGGGCGGAACACCGCCGGGTCCAGGCCCTCCAGCAGGGCGTCGGCGTCGCGGACGGCGAGGATCGAGCGGCGGCCGGCCTCGTCGGGGGCGGTGTCCGGGTCGAGCCGGTCGACGTCGCGCAGCGCCACCTGCTGCACGTCGACGCTGACGCCGGCGACCTCGCCGCGCAGCACCGGCACGACGGCGCCGGCGAGCCGCGCGCCGGGCAGCACCGCGGCCAGGTCGGCGAGCGGGTCGCCGCCGGGGGTGGTGACCCAGACCAGGTCGAGGTCGGTGCCGGGGCCGGCGACCCCGAGCCGGACCGAGCCGACCACGTGCACCCGGGAGCCGGGCCGCACGGCCTGGCAGGCCTCGGTCACCAACTGCCGGGCGGGCTGGTGGCCGGTGGCGAGCGGCACCGTGCGGCGCACCGCGAACGGCTCGGCGTCGCGGCGGCTGATGAGGTCGACGGCGTCGACGGTGAACTCCAGCGGCTGCCACTCGCGCTGCCAGTGGGCCACGGTCGCGGCGATCCGCTCGGCCGGGCCGGTGAGCTTGGCGACGGTGAGGTGCGGGGTGAAGCCGCCGCGGCTGTCCTGCTCGGTGCAGCCGGGGAACCGGGCGGCGAGCGCTGCCTGCAGGGTGCGCACCGCGCCGGCCGGCTCCGTCTCCGGCTCCAGCCAGACGGTGGTACTGCCGGCGTGCGCGAACGTGCGGAACCGGGCCAGCCGGACGCGGATCGCGGCCCGGCCGCTCACGGCCTCGGTGACCGCCTCGGCGGCGACCGGGAAGTCGGCCTCCGGCACGAAGCCGTAGACGAGGTTGACGTGCGGCATCCAGCGCCGGTACGACGGGTCGTGCGCCTGCCGCAGCGCCTGGATCGGCGCCCAGGCGTGCGCGGGCGGCCGCAGCACGAGCGCGGACGTGTGGACCGAGGCCGCGTCGACGGTCCGCTCGGCCGGTTGCAGCAGCGCGGTGACGCCGAAGTGGTCGGAGACGAAGTGATCCGGCGCGAACGGCTGGTCGCCGAACCGTTCGACGGCGACCGGGGTCAGCGCGCCCCGCACCAGGATCCGGTCGAGCCGCCCGGCCCGGCCGGTGCGCGAGGCGACCGCGGCGAGCGGGTTGACCGCGGGGTCGAAGGTGAACCCGGCGTCGTGCGGGTGCAGGGCCCGCCACGCGTCGGCGAAGCCCGGCACCTCGGGCGTGGTGTCGTCGCTGACGTTGAGGTCGGCGAGCACGACGGCGGCCGCGAGGTCGCCCCGGCCGAGCCGCTCCTCGATGACCCGCAGCTGGTGCTCGCGGCGCTGCTCGGCGCCCTCGGTGTGGTCGCTGGTGAGGTGCGCGGCGACGAACCCGGTGGCGCGGCCGTTGAGCACGGTGTGGCCGAGGACGAGCCGCTTGTACGCCGAGAGCCGGTGCGCCTCCAGCGTCAGCGGCCACCGCGACAGCAGCGTGGTGCCGTAGCCCACGTCGGGGTCGGGCCCGGCGGAGACGTGGTAGCCGGCGCGGACCCAGGGCGCGGCGAGCAGCGCCGCCCACAGGTCGTGGGTGACCTCGTGCAGGGCCACGACGTCGGCGCCGAGCCCTTCGAGCAGCTCGACGCAGGCCGGGACGCGCAGGTGCGGGTAGGTGAGCTCGCGGTCGTAGGCGTCGGAGAGCACGTTGAACGTCGCCACCTGGACCGCGTCGGCGTGCACCGGCGCGGGCGGCCCGGCGGGCACCCAGTCGCCGGCCGCGGCGTCGAAGCGCAGCAGCGCGGCCTCGTCGAAGGCGGCCGTCCGCCGCCGGCGCACGGGGGTGGCCGCGGGCGTCTCCGCCGGCGCGGCGAGTGCGGCCAGGTCGGCGGCCGGGGTGTCGCCGGAGCCGAAGACGAGGTCGACCCGCGACTGGCGGTCCCAGACGGTGCGCTCGCCGGCCTTGACGTACTGCACCCGGTGCCACGGCACGTCCCCGCCGGCGACGAACGCGGGCAGCGGCGCCTCACGGATGCCGGCGCCGCGCTCCTCGTAGCCGACGACGAACCGCCCCGCGTCGAGCGTGGCGTCGTACCGGATCCGGGAGACGACCTCGTGCACGGGACGCAGACCGGCTCCACGCCCCTTCGTCATGCTCGTAGGGTAGGCGCCCGCCACGCCCCCCTGCGACCGGTTTCCTACCGATACGGGGGGTGGGGCGGTTGCGGCGGATAGCCCGGCTGCGCGTACTGCTGCGCCTGCCGGCGCTGGCGCCGGACCAGCAGGATGACCACGGTCGCGACCAGCAGGACCAGCGCGACGAGGCAACCCACCGCGAGGAGCACACGGCCGAGGAGGTAGCCCGCCCGGTACGCCGGGTCCTCGGTGTCGGCCGGCGTCGGCGCGGCCCACGCAGGCAGCGCGGCGGCCAGCGCGAGTGCCGTCCCGGCCGCTCCCGTCACGCCGGCCGTGATGATCATCCGCAATCTCATGGAGCGGCAGCCTAGTTGATACCGTCGATGTTCCGTCACTGCGGTGTCGCCGCGGGCTGAGCTGCGGCGGGGCGCGGAGTCGGGTTGGCGGCTGTCGCCGAGCGGACGGGCGGCCGGGGCAACCGTCCGTACGGTGTGGGCCACATCAACCCACTCCACGGAGGCGACCCTTGTCATCCACCGGTCACGCCGTCGTGCTCGGCGCCAGCATGTCAGGTCTGCTCGCGGCACGTGTGCTCAGCGAGTCTTTCGATAAAGTCACCGTGTTCGACCGCGACACCCTGCCCGAGGGTGCCGCCCAACGCCGGGGCGTGCCGCAGGGCGAGCACTCCCACGGCCTGCTCGCCCGGGGCCGCCAGGTCCTGGAGGAGCTCTACCCCGGCTTCGGGGCCGACCTCGCCGCCCGCGGCGCCCTGCCCGTCGACCTGCAGAACGACTGCGTCTGGGTGTACGGCGAGCGGGCGGTCCCGCGCGTGCCGAGCGGCCTGGCCGGGATGTGCATGAGCCGGCCGCTCATCGAGGCGTACGTCCGGGAGCGCACCACCGCCCTGGCCAACGTCACCGTCCTGGACGGGCACGAGGCGACCCGTCTGCTGTTCGACGGGCGGCGGGTCACCGGCGTCACCATCCGGGCCGTCGGCGGCGCACCGCACGACGTGCCGGCCGACCTGGTCGTCGACGCCACCGGCCGGGGCAACCGCGGGCCGACGTGGCTGGCCGCGCTGGGCTTCGAGCGCCCGGCCGAGGAGCGGATCGACCCGCTCACCACCTACGTGTCGCGCGACTACCGCCGGGTCCCGGGCGACGCCGACTTCACCGCGTTCGTCTGCGGCGCCCGCACGACGCGTCCGTACGGCGGGGTCGGCATCGCCGCCGACGGCGACCGCTGGATGGTGACGCTGTTCGGCGTCGGGATGGTCCCGCCGACCGACCCGGACTCGTACGCCGGGTTCGCCGCCAGGCTGCCGGACCCGCGCCTGTACGAGCTGCTGCGCGAGGCCGAGCCGCTGGGGCCGCCGATGAAGCTGCGGCTGCCGCCGAGCGTGCGCCGGCGGTACGAGCGCATGACCCGGCTCCCCGAGCGGCTCGTCGCGATCGGGGACGCGATCTGCAGCTTCAACCCGGCCTACGGCCAGGGCATGACGGTCGCCGCCGCCGAGGCGGCCGAGCTGCGCGCGGCGCTCGCGGCGGGGCTCGACGGGCTGCCGGCCCGGTTCTACGCCCGGGCGGCGAAGGTCGTGGACACGCCGTGGGACATCGCGGTCGGGGCCGACCTCGGCTTCCCGGAGGTCGTGGGCGTGCGGACCGGCAAGACCCGGTTCCTCAACGGGTACGTGGCCCGGGTGCAGACCGCGTCGGAGCGCAGCGCCGCGGTGGCCGGGCGGTTCCTGCGGGTGGCCAACCTGGTGGCGCCGCCGCAGGCGCTGTTCGCCCCGCCGATCCTGGCGCGGGTGCTGTGGCACAGCCGCGGCGGCACCGCACCGGCGCACACTGCGGCTCCCGTCCCGGCACCGGTCGCTTGACAGACGTTGGTCGATCCACCCGCGGGTGATCGACCAACGTCTACGAGAACGGGCGGCCGCCTTCGTGCGTACCAGGCGCGCCGCCACATCGACCAACGCCTACGAGAGCGGGGCGGTGGCCTCCGTGCGTACCAGGCGCGCCGTCACGATGTGGGCGGCGAAGAGCAGGTAGCCCACCAGCAGCGGTGCCGTCACCGGCACCATGGCGCCGAGCGCGGCGGCGATGGTCGACACCCCGGCCACCATCGCCGCCGCGACCGGTTGCCGCCACACCGCCCCGGCGGCCCAGCGGACCGCGGCGCGCCAGCCCGGGACGTCGTCCCGGCCCAGGCGGACCACGGTCAGCACGGCCACCGCCAGCAGTGCGACGGCAGCGGCGCCGGTGCCGACCAGCACGGGCAACCCGCCCGGGACCCGGCCGGAGGCGACGGCGCCGACGTTGAACAGCAGCAGCCAGGCGACGACCACCGCGAGCGCGGTGGCGGCGAGGCCCGGCAGCAGGGACGAGCGGAAGATCCGCCACAGCCGGCGCAGGTCGACGCCCTCGCCGGCCACGATCGAGGCGATCGCGGCCGAGCCGGCCCGCACCGCGGCGCCCGCCGTGACCAGCGGTACCGAGGCCGCCGTCACCGCGAGACCGACCAGTGCCACGTCGGCCATGACCGTGTACGTCTCCCGCCAGTCCCGGCGCATCGCATCAACCCTTCAGACCCGAGGTGTTGATGCCCTCGACGAGCATCCGCTGGAACGCGACGAAGAACAGGAACACCGGCAGCAGCGACAGCACCGACATCGCGAACATCGGGCCGACGGCCGACTGGCCCTGCGAGTCGATGAACAGCCGCAGCGCCACCGGGACCGTGTACTTCTCCAGGTCCGAGACGTAGACGAGCTGCCGGAAGAAGTCGTTCCAGGTCCAGATGAACGAGAAGATCGCGGTCGTCACCAGCGCCGGCCGCGACAGCGGCAGGATCACGTTGCGGAACACGCCGAAGGACGAACAGCCGTCGATCTTCGCGGCCTCGTCGAGCTCGCGCGGGATGCCCCGCATGAACTGCACCATGAGGAAGACGAAGAACGCCTCGGTCGCCAGGAAGTGCGGCACGATGAGCGGCAGGTACGGGAACTCGCCACCGACCAGGCCGAGCTCGCGGAACACGATGAACTGCGGGACGATGAGCACGTGGCCCGGCAGCAGCAGCGTGCCGATCATGACGGCGAACCACACGCCCCGGCCGCGGAACTTCAGCCGGGCGAAGGCGAAGGCGGCCAGCAGGCACGAGACGGCGTTGCCGATGACGACGGCGACCGCGACGAGCGTGCTGTTGAGGAAGAACCGCCCGAAGTTCACGTCGAGGTGGGTCCAGCCGTCGGGGTAGTTGGCGGGCGAGAAGTCCTGCGGGAACACCCCGGGGTTGCTGAGGATCTCCTGCTGGCCCTTGAACGAGGTGCCGAGCATCCACACGAGCGGGTACAGGATGACCGCCATGATCGCGAGGATCACGACCAGCCGGATCGCCTTCATCGGTCGTCCCCGTCCGCGTAGTGGACCCAGAACCGGCCCGTGGTGAACAGCACGACGGTGAGCAGGCCGACGGCCGCCAGGAACACCCAGGCGAGCGCGGAGGCGTAGCCCATCTCGTAGTCGGTGAAGCCCTTGATGTACAGGTAGAGCGTGTACATCAGGGTGGAGTCGACGGGGCCACCGGTACCGCCGGAGATGACGAACGCCGACGTGAAGCCCTGGAAGCCGTGGATCGTCTCCAGCACCAGGTTGAAGAAGATGACCGGCGAGAGCATCGGCAGCGTGATCGAGAAGAACCGGCGCACCGCGCCGGCGCCGTCGACCGCGGCCGCCTCGTAGAGCTCCTGCGGGACCTGCTTGAGGCCGGCCAGGAAGATGACCATCGGCGCGCCGAACTGCCAGACGGCCAGCAGGATCAGGGTGCTCAGGGCGTAGTCGGGGTTGTTCACCCAGCCCTCGCCCTCGATGCCGAACAGCCCGAGGAACGAGTTGAACGAGCCGTCGCGGTTGAACATGGTGAACCACACGATGCCCAGCGCGACGCTGCCGCCGAGCAGGGACGGCAGGTAGAACAGGCCGCGGAACAGCCCGACGCCGAACATGTTGCGGCTCAGCAGCAGCGCCACGCCGAGCGCGGCGGCCAGCTTGAGCGGGGTCGCGACGACCGCGTACAGCACGGTCACCTGGACCGAGTGCCAGAACGTCGGGTCCTCGGTGAACATCCGCTGGTAGTTGTCGAAGCCGATGAACTTCAGCTCCGACCACTCGGAGAGGATGTCGTAGTTGGTGAAGCTCAGCACGAGCGACATGAGCATCGGCGCGGCCGTGATGGCCATCAGCCCGAGGAGCCAGGGGCTGAGGAACAGGTAGCCGGCGACGCCTTCGCGGCGGGTCCCCCGCCCGGCCCGCCGCTTGGCGGGGGGCCGGGCGAGGTGCCGCGTAGGCCGCTCAGTGGTGGTCAGGGCCACTGGAGGGGTCCTTACTTGGAGATGGCAGTCTTCACTGCGGCGATGAACGCGTCGGCGGCCTGCTGCGGGCTGGCCTTGCCGGCCTGGACGGACTCCGCGGCCTTGGTGAGCTCGGAGCGCAGCGTGCTGTGGCCCTTGAGCGGCACCTGCGGCGACGGTCCGAAGGTCTTGCCGAGCGCGTTCTCGACCTCGATGGACGTCTTCATCGCCGGGTCGGTGACGCTGGCCTGCACGGCGCTGCGGATGTCCAGGTTGGACGGCAGGCCGCGGTCGGTGCCGAGGATCTTGCCGGCCTCGGGGTCGTTGGACAGGAAGTTGATGACGTCGACGGCGACGTCCTTCTTGTCGCTGCCGCGGTACACCGAGAAGTACATCGAGGCGCGGGCCCACTGGGCCTTCGGGTCACCCGGGTAGGACATGACGCCGAGCTGGTCCTTGGTGTTCTTCTGCAGCTCGGGCAGCTGGTTGACCCACACCCACGAGGCGAGCGCCTTGCCGGTCACCACGAGCTGCTTGGTGACGTCGGTGGCGTTGCCCTCACGGATCACGTCCGCGGTCGGCGTGGCCTTGCGGTCGCGGGCGCCCTTCCACAGCTCGAACCACTTCACCACGTCCTCGGCGGTGAAGCCGAGCTCCTTGCCCTTGTAGAGGTCCTTGTTCTGCTGGCGCAGCCACACCCAGAAGGCCTTGTAGTCGGCGCTCGGGTCCTGGGTGCCGGGCACCTTGGCCGCCGCGGACGCCTTCTCCGCCCAGGTGATGTAGTCCTCCCAGCTCATGCCCTGCGTGGGCAGGGGCTGGCCGGCGGCTTCGAGCTTGGTCTTGTTGTAGACCAGGCCCTGGGTGTTCTCGCCGAAGGCGACGGCGGCGAGCTTGTCGTCGACGACGCCGTACTTCCACAGGCTCTCGGGGAACTTCGTGGTGTCGAGCTTGCCGGACTTCTGGTACGAGGTCAGGTCCAGCGTGACGTTCCGCGACGCGTACTCGGTGAGGTAGTTGTCGTCGATCTGGAAGATGTCCGGGGCCTCGTTGCCGGCCGTCAGGGTCGCCAGCTTCTCGAAGTACCCCTGGTTGGCCTGCCAGGTCTTCTTGAACGTCACGTTCGGGTGCTTCTTGGTGTACAGCGCGAGCGCGTCCTCGGTCAGCTTGGCGCGGGCGTCGCCGCCCCACCAGAAGATGCTCAGCTCGACCGGCTTGGTGGAGTCGACCGACGGCGAGTCGCCGCCGTCGTCACCGCACGCGGCGAGCGGGACGAGCAGGGCGGCCGCGACGGCTGCGGACAGCAGCCGGCGGCGGGAGGTTCCGGACATGGATGTCACTCCTAGGCAGGGGACTAGGCAGAGAACTACGAACGGAATTACGGACGAGATGCGGTGCGGCGCTCGACCGGAGCGGGACCGGTCGAGTCGCGGACGACCAGTTGCGTCTGGAGCGTGACCAGTGCGGTGGTGCGGGTTTCGTCGTCGTGCTGCAGCAGCATGTCCACGGCCGCCCGGCCCGCGGCGGCGGTCGGTGTGGCCACCGTCGTGAGCTTCGGGCGGATCAGCCGGCTGAGCATGATGTCGTCGATGCCGACGACGCTGAGCTCCTCCGGCACCCGGATGCCGCGGTCGTGCAGGCCCTCCAGCAGGCCGATCGCCATCAGGTCGTTGTAGGCCAGGACGGCGGTCGCCCCCGTGTCGAGGACGGCGTCGCAGGCGGCCGCGCCCGCGGCCTCGGTCGGCTGGTAGGGACCGACGGCGGACAGCGTGGCGCCGGCCGCCTTCGCCGCCAGCGCGGCGGACCGGCGGATCTCCCGGTTGGTCCAGGAGCCCCGCGGGCCGCCGAGCAGGGCGATGTCGCGGTGGCCGTGGGCCACCAGGTGTTCGATCGCGGTGCGGGCGCCGTGTGCGACGTCCATGACCACCGCGGGGAGCCCTTCGACGGGCCGGTTGACCACGACGAGGGGCACCTCCTTGCGGAGCTTCTCGATCAGGTCGTTGCTCATGCGCGGGCTGCACAGGAGCACCCCGTCGACCTGCTTGGCGAGGGCGTGGACGAGGTCCTCCTCGGCCACCGGGTCCTCGTTGGTGTCCGCCACGAACAGGTGGTAGTCGCGGCTGCGGGCCTGCGACTCGGCCGCCTTGATCAGGGGCGGGAAGAACGGGTTCGCGATGTCCGCGACGATCAGGCCGATGTTGTGGGTGCGGCCGGTGATCAGCGCGCGGGCGGCGCGGTTGGGGCGGTAGCCGAGGCTCTCCGCGGTGGACAGCACCCGGCTGCGGGTGTCGGGGTTGACCAGATGCGGCGCCGAGAAGGTGCGGGACACGGTGGAGACATGGACGCCGGAGGCGCGGGCGACATCTCGGATCGTGGCGGGCACTGGGTGGTCCTCTCGGCGGGGGTGTAGCCGTCAGGCGGTGACCTGAGTCACTGGGCCAGGTGCTGCCAATTATGCAAACGGTTGCGCCACTGTCAACGCCCCCCGGCGTACTTTCCATGGCGGTATTGACCGGACCAGCGCACTCTGCGCATAGTTTGCTGCAAACCTTTGCAGCACACACCCCCACAGCACTCCGGAAGGAGCGCGTCCGTTGAAGCTGCGCTACGCGATCGTCGGCACCGGTTCCCGGGCCGAGATGTTCGCGCGGGCGCTCACCGCCGAGCACCGCGACACCTGCGAGCTGGTGGCGCTCGCCGACCCCAACCCGGTCCGGCTGGCCGTGCACAACGCCCGGCTGCCCGCCCCCGTGCCGACCTACGCCGCCGCCGACTTCACCGAGATGCTCGCCAAGGAGCGGGTCGACGTCGCCGTCGTGACGACCGTCGACCGGGTCCACGACGAGTACATCGTGGCCGCCCTGGAGGCGGGGTGCGACGTGCTCACGGAGAAGCCGATGACCGTCGACGCGCCCCGCAGCAAGCGGATCCTCGACGCGGTGCGGCGCACCGGCCGGTCGGTCAAGGTCACCTTCAACTACCGCTACAACCCGCTGCACGAGGCCGTGAAGCGGGTGATCGCCAGCGGCGAGATCGGCGAGATCGGCTCGGTGCACTTCGAGTGGCTGCTCGACGTGCGCCACGGCGCCGACTACTTCCGCCGCTGGCACCGCGACAAGGCCGACTCCGGCGGGCTGCTCGTGCACAAGTCCGGCCACCACTTCGACCTGGTCAACTGGTGGCTCGACGACCTGCCGGCCGAGGTCTTCGCCAGCGGCCGGCTCTTCTTCTACGGTACCGAGGGCGCCCGGCACGGCTACGCCCGCGACTACGAGCGCGCCCACGGCGCGCCGGCCGCCGCGGACGACCCGTTCGCGATCGCGCTCGACGGCGACCCGACGCTCAAGGCGCTGTACCTCGACGCCGAGACCGCCGACGGCTACCAGCGCGACCGCAACGTGTTCGGGCCCGGCATCACCATCGAGGACGACCTCGCCGTGCTGGTCCGCTACGGGCGCGGCGCCACGATGACGTACCACCTCACCGCGTACGCTCCATGGGAGGGGTACCGGGTGATGTTCAACGGCAGCCGCGGCCGGCTCGAGCTGGAGGTCGTCGAGAGCGACCACGTCGCACCCGCCGCCGCGGCCACCGTCAAGGGCTTCGGCATCCCGGCCGAACAGGGCTACTGGTCGCTGCGCGTCCACCCGTACTGGGCGCCTCCGCGCGACCTGCCGGTCACCGGGTACGAGCGCAAGGGCCACGGCGGCGCCGACGGCCGGATGCTCGCCGACCTGCTCGACCCGCACGCGCCCGCCGACCCGCTCGGCCGAACGGCCGACGCCGAGGCCGGCGCCCGCGCCCTGCTCGTCGGGCTCGCCGCGAACGAGTCCATCGCCACCGGCCGCCCGATCGCCACGCACACCCTCGACGCCGGGATCGCCGAACACCATGGGATCGCCAATGCATGAAGACCAGTTGTTCCCCGCGGAGCCGCAGGTCCGCGCCGTGGCGCGCGAACTGTACCGGCACGCCAAGAACCTGCCGCTGATCAGCCCGCACGGCCACGTCGACCCGGCGATCCTCGCCGACGACCGGCCGTTCCCCGACCCGGCGCGGCTCATCGTCGTGCCCGACCACTACGTCACCCGCATGCTGGCGAGCCAGGGCATCCCGCCGCACCGCCTCGGCGTGCCGTCGCTGGACGGCACCCCCAGCGAGACCGACGGCCGCACCATCTGGCGCCTGCTCGCCGCCAACTGGCACCTCTTCCGCGGCACCCCGTCGCGGCTGTGGACCGAGTCCGTCCTCGCCGACGTGTTCGGCGTCGTCACCCCGCTGCGCGCCGACACCGCCGACACCGTCTACGACGCGCTGTCCGAGCGGCTGGCCGACCCCGCGTTCCGGCCCCGGGCGCTGTTCGAGCGGTTCAACATCGAGGTCCTGGCCACCACCGAGTCCCCGCTCAACGACCTCACCGCGCACGCGAAGCTGGAGGCGGACGGGTGGGGCGGCCCCGGCGGCCGGGTCATCACCACGTTCCGCCCGGACGACGTCGTCGAGTTCGACTGGCCCGGCTGGGCCGAGCGGATCGAGCGCCTCGGGGTGAGCACCTACCGCGAGTACGTCGACAAGCTGCGTGCCCGCCGTGAAGCTTTCATCGCCGCGGGCGCGACCTCCAGCGACCACGGCCACCTGACGGCCGCCGCCGAGGCGCTGCCGGTGGACGAGGCGGCGGCGCTGTTCGACCGCGCGCTGCGCGGCGCGTCCGGGCCCGGCGACGCCGAGCGGTTCCGCGCCCACATGCTCGTCGAGTTCGCCCGCATGTCGGTCGAGGACGGCCTGGTGATGCAGCTGCACCCGGGCGCCGTGCGCAACCACAACACCGCCCTCTACCTTCGGCACGGCCGCGACGTCGGCGGCGACATCCCCTCGCCGACCGAGTACGTGCGCTCGCTCAAGCCGCTGCTCGACGAGTTCGGCACCGACCCGCGCTTCCGGATCGTGCTCTACACCCTCGACGAGACCGCGTTCGCCCGCGAGCTCGCGCCGCTCGCGGGCGGCTACCCGGCGGTGTTCCTCGGCGCGCCGTGGTGGTTCCTCGACACCCCCGACGGGCTGCGCCGCTTCCGCGAGGCGGTCACCGACAGCGCCGGCTTCTACAACACCGCCGGCTTCGTCGACGACACCCGCGCGTTCTGCTCGATCCCGGTGCGCCACGACGTCGCCCGGCGGGTCGACGCCGGCTTCCTCGCCCGGCTCGTCACCGAGCACCGCCTGCCCCTCGACGAGGCCGCCGAGACGATCGCCGACCTCGCCTACCACCTGCCCAAGCGGGTCTACCAGCGGACCCTCGACGACGGAGTGACCATCCGATGACGAAGATCACCGGCCTCACCGTGCACGACGTGCGGTTCCCGACCGCGGCGGCCGGCGACGGCTCCGACGCCATCAACCGCGGCGACTACTCGGCCACCTACGTCGAGCTGCACACCGCCGAGGGCGTCACCGGCACCGGCCTGACCTTCACCAACGGCCGCGGCAACGAGATCACCTGCGCCGCCGTCGCCGCGCTGGAGCACCACGTGGTCGGCCACGACGTCGAGCGGCTGTGCACCGCCGACGGCGCCCGCACGCTCACCGCCGACGTCCAGCTGCGCTGGCTCGGGCCGGAGAAGGGCGTCATCCACATGGCGGCCGGCGCGATCCTCAACGCCGTGTGGGACCTGCGGGCCCGCGTCGCCGGGCTGCCCATGTGGCGGCTGCTGGCGGAGCTGCCGACCGAGCAGCTCGTCGACGCCGTCGACTTCAGGCACATCACCGACGCGCTCACCCCCGCCGAGGCAGCCGAGCTGCTCGACCGCGGCCTGGAGGGCTACGAGGAGCGGCGCAAGGGCGTCGAGGAGACCGGCTTCCCGTCGTACACCACCTCCGTGGGCTGGCTCGGGTACCCCGACGACAAGGTCCGCGCGCTGACCCGCCAGGCCGTCAAGGACGGCTGGACCGCCGTGAAGATGAAGGTCGGCGGGCCGATCGAGGACGACGTGCGCCGCGCCCGCATCATCCGCGCGGAGATCGGCCCCGACGCGCTGCTGATGATGGACGCCAACCAGGTCTGGGACGTCGACGAGGCGATCGCGAACATGGCCCGCCTCGCCGAGTTCGACCCCTACTGGATCGAGGAGCCCACGCACGCCGACGACGTGCTTGGCCACGCGCGCATCCAGCAAAGCCTCGGCGACCGGTGCCGGGTCGCGACCGGTGAGGTCGCCGCCAACCGGGTCATCTTCAAGCAGCTGCTGCAGGCCGGCGCGATCGGCGTCATGCAGATCGACGCGTGCCGGGTCTCCGGCGTCGGCGAGGTCCTCGCCGAGCTGCTCATGGCGGCCAAGTTCGGCGTGCCGGTCTGCCCGCACGCGGGCGGGGTCGGCCTGTGCGAGTACGTGCAGCACCTGTCGTTCTTCGACCACCTGCGGCTCGGCAGCCCGCTCGAAGGGCGCATGGTGGAGTACGTGGACCATCTGCATGAGCACTTCACCGACCCGGTCACCGTCGTCGACGGCCGCTACCGGCTGCCCGAGCGGCCCGGCTACAGCGTCGAGCTGCGCCCCGAGGCCATCGCCACCTACAGCTTCCCGGCGGGGCCGGCATGGAGCGCCTGACCCGGGCCGCGCTCGCCGGGCTCGACCCGGCGGCCCGGCCGCTCGTCGCGCCGGGCGACGCGGGCGTCGGCATCCTGCATCTGGGCCTGGGCGCGTTCTTCCGCGCGCACCAGGCCGTGTTCACCGAGGCGGCGATGGCCGCCGGTGGCGGCGACTGGGGCATCGTCGGGGTCGCGCCCCGTTCCCGGGCCGTCCTCGACCCGCTGCTGGAGCAGGACCTGCTGTTCTCGGTCCTGACCCTCGACGGCACCGAGGCGAGCGCCCGGGTCTGCGGGGTCCTCGCCGGCGGGCTGCACGCCGCCGGTGACCCCGACGCCGTGGCCCGCCGCATCGCCGACCCCGACATCCGGATCATCACGCTGACGGTGACGGAGAAGGCGTACCGCCCCGACTCCCCCGTCATGCGCGTGCTCATGCGCGGGCTGGCCGCCCGGGGCGGCGCGCCGGTCTCGGTGGTCAGCTGCGACAACCTGTCCGGCAACGGTGCGAAGCTGCGCGCGCTGGTGACCGCCGAGCTGCCGGCCGAGGGCCTGAGCTTCCCGGGCACGATGGTGGACCGCATCGTTCCCGCCAGTACCGAAGCCACCTATGCGACGGCGGCGAACCTCCTCGGCGTCGAGGACCGGGCCACCGTGGCCGGCGAGCCGTTCACGCAGTGGGTGATCGAGGACGACTTCGCCGCCGGCCGCCCCGCGTGGGAGCGGGCCGGGGCGATCCTCACCGACGACGCGGCGCCCTACGAGCGCATGAAGCTGCGGGTGCTCAACGGCGTGCACTCGGCCATCGCCTACCTCGGCGCGCTCGCCGGAGCGCCAACGATCGACCGGGCGCTCGCCCTGCCGGGGATGCGCGAGACGATGGAGCGGTTCATCGCCGAGGACATCGCGCCGACGCTGGAGCCCCCGCCCGGCATGACGGTCGAGGCGTACGGGCAGAGCGTGCTGCACCGGTTCGCGAACTCGGCGCTGGGCCACCGCACGCTGCAGGTGGCGATGGACGGCACGCAGAAGCTGCCGCAACGGCTGCTCGGCACCGTCGCCGACCGGCGCGCGGCCGGCGCCTGCCCGCGTTACGGGGCGCTGGTCATCGCCGCGTGGATGCGGTTCGTGCGCGGCACGGCCGACGACGGCAGCCCGCTGCCGCTCGACGACCCGCTGGCCGACCGGATCCGGGCCACCCCGAACCTGCTGGAGCTCGACGGCGTGTTCCCGGCCGGGCTCGCCGGCGACGACGAGCTGCGCGCCGAGATCGCCCACTGGGCCCGGGACCTGGAGCGCCACGGCGTCGCGGCCACCCTCAAGGCGCTTCCATGACGACGTCCGTCGCGCTGATCGGGGCGACGGGGCACGGGAACTGGCACCGGCTGGCGATCGCCGCGCTCGGCGACCGGGTCCGGCTCGTCGCGCTCGGCGACGTGCGGCCGGTCGAGGACGCGGACGTGCCGGTGTACGCCGACCACCGCGAGCTGCTCGACCGGCACGCGCCCGAGATCGTCGTCGTCTGCACCCCGCCGCACACCCACCTCTCGATCGCCCGCGACGTGCTCGCCGCCGGCGCCGACCTGCTGCTGGAGAAGCCGCCGGTGCTCTCGCTCGACGAGCACCGCGCGCTGCTGGCCGCGGTGTCGGCGTCCGGCCGGGCCCTCCAGGTCGGCTTCCAGGCGCTCGGCTCGCCGACCCTGGCCGCCCTGCCGGCCCGGGTCGGCACCGTCACGTCGGTCGCGCTCGCCGGGGCCTGGTGGCGCGGCGACGCCTACTGGAAACGGTCCCCGTGGGCCGGCCGGTCCAGCGTCGGCGGGCGGCCCACCATGGACGGCGCGCTGTGCAACCCCCTCGCCCACGGGCTCATGCAGGCCCTCGCCATCGCCGGTGTGCGCCCGCCGTGGACCCTCGAGCTCGAACGGTTCCGGACGCGTGACATCGAGGTGGAGGACACCGCCGCGCTGCGGCTCACCGTGCCGGGCGGCCCGGTCGTGACGGCCGCGGTGACGCTGTGCTCGGAGGAGTTCATCCCCGGCGACCTCACCGTCACCGGCACCAGGGGCACCGCCACCGTCGTCTACCCGCAGGACCGGCTCGACGGCGACGTCCTGCCCGGCCGGGTAAGCCTGCTGGCGAACCTCCTCGACCATCGCGCCGACGGCACCCCGCTGCTGGTGCCGCTGGAGCGCACCGAGCCCTTCACCGCCCTCGCCGCCTCGGTGATGGCGGCGGACCCGCCGGTCGCCCTGCCCCGGGAGCGGCTCGCGCCGCACCCCGACGGCGACGGGCTCGTCATCCCCGGCATCGCACACCACGTCCGCGCCGCCGCCGCCCGGGGCGCGCTGTTCTCAGAGATCGGAGCCCTGCCGTGAGGAAGCTCAACATCGCCGACCTGCCCGACGGTGGCACCCCGGCCACGCTCGCCGCGATCGGCACGGGCTGGGGGCCGGTGATGCGCGGCGGCATCAGCCGGTACGACGCGCCCGGGCACCGCACCCACAACGAGTCCGATCACCACGTGCACGACGTCCCTGAAATTTTCACGATCGTGCAGGGTGCGGGCGTGCTCGAACTGAACGGGGCCCGCGACACCCGGTTCACCGCCGGCGACATCCTCATCATCGAGCCTGGTGAGAACCACCATCTGGTCAGCGACGGCGACGTGCCGCTCGTCTTCACCTGGATGCACCTGGCACCGGCCTCGTAACGGTTGACCAGCGGTAGACGAAGGTCTATGTTGAGCGCCGAGGGGAAAGCGCTTTCCTCAGTGCTTCTCCCCCGGCGCGCATCACGGCAGACCCGCCCAGTCACGTGCCGTGAACACCCCATGCACGCGTCTCCGACCCATCTCCGGAGGTAATGCATGGTCACCCGACCCAGGCGGCGCAGATGGCCCATCGTGGCCGGCAGCGCCGTCGCGTTCACCGCCGCGGCGGCGATCTTCAGTCAGATCGCGTTCGCGGCCACCCTGTTCAGCGACAACTTCAGTGACGGCGACACCAGCGGCTGGTCGAAGTCCGGCGGCACCTGGGCCGTCGTCTCCGGCGCCGCGAACCAGAGCAACGCCGACAGCGAGAACGCCCGCCTGTTCGCCGGCGACAGCGGCTGGACCAACTACACGGTCTCGGCCCGGGTCCAGCCCTCGTCGATCGGCAGCAACGGGTTCGTCGGCCTGCTCGCGCGGTCGACGAGCTCGACGACGTTCTACCGGCTGGCGCTGCTGCCCGGTAACGCGGTGCAGCTGCAGGCCGTGAACAGCGGCTCGGTCACGGTGCTCGGCTCCGCCAGCCGCACCGTGAGCAACGGCACGTGGTACACCCTGAGCCTCACGGTCTCCGGCAGCAGCATCTCCGGCTCGGTCGACGGCTCGGTCGTCGGCTCGGGCTCGAGCAGCGTCGCCTCCAAGGGCCGGATCGGCATCCAGACGGGGTACGCGAGCGCGTCGTTCGACGACGTGACGGTGAGCGACGCGGCGGGCCCCGGCCCGACCACGACCGGCCCGACCACCGGGCCCACCTCCGCCTCCCCGACGCCGTCGCGCACCCCGACGCCGACGCCCACCGGCACCAACCCGTCGGGCTCCTGGCCGTCGAAGACCGGTGACGTGTCGGTGAGCGGCACGATCAGCGTGTCGGGCACGCTCGACGGCGGGATGAAGCGGTACTGCTGCATCGGCGACGGCGGCCAGAGCGAAAGCCAGGACCCGATGTTCGAGGTCGCCAACGGCGGCACGATCAAGAACGTCATCATCGGCGCACCCGCCGGTGACGGCATCCACTGCCTCGGCACCTGCACCATCCAGAACGTCTGGTGGGAGGACGTGGGCGAGGACGCCGCCACCTTCATGGGCACCGGCGGCGGCACCAGCTACGTGATCGGCGGCGGCGCGAGGTCGGCCAGCGACAAGGTGTTCCAGCACAACGGCAACGGCACCGTGAACATCTCCGGCTTCTCCGTGGAGAGCTCCGGCAAGCTGTACCGCGCGTGCGGCAACTGCACCAACTCGTTCCAGCGGCACGTGGTCGTGAGCAACATCCGCGCCACGTCGACCAAGGTGATCGCCGGCATCAACACGAACTGGGGCGACACGGCCCGGTTCTCGAACATCACGATCGTGGGCGACTCGTCGCACAAGACGATCATCTGTGACAAGTACAAGGGCGTGCCGAAGGGCAGCGAGCCGAGCCACATCGGCTCCGGCCCGGACAGCACGAACTGTCTCTACAACCCGGACACCGACATCCACTGGGTGTAGGACACGATCGTCGGCCGGTCCGTCACCACCTCGCCGGTGGCGGGCCGGCCGACTCCGTGCTCAGAACGCGCAGTTGACCAGGTCACACTCGGGGGTCAGGCGCAGCCCGTACTCGGCCTCGACGCCGTCGGCGATGTGCGCCGCGAACCGCACCACGTCGGTCGCCGTGGCGCCGCCCCGGTTGGTGATCGCCAGCGTGTGGCGGCTCGACAGCGTCACCCGGCCGTTGCCCCACTCCCCGCCGTACCCCCGCTGAAACCCCGACGACTGGATCAGCCAGGCCGCCGACAGCTTGGTGCCCTGGGGGTCCGGGTAGGCGGGACCGCCGCGCTCGTAGACCTTCGCGGGGACGGTGCCGGCCGGCACGACCGGGTTGACGAAGAACGACCCGACGCTCCACGTGTCGTGGTCGGCCGGGTCGAGCACCATGCCGCGGCCGCGGCGGATCTGCAGCACCGAGTCGCGCACGTCGGCCGGCTTGGCGGTGCCGCCCTTCTCCACGCCGAGCGTCTGGTACAGCACCTCGTAGGTGAGCGGCAGGGACTGGTCGCTGCGGCGCAGCCGGTAGGTGACGTCGATGATCACCCAGCGGTCGGTGTGCTTGAACACCGACTGCCGGTGCGGGCCGAACCCGCACCGCTCGACGCCCCAGCGCTCCAGCGCACCGGTCTGCCGGTCGAAGACGGTGACCGCCTCCAGCACGTCGCCGGTGAGGTAGCCGTATGCGCCGACGTTCTGCACCGGGGTGCCGCCGACCGTGCCGGGGATGCCGGACAGGGCCTCCAGGCCGGACAGGCCCTCCGCCACGGTGAGCTCGACGAGGCCGTCCCAGTCGACGCCGGCCGAGGCGGTGACGCGCTCGCCGTCGAGGTCGACCTCCTTGGAGGCCATTTTGATCACGGTACCGTCGAAGCCCTCGTCGCCGACCACGAGGTTCGACCCGCCGCCGATCACCAGCAGCGGCACGCGCTCGTCGTGCGCCCGCAGCAGGTCGACGGCGTGGCCGGTGCTCTCGGTGATCTCCAGCCGGCCGATCGGGCCGCCCACCCGCATGGTGGTGAGCTCTGCGAAGGTAACGGTCACGCGGGCAGCCTAACAGCGGCCCGCCGGGGTTCCGGCGGACCGCTGTTCTGTGTGGCTCAGCTCTTGACCGAGCCCGCCATCAGGCCGCCGATGAACCAGCGGCCCAGCACGATGTACACCAGCAGCGTGGGCAGCGACGCGATGAGCGCGCCCGCCATCGAGGCGGCGTAGTCCGGCGACTGGGCGCCGGCCAGCGCGTTCAAGGCGATCGTCACCGGCCCGTTGCGGGTGTTCGACATGAAGATGGCGAACAGGTAGTCGTTCCAGGCCGAGGTGAACTGCCAGATGATCGTCACGACGAAGCCCGGCGCGGAGACCGGCAGGATCACCGACCAGAACGTGCGCAGCATGCCGGCGCCGTCGACCCGGCTCGCCTCGATGAGCTCCACCGGCACGGTCGTGGCGTAGTAGTTACGGAAGATCAGCGTGCAGATCGGGATGCCGTAGACGCAGTGCACGAAGATCAGCGTCGAGATGCCCGGTGGCAGGCCGATCTCGTGCACGATCTGGCGCAGCGGGATCATGACGGCCTGGTACGGGATGAACATGCCGAACAGGATCAGCGTGAACACCACGTCGGCGCCCGGGAACCGCCAGCGCGAGAGCACGAAGCCGTTGGCGGCGCCGAGCACCGACGAGATCAGCGCCACCGGGATCGCCAGCTCGAACGTGCGGATGAAGGACGGGCGCAGCGACGTCCACGCCTTCTCCCACGACGCGAAGGTCCACTCGGAGGGCAGGTTCCACTGCCCGTTGACGCCGATCTCCCGGCCGGACTTCAGGCTCGTGACGACGAGCACGTAGGCCGGCATCAGGATGATGATCAGGAAGAACAGCAGCAGGACGTACGTGACGACCCGCGCGAGCGGCGAGCGGCGATGGACCGAGCCCCGCGGCTTCTTGCGCGGCGCCGGGGCGTCGACCGCCTCCGGGGCCGGCGTCACAGTGCCCGTGGTCATGAGCGGCGCTCCACCCGGTTGTTGTAGATGAGGTACGGCACGATCACGATCGCGACCAGCCCCAGCAGGATGATCGAGATGGCCGCCGCCTTGGCGTAGTCGCTGGTCAGCAGCGTCTGCCAGACGTAGACCGCGGGGACCTCGGTGATCCACTGGGCGCCGGACACCGACATGATGAGGTCGAACATCTTCATCGACATGTGGCCGAGGATGATGAGCGCGGACAGCGCGGTCGGGGTGAGCTGCGGGAAGAGCACGTGCCGGTAGAGCTGCCAGCCGGTCGCCCCGTCGACGGCGGCGGCCTCGCGCAGCTCGGCCGGGATGCCCCGGAAGCCGGACAGGAACAGCGCCATCACGTAGCCCGACAGCTGCCAGATCGCCGGCAGCGCCATCGCCGCCATGCCCCAGTCGGGGTCGGTCCACCAGGGGTTCTGCAGGAACCCGAGGTGCAGGTCGACGAAGATGCGGTTGAGGCCGCCGGCCGAGTCGTCGGTGCCCGAGTTCATCAGCCAGCGCCACACGACGCCGCTGGCGACGAACGAGACGGCCATCGGGAACAGGTAGACGGCGCGGAAGAAGCCCTCGCCGCGCACGCCCCGCTCCAGCAGGAAGGCCCACAGCAGGCCCATCAGCATCGCGCCGACCATGAACACGACGGTGAAGACGAGCAGGTTCTTCAGCGAGTGGACGAACCGGTCGTTGATGTCCTCGGTGAAGAGGTCGGTGAAGTTCTTGAGGCCGACGAAGCCCTTGCTGCCGAGGGCGTCGTGCTCGTCGCTGAAGCTCAGCTTCGCCGTCCAGCCGATCAGGCCGTACACGAAGACCGCCAGGAGCACGAGCGAGGGTGACAGCAGGATGAGACCCGGGGCCCACCGGCGCAGCTTCGCGCGGGTCGCTCCGGGACTGCGCCGGGGTCGGGTTGCTTGAGTGGTGGTCACCGCGGGTCCTCCGTCATGGGCGCACCGGAGCAGGCGTGTGCCCGCTCCGGTGCGTCCGTTGTACTCCTCTGGTTACTTGCCGGCGTACTGCTTCGCCGCGGCGACGAGCGCGGTCTGCAGGGCGGCGACGTTACCGTCGCTGGAGAACTTGCCCTGCGCCGAGGCGACCGCACCCTGCCAGCCCTGCGAGCAGGCCGAGCCGTGCGGGCAGGACGGGACGGCGACGCCCTTGGCCCAGTCGGCGATGGCCGCCTGCTGGTAGGCCGGGTAGTCGCTGGCGACCGAGTCGGTGCGGGCCGGGATCGAGCCCTTCTTGGTGTTGAAGGCCTTCTGGCCGGCGGTGCTGCCCAGGGTCTTCAGCCAGCACTTGGTGCCCTCGGGGTTCTTGGCGCCCTTCGGCAGCACGAACGAGTCGGCGAGCCACTGGTAGGCGTTGCCGTTGCCCGGGAAGACCGAGTAGCTGTAGTCCTTGAAGCCCTTGGCGTCGAGGTCGGCGGCCTCCCAGTCACCCATGAGCTGGTAGGCGGCCTTGCCCTCCATGATCATCTTCTCGGCGTCGGTCCAGTCGAAGGTGTCGCGGTCCTTGTTGGAGTACGTCAGCAGCTTCTTATAGTCCTCGATGCCCTTGGTGACGTCGGCGCTCGCCCAGTCGGTCTTGCCGTTCCACAGGCCGGTGAACTTGTCGGCGCCGAGGTCGCTGATCAGGACGGCCTCGAACAGCATCTGCTGGGTCCAGTCCTTGCCCAGCGCGAGCGGGGCGGCGACGCCCTTGGCCTTGAGCGTGTCGAGCTGGGTGAAGAACTCGGCCAGGTCCTTGGGCGCGGCGGTGATGCCGGCGTCGGCGAGGACCTTCTTGTTCGCCCACAGCACGTTGGCGCGGTGGATGTTGGCCGGCACGGAGTAGATCTTGCCGTTGACCGTCAGGCTGTCGACGAGGCCCTTCGGGAACGCGCTGTCGAGGCCCCACTCCTTGTACTGCGCGGAGAGGTCCTCGATCTGGCCGGCCTTGATGTAGTCGGTCAGCTCGGCGCCGGCGTGCGCCTGGAACGTGTCCGGCGGGTCGTTCTGCTGCAGCCGGGAGGCCAGCACCTGCTTGGCGTTCGAACCGGCACCGCCGGCGACCGCGCCGTTGACGAACTCGTACTGCGAGCAGTCCGTCTTGAACTGCGTCACCAGGCCGTCGAGGCCGGCCTTCTCGCCGCCGTCGGCCCACCAGGTGAAGACCTCGACCTGCTTGCTGCCGGTGCCGCTGCTGCCGTCGCCGTCGTCGGCACCACAGCCGCTGGCCACCAGGGCCAGCGCGACGCCGGCGGCGGCGAACGCCACGCGAGTGCTTCCGCTGAAGCGCATTCGTCCCTCCATCACGGGATGTTGCACGTTGCTCGGGGGTGTGTCACATGCTTGCGGTTGCGGAGTGTGGGTGTGTGTGAACGTGTTGAACCTTGCGGGAAAGGTCTCACTCGGGACCTTCGTCTTTGGCGGGGGTTCTGTCAACTCCTGGCATTCGAGTTGTGACATCCCTGCAATCTGCGGTGAGGCCGGACAGACCGCGTGCGCCGCGAGGGTGCGGTTCGGTAAGACCTTGACATAACTGCCGGTGCGGTTGCAGGATTACGCGCCGTGGCGGCGGCGCAACCGACGTATCCCCGCGACCTGTGGCGCCGCGAGCTGGGCGGGACGGCCAGGAGGGTCGCCGAGACGCTGCGCCTGTACGGCCCCCGCACCCGGGCCGAGCTGGTCACGCTCAGCGGACTGTCCCGGCCGACGGTCTCCGCGGTGCTCACCGACCTCGGCGGCGCGGGCCTGGTCAGCGAGCGCACCGGCGCCGCGGCCCGCCCGGTCGGCGGCCGCCCCGCGTCGGTGGTCCAGCTGACCCGCCAGGCCGGCATCGCGGTCGGCGCCGACATCGGCCGCCGGCACGTCCGTGTCGCCCTGGCCGACCTCGGCCACGCGGTCCTCGCCGAGCGGGAGGCCCGCACCGACTTCGACATCGACGACCGGCCGTTCGACGCGCTGGACCTCGCGGTCGGCCTCATCGACGCCGCCCTGGCCGACATCGGCGCCACCCGCACCGAGGTCGTCGGCGTCGGCCTGGGCGTGCCGGCCCCGATCACCCGCGACTGGCGGATCGGCTCGCCGCCCATGCTGCCCGGCTGGGCCGACCTGCTCCCGGCCGAGGAGCTCACCGCCCGCCTCGACCTGCCGGTCCGGGTCGACAACGACGCCAACCTGGCCACCCTGGGCGAGTACGTCTGGGGCGCCGGGCGGGGCTGCACCGACCTGGTCTACGTGAAGCTCGCGACCGGCATCGGCGCCGGGATCGTCCTGGACGGCCGCCTGTACCGCGGCACGGCCGGCACGGCGGGCGAACTGGGCCACGTGACGCTGGACGCCCGCGGGGCGGTCTGCCGCTGCGGCAACCGCGGCTGCGTCGAGCTCGCGGTCGGCGGCCGCGCCCTGCTGGCCCACGCCCGCCAGTCCCACCCGGAGCTGCACGACCTGGCCGGCCTGATCCAGTACGCCCAGTCCGGCGACCCCGGCTGCCGCCGCCTGATCATGGACGCCGGCACGCAGCTCGGCTACGCCCTCGGCAACCTGGTCAACCTCATCAACCCCCAGCGCGTCCTGCTCGGCGACGAACTCGGCGCCGCCACCGACCTGCTCCGCGAGCCGCTGCAGCGGGGCCTGGCCGAGACGGCCCTGGCCGCGGCGGCCGACTCCGTCGAGGTGGTGCAGAGCGCCCTGGCTCTGCGGGCGGCCGCGCTGGGCGCGGTCGCGCTGGCGCTGGGCATCGACACGGTCCCCTTCGCGACGCCCGTGTAGGTAGATTGCCCTCCATGCGGGTGATCGCGGGCCCCCGGACGACCGGGGCCGCTTCGGCTCGGTCCTGGTGCCCACGACCAGCCTGCCCACGCTGCTGTCCGCGGTCGGGTCCACCTTCCCGCCCGCCGCCGCTTCGCGTGACGAATCGGAAATGTCGGATTCCCTCGAAGCACTCGCTCGACGGGTGGTCGAGATCCTCACCGCGGCCCGGAGTTGCATCCGCACTTCCGGGGGCGACTGGAATCGCGACACGATCGCACATCGGTGCGTGTCGGCCGGTGTCGGCTACGACGCGCACTGGAGGTCCATTGTGGACATCCGCTGCTGACGGCCACCGAGCACCGCGACGGCGGCACGGTCCACTCCGTCGTCGCGCCGCTCGACGCGACGGAGACGCTGGCCGACCATTTCGAGGGCTGCTCGGCCGCACGTTCCCGGGCCGCGCCGACGACCGCCTGGTCGCGTGCTTCGACGCCCTCGCCGCCGACGGCCGGCTCGCCCCGGATCTCCCCCGCCAGGCCAACCGCGGCCGGGTCGCCGAGTGGTTCGCGGCGGCCGGCGTCGAGGCGAAACAGGAGGGCTTCATGCGTACCGAGCGGCTGCTGCGCGTCCACCGCACGTCGACCGACTGCATCTTCCAGCTGGTGCTGCGCATCGACCCGGAGGCGGGCCGCATCTCCTTCCACGAGGAGTACGACTACCTGCCCCAGCGCGGCGACGCGGGCCGCGAGTACTCATACGGGGTCCGCACGCGGTACGCCAGCCTGGCCGCCCTGGTCGAGCACCTGTCCCCGAACCCGGATGCCCGCGGCACCCTGGAGGACCGCCTGGCCCGCGCCTTCCGCGCCCGCGTGGCGTCGGGTGACCTGGCCGACGGCCAGGAACTGGGCGCCGCCCGCGACCGCGTGGCGGCCTGGTTCACGGAGGCCGGCGTCGACCACGAGCCGGCCGACTGGTTCTGGGTGAACAGCGACTAGTCTCGCGGCGGCCAGTTGAAGTAGTAGCTCAGGGCAAGGCCAACGGTCCCGAGCCCGGCGAGCAGCGCGGCGAGGGCCGCGAACATCTCCATGGGCGAGTCGAACGCCCCGAAGGCACCCAGCACGAGCACGGCGAGCAGCACGACACCGAAGAACCAGAGCAGGATCCGCGCCCGCTTCGGGATGACCATACGTCGCACTGTATCCCGCACGCGGCCCTCGGCTGCCGCCCCACCGGCGGCGCTGCCGGCCGCACTGCCGGCCGCACTGCCGCGGCTCCGGGGACGACGAAGGCTGCCGGGTCCGCGGGGGACCCGGCAGCCGTCAGTCTGGCGCCGGCCGTGCTGGTTACGCGGTCCAGACCTGGAGGGTGGAGAGCTGGCCGGCCGGCCAGCCCGTGTTCGACGAGAACTGCAGGCGGAAGTAGCGCTGACTCGTCGCGCCGAACGTGATGGTGACGGTGTTGTTGGCGCTCGGGTCGAAGACGTAGTCGGCCGGGGCCTTCACCTGGGTCCACGACGAGCCGCTGGTGCTGCCGAGGACCTCGATGCGCTGGGTGCGGGTGCCCCAGCCGGCCGGGAGCTGCAGCACGATGCGCGAGGCCGACTGGGCGCTGCCCAGGTCGACCTGGACCCACTGGGGGAACGCGTTGTTGGCGCTCTCCCAGTAGCTGCCCTGGTCGCCGTCGGTGATGTTGGCCGAGGCGTACACCTGCACGTGGCTCGACTCCGCCGTCGGGCGGCCCGCGGCCAGGTTCACCGGCGCCGAGCTGCCGCCGGTGCCGGTGAGCGACACCGTCGTCGGGCTGTTCGACGCGTTGCTGGTGATGGTAAGTGTGCCGGTGCGGGTGCCCGTCGCGGTGGGCCGGAAGCTCACGTTGACGACGCAGGACGCCCCGACCGCGATCGAGCCGCAGTTGTTCGTCTGCGTGTAGTCACCGCTCACCGAGACCCCGGTGACGGTCGCCGCCGCGGTGCCCGAGTTGGTCACGGTCACCGCCTGCGCGGCGCTGGTGCTGCCGACCGTCTGCGAACCGAACGTGAGCGAGCTCGGCATCGTGCTGAGCGTCGGCGCGTTCGGCGTCGTGCCGCCGGACGGGTACACCTCAAACTCGGCCACCTGCCCCGCCGGCCAGCCCGTGTTGGCCGTGATGTTCACGCGGACGTACCGCGTGCTCGTCGCCGGCAGCGTGATGTCCACCGTGTTGCCCGTCGCCGGGTCGAAGGTCCGCCCGGCCGGCGCCACGATCTGGCTGAAGCTGTTGCCGTCGTTGGACCCCAGCACCGACAGCGTCTGCGTGCGGGTGGCCCAGGCCGTGGCCGGCGGCAGCTTCAGCGTGACCCGGCCGATGCTGGTCACCGCGCCGAGGTCGACCTGCACCCACTGCGGGAACGCGTTGTTGGCGCTCTCCCAGTAGGTGGCGGTGTTGCCGTCGGTCGCCGTGGTCGCCGCCTGGGTGCCGTTGACCTGGCTGGAGGCGGTGGCCGGCTTGTTCAGCGCGATGTTGGTGTTCGTGCCAATGCCGCTGCCCGACAGAGCGATCGACAGCGGGCTGTTGTTCGCGTTGCTGGTGACGGTGACGGCACCGCTGCGGGCGCCGGACGCCGTCGGTGCGAACCGGACCGTGATCGTGCAGGATGCGCCGACCGCCAGCGACGAGCAGGTGTTCGTCTGGCTGAAGTCCCCGCTCGCCGCGACGCCGGAGACCGTCGCCGCGGTGGTGCCCGAGTTGGTCACGGTCACCGTCTGGGTGGCCGACTGCGCGCCGACGACGGTCGCCGGGAACGACAGCGACTGCGGGTTGGCGTTGAGCACCGGACCGGGGGCGACGCCGGTGCCGGACAGCGGCACCGTGCTGGTGACCCCGCCGGCGGTGACGCTGAGCGTGCCGGTGCGGGCGCCGGCCGCCGTCGGGCGGAACGTGACGCTCACCGTGCAGGACGCGCCGGCGGCGAGGCTGCTGCCGCAGGTGCTGGTCTGCGCGAAGTCGCCGGTGACCGCGATCGTGCCCACGGCCGCCGCCGCGGTGCCGCCGTTGGTGACGGTCACCGTCTGCGCCGCGCTGGTGGCGCCGGTGGCGACGCTGCCGAAGCCGAGGGCGCTGGGGCTGACGGTGATGTTGGAGCCGTTGTCCGGCAGGTACGGCGGGAAGGCCGGGTTGGTGATGTTCTGGCACGCCGAGCCGCTCAGGCCGGAGTTGCCGCCGCCGTCGGTCAGGGTGAAGCCGACGCCGCAGTTGTAGATCGCGGCCGGCGCCCCGACGCCGGTCGCCGAGCTGTTGCTGATCGTGGCCGAGCCGCCGACCTGCTCCTGGATCGCCCACGTGCCGGTGTTCTGGATGGTGGCGTTGTTGATCCGCACGTTGGTGATGCTCGATCCGGAGACGAACTGGATCGCCTCGAACGGGCTCTGCTGGATCAGGATGTTGTCGACGTTGACCAGCCCCGACATGGCGGCGTCCCGGGCGTCGAACCACAGCGCGCCGACCCCGAAGTTCCAGTTGGGGTCGAGGCTGCCGGACCGGATGATCGTGTTGCGCAGCACGTCGGTGCGCCCGAGCGGGGTCGAGTTGAACCGCTGCCCGACGTGGATGCCGCCGCCCTGCGCCAGGCCGGCGTCGATCACCTTGTTGTCGGCGACGACGTTGTCGTGGCCGCCGTAGATCGCGATGCCGTTGGCCAGGATCGGATACTGCACCGTGTTGTGGTCGAACGAGTTGTTCGCGTCGGCGTTGACCTCGGCCCACATCGCCAGGCCGTCGTCGCCGGCGTTGCGCACGTCGGAGTTGGTCACCTTCGAGTTGGTGACGCCGTTGTGGAAGTTGATCGCGTCGGCGGTGAAGTTGCGCAGCCGCATCTGGTTGAACACCAGGTTGGTGAACGGCCCGTCCATCCAGGCGCCGACCTTGGTGTGCTCGATCCAGACCCGGTCGACGGTGGAGTTGCTCATCGCGCCGCCGATGCCGTTGACCTGGTCGCCGTCGTTGCGCTCCTGCACGTTGCCGAAGATGGCGAAGTCGGCGAGGTGCACGTTGGCGCTCGGGGTCGGCGGGTAGTTGCCGTAGAACCCGATCCGGTCGCCCTGGGTCCGCGAGTGCCACATGCCGGCACCCTTGATGGTGACGTTGTTGACCGCGATGTGGCCCTGGATCTTGAACGTGCCCGGCGGGATCCAGACCGTGCCGCCCGCGCCGGCGGCGGCGATCGCCTGGTTCATCGCCGAGGTGGAGTCCTGCACGCCGGTCGGGTCGGCGCCGCGGCTGGTGATGGAGACCGAGCCGGCCGGCTGGGACAGCGGCCCGCTCACGTTCTCGAAGTCGGCGAAGTCGATGGTGTACGACGAGGCGGTCGAGTCGGCGTCGACCTGCAGGCGGAACTTCGTCCCGGGCGGGTAGGTCTGGGTGAAGAGCCGGTTGACCTCGTCGTAGAAGTGGTGGGCGTTGCTGCCCGGCGAGTTGGTGAACGGGTATCCGCCGTAATACCAGCTGTAGGCGTTCGTCAGGGTGAAGTTGGTCTGCCGCGTGCCGTCGACGTACAGCGAGATCGGCGCCGTGTAGACCGAGCCGTTGCCGGAGTCGGGGATGCTGTAGCGGAAGACGATCGAGTTCGTCGACACGGGCGTGGTGAACTCGACATACTTGCCCTGGCCCTGCAGGGTCACCGCCTTGCGGTAGGACGCCTCGGCGGCGAGCGTGTTGTACTGCGCCGAGGGGCCGATGACGGTGCCGTTGGTGGTCGAGTTCTCGGCCTGGACCTGCACGTAGGGCAGCGTCGCCCCGACGCCGCCGGTGGCGGCCGCCAACGCCGGGGAGCTGACGGCGACTGCCACGCCGGCGGCGGCCAGCGTGGTGCCGGCGACGAGCGCGGCGGTCCGGATGCGCGGTCGCGGCAGGCGGAAGTGCCGCCCCGCCGCGACCGGGGCGGGTGACGGCCCGGTCGTGTCTCGGGCGGTCGTCCGCCCGCTTCGGGTGAGCCTGAGCATGATTGCTCGCTTTCGACGAGCCGACAGGGTCGCCCAAGGCCCCCGTGTCGGCGGTCGGGACGGGGGTCCGGGGCCTGACCCGGTCAGGCAGGGGGGTGGAGGCGTTCGGTCGATGCACCGGTTGGCGGAGCGGTGCATCTGGGACGGTAACCCCGGCCCGGAGTCGACGCAACATCTAGACACATCTTTGTTGACTTCTTACGACAGTTCTAAGATTTCTTACACGGACTAGGGTCGTTCCATGAGACTCGTGCCCGTGGTCGACATGTCGACCTCGCAGCCGACCTACCTCAACCTGGCCCACGCCACGCTGCTCGCCCCGATCCACCTCGACACGCGGGCCCGCACATTTCGCAAGGACCAGCAGACCTGGGCGGTGACCTTCGTCGTCAACGTGGGCGGCTCGGCGACGGTCTTCGCGACCCGCCGCTCCTTCGCCAGCGAGCAGGAGGCGGCCGAGTGGATCGCCGCCGTGGCCGATGTGATCTGAGGTTGTCATGGCGCCGACCGTAGGCCGGGGGTACGACAATTTCCGGCGGCGCCCCGGCCTCATACCTGGGTACTACGGCTCTGGTCCGACGCGGAACGGCCCGCCGCCCGCCTAGCGTCGAGCCGTGCTCAGACTCGCCCTTTCCTCACTGCGGCCGCGCCGGCTCGTGCCGACCGCGCTCGCGATCGTGCTGTCGGTGGCGTTCGTCGCGGGCATCCTGGTCTACCGGGACACGGCCTCGGCCGCGCTCTACGACGAGTACGCACGGGGCGCCCGCAACGTCGGCGTCGCCGTGACGGCGACCGGCGGCGCACGCCTGCCGATGTCCACTGTGGACAGTGTTCGCGACACGGCCGGCGTCGCCGACGTGGACGGGCGGATGTCGGCGCCGCTGCCGCTGCTCGACCGGCACGGCAAGCCGGTCACGACGTTCGGGGAGCCGCCGGCCGCGGTCGACACCGGCTCGGTGCCGGCGCTGCGGGGCTTCGACCTGCGGGCCGGACGGCTGCCGGCGCGGGGCGGTGAGGCCGCTCTTGACAGCGGCACCGTGGAGGCCACCGGCATCTCCGTGGGAGACACCGCGGTCGTGGTCGACGCCGGTGGCGCACGGCAGGAGCTGCGGGTCGTCGGCACGGTGGACAGCGCCGGGGGCGCGCCGACCGTGGTGCTCACACGCGCGGAGCTGGTGCGGCTGACCGGGGCGAGCGGCTTCCGGGAGGTCGTCGCGACGCTGCGGCCCGGCGCCGACGCGGGTGAGGTGCGCGACCGCATCGCGGCCGGCGGGCCGGGGCAGGCCCGGTTCCGCACCGGTGAGCAGTTGCGGCATGACCTGGCCCGGGCCGCCTCCGGGCAGCTGAGCGGGGTGTTCGTCGGGCTCGTGCTGTTCGCGGCCGTGGCCGTGCTGGTCGCCGGGTTCGTCATCTTCAACACCTTCAACATCCTGATGACGCAACGGATCCGCGAGACCGCGCTGCTGCGCTGCGTCGGCACCCGCCGCGGCCAGGTGATGCGGCTGGTGCTGCTGGAGTCGGCCGCCGTCGGGCTCGCCGCGTCGCTCGTCGGGGCGGTCGCCGGGCTCGGGGTGGCGGCCGGGCTGGCCCGTGGCGGCACGCTGCTCGGGCTGCCGGGCGGGCGGCCCGTGCTCAGCGCGCCGCCACTGCTCGTCGCGGTCGGACTGGGCCTGCTGGTGACGGTCGTGTCGGCGGCGGTTCCGGCGCTGCGGGCCGCTCGGGTGCCGCCGGTCGCCGCGCTGCGCATCACCGGCGAGGAGCCGCGA
Organism: Dactylosporangium sp. AC04546; assembly: GCF_022095675.1. Lineage (GTDB taxonomy): Bacteria > Actinomycetota > Actinomycetes > Mycobacteriales > Micromonosporaceae > Dactylosporangium. The sequence goes on along the minus strand of NZ_JAHYSG010000106.1, from coordinate 2,886 downwards.
CGGCGGTGGACGTTCGTGCTGGCCGGGCTCGCCCTCGCCGGCGGCGCCGCGCTGACCGCAGCCGGGCTGCGGGCGCGCGGTGCGGAGGAGGGCATGGTGCTGGTCATGGCCGGCGGCACCGGCACGTTCCTGGCGTTGCTCCTGCTGTCACCGCTGCTGGTGGGCCGGCTAGTGGCGGCGCTCGGCTGGCTGCCCGCCCGCGTGTTCGGCGTGCCGGCCCGGCTCGCGGCCGCCAACGCCCGGCGCAACCCGGGCCGGACCGCGGCGACCACGGCGACGCTGGTGATCGGGGTGGCGCTCATGGCCGGCGGGAGCACGATCGCCGCGACCGTGGACCGGACCGCGACGGCCCAGCTCGATCGGGCGTTCCCGGTCGACTACCTCGTCGTGCCCGCGGTCAACGGCGCCACGATCCCGCCGTCGGTGACCGCGTCGCTGTCCGGCGACCCGGCGTTCGCGTCGGTCGAGGCCGTGCGGCAGGCCGACGCCGTCGTCGACGGCCGGTCGGTCCTCGTGGGCACCGGCGGCGTCGCGGACGGCACGGCACGGGTGCCCGCCGCCTCCGACGTGCTCGGGCGCGCCCGGCCGGGCGACCGGCTCACCGTGCGGGCCGGCGAGCGGGCGCTCACCGTCACCGTGGCGGCCACGGTCCAGGGCCCCAGCCTGACCGGCGATCTCGTCGTCAGTCCGCGCGACTTCGCATCGCTCTTTCCCGGCGGCAACGCTGAGGCCATGATCCTCGTCCGGGCCACGCCTGGGGCGGCGGCGCGCGAGCGGCTCGACGCGGCGCTGACCGACGCGCCGCTGGTGCGCTACGACGACCTGGCCGACGTCCGGGACGATCGGAAGGCGGCTGTCGACCAACTGGTGGGGATCATCGCGGTGCTGCTGGCCTGCGCGCTGCTCATCGCCCTCGTCGGGATCGCGAACACGCTGTCGCTGTCCGTGCTGGAGCGTGCCCGGGAGTCGGCGCTGCTGCGGGCGCTCGGCCTGACCCGCCGGCAGCTCGCGGCGACGCTGCTGGTGGAGGCGCTGCTCATGGCGACCGCGGGGGCGCTGATCGGGGTGGCGTTCGGCGTGCTGTACGGCTGGCTGACCACGCTGGCCGGCTTCGGGGCGGTCGACCCCTTGGTCGCGGTGCCGGTGGGGCGGCTGGGGCTGTTCGTGCTGCTGGCGGCTCTCGCGGGGGTCGCGGCGGCGGTGCTGCCCGCCCGGCGGGCGGCGTTGTCGGCGGTTTTGTCGTAGGGGCGACCTAGGGTGGGCGGCATGCGGTGGGTGTTCGACGGGGCGCTGGCGGCGGGGATCGTGTGCCTCGCCCTCATGGAGCGCGGCACGACCGGAGCGGTGGTGCTGGCCTGCGGGTTCGTCATGGCGGCGGCACTGCTCGCGCGCCGGGCGTTCGCGGTGCCGGTGGCCTTCGTGGTGTACGGGCTGGCCGCCGCCCACCTGGCCGTCCAGCCGATGGTCCGGCTGTTCGACGTGGCGGTGCTCGTGGCGATGTATTCGGTGGTCAAGTACGGGCCAGGCGGCCGCTGGCCGGTCCTGGCCGGGGCGTTCGCGGGGCTCGGCGTGCTGCTCGGGGCGTGGGCCGAGGACCGGCGCGCCGGCAACTTCTGGACCGTCGTCTGGGTCGTCGGCGCGGTGACGGTCGCGGTGGGGGTGACGGCGCACGGGGTGCGCACCCGCCGGCTGTATATCGCATCGCTCGAGGAGCGCAACGCCACCCTGCAGCGCGAGCGGGACCACCTGACCCGGCTCGCGACGGCGGACGAGCGCGCGGCGATCGCCCGCGAGCTGCACGACGTCGTCGCCCACAGCCTGAGCGTGATGATCGTCCAGGCGGACGGCGCCACGTACACGCTCGACCCCTCGGCCACGCAGGCCCGGGCCGCCCTGGCCACGATCGCCGCGACGGGGCGCGAGGCTCTGGACGACATGCGCCGGGTGGTGTCCCTGCTGCGCGCCGCCTCGCCCCCGCCATTACCGGCCACCTCGCCGGCCGCCGCCTCGTCCACCGCCGCCTCGTCCACCGCCGCCTCGTCGGCCACCTCGTCCGCCGTGCCGCTGTCCGCCGTCGTGCGGGCGGCCGAGGCGAACGCGGATCCGGCTGTCGCGCCGGGCACGGAGCCTGGCTTGGGAGCCGCCGTGGGCTTCAACACGGGCCGTGACCCGGAGCTCGGAGCCGGCGATGGCGCAGGGTCTGGCGTGGAGCTTGGCGGAGCGCTCGGCACGGGGTCTGGCTCGGTGAGCACTGGGGTCGACCTCGGGCGGCGGCGGGTCGGGCTGGCGGAGCTCGACACGCTCGTCGAGCGGGCCGGCTCCGCGGGGCTGCGGGTGGTGGTGGAGCGCGAAGGTAGTCCGGAGGGGTTGAGTGCGGCTGAGGAGCTGACGGCGTACCGGATCGTTCAGGAGTCGGTGACCAACGCCCTGCGGCACGCGGGGCCCGGGGCGGTGCTGACCGTGCGGCTGCGCTACTCCCCCGCCGACGTCCGGATCGAGGCCGTGGACGACGGCGCAGCCGGAGCGGGCCACATCGGGCGGGTTCGGCAGGCGGGTCAGCCTGGGCGCGCTGGCCGGGCAGGTCCGGAGCGTCACGTCGGGCACGGGCTGATCGGCATGCGGGAGCGCATCGCCGTGCACGGGGGCGCCTTGACCGTCGGGCCGTGCGCGGGCGGTGGCTGGCGGGTCGACGCGACCATCCCCCTGGCCCGGGCGGCCGCCGCGTGACCCGCGCTCGTCCCGTCGGCCGGACGGTCCCCGCTGCCGCGGCCCGGGTCCTTCGTGGGCGGCGCTGCGGGGGTGGGCGGTGATCCGGGTTGTGGTGGTCGACGATCAGGAGCTGGTGCGGGCCGGGTTCCGGATGATCCTGTCGGCGCAGGAGGACAT
>NZ_JAHYSG010000105.1 GCF_022095675.1 Dactylosporangium sp. AC04546 | reverse complement strand
GGGCCGGGGCGTTGCTCTACGGGCTGGTCGTGGGCCAGGCGCTGCTCGCGCGGAAGACGATTCCGCAGGTGATCAGCCCGCCGCCGCGGGCCGACGGCACGTACGGCGCGCACTACGACGGCGAGCCGATCCGCCTGGTGGTGCTCGGCGACTCGTCCGCCGCCGGGTACGGCGCCGAGCAGCCGAGCGAGACGTTCGCCGCGGCGGTCGCGGCCGGCCTCGCCGAGCAGCAGCGGCGGCCGGTCTGGATGCGCTGCCTCGCGGTCGTCGGCGCCGAGTCGAAGGGCCTCCCGCCGCAGGTCGAGGTCGCGCTGCGGCACCGCCCCGACGTGGCGGTGATCAGCATCGGCGGCAACGACGTGACCCACCGGGTGGGCGTCCAGACCGCGGTGCGCCACCTGGTCGACGCGGTGCGCACGCTGCGCGCGGCCGGCGTCGAGGTGGTCGTCGGCACCTGCCCCGATCTGGGCACGATCCGGCCGATCCAGCCGCCGCTGCGCTGGCTGGCCCGGCACTGGAGCCGGCAGATGGCCACCGCGCAGACGATCGCGGTCGTCGAGGCCGGTGGGCGTACCGTGTCCTTGGGAGACCTCCTCGGTGAGCTGTTCTACGCCGATCCCGACCGGATGTTCAGCTTCGACCGGTTCCACCCGTCCGGTGCCGGTTACCTGGCCGCCGCTCAGGCGGTGTTGCCTACGGTGGTGGCCGCGCTGACCGAGCCTGCCCTGGCGGCGGTGCCGGTCCTCGCCGTCGGCGAGGGCGTCCGGTCGCTGCCGCAGGCGGCGGCCGAGGCGGCGCACCGTCCCGGCACCGAGGTCAGTGCGACCCAGGTCGCCGGCAAGGACCGCGGCCCGGCCGGCCGGTGGGCGCAGCTGCGCCACCGCGTCTGGCACCGGCTGCCGCAGCAGGCCGCACGGCAGCCGAGCGCCGTGCGGAGTGAGGAGCTGACATGAGCGTCGTGCGGCGGCTCGCCCGCCTCGCCACCGTGACCCTGGTCGCCGGCACCGTCGGCGGCGCCGCCGTGCTGGCCGCCCAGGCCCTCGCGGCGCGGACCCGCACCTACGCCAAACCCGACATGCGCCTCGCGATGCGCTCGTCGATCGGCGCGACCGGCAAGCCGCCGATGCGCCTGGTGCTGCTCGGCGACGCGACGGCGCTCGGCGTCGGCGTCGACCGGGTCGCCGACACCGTCGGCGGCCAGCTCGCCGCGCTGCTGGCCGAGGGCTCGGCCGGCCGCAGGGTCGAGCTGTCGAGCGTGGCCGTGGCCGGTTCGCGCTCGTCCGACCTGGCCACCCAGGTCGCCCGGGCGCTCGTCGGGCCCCGCCCGGACGTGGCGCTGGTGCTCGTCGGCACCAACGACGTCACCCACCTGGGCTCGGGCGCCGACGCGGCCGAGCACCTCGGCGCGGCCTGCCGCCGGCTGCGTGACGCCGACATCCCGGTCGTCGTCGGCACCTGCCCCGACTTCGGCGCGCTCCGCGCGTTCGCCCCGCCGCTGCGCCAGTTGCTCGGGCTGCGCAGCCGCCGGATCGCCCGGCTCCAGGCGGTCGCGGCGTCGGCGGCCGGCGCCGTGGTGGTCGACCTGGGCGCGCGCACCGGCGCCGTCTTCCGGGCCGACGCGGGCACGCTGTGCCACGACGGCTTCCACCCCTCGGCCGACGGCTACCGGGTCTGGGCCCACGCCCTGCTCCCCGCCGTCGAGGAGGCCGCGGCCGTCCGGGCCTGAAACCGACACTTGGCGTGCAGGTTTGTCACACCCGCTCGCCCGGTGTCGTTACCCAAAGGTAACGTCAGAGCATGCCGGAAGCTGTCATCGTTGCCACCGCCCGGTCCCCGATCGGCCGTGCCGCCAAGGGATCGCTGCGCGACCTCCGCCCCGACGACCTCGCCGCCACCATCGTCCGGGCCGCGCTCGACAAGGTCCCGCAGCTCGACCCGCGGGACATCGAAGACCTGTACCTCGGCTGCGGCCTGCCCGGCGGCGAGCAGGGCTTCAACATGGCCCGCGTGGTGGGCACCCTGCTCGGGTTCGACCACCTGCCGGGCGCCACCACCACCCGCTACTGCGCGTCGTCGCTGCAGACCACCCGCCAGGCGTTCCACGCGATCAAGGCCGGCGAGGGCGACGTGTTCATCTCCGCCGGCGTCGAGTGCGTCTCGCGGTACGCGCGGGGCAACTCCGACGTCCTGCCACCCGACGCGGCCGCGGCGGTCGGCGGCTCCTGGCACAACCCGGCGTTCGCCGAGGCCTACGCCCGCACCGCGAAGAGCGCCGAGGGCGGGGCCACCTGGCACGACCCGCGCGAGGACGGGCTGCTGCCCGACATCTACATCGCGATGGGGCAGACCGCCGAGAACCTGGCCCAGATCGAGGGCGTGACCCGCGAGGACATGGACGAGTTCGGTGTCCGCTCGCAGAACCTCGCCGAAGAAGCGATCAAGAACGGCTTCTGGGCCCGCGAGATCACGCCGGTGACGACGCCGTCCGGCGACGTGATCACGGCCGACGACGGCCCCCGCCCGGGCGTGACGATGGAGGGCGTCGCCGGGCTCAAGCCGGTGTTCCGCCCCGACGGGCGGGTCACGGCCGGCAACTGCTGCCCGCTCAACGACGGCGCCGCCGCCGTGGTCGTCATGAGCGACGTCAAGGCGCGCGAGCTCGGCATCACGCCGCTGGCCCGGATCATCTCGACCGGCGTGGCCGCCATGTCGCCGGAGATCATGGGCATCGGCCCGGTCGAGGCGTCCCGCAGCGCGCTCAAGCGGGCCGGCATGACCATCGACGACGTCGACCTCGTCGAGATCAACGAGGCCTTCGCCGCCCAGGTGATCCCGTCGTACCGCCGGCTTGGCATCCCGCTGGAGAAGCTCAACGTCAACGGCGGCGCCATCGCCGTCGGCCACCCGTTCGGCATGACCGGCGCCCGGATCACCGGCACGCTGATCAACTCCCTGCAGTGGCACGACAAGTCGATCGGCCTGGAGACCATGTGCGTGGGCGGCGGCCAGGGCATGGCCATGGTCCTGGAGCGCCTGAGCTAGTCGAGCGGCTCGGGGACCGCCACCACGTCCACCAGGGCGTCCTTGCGGAGCACGGTGATCGGCAGCCGGGTGCCGATCGCCGGGCCCAGCATGAGCCGCTGCACGTCCTGCACGCCGATGATCGGCCGGCCACCGGCGCTGACCATCACGTCGCCGACGTAGAGCCCGGCCTGCCCGGCCGGGCTGCCCGGCACCACCTCGACCAGCCGGAGGCCCTTCTTCTGCCCGGTGCGCGCCGCCAGGGGCTGGGGAAGGGGCACCGGGGTGCCGGCCACGCCGAGCCAGGCCCGGCGCACCTTCCCGCTCGACATGAGCTCCGACATGATCAGCCGGGTGTTGGCGTTGATCGGCACCGCGAGACCCAGCCCGATGCCGGCGACCGCGGTGTTGACCCCGACCACCTTGCCCGTCGAGTCGGCGAGCGCGCCGCCGGAGTTGCCCGGGTTGAGCGCGGCGTCGGTCTGGATGACGTCGTCGATGAGCCGCACGTGCCGGCCGTCGCGGACCGGCAGCGAGCGGCCCAGCGCGCTCACCACGCCGGCGGTGACCGACCCGGCCAGGCCGAGCGGATTGCCCACGGCCACCACAAGCTGGCCGATGCGCAGGTCGTCGGCGTTGCCCAGCGTCGCCGGCGGCACGCCCGTCTCGCGGATGCGCAGCACCGCCAGGTCGGCGAGCGGGTCGGCGCCCACCACGTCGAACCGGGTCTGGGTGCCGTTGGTGAACTCGGCCAAGCCGCCGTCGGCACCCGCGACGACGTGGGCACTGGTCAGCACGAAGCCGTCCGGGGTGTACACGACCGCCGAGCCGGCCCCCTCGCCGCGCCGGCTGCGCACGGTCAGGCTGGCCACGCTCGGCAGCAGTGAGGCCGCCACGCTGGAGACGACCCGGCTGTACGCGTCAAGGGCGTCGATTTCTGGGTCCATGCCGGATGGAACGCCCGGCCGTCGCCCCGCATGCCCGCGCGGTTACGCCAACAGCGATACCGCCGGCAGGTCGAACCAGCGCAGCGCCTCGAAGTTGGCCGACACGATGCCGTCCGGCTGCGGCTCGCCGCTGCCGAGCGACTCGACCAGCTCGCGGGCGAAGCGCAGGTACCCGGACAGGTCCGACTCCGGCGCCCGCTCGTGCCGGGACGGCCAGCGCAGCTCGCCGGACTCGTCGTAGTGCAGCTCGGACAGCCGCAGCGGCGGCTCGACCAGCCCGTCGCGGTGCTTCCAGAGCCCCGTCTGCGGATCGAAGCGGTACTGCGGCAGCAGCGCCCAGCCGTGGGACGCCACGATGTGGACCGCCTCCACGATGTACCGGAAGACCGTCTGCGAGATGAAGTAGTTGAAGCTGACCCGGACCCACCCGGGCTTGATCCCCTCGCAGCCCGCGATGATCTCCTGCTCGAACCGGTGCGAGCGCTCGATGTCGATGCCGAGCAGGCGGTGGCCGTACGGCCCGGCACAGGAGCAGCCGCCCCGGGACTGGATCCCGAACAGGTCGTTGAGCAGCGCGACCACGAAGTTGTGGTGCAGGTACCGCCCGCCCGGCCGGCGGATCACGAACGACACGATCGACAGCCGCGAGGCGTCGAGGTTGCCGAGGATCTCGATGTTCGGGTTCGTCCTCCACGACGCGATCGCCTCGCGCAGGAAGCCTTCCTCCAGGGCGCGGATGGTGTCCGTGCCGACCGCCTGCTTGAGCTGGAACACCAGGCCGGCCCGGATCGACTCGACGATGGCCGGGGTGCCGCCCTCCTCGCGGTGCGCCGGGTCGGCGATGTAGTGGTGGTCGGTCGGGTTGACGTAGTCCACCGTCCCGCCGCCGGGCACCGTCGGCACCCGGTTGGTGAGCACCTCGCGGCGCACGACGAGGACGCCCGGGGTACCGGGGCCGCCCACGAACTTGTGGGGGGAGATGAACACGGCGTCCTTGTACTCGCCGGGCCCCGGGCCGTACATCGCGATGTCGACGTACGGCGCCGCCGCCGCGAAGTCCCAGAACGACAGCGCGCCGTGCTCGTGCAGCAGCGCCGAGATCGCGTGGGTGTCGGTGACGATGCCGGTCACGTTCGAGGCGGCGGAGAACGAGCCGATCTTCAGCGGCCGGTCGGCGTACCGCTCCAGCTCGGCGCGCAGCCGGTCGAGGTCGATGAGCCCGTTGTGGTTCTCCGGGATCACCACCACGTCGGCGATCGACTCCCGCCACGGCAGCTCGTTGGAGTGGTGCTCGAACGGCCCGATGAACACCACCGGCCGCTCGGCGGCGGGGATCGCGGCCGACAGCGCGTAGCGGTCCTCCAGGCCGGCCGGCACCCGCAGGCCCAGGATGTGCACGATCTTGTCGATCGCCGCCGTCGACCCGGAGCCCGTGAAGATGACGACGGTCTCGGCGTCGCCGCCGACCGCCTCGTTGACGATCTGGCGGGCGTCCTCGCGCAGCCGGGTGGTCTGCAGCCCGGTGCCGGACGATTCGGTGTGCGTGTTGGCGTACCGCGGCAGCACCTCGTCGCGGACGAACCGCTCGATGAAGTCCAGCGCGCGGCCGGAGGCGGTGTAGTCGGCGTACGTGACGCGGCGAGCGCCGAACGGCCCCCACATCACCTGGTCGTCGCCGATCACCGCGTCACGGATACGGGCTAAGAGGGGGCTCTCCATGGCGTCATTATGGGCGGCGCCACGCCGTCCCCTTTCGAGTGGTCGGAAGGATGTCGCACTGGTTGTCCGCCCAGGTCGGCGGCCTGACTGTTTAACGTTTCGTCCGGAGGTGCTCAGGAAGCCTCATGGAGTTTGGGGGTAGGGAAGTTGGTCAGTGTTGACCAGTCCGAGCCAACAGACGTGGTCGATCGACTGCTGTGGCGGGACGCCACGCAGATCATGAGTCGGCACAGCGAGTCGGACGGAGATGGCCAGTGCCTCTGGTGCGGGCGGGAGTGGCCGTGCGCGCCGCGCCGCCTGGCGGAGAACGCGGCCGAGGCCTCCCGTCGCCCATGGAACGAGGCGTGGACCGCCCGCCACGACCTGTACAGCCTGCGCACGATGCCTGACTGGCGCATCGACCTCGGGAGCCGGCCCCGTTCGCGGGGCGGCTGGCACCGCGCCGGCGGCAACCGGGGAACCTTCCTCTAGCACGATCGTTGATCCCAGCGGTGACTCCGGCGCGCCCGCCAACGCACGTGGTCCCGCGACACAAAAGATCCGCCCGGGAGCGGTTGCCGGCATGCCTCCGCCGGCTCCGAACGCCTCCGGCCAGGCGTCCCCCCAGGGAACGGGCGGATCCACCCGGCAGGCGAGGGCACGTCGTGGTTCCCCCGCATATATCGCGACCGTGCCCTCGCCTGCCAAAACCAGTACGGCCCGGGATCCTGTGGATCCCGGGCCGCCCTGTGTCAGGTGTCAGTTGAGCAGGTAGTCGGCGACCGTGAAGGTCGACCCGCTGGAGATGATCGACTGGACGTACGGCGGCGTGAGCGCCGGCGTGACCGTCGCGGCGTTGATGATGCCGTTGCTGACCACGGTCAGCGTGTAGGTGCCGTTCGACACCGGCCCCGACGGCACCATGAAGAGCGGCGAGGCCGCGGCCGAGGCCACGTTCGTGGTGATCGTCCCGGAGATCTTCACGTTCTTCGAGTCGACGTACTCGGTGATGACCGAGCCGGTCGGCACGTTGGTCCCGTAGATCGCCTTGCCGACGTCGGTCGCGGCGAACGTCGCGGCCACCGTGGTGATCTTCTTGGGGTCCGTCGCGAGGACGGACGTCGCGTCGGGGATCACCTTGGTGGTCGTCGCGTTCAGGACCAGCGGCGTCGCCGCGCTGACCGCCGTGGTGATCGCCTTGCTGATCGTCGCGCCGCCGGTCGTCGCGTTGACCGCGGTGACGGTCGTGGCCGCCGGGATGTTGGTGCCGGCGATCGTCATGCCGACGTCGCTCGGGTTGAACGAGCAGCCGACACCGGGCACGACCGTCGTGTTGGCGGCCGTCGCCATGGTGCAGCCGGTCATGATGCGGCCCGCGTTCGTGGGCAGCGGGCCGTTGCCGGCCGTGTAGAGGCTGCAGAGCAGGTTGGTGTCGGAGATGACCAGCACGTCGACGCACTCGGCCACCTGGCCGTTGGTCTTCGACGTGGCCGGGTTGCCGGCCTTCGGGTCGTAGGCGCCCTTGACCAGGTAGACGTGCGACTTCGAGCTGTTCGGGTCCACGACACCGGCCGCCGCGAAGGTCAGGTCGAGGAAGCCCACGCCCTGGACGTCGATGTCGGTCCCGGTCAGCTTCGAGTTCGGCGCGGTCACCGGGTAGATGGCGATGCCGTTCGTGAACGTGAACAGGTTCTTGCCCTCGTAGGTGTTGCCGTTCGTCAGCGTGATGCTGATCGCGAAGCCCGAGCCCGGGGCGTGCGGCGGCGTGATCGCGGTGAAGCTGGTCGCGTTCACCGGCGTGACCTGCATCGGCACGCCGCCGACGGCGGCGGTGAAGGAGCCCGCGGCGGTCGGCAGGCCCGAGCCGGTCACGGTGATGGTCGTGCCGCCCTGGGCCGGCCCGGTCGCCGGGCTCACCGAGGTGATCGTCGGCACGGCGCCTGACACGTAGGTGCCGAAGGCCTGCGCGACGAGGTGGTCGCCGGAGCCGGTCGTCGCGTCGTAGACACAGGCGATGTACGAGCCGGCCGTGATCGCCGGCACCGTGACCGCCAGCTTGGAGGTCGAGATGAACCGCGTCTGCGCCGCGGTCGGCGAGACCGTGGTACCCGCGGCCGAGTAGAACGAGTCACAGGTGTTGTGGTTGCTCGCCGTGCTCTGGAACTGCACGAAGGTCGAGCCGCTGGTGAAGATCGGGCCGGCGGCCGTCAGCGTGATGGCGTTGCCGCCGGCGGGCGGGCCCGAGGCGGAGCTCATGGCCACGTTCCCGCTGAGGATGAACGGCGCCGCCGGCGACGTCTCCGCGGCCAACGTGCCCGCGCTGTAGACGCAGATGTTGTACGTGGAGCTCAGGACCGTCGGCAGCGTCGACAGGAACGGCTGGACCATCGTGGTCGGCACCTGGACCTTCAGGCTGCGCGCCGTCGGCACCTGGAGGCCGGTGGTCGCCACCACCACACCGCCGGTGATGGTCGAGGCGTTCGAGGCGGCCGGTGCGGAGGCCCCCTGCGGGACGGCCGCGCAGACAGAGCCCGTGGCGGTCTTCGCCTGGAACTGCACCGCCAGGCCGGTCGTGGTGAACGGCGTGAAGATCGGGTTCGGCGTCGTCACGTCGAGCGAGTAGCCGCCGCCGCTCGCGCCGCTGGCCGGGTTGGCGGTGAGCAGCGGGTTCACCGTGTAGGCCGCGCCGGCCGTCTCGGCGAGCAGGGCCGTGCTGCCCACCGTGCTGCCGTCGTAGGCGCACACGTAGAACGGGGTCGGCGCCGTGACGTCGACCGGCAGCGTGAGCGTGGACGGCACGGCGACGACCAGGTTGTTGCCGCTCAGGGTGGCCGTCGCCGTGGACCGCACGACGCCGGCGGTGACCGCGCCCGCGGATGAGGTGATCGGCGTCTGGCCGACGAGCGGGTCGCCGCAGGCGGCGAACGAGAACTGCACGATGACGTTGGCGAGGGTGGCGCCGGTGAAGGTGCCCGCGGTCGTCGGGGTGAGGGTGATGGAGTTGCCGCCGCCGCTCGGGCCGTGCGCGGGCGCGACGGTGGTGATCGGGTCGCCGGCGGCGAGGCTCGGTGTCGCCGTCGCGACCAGGCCGGACGCCACCAGGCCCAGGACGACGGCCGCGCGGGCGACCAGCCGGACGCCCGGCAGTCGTTTGCTGACTTGCACTTGAGTGTCTCCTCCGTTGTTGCCACGGGATGGGAGTGCTCGGTGGGCGCAAATCCCTGGTACAGGGGCGCACAGCATCCGGAACGTCACTCAACGTAGCAGTGAGGTAACTGAAAGTTCCTCAAAACTGGCAATCCGCTCGGTTGCCCGCTCTATTCGGGGATCGGCAGTTCGAGGTCGAGCGCGGTGCCGCCGCCGCGTGGGCTGCGCAGCGTCATCGTGCCGCCGAGCGCCTCGATGCGGTCGCTGATGCCGATCAGGCCCGAGCCCCGGTCCGGGTCGGCGCCGCCCTTGCCGTCGTCACGCACCGACAGGTGCAGCCGCTGCTCGCGCACGCCGGCCGACACGCGGACGACGGAGGCCTCCGCGTGCCGCGCGGCGTTGGTCAGCGACTCCGCGACCACGTAGTACGCGACCGCTTCGAGGGACTCGGGCAGGCGGGACTCCAGCTGTACCTCCAACTCCACCGCGATCGGCGAACGCCGGGCCAGCGCCTTCACCGCCGAGGCCAGCCCGCGGTCGGTGAGGATCTGCGGATGGATGCCCCGCGAGATCTCGCGCAGCTCGTCGAGCCCGGCCGCCAGCCCGGCGGCGACCGTGGTGAGCCTGTCGCGCAGCGCCGGCAGGTCGGGCGGCACCTCGTCCTGGGCCGCCCGCAGCGCCAGGCCGAGGGAGAACAGCCGCTGCTGGACGCTGTTGTGGAGGTCCCGCTCGATGCGCCGGCGGGTCTGGTCCGTCGCGACCACGACGCGGGCCCGCGACTCGACGAGGTCGGTGCGGGCCTGGGCGTTGGCGATCGCGGTCGCCACGAGCTCGGTGTAGTCGGCCAGCCGGAGCTCGGCGTCGCGGGGCAGCGGATCGTCGCGCACCATGGAGGCGGTGACGACCCCCCAGAGCCGCCCCTCCACGTAGATCGGCGCGCCGACCGCCGATCGGATGCCTTTCGCGAGCAGAAACTCGGCGAGTGGGCCGGCCAAGCGCGCGTAGCTGTCCATGCGCGCGGCCCGCCCCGTGCTCTTCACGGCCGCCGAGACGCTCTCGCCGGACAGCGATATCCGGGTTCCGGCGGGCAGCAGTGCCCCGGGCCAGCCCCACAGCGCGACGACGGTCCCGGTCCCGTCGGACTCGTACCGCACGATGTTCGCCCCGTCGGCCCCGATGAGCCGCCCGAGCTCCCCCGTCACCGCCTCGAACACCTCCGACGGCGACACCCCGCGGGCGACGAGCGTCGCCACCCGCCGCAGGGCGGTCTGCGCCTCGACGAGCTGCGCGAGCCCGTCGAGGCTGCGCCCGAACGAGGCGCCGAGGACGTTGAGCGACCGGCCGAGCCGGCTGATCTCCCCGAGCCCGGTCCGCAGCAGCCGCGGGTCGAGCCGCCCGCCGGCGAGCTGGTCGGCGATGACCGCGGTCCGGCGGATCGGCTGGACCACGACGACGAGGAGGTACGTGGCCACCACGAGCAGCACCGCGCACGCCACGAGGCCCCCGGTGAGTGCCCCGACCAGCACCGGTGTCGGCACCCAGACCCCGGTCGGCACCACTCCGGCCGCTCCTTCCGCCACACCTGCTGAGCGTTGGTTACCTGCCCGCTGCGCTCCTCCTCATGCGAAACCACCTGACGGCGTTCAGCTGACGTACCAGTCGAACAGCACCCACCCGGGTGGCGTGGCCATGACGGCGAGCACGAGCGCGGAGGCGGTGGTGGCGACCGCGAGCGCGGTGAACCGCCGCCGATCCTCCCGGACCCGCGGCGAGGCCAGCCCCGGCACGGCGACGACGAGCGCCGTGGCGGCCGGCACGAACCCGAGCCCGACGACGGCGACCGCCGGCCAGGCCCACACGGGCGGCGCCTGCTCGGGAAAGAACCCGGCGTCGCTGGTCAGGTAGGCGACCGCCGCGTACCCGTAGAGCGCGACGATCACCCCTTGGATCACCACGAGCGTCCAGAGCAGCCGTCCTGCGGTCATGGCCCGGGATGCTATCGACCGGCGCCGCTGCGCGGCGCCCCGTCAGGCCCGTTGTCGGCCATGCGCGCACCGCGAAACGTACACCCGGATCACCAAGGCGGTGCGCGTTCCCGCAGATCCTGTCGGCGCACGACGCGGTCCGCCTGTCCGGTGACGGCGTCGCCGCGCTGTGCGGACTTCCAAGCCCAGTCGATCGCCTGAGGGCTTTGCGCTGCCGTCTACCGTGGGCGCAGGGGAGGCGGCATGGTCAAGCGGTACCGGCGGCGGCTACAAGCGACACGATCATGGCCCACCGGCGAGGCCGGCCCGGACCGGCCGGAACCTCGCAGCCGATGGCGCCCCGGCTACTGGCTCCGGCATCCCGCCCTGGGCGTCGCCTTCTGCGCGCTGCTGGTGTCGGCCACCGTGTACTGCGGCCTCGGGAACCTGCGCCACCGCAACGCGATGCTGGACCGGGGCGAGTGGACGGCCGGGACGGTGCGCGAGCTGCACGACGGGCAGTGGTGGGCGTCGGTCACCTTCACCACCCGCAGCGGGGAGGAGGTCACCACGTGGATCAGCCACGCTCCCTGGAGCTCGCCGAGCGTCGGGGAGGAGGTCGACGTGCTCTACGACCCGCTCGACCCGGTCGGGACCGCCTACCTGTCGGGCGACGAACCGGGCCTGCGCGATCCGCTCCTGCTGCTGGGCGCCGCCGGCGTGCTGGCACTGCTCTTCGCCTGGCGGCTGCGGCGCACCTGGAGGCGCCTGCGCGGCGAGGCGGAGTCCTGGCGCCACCGCGAGCCGGTGCCCCGGCTCCTCGCCCGGCGACGGTGGTAGTCCTGGCGGCGTGCGCCATGAGGTTCGAACCGTCACGGCTTCGAACCTCACGACGCAGGAATGTCCAAGACGGAAATGCTGAACTAGTAGTTCGCGAAGTTGAGTTTCGCGTAGCCGCCGGGCGGGACACCGGTCGCTGCGCTCCCTGCCATGCCCACTCTGGCGAATGGTGCGCTACTCCTGTAACCAGCGGGTCAGTCGCCGGGCCGGGCGTACCACCATCCGTCGCCCAGGTTCTCCGCACCATCGAGTGAAGCCTGGGCGCCGTAGAGGTCGAGCGTGAAGCCGACGGGAAGTACGCCCTCGTAGAAGACATAGCCCGCCGCGTCGTCGGGGATGCCGAGGTATTCGGGCAGGAACACGACCGGCCGGCCGCCGTACCGGCCGATGGCTGAGGCCCGGCCGTTGGTCGACAGATCGCGCAGAGTCCGGGGTAACGGCTCGCCGTAGTAGGTGTCGGACGCCCCGATCGTGCCGTGGCGAACCCCGTCGGCGACGGCCGCGAAGGCCCACCGGTGAGACCAGTAGTACGAGCGCGGTTCGAAGACCGACCAGTTGTTGAACTGGATCGTCGCTGCCAGCAGGACGACCGCGGCGACCACCCGCATCACCGCCGAACCCTTGAACCCGGCGATCGCGACCACGGTCAGGGCGGCTGCGGTGAGCCACAACGCCAGCTCGAACGGGGGGACGACGAGCGCGAGCAGGGATTCATTCGGCACGTCGATCGCCTCGACACACGCCACCGCCGGCCAAGCGATCGCAAGACGGTAGGCGCGCCGCCTCCTTCCAGGAGAGGAGGGAGGCGACGGTTGACTCTCCGCGACGGTTTCGCCTGGCCTCGGCACGCGGTCAGGTTAGTGGTGGTCCGGTACCTGGGCCACGCCGATGGGGCAGGTCATGCCGTTCGGGCCGTGGTTAGATGCGGGGAGGCAACGTGACACAGGGCGTGCCTGTTATCTCGTACGCACGGATCAGCAGCGACGGAGAGCGCGACAAGCAACGGTGCAAGACCAGCTTGACGACCTCGGTCGCGAATGGCGCTCGGGCGGTATCTCCAACGAGTTCTTCTTCGCCAACGTCCGGCTGCTGGAAGGCCGGATGACGCAAGTAACCCGTTTGGAACTGGTGGAGGCTGCGTGGTCGGTTGGTCCTGGGCTGCCTGACACACTCTGACGGATGAGCACACCACCGACGTTCCTCTCCGACTGGGCCAGGTTGTGGCAGCTGGCTGAGCGTGTTGCAAGCAGAACTCGGGAGGAGCCGGACCACGTGTTCATGCCCGTCGGGCTGCGGCTGCAGGACCCGGCCCAAGCCCGGGGTTGGGATTACGACAGCACCCCGATCAACGTCACGACCTTCGCTTCTACCGGTGGCGATGGGGTCCATTTCTCGGTCGTCAATGTCAATGACGGCAACGGTGTGTGGCCGGTGGTCATGACCGTGCCGATGGCGTTCGACTGTCCGAACACTATCGTCGGTGGTGATCTGCGCGAGTTCCTGGCCTTGGGATGCAGGACTGGGTACCTCTACCTCGAGCGTCTGGCCTACGGCTGGGGACGTCAGGCGTCGATCGCGGGCTTGGAGGCGGGCACGCCTCCGGAGGATGCCGAGGAAGCGGTGCTGCTTCGGCATCTCGGCGAGGAGTTCGATCTCAGGCCGTGGCGCAACGTCCATGGCCGCCTCGGTGAACTCGACGCCGCGCACCGCCCCAGCCTTCAGCTGCGTCCCGGCGCGTAGCGCGTTCAGTCTTGATCGCCAGTCGCCGACTTCGAACGACTGCGGCAAATGCGTGTCTTGACCTTGGACGCGGCGACCCCTTCGAGGCACGCAGCCGCCGCTCACTGACATTGTGGACGCTGGCCGCTCGTCTTTTTCTAACCGTGTACTGCCTACAACTCATGCCAGGGAAAAGGCACTGCTGGACGGCTGCACCCGCGATACTGTGCCGCCCATGGAGCAGCGGCGGGCCACCGTAGAGTTGCTGCGTCGTGTCATCGGCCGCCGGCTTGACGCGGTGACCGAGGCCCGCCACTGGTACGCAGGCCGCAGGGACGGCGACGCCGAGAGCTTGGTGCACTTCTGGCTGCATTTCGAGGGTGTCCCGCCCGTCATGGCGCACAGCACCGGCGAGCACCTGTTGCTGGAGTTTGCCGAGCCGTATGCCTCGTACGACATGCGGGAATACGGGGAGACGCGCGTCGAGCCAGCGCAACCCCCTGACGTCCTGGCCGCGTACAAAGGGCAGTTGTTGCTCAATGTTGCGCCGATCCAGGGTTACAGCTCGGAGCCCTCCGCCGGAGGTGTCCAACTGCGATTCGAGCACGAGGACCTGGTCGTCGTATCGCTCGGCGACGAGTGGCTGCTGACGCAAGGACCGGTCCCGGCGCAATTCGCGGCCTACCTGACAGTTGGAGACTGGCTCGTCAGTCAGACAGGCAAATGAGACGTGCGCCGGCCATCGGTCGAGCGCCATTGACCCCCGGCGGTACGCAGACACGCACCCCCACGAGGACGGCAACCACACGCGGCGATGCCGAGCTGGGTCTGGCTGGCGCCGGTGTGGCGGCGGACGAGCCGGAACAGCGCGCCGACATCGCGGGAGGCCAGGGCGCCGCGCACATCGTCTCGTGCCCAGAACTCGCCGGGAACACACAGCATGTCGCCGAGCGTAGATCGGCAGTCAGTCATCGGTCGAGCACGTCATGTCACCGTGACATGCGGTCGAGCCATGCCCGGAGACGGCGCAAACCGGAAGAGCCGACCTAGGCGCCGGGGTGAGTGGAGGCGTAAGGGGCTAAGGCGGCGGGGCGGTACCCGTTCGGGTTCTTGTCACTTGAAAGGTACTGCTGGTGGTTGGAGTACCTCAGAGGTCAAGTGCGGCGGCGATGTCGCTGACCTTCTGGACCAGGCGCATCGATCCGGGGATCTCCCGGAAGCCGTGGTGCCGATAGAAGCCGTGGGCCGTCCCGTCGATCGCGTCGACGACCACGAACCTGGCGGCAACGGTCTGCGTGGCGACGACGATCCGGTGGAGCGCGTCGGCGAGCAGGGCGCCGCCGTGGCCCTGACCATGCAGGGTCTTGTCGAGCGCCAGCCTGGCCAGCAACACGGCCGGGATCTGGGCTGGATTGCCCCGGCCGAGTCCGCGAGGAAGGTCTTCGCGCACGATGAGATGCGCGGCAATGGTGTAGTACGCGACAACGCGAGAATCCTCGTGCCACACGAACGTGCGGCCCGTGCGCCGGGCGTCGGTGGTCATCGCGTGCTGCTGGAGCCAGCCATCAAGGTCAGGCTTGCCGCTGTCGAAGAAGCTGGTGTCGTGGTGCTCGCTCAGGGCCTCGCTGATGAACGGCACCTGGGCTTACCGTCGTTCCACGATGCGGCGAGCCCGTTGCGTGGCGGCCTGCAGCGCTTGGTTCGGTGTTGCCGGCTGGTCGAGCGCAGCAAGAAGTTCGTCGAAGAACTCCGCCGGCACGGCGGTGGCCATCATATGTTCCTGCAGGACGCGTTCGGCGCGCTCTTCCGCCGCAGTCCGCGCGAAGTCTGACGTGCTCTCGTGGACGAGATCTGCGGCTTGCTCGATCCGCCTTTTGGCCTCCGGCCGCAGACGGAACTCGAAGCGCGCGGATGCCGCGATGGTCATCGAGTCCCCCTTGCTGTCCGTACGATTGTACGGACAGCAGGGAGGAAATATCCACCTCAGGAAGCGTCCGGGACCGTTGCGACGCCGATCGGGCAGGTCATGCCGTTGGGGCCGTGGTTGCAGTAGCCGCCCGGGTTCTTCGCGTCCGAGAGGTACTGCTGGTGGTAGTCCTGACCGCTATGTCGCATTTGTTCGGCGGCTTCAAGATCTCCGATGCTTGGATTCGATGTAGTCAGCGACCCACTTCTTACTGCTGCGCCAAGATCCGTCGTCGCTCTTGATCGCGCGGAGCCGTCCACGGACGGCCGCGGTGCGAAGCGCGTTCTCGGACAGGTCGGCCGTCGCCAGGGCGGGGAGTGGCAGGAGTTTGACCGGTCCGGCCACCGCGGGCATGACAAAGCGGTAAAGGTTCGTGGTGACGCTTCGGGCGATCAGTTCGCCAAGCGGCCCCGGTTCGCCGGCGTCGGCTCGCCGCATGGCTCGCAGGTACTTGTCGCGGTCTCGCTTGTAGATGATCGCCGGTGGGTAGCCCAGCCTGCAGAGTATGAGGTTGAGCAGCAGTCTTCCGGCACGTCCGTTGCCGTCGAGGAAGGGATGTACCTGCTCGAAGCGATTGTGGACGCCGGCTAGTCGCTCCGGCCAGGCAGCGTCGCTGTCGAGCCGCAGGTCGTTGACCATGTCGATCCAGCTACGCATGTGTGAGTCGACGTCAGCCCAGGTGGGCGGCTTCATGCCGCCCGGAAACTTGGCGATCTCGTGTCGGCGGAAGTTACCGGGGGATTCCGCCGCGCTCGCGTGTGGATGCGGGGCAACGGTCCACACCGGTGTCATCGCCGTGAAGTGGACCTGCCGGACCTCCTGCAGTGAAACCAAATCGCCGGACTGCCACCCACCGGGGTCCAGGGCCTGGCCGTAGACCCATTTAGCGGCATCGCCGTAACCCTTGACCTCCATGTACTCGCTCAGTGGCTTCGCGCCGACGGCCCGGCCTTCCTCGAGAAGCTTCTCGACCTCTTGGAGAACGAGCGTGTTTCCCTCGATGGCCGTGCTGTTATGAGCTTCCTGATGCCAGATGTCTGACCAAATATCTTCGGCTTCGGCCGGTGACGGAAGACCGCCGAGGCGGTCGCGGAGCTCGCCGACCGCTTCGTCGAGGCGTTGGTACACGGTTGCTCGGGACGGTCGGCCTGGGCCGGACACGGCCACTCCTCAAGTTTGTTCGGTTTGACGAAAACTAACCGTACCGAACAAGTGTGTAGTTGTACGCCACGCCGGATTTAATCGTTCCGAACAAAATACGGCCGCCGGCAAGCGCCGGCGGCCGTACATGCCGCTGATCAGGAGGCGTCGGGGACCGTTGCGACGCCGATCGGGCAGGTCATGCCGTTGGGGCCGTGGTTGCAGTAGCCGCCCGGGTTCTTCGCGTCCGAGAGGTACTGCTGGTGATAGTCCTCCGCGTAGTAGAACGGGCCCGCCTGGGCGATCTCCGTGGTGATCTCGCCGCGGCCCGCGGCCTGGACCACCGGGGCGAACAGGTCGCGGGACGAGGCCGCCGTCGCGGCCTGCGACGGGGTCGTCGTGTAGATCGCCGAACGGTACTGCGTGCCCACGTCGTTGCCCTGGCGCATGCCCTGGGTCGGGTCGTGGTTCTCCCAGAACGCCTTCAGCAGCTGCTCGAACGATACCTTCGCCGGGTCGTACACCACCTGGACCGCCTCGGTGTGGCCGGTCATGCCCGAGCACACCTCCTCGTACGTCGGGTTGGTGGTGATGCCGCCCTGGTAGCCCACCGAGGTCGAGTACACCCCGGGGATGCGCCAGAAGATGCGCTCGGCGCCCCAGAAACATCCCATCCCGAAGTACGCCACCTCGAGGCCCGCCGGCCACGGGCCGCGCAGCGGGGTGCCCAGGACCGTGTGCTTCGCGGCGACGGGCATCTCGACGTCGCGGCCCGGCAGTGCGGTCGATGAGGTCGGCAGGTCCAGCTGCTTCTTGTACCGCAGAAACACGCGATCAGCTCCTTCAAGCCTTGATGGACTCAAGTCTGCCGCGCCGCGGGGCGAACCGCCTTAAGAAGGTATTACGGCTGCGATCTTCGATGCGTACGCCAACGCTTCCTCGTCGGACTCGTACTTGCCGCGTGGCCAGAAGAAGCCGCGCAGCCCGTCGCCCTTGGTCCGGGGCACCACGTGGGTGTGCAGGTGTGGCACGCTCTGCGACACCTTGTTGTTGATCGCCACGAAGCTCCCGCCCGCCGAGAGGCCCGTCTCCACCGCCGCGGCCAATGTCCGGACAAATCCGAAGTATTCCGGCAGATCGGCCACCGGCAGATCGGTCAGCGTCACGACATGCGCGCGGGGAGCCACCAGTACATGACCCTTGAAGACCGGACGGATGTCCAGGAACGCGACAGCAGAGGACGAAGACGCCACGACGAACGCGGGAGCGGAACCCGACGCGATCGCACAGAACAGACAGTCCGCCACACCCGCCAGCCTAAACGCCACTAGGGTCGTCCCATGACCCACGGCTTCGAGACACTCGCCATCCACGCCGGACAGGAGCCGGATCCGGCTACGGGCGCGGTGGTCCCCCCGATCTTCCAGACCAGCACATACGCGCAGGACGCTGTCGGCAGCCCGCGCCAGGGGTACGAGTACAGCCGCACCGCCAACCCGACCCGAGACGCGCTGCAGGAGTGCCTCGCCGCGCTGGAGGGCGGCCGCCGTGCCCTCGCGTTCGCGTCCGGGCTGGCCGCCGAGGACACCCTGCTGCGCACGATCTGCCGGCCGGGCGACCACGTGGTGATCCCCGACGACGCGTACGGCGGCACCTACCGGCTCTTCGCGCGCGTCGCGCAGCGCTGGGGCCTCGACTTCACCCCGGCCTCGATCCACAGCGTCGAGTCGGTGCGCGCCGCGATCACCGACCGCACGAAGATCGTGTGGCTGGAGACGCCGACCAACCCGCTGCTCGGCATCGCCGACATCGCCGCGTTGGCCCAGCTGGCCCACGACCGGGGCGCGCTGCTCGTGGTCGACAACACGTTCGCCTCGCCGTACCTCCAGCAGCCCCTGCACCTGGGCGCGGACCTGGTCGTGCACAGCACCACGAAGTACATCGGCGGCCACTCCGACGTCGTGGGCGGGGCCCTCGTCGGCACCGACGAGGAGCTGATGCGGGAGCTCGCGTACCACCAGAACGCCATGGGCGCGATCGCCGGGCCGTTCGACGCGTGGCTGACGCTGCGCGGGATCAAGACGCTCGGCGTGCGCATGGACCGGCACTGCGACAACGCGGAGAAGGTGGTCGAGTTCCTCCAGCGGCACAAGGCGGTCGGCCAGGTGCTGTACCCCGGGCTGCCGGAGCACCACGGGCACGAGATCGCCGCCAAGCAGATGAAGCGGTACGGCGGGATGGTCTCGTTCCGGGCGGCCGGTGGCGAGGAGGCGGCGGTCGAGATCTGCAACCGGGCCAAGCTCTTCGTGCTGGGCGAGTCGCTGGGCGGTGTCGAGTCGCTCATCGAGCACCCCGGCCGCATGACCCACGCGAGCGCGGCCGGCAGCCCGCTGGAGGTCCCGGGCGATCTGGTCCGGTTGTCCGTCGGCATCGAGACAATCGACGATCTTCTTGCCGATCTGGAGCAGGCGCTCGCTCGTTGACACAATGAACCGCCGCCGGATCGGAAGGGTGTTCCCCCATGCTGCACCGCTCCACGACCTGGGTAGGCGCCACCGCCAAGGAGATCGCCCGCGCCGTGCGGCGCGGTGACACCTCCGCGACCGAGGTCGTGGCCGACCACCTCGACTCGATCCGGGCGTACGACCGCATCGTCGGCGCGTTCCGCGAGGTGCGCGCCGTCTCGGCCGTCGCCGAGGCCGAGACGGTGGACGAGCAGCCCGGGCTCGGCAACCTGGCGCTCGCCGGGGTGCCGATCGCGGTGAAGGAGAACACGCCGGTCGCCGGGCTGCCCACGTGGAACGGCTCGGCGGGCGCCCGGCAGCCGGTCGCCGAGCAGGACCACGAGGTCGTGCGCCGGCTGCGCGGCGCGGGCGCGATCGTCGTCGGCGTGACCCGGATGCCGGAGCTCGGCATCTGGGCCACCACCGACGACGCCGACGGCATCACCCGCAACCCGTGGCGCACCGACCGGACGCCCGGTGGGTCGAGCGGCGGCTCGGCGGCGGCCGTCGCCGCCGGGCTGGTGCCGATCGCGCACGGCAACGACGGGCTGGGGTCGGTGCGGATCCCGGCCGCCTGCTGCGGGCTCGTCGGGCTGAAGCCGGGGCGGGGCAGCGTGCCGGCGGGGATCGGGACGAACGACTGGTACGGGCTGACCGAGAACGGCATCCTCGCCACCACCGTCGCCGACGCGCATCTGGGATATTCGGTACTGGCCGGCAGCACGACATCCTCGCTGCGCCCTCCGGACGCCCTCCGGGTGGCCGTCTCCCTGCGCAGCCCGGTCACCGGCGTGTTCCCCGACGCCGGCGCGCGCCAAGGCCTGAGCGACGCGGTCCGGCTCATGGTCGCGGAGGGGCACGGCGCCGTGCGGGCCGACCCGGTGTACCCGCCGGCACTGGCGACCAAGGTGCTGGCCACCTGGTTCGCCGCGGTCCACCTCGACACCGCCGAGCTCGACGGCGCGCGCCTGCAGCCGCGCACCCGCCGGCACGCGGCGCTCGGCGCGCGGGCCCTCGCCCGCGGCCTGGTCCGCGACGCCGACCGGGCCGCCTGGCGCGAGCGCTGCCAGAACTGGTTCGCCGAGGGCCGCTACGACGTGCTGGTCACGCCGGCGCTGGCCACCGCGCCGCCCGCCGCTGGGCGCTGGTCGGCCCGGTCGTGGGCGGCGAACATGCTGGCCAACACCCGCTACGCGCCGTACGAGGCGCCGTGGAACTTCGCCGGCTTCCCCGGCCTCGTGGTGCCGGTCGGGGTCCGTCCCGACGGCCTGCCGGTCGGCGTGCAGCTCATCGGCCCGCCCGGCACGGAGCTGCTGCTGCTCGGGCTGGCCGGCCAGATCGAGCAGCGGGCGCCCTGGCGGCGGCACGCGCCGGGCTGGCCGCGGATGGCGGCCCGCCGGACGTGACGCGGGTCCGCGCCATCGCGCACTGGGCGACCGCGGCCATGCTGGCCGTGGCGGCGGCCGCGCTGGCCAACCTGGCGCTCGCGTTCGCACCGCTGGCCGACATCTGGGCCGCGCACCGGCCCGGCGCCGAGCCGTCCGCGCTGGCCGGCACCGTGCGGATCGTCATCGCCCTCGCGCTCGCCGCCAGCCTGACGGCGGCGGCCGTGGCGGCCTGGGGCTGGCACGCCCGGGCCCGGGCCAACCTGGTCGCGTTCGGCGTCAGCGACCGCCGGGTGATCACCGGCAGCGTCGGGCGGGTGCCCCGCCTGCGCCGCTCGATGGTCGTGCTGACCTGGGTCTTCCGTGGGCTCGTGCTCGCCGGGGCGGTGGCGACCGTGCTGGGCGTGCTGAGCGGGCTCGACAACGCCGGCGAGATCGGTCACGTGCGCCACCTGGCCGCGGCCGGCGAGCCGGTGGACCGGGCGCTCGTCGCCGGCCTCTTCGGCCGCCAGCTCGTCCTGCGGCTGCCGGGTGCGGCCCTGCTGGTGGGTGCCGCGGGCGCCGCGGTGCTGCTGATCGCCCGCACGACGAGCGCGCAGTACGGCCGGATCGCACGCCTGCGGACGGCTGGTGGCACGATCAGGGAATGACCGTCCCCTCGGAGCTCGTGACGCTCGCCGAGATCCAAGCGGCAAGGGAACTGCTGGCAGGCGTGACCCGCCTGACCCCGGTGGAGCCCAGCCGGCCGCTGACCGCCAAGCTGGCCGGTCCCGCGTGGCTCAAGTGCGAGAACTTCCAGCGCGCCGGATCCTTCAAGGTCCGCGGCGCCTACGTGCGGATCGCCCGGCTGAGCCCGGACGAGCGTGGCCGGGGCGTCGTCGCCGCCAGCGCCGGCAACCACGCCCAGGGGGTCGCGCTCGCGGCCGGCCTGCTCGGCATCCGCTCCACCGTGTTCATGCCGGTCGGCGCCCCGCTGCCGAAGATCGCCGCGACCAAGAACTACGGGGCGCGGGTCGAGTTCGCCGGCGCGACCGTGGACGAGGCCCTGGTGGCCGCCCACGAGTTCGCCGAGCGCACGGGCGCCGTGCTGATCCACCCGTTCGACCATCCCGACATCATCGCCGGGCAGGGCACGCTGGGCCTGGAGATCCTGGAGCAGGTGCCCGACGTGCGCACGATCGTCACCGGCATCGGCGGCGGCGGGCTCATCTCCGGCCTGGCCGTGGCCGTCAAGGCCGTCCGGCCCGACGTGCGGATCGTCGGCGTGCAGGCCGCGGGCGCCGCGGCGTTCCCGCGGTCGCTGCGCGCGGGCCGCCCGGTGCGGCTGGAGTCGGTCGCCACGATCGCCGACGGCATCGCGGTCGGCCGCCCGGGCGACCTGACCTTCGCCCACGTCGGCAAGCTGGTGGACGACGTCGTCACGGTCACCGACGAGGACATCTCCCGCGCGCTGCTGATGCTGCTGGAGCGGGGCAAGACGGTGGTCGAGCCGGCCGGCAGCGTCGGCGTCGCCGCGCTGCTCGCCGGGGCGGTCGAGGTCGAGACCCCGGCGGTCGCCGTGCTGTCCGGTGGCAACATCGACCCGATGCTCATGCTGCGGGTGATCGAGCACGGCCTCGCCGCGGCCGGCCGCTACCTGGCCTTCACGGTGCGCTGCGGCGACCGGCCGGGCCACCTGGCCAAGCTCCTGTCGTCCATCGCCGAGCAGGGCGCCAACGTCGTCGACGTCGCCCACCGCCGCCAGGATCCCCGGCTCCAGCTCGGCGAGGTGGAGATCGGCATGTCGGTCGAGACCCGCGGTGCCGAGCACTCCGACCGGCTGGTCAACGCCCTCCGTTCGGCCGGGTACACGGTGACCTTCGGCGTGTAGCAAGATCCCCGGGTGACCTCGCGCCTCGACCGCATCGCGCTGCGCCATACCCGCCGCGCGTTCGACGCCCAGCTGCGTGACCTGGACGCCCGGCCGTCCACGCCGGTGCTGCTGCTGGCCTTCTCCTGGGTGTTGTACGGGCTGATCCTCGCGCTGTTCGCCACGGGTGTGTGGCTGTCCAGCCTGTCGTTCCCGGGCGTCGGGCTGTTCTTCGGCCTGGTCGTCATCGGCGTCGCCGTCGAGCTGCGCCCACGCTTCGGCCGGCCGCCGAAGTTCGCCACCGAGGTGCCGGCGAGCGAGGCGCCGGCGCTGCACGAGCTGGTCGGCCGGGTGGCCGCGGCGGTCGGCACGCCGGCGCCCGCGATCTACGTCGTCGACGACGAGTTCAACGCCTCGGCCGGGGCCTACGGGCTGCGCCGCCGCCGGGCGCTGGTGCTCGGCCTGCCGATCTGGAACGCGCTGCCGGCCCGCCACCGGGTGGCGCTGCTCGGCCACGAGCTCGGGCACTTCGTGAACCGCGACCCGCGGCGCGGCCTGGTCGTCCAGCCCGCGCTGACCGCGTTCGCGCGGGTCGTCCGGCTCTTCGAGCACGAGGAGCGCGGCCCCGACAGCTTCGGACTGCTCGTGATCCACTGGGCGCTGAACGCGGTCAAGGCGGTGGTCCGGCTGGTACTGCGGGTGCCGCAGGTGCTGCTCGCGGTCGCCGCGCTGCGGGACGGCCAGCGGGCCGAGTACCACGCCGACGCGGTGGCCGCCCGGGTCGCGGGGCGGGACGCGGTGGTGGGCCTGCTCGACCTCTCCACGCTGCTGGACAGCGTCCAGATGCTGGTCAAGCGGGACGCCCGCAACGGCCGGCCGGTCACCGGATGGCCGGCGACGGTCGAGGGGCTGCTCGCCGAGGCGGGCCCCGGCATCGAGGCCCGGCGGGAGGCCACGCTGGAGCGGGTGACCCTCTTCGACACCCACCCGCCGAGCGGGTTGCGGGCCCGGGTGGCGGCGGCCCGCCCGAGTGAGGGGGCCGCGGTGGTGCTGGACGAGGCGTGGAACGCCCGGATCGACACCGAGCTGGCCCGGCACAGCACCCGGGCGGCGCGCACCCTCAGACAGCTCTGAGAAATGGCGAGGGCGCCCGCGGCGTGGCCGCGGGCGCCCTCGCTATGCAGGTCAGCCCGCGAAGGGCTCGAACGAGATCACCTTCACCTTGATCTCGGCGCCGCTCGGCGCCGTGTACTTCACCGCGTCGCCCTTCTGGGCGCCGAGGATCGCCTTGCCCAGGGCGGACTCCGGACTGTAGACGGTCAGGTCGGTCGTCGCGGCGATCTCACGCGAGCCGAGCAGGAACGTCTCGGTGTCGTCCTCGTCGTCGTCGAACTGGATCGTGACGACGGTGCCGGGGGCCACCGCGTTGGACGTCGGTGCGTCGCCGACGACCGCCTTGCGGAGGAACTCCTTGAGGTACAGGATCCGCCCTTCGGCCTTGCTCTGCTCCTCGCGGGCGGCGTGGTATCCGCCGTTCTCGCGCAGGTCGCCCTCTTCGCGGCGTGCGTTGATCTCGGCAGCCATCGCCGGACGGTTGGCGATGTGCTCGTCCAGTTCGGCCTGCAACCGGTCATAGGCGTCCTGCGACAGCCAGGTGGTGGCCTGTCCGCCGTCGGTGGTCGACACTGAAGATCTCCTTACGGGCACGCTCGGTCAAACCACCAAAGTACCAGTGACTCGTGTCACCACGGCTACGTGAATTCCGTGTGCAGTTCTCCGGAACGTCATCTGGAGCGCAGCGGCCCGCAGGCCGGCACCTCCACCGTCACCGGCCGGTCGCTGGTGGCCAGCCGGTAGGAGACCACCGGCTCGGCGCCCTTCGGCACGTCGACCTCGGCCAGCCCGACCTCCTCGCCGCTCGCCGAGCGGGCCCGCACCCGGCAGGTCGCCGCCTTGCCGGCGTCCTTGCGGACCACGAAGTCGACGCTGATGCCTTCGTCGGTGACGTTGTAGAAGCGCTGGACCTGCGGCTCGTACTCCTGCGGCCCGTACTGCTGGTAGAGCCGCCAGACGATCGCACCCCCGGCGACCAGGGCGAGCGCCGCGAGGCAGGCCACGACCCAGCGCCGGCGCGGCTGCGGCTCGCGGCGGCGGCCGTAGCGTCCGGGCGGGTACTTGGCTGTGGCGTGGGTCTCGGTCACGGGCAGGCGTCCTCGTCGTTTTGTCGGAGGTACCGACCACAATAGGGTCGTTAGCCGGGGCGCCCCGCGCGCGGGGTTGGACGCACACCTTGAGGAGAGCCGTGGCCGAGCAGCTGCGATTGATGGCGGTGCACGCACATCCGGACGACGAATCGAGCAAGGGTGCCGCCGCGACGGCCAAATACGCGGCGGACGGCGTCGATGTGCTCGTCGTCACATGCACCGGCGGGGAGCGCGGCAGCGTGCTCAACCCGAAGCTGGACCGGCCCGAGGTCTGGGAGAACATCGCCACGATCCGGCGGGCCGAGATGGACCGGGCCCGGGAGATCCTCGGCGTGCGGCAGGACTGGCTCGGCTTCGTCGACTCGGGCTACCCCGAGGGTGACCCGCTGCCGCCGCTGCCCGAGGGCTGCTTCGGCCTGATGGACCCGCAGGAGGCGGCGGCGCCGCTGGTCAGGCTGATCCGCAGCTTCAAGCCGCACGTCATCACGACGTATGACGAGGAGGGTGGCTACCCGCACCCCGACCACGTCATGACCCACAAGATCAGCATGGTGGCGTTCGACGCGGCGGGCGACGCGAGCCGCTATCCGGAGGCCGGCGAGCCGTGGCAGCCGCTGAAGCTCTACTACAACATGGGCTGGTCCCGGAAGCGGATGCTCGCGCTGCACGAGGCGATGCTGGAGGCCACCGGCGAGTCGCCCTACACGGAGTGGATCAAGGAGTGGGACGACCGGCGGGACGTCACCGAACGGGTGACCACGCGGGTGCCGTGCGGCGAGTTCTTCGAGATCCGCGACGACGCCCTGCGGGCCCACGCCACCCAGGTCGACCCCGACGGGTTCTGGTTCGCCGTGCCGCTGCCGATCCAGCAGAAGGTGTGGCCGACCGAGGACTACGAACTGGTCAAGTCGCTGGTCGAGACCCGGCAGCCGGAGGACGATCTCTTCACGGGCGTAAGGTGAAGTCATGGTGTTCGCACTGGACGTCCTCGCCGAGAACAACTTCGGCGACACCAGGTCGGGTGGGCTGGCCGGGCCGATGGGCCTGCTCATCATCGTGCTCCTGGCGATCGCCACGGTGCTGCTGATCCGCAACATGACGGCCCGGATCCGCCGGCTGCCCGCCGAGTTCCCCGACCAGCGCGCCGACGCCGGCCGGGACACCGGCCCGGGCAAGCCGTCAGACGAGGACAAATCGACGGGCGTCTGACCGAAACACCCGTTGATCTGAGGCAGAAACGCATCACCGACCACTGTTGTGCCTTTCTTCCGTGCTTTAGCCTTCACGGAGTGCGCGTTCCTTTCGCCGGGCGCGCCTCCCTGGAAGGGCAGGGAAGGGGGGCCGAAAGGTGGACGCGCAGGAGCGTTCCGAGACGAACCCCCAGGACGAGGTCCGCGGCCACGCTGCGTGTCGGTCGAAGCACCTAGCGTCATTGGTGCCGGTCGATACGGTGCAGTGATGAGACCGCTTCCGGCGCGCTTCACCGCCGCCGTCGCGATCGCCGCCGCCCTCTGCGTGGCCGCCGCGACGGTCGTCGCGGGCGGCCTCGTGGGTGGCCCACTGCACCGGTTCGCCGTCGGTCCGGCCGACCAGTCGCTGCTCTGGGCCGCGCTGGCCGGCTTCGGCGTGGTCGTGCTCGCCCAGCTGGCCCGCCTGCGGGTCCGGGCCGGCGAGGGCCACGCCCGCCTGGCCTGGGGCGAGGCGGCCATGGTCGTCCTCTGCGTCAACCTGCCGCCCGCCCTCGTGCCGTTCGCCGTGCTGGCCGGCGTCGCGGTCGCGCACTCGGTGCTGCACCTGGTCGACGCCCGCGGCGGGCGCCACCGGACGGCGCGTGACCTGCTCTTCAGCGTCTCCGCGCTGACCGTCGCCGGGTCGTGCTCGGTGGCCGTGGTGACGGCGATCCAGCCGGTGTACGACCGGCCGCTGACCCCGCGGGCCATCGCGGCCCTGTGCGCGGGCGCCGTCGTCTACTACCTGATCGCGATCCTGCTGGTGTCGCTGCACGTCTCGGCCGTGCGGGGCGGCACGCTGCGGGCCACCTTCGCCGCGATGCTCAGCAGCAAGCTGCTCATGGTGATCGGCAACGTCGTCGCCGGGCTCGTCGTCGTCTGGGCCTGCGCGACCAACGCGCTCCTGCTGCTGCTCCTGCCGCCGGTGCTCTGGCTGCTGCACCAGTTCTACGGCAACCGGCTCCGCGAGGACGACGACCGCCGCACCTGGCGCGACTTCGCCGAGGCCACCCGCGACCTCAACCGCCTCGACGAGAGCGACGCCGCCGAGTCCGGCATCGCCGGCGCCAAGCGGCTGTTCGGCGCGTCCGCCGCCCGCGTGGTGCTGGCCGGCGGCCGGACCTACGGCGACGCGGTCGACGAGCCGGCGGTGACCCGCGCGCTCGTCGTCGGCGGGGCGACGGTGGGGGAGCTGCGCCTCGCCGGGGTGCCGCAGCTGCGCTCGCGCGACCACATGCTCGCCGCCTACGGCGACGCCCTCGCCGCCGCGCTGCACGACGCGATCACCCAGGACGCGCTGCGCTCGATGAGCGAGCGCACCACGTACGACGCCGTCCACGACCCGCTGACCGGCCTCTACAACCGCGTCGCCCTGCTCACCCGGGGCAACGCGCAGCTCGCGCGGCGGTCACCGGGCGACCCGGTCGCCCTGGTACTGCTCGACATCAACGACTTCAAAGAGGTCAACAACGCGCTGGGCCACACCGCCGGCGACGAGGTCCTCAAGGTCATCGCCCGGCGGGTCGCCGACGCCGGCAACGCCGGCGACCTGCTCGCCCGGCTCGGCGGCGACGAGTTCGCGGTGCTCGTCACCGACCTCGCGGCCGGCGGCGAGGACCTCGCCCTCGCCGCCGCGGTCGAGCGGGCCCGCAAGCTCGGCGCCCAGATCGCGGCCCCGATGCGCATCGACGGGGTCGCGCTGTCGAAGGAGCCGTCGGTCGGCGTGGTCGTCGCGGCGGCCGGCGAGGTCGACCTCACCGAGCTGCTGCGCCGCGCCGACATCGCGATGTACCAGGCCAAGCACGGCGGGCAGCCGGTGGCCTGGTACGACCCGGCGCGCGACGACGCCAGCACGGACCGGCTGGCCCTGCTCGCCGAGCTGCGCGAGGCCCTCGCCGCCGGTGAGCAGCTGAGCCTGGAGCTGCAGCCCGCGGTCGCGCTCGGGCCGGTGTTCGGGCCGGGCAAGGCCGCCCGCGGCAAGGAGCCCGGCGGCGAGATCACCAGCGTCGAGGCCCTGCTGCGCTGGCAGCACCCGCGCCGCGGCCGGCTCGCGCCCGGGCAGTTCCTGCCGGTCGTGGAGGCGAGCGAGCTGATCGGCCCGCTGACCCACTGGGTGCTCGACCGTGCGCTCGGCCTGGCCGCCGGGTGGCGCCGCGCGGGGCTGGCGGTGCCGGTGGCCGTCAACATCTCGGCGCGGAGCCTGGCCGAGCGGCAGCTGCCGGAGACGATCGACGAGCTGCTCTCGCGGTACCGCCTGCCCGCCGAACTGCTGATCCTGGAGATCACCGAGACCGTCATGCTGTCCAGCTCGCCGGTGATCGACGACGTGCTGGCCCGCATCCGCCGGCTGGGCGTGCAGCTGGCGGTGGACGACTTCGGCACCGGCTTCTCGTCGTTCACGGTGCTGACCCGCCTGCCCGTGCAGGAGGTGAAGATCGACCGGGAGTTCGTCGCGCAGATGTCGGACCTGCCGAAGGCGGAGGCCATCGTGCGGGCGACGGTCGACCTCGCCCGCCGGCTCGGCCTGCGCGTGGTCGCCGAGGGCGTGGAACACCCGGCGCAGCGCAGCGCCCTCACCGAGCTGGGCTGCTCCGCCGCGCAGGGCTTCCTGTTCCACCCGCCGATGTCGCCGGACCGGCTCGTCGCCGTGCTGCGCGAGCGCCGCCAGGTCCAGCGCCGCCACCTCCGCGCGGAAGGCACCGGCTGAAAATCACCCTCGCGGTGGGTGGTTCGGTGCGCGGTGTGCACACACCGGCTGCGTACCGTCAGCAGACATGAGTGCACGGCGGGTGGTTGTCCTCACCCTGGGCTTCGCGGTCGCCGCGGTCGGCGCGTTCGTCGTGCTCGACCGCTTCGGCGGCACCGACCGCTTCGCCGACCTGCCCGGTGACGCCGACGTGCGGCTCCGCGGCCACTTCACCCAGGCCCAGGTCACGGCGCTGGCCGGGCTGCCGCAGGCGGCGGCCGCCGAGTGCGCCACGACGCTGTACGGCGTGACGGTCTACGGGGCGCCCGAGGTGCTGCGCGAGACGACGGTGATCACCGCGGTGCAGAGCCCCTCGCTGCGCCACACCACGGTCCGGCAGGGCCAGTACCCGGCGGCCGACGCGCAGGTCCTCGTCGACGCGCAGACCGCGCAGCGGTACGGCATCCCGATCGGTCGCAAGCTCAACCTCCAGCGGGCCGGCCACAGCGTGCCGGCCACGGTCGTCGGGGTCGCCGACCGCCCGGGCGACCTCGCCGCCGGCGCCTCGGCGGCCGTGCTCGCGCTCCCGGCGGGCGGCGTGTCCCGGCTCGACGGGGGCGCCCCGTGCGACGAGGTCGCGGTCCAGCTGCGCCGCCGCAGCGAGGCCACGGCGTTCCAGAAGGCGGCCCGTGGCGTGCTCGGCGCCGACCCGGGCGTGACCTACGACGAGTCGCTACGCGGGCACGTCTGACGCGCCGGACCACCGCATGGAGAGGCCGGTGGCGGCCCGCTCGGCCCGGATCTCCATGGCGTCGCCGAGGATCACCGCCCGATCCGCCACCACGGCGGTGCCGTCGAGCGCGTAGGTGACCCGGTCGCTGACGAACACCGGGGTGCCGGCGGGCCGTTCGAAGTACCGGATAAGGGACGGGGGCAGCACGTCGGGCCGGATCGTCTCGGTCGCGCGGGCGACCGCCACCCCGGCGTCGGCCAGGGCGGTGTAGAGGGGCACGCGGCCGAAGTCGGCGTCGAGCAGGCCCGGCACCAGCCGCACCCACGACACCTGGTGCACCGAGGGCCGGCCGGCGAACTCCCGGACCCGCTCGAGCCGCAGCGCCGGGTCCCCGAGGTCGCCCGGCGGCGTCCCGGTCGCCCGCGCGACGACCGTCGTGCGCACCTCGTGGCCCTGCTCGCGCAGGTCGTCGGCGAGGCTGCGCAGGGAGCCCAGCCGGTAGGCGAGGTGGGGCGGCGACACGAACGTGCCCCGCCCCGCCTGCTGCACGATGAGCCCCTCGTCGCTGAGCTGCCGCAGGGCCTGCCGGAGGGTCATGAGCGTGACGCCGTAGGCGCTGCTCAGCTCGCGCTGGGCCGGCAGGGCGCTGCCCGGCGCGTACTCACCGGCGTGGATCTTCGCGGCGAGGTCGGCGGCGATCGCGCGATACCGGGGCCCCAGAGGCTCGGTCTCGCGCGGCATCGCTCACCCTCCGTCAGTCGCTGTCGATGGCCGTTCGCATGGTCCCCACATAGGCGCCCAGCTCGGCGGGGCCGGCGCCGTCGAGCAGCCGGCGCATGATCGCGGCGCCGATCACGACACCGTCGGCCACCCGGGCGGCCTCCGCCGCCTGCGCGGGGGTGGAGATGCCGAATCCTAGCAACACGGGCAGCTCGGTCCGGGCCTTCAGCCGCGCGGCCAGGTCGGCGGCGGCCGGGCTCAACGTGTCCCGCTCGCCGGTCGTGCCCATGACCGAGACCGCGTACACGAAGCCGCGGCTGCGCCGGCCGATCTCCGCCAGCCGCGCGTCCGGCGTGACCGGCGCCGCGAGCAGGGCCAGGTCGATGCCGGCCGCGGCCGCCTCGGCCGCCAGCTCGGCGCACTCCTCCAGCGGCAGGTCGGGCACGATGAGCCCGGTGAAGCCGGCCTCGGCGAGCCGCGCGCAGAAGCCGGGGCGGCAGGCGAGGTTGGCGTAGGTACTGGCGACGAGCGGCACGCCGGTCGGGGCGCTCCTCAGGACGCCGTCCAGCGTCGCGCCCCTCGCGAGGGCCGTGGCCGTCGCCTCCTGGATGGTCGCGCCGTCCAGCGTCGGCTCGGAGAACGGCAGCCCGACCTCGACCAGGTCGGCGCCCGCGTCGGCGAACGCCCGGACGTAGTCGGCCCAGCCGGCGCTCACCCCGCCCGTGACGTACGGCATCAGCGTCTTCACAGCAGCTCCCGCAGGGCCGAGATGTCCTTGTCGCCGCGGCCCGACAGGGTCAGCAGCACGGTCGAGCCGGCCGGGATCTCGCCGCGCAGGATCCAGGCCAGCGCGTGCGCCGACTCGAGCGCCGCGACGATCCCCTCGGTGCGGGCGAGCCGCATGACGGCCTCGAGCACCTCGGCGTCGGACACGGTGACGTACCGCGCCCGCCCGAGGTCGCGCAGGTGGACGTGCTCCGGCCCGATGCCCGGGTAGTCGAGCCCGGCGGCGATCGAGTGCGCCTCGGCGACCTGGCCGTCGTCGTCCTGGAGGAACATCGACCGCACGCCGTGCAGGATGCCGGGCGAGCCGTCGGTGGCGCCGGCGCCGCCCTCGGCCTCGACCCCGACGAGCTGCGCGCCCGTGTCGACGAAGCCGGCGAACGTCCCGGCCGCGTTGGAGCCGCCGCCGACGCACGCGACCACGTAGTCGGGCACGGCCGCGGGCAGCTCGGTCGCGCACTGGCGGCGGGCCTCGTCGCCGATGACGCGCTGGAACTCGCGGACCATCCAGGGGTACGGGCTGGGGCCGAGGACGGATCCCATGCAGTACATCGCCTCGTCCGCGACGCCGACCCAGTGGCGCATCGCCTCGCTGGTGGCGTCCTTGAGCGTGCGGCTGCCGGTGCGCACCGGGACCACCTCGGCGCCGAGCATCCGCATGCGGAACACGTTGAGCGCCTGCCGCTCGACGTCCCGCTCGCCCATGAACACGGTGGCCCGCAGCCCGAACAGCGCGGCCGCGGTCGCGGTGGCCACGCCGTGCTGCCCGGCGCCGGTCTCGGCGACGAGCGCCGTGCGGCCCATCCGCTTGGCCAGCAGGGCCTGCCCGAGCACGTTGTTGATTTTGTGGGAGCCGGTGTGGGCCAGGTCCTCCCGCTTGAGCAGCAGGGTGACGCCCAGCTCGGCGGAGAGGCGGAGCGCGGGAGTGAGCGGGGTGGGGCGGCCGACGTAGGTGGCCAGCAGGCCGGCGAGCTGGTTGCGAAACGCCGGGTCGGCCCAGGCCTCGCGGAACGCCTCCTCGATCTCGCGGCACGCGCCGACCAGCGACTCCGGCACGTAGCGCCCGCCGTACTCGCCGAAGCGTCCGAGGGGTCCCGGATCGCCCATCAGGCCGGGGGTGCGGCCGGCGCGCAGCGGCGCGTGGCGGGGCCGGATGAGGAGCTCACCCATGATCACGCCTCCACAGTTCTAGAACAGTTGACTGTTCTAGAACTGTTGCACGGCGGCTCTTCAGGCGTCAAGCGGACTTAGGCTCGTGAGGTGCTTCGGGTGTACCTCAGCGCCGCGCCCGGGCCCGGCCCGACGGTCAAGATGCTGGAAGAGGTCGGGCGGCGGCGCTCCCGCGGGACCGACGTCGCCGTCGGTCTGGACCACGTCGACGGCTCGCCGCAGGTGGTGGCCGTCGACGGGCTCGCCCGGCACTGGCGCGAGGTCGAACGGCTGCTGGACGCCGGCGTCACCGTGCTCAGCACGATCGACATGCGGGACGTGGCGTCGGTGCCCGACGCGGTGCTCCGGCGGGCCGAGCAGATCGAGCTCGTCGACGACGAGGCCGTCGCTCCCGAGCTGCGCGAGCGGGCCATGCTGTGGCTCGCCGACCGGGTCGACGAGGGGCTCGCCGCCTACCGGGGCCCGTCCTGGGAGGTGCGCGAGAAGGTCGTCGTCGCGCTCACCGGCGGCCCCGAGGGCGACACCCTCATCCGGCGGGCCTCGCGGATCGCCGCCCGCGGCCGCGGCGCCGACCTGCTGGCCGTCCACGTCGTGCGGGCCGACGGGCTGGCCGAGCCGGACCCGGCCCACCTCAGCCGCCAGCGGCTCCTGGTGGAGGAGCTCGGCGGCAGCTACCACCAGATCGTCGGCGACAACGTCGCCGCGGCCCTGCTCGACTTCGCCCGCGGCGTGAACGCCACCCAGCTCGTGCTCGGCGCCAGCCGCCGCGGCTGGCTGCTCTCGCGCGGCGTCGGCGCCGCGACCATCGCCGGCTCCGGCCCGATCGACGTCCACCTGG
Organism: Dactylosporangium sp. AC04546; assembly: GCF_022095675.1. GTDB lineage: Bacteria > Actinomycetota > Actinomycetes > Mycobacteriales > Micromonosporaceae > Dactylosporangium. The sequence goes on along the minus strand of NZ_JAHYSG010000105.1, from coordinate 9,397 downwards.
TCACCCATGAGCAGGCCCGCCGCGGCCGTCACGGGCGCGGCCTGACGGCGCGCCGCCGGCTGTCCGGCCTGGCGCTCGTGGTGTGCGGCCTGCCCGCCCTCACCGCCGGCCTGCTGTGGGCGGACCTCTCGCTGCCGACCGACATCCTGGCGTTCCTGGTGCTGACGGTCGCGGTCGCGCTCGTCGGCGGCCTGGCCCCGGCCCTGCTCGCCGCGGTCGCCGCCTTCCTGCTGCTGAACTACTTCTTCACCCCGCCGACCCACCGCCTCACCGTCGCCGACCGTGAGAACCTGTTCGCCCTGTCGGCGTTCGTGCTGGTCGCGGCGGCCGTCGCCACGGTCGTCGACCTGGCCGCGAGGCGCACCCGCGAGGCCGCCGCCGCCAGCGCCGAGGCCCGGACCCTGTCCACCCTGGCCGGCAGCGTCCTGCACGGCGACCGCCCGCTGCTGGCCCTGCTGGAGCGGGTCCGCGAGTCCTTCGCCCTGTCCGGCGCCGCCCTGCTGCTCGACGGCCGCGTGGTGGTCTCGGCCGGCGCGCTGGACGGCACACCGACGCCGGTCGTGGCCGACGACCAGGTCGCCCTCCAGCTGTACGGCCACCCGCTGCGCCCCGAGGACCGCCGGCTGATCGAGGCGTTCGCCGCCCACGCCGCCATCGCGCTGCGCCAGGAGCACCTGGCGGCCCAGGCCGCCGAGGCCGCGGCGCTGGCCGAGGTGGACAAGCTCCGCACGGCCCTGCTGTCGGCGGTGAGCCACGACCTGCGCACCCCGCTGGCCGCCGCGAAGGCCGCGGTGGGCAGCCTGCGCAGCCCCGACGTGTCGTTCTCCCGGTCGGACCGGGAGGAGCTGCTGGCCACGGCGGAGGAGTCGCTCGACAAGCTCACCCGCCTGGTGACCAACCTGCTGGACATGTCACGGTTGCAGGCCGGAGCGCTGGCCCTGTCCCTCCAGCCGGTGGACGTCCTGGACGCCGTGACCCTGGCCGGCGCGGACCTGCCCGGCCCGGTACGCCTGGACGTCCCGGACGGCCTCCCGCCGGTCTCGGCCGACCCGGCCCTGCTGGACCGCATCCTGGCCAACCTGCTGGAGAACGCATTCCGCCACACCCCACCGGGCGGCGAGGTGACGGTGACGGCCCTGACGGTGGACAGCACGGTGCAGCTCCACGTGATCGACCACGGCCCGGGCGTGCCACCCGAAGACCGCGACCGCATCTTCCAGCCGTTCCAACGCCTGGGCGACCGCGACAACACCACGGGCGTGGGCCTGGGCCTGGCCCTGTCCCGCGGCCTGGCCGAGGCGATGGGCGGCACCCTGACCCCGCACGACACCCACGGCGGCGGCCTGACGATGACCCTCACCCTGCACAGGACGGCCTGAGGCCCCGCAGGCGCTGGGCGGGCTCGATCGTTCTCCCTGAATACGGTAGTGTGGGCCATATGGCCATCGAAGCTGCTACTGCAAAATATAGCGTCGGCGCTATACAATGCAGTACTGTGCGCTCCGAGGGCATGCCTGACCTGCGGCGGCTGGCGGAGGGACAGTGGGGGCTCTTCACTCGCCGCCAGGCCGAGGCTGCCGGCCTGGCCTGGACCACCGTGACCCGGCTGGCCCGCAGTGAGGCCACGGAACGGGTCGCGCACGGGGTCTATCGATTCCGGGGCTTCCCGCCGCCTGACCATGTCCAGCTGCGCGCGGCATGGCTCCAGTTGGCGCCGGACCGGTCGGCGTGGGAACGCGACGCCACCACGGGCGTGGTCTCGCATCGGTCCGCAGCGGCGCTGTACGGCCTTGGGCACCTCTCCGCCGACATCCACGAGTTCGCGCTCCCCGGACGCCGCCAGTCCAGGCGACCGGACGTCCGGCTGCACCGGGTGAGGCTCGCCGTCGACGACTGCCGGACGGCCGGCGGCCTGCCGGTCACGACGCCGGCCCGGACCGCGGCCGACCTCCTGCACGATCTGGAGGATCCCGGCGCGGTCGGCGCCGTGCTGGCCGACAGCTTCCGCCGGTCGTTGGACTCACCCGCGGAGGCCGCCCGGCATCTCGCCTGGTCGGCCGCCAGGTTCGGTCTCGCCCGCGGCGACGGCGTCGCGCTGCTGACCTGGCTGCTCGACCTCGCGGGCGCACCGGAGGCCGCAGCCTGGGCCGCCGAGGCGGGACACGGTGCGTAGCGTGCCGGCCTACGCCTCCCCGGAAGCCTTCCGTCGCGCGGTGACGGACCGGCTCCGCGCACTGGCCGCCCCCAAAGGCCGGTGGCCGCTGCCTGACATGCAGCGCCAGTTCGCCTACGACCGTCTGCTGGCCCGCCTGTACGAGCTCGACGACGGCTGGATCGTCAAGGGCGCCACGGCGCTGTTGGCGCGTGGCATCGCGGTGCGCCACACGATCGACATAGACCTCTACCGCGTCATTCGCCAACGCGACGCGGAACGCGACCTCCGCGCGGCGCTGCATCGCCCCGCCGAGGACTGGTTCCAATTCACCGCGGGCGTCGCGACGCCGGTTGCCGACGGCGTCGGCGGCGTTCGCGTGCCGATCGACGCGCGCATCGGCGCGGCGAGCTGGGCCAGGTTCCACGTCGACGTCGTCGGTGACGGCGTGCGGATGACCGGCAGCCCCGAGCCGGTCGCGTCCCTGATCCCGTTGACCGTGCCGGGCCTACCGAGCGTCGGCTACCAGGCCTATCCGATCGTGGACCACATCGCCGACAAGGTGTGCGCCATCCTGGAGCGCCGGGGCGCTGGCCGGCGACCGTCCACGCGGTTCAAGGACCTGGTTGACCTGGTCGTGTTGACCGGGCACGCCCAGGTGTCGGTCGATGCCCAGCGCGCGGCGCTGGTGTCCGAGGCGCGACGCCGGGGCATCGGGCTCCCCGCCGCGTTCGCCGTGCCGGATGTGTCGCTCTGGGACCGGGGCTACGCGGCTGAGGCGCGACGGGCGACGGGGTTCGAGGCGCGGACGTTGACCGACGCCCTGGCCCTGGTGCGGCCCTTCATTGATCCGCTGCTGGCCGGATCGGCACGCGGACGCTGGCGTCCGGTGGTGCTCGAGTGGGGGGACCTCGGCGGGTGATGATGATCGACCAGCCTTCCGCTCGCCCGGTCGGGGAGCGGAGGTGAGAGGGTTGAGGCATGGCCAATCGCCTTGCCGACGCGACCTCGCCCTACCTGCTGCAGCACAAGGACAACCCCGTCGACTGGTGGCCCTGGTCGCCCGAGGCGTTCGAGGAGGCCCGGCGGCGGGACGTGCCGGTGCTCATCTCGGTCGGGTACGCGGCCTGCCACTGGTGCCACGTCATGGCGCACGAGTCGTTCGAGCATGACGAGGTCGCGCGGCTGGTCAACGAGCTCACGGTGCCGATCAAGGTGGATCGGGAGGAGCGGCCCGACGTCGACGCCGTCTACATGACCGCCACCCAGGCCATGACCGGGCAGGGCGGCTGGCCGATGACCGTGTTCGCGACGCCGGACGGCGAACCCTTCTACTGCGGCACCTACTTCCCGCGCGACGCGTTCCTGCGGCTGGTCCAGGCCGTGTCCGAGGCCTGGCAGGGGCAGCGTGACGCGGTCCTGCGCCAGAGCGCCGCGGTCGTCGACGCCATCCGGAAGGTGGCCGAGCGGCCGCCGGCCGGGCCCATGACCGGCGCCGTCCTCGACCGCTCCGCCGCGACCCTGCTCAGGGACTACGACGCCGAGCACGGCGGGTTCGGCGGGGCGCCGAAGTTCCCGCCGCACATGTCGCTGCTCTTCCTGCTGCGGTACTTCCAGAGGACCCGCCAGCAGCCGGTGCTCGACGCCGTCGCGTACACCTGCGAGCGCATGGCCCGGGGCGGGATCTACGACCAGCTGGCCGGGGGCTTCGCCCGCTACGCCGTCGACGGCACGTGGACCGTGCCGCACTTCGAGAAGATGCTCTACGACAACGCGCTGCTGCTGCGGGTGTACACCCAGCTGGACCGCATCGCCGGCAACGACACCGCGCGCCGGGTCGCGCAGGAGACGGCGCTGTTCCTGGAGCGCGACCTGTACGACGGCCACGGCTTCATCTCGGCGCTCGACGCCGACACCGACGGCGTCGAGGGCCTCACCTACGTCTGGACGCCGGAGCAGATCGACGAGGTGGTCGGCGAGATCGACGGGGCCTGGACGCGGTACCTGCTGGAAGTGACCAAGGACGGCACCTTCGAGCACGGCAGCTCCGTGCTCCAGCTGCCGGAGGACCCGCAGAACGCCGAGCGCTGGCTCGGCATCAAGCAGCGCCTCCTCGACGCCCGCGACCAGCGGCCCCAGCCGGCCCGCGACGGCAAGGTCGTCGCCGCCTGGAACGGGCTGGCGATCACCGCGCTCGTCGAGTACGGCAAGGTGTACGCCCGGCCCGAGGCGGTCGAGCGGGCGGTCGAGGTGGCCGGGTTCCTGGCCGGCACGCACCTGGTCGACGGCCGGCTGCGCCGCGTCTCGCGCGACGGCGTGGTCGGCGCGCCCGCCGGTGTGCTGGAGGACTACGGCGCGGTGGCCGAGGCGTTCTGCGCCGTGCACCAGGCGACCGGCGACGGGCGCTGGCTCGACCTCGCCAAGCAGCTCCTCGACGTCGCGCTGGCCCACTTCCGCGACGAGGGCGGCGGCTTCTTCGACACCGCCGACGACGCCGAAGCGCTCGTCTCCCGCCCGGCCGACATCACCGACAACGCGACCCCGTCGGGGCTGTCGGCGATCGCCGCGGCGCTGGTGGCGTACGGCGCGCTGACCGCCGACCCCGCCTACCGCGAGGCCGGCGAGCAGGCCCTGGCCACGGTCGCGGCGGTGGCCGCCACCCACGGCCGGTTCACCGGCTACGCGTGCGCCGTCGGCGAGGCGCTGCAGTCCGGCCCCTTCGAGATCGCGATCGCGACCCGGGTGGCCGAGGACCCGCTGGTGACGGCGGCCTGGTGGCACGCGCCGCCCGGCGCGGTGGTCGTCGCCGGTGAGCCGGACCGCCCCGGCGTCCCCCTGCTGGAGGGCCGGGTCCTGCGCGAGAACCGGCCGACGGCGTACGTCTGCCGCGGCTTCGTCTGCGACGCGCCCGTCACCGAGCTCGAGGACCTCGTCGCCAAGCTCGCCTGACAGCGCGGTTCCACTCACAGCGAACACCGGGTCCCTTGGCGTCTCTCTGCAACGGTGTAATCGTGTAATCAGAGCAACGTCAGCAAAGGGGTAATGACGATGATGATGCGCCGAGGAGACGTACCGTGGGGCCGTGGCGGCGGTCCCCGCAGCGAGCCCCCGCCCGCCGACGACGCGCCGGCCTGGATCGGCGGCGCCCTGCCGGACGCCTGGTTCCAGGGCCCGGCCGACGTGACCATCGACCGTGACGAGATCCTGATCGTCGGCCGGCTGCACCCGCCGCAGGTCGCCGACGACGCCACCGACGCCGACCGGGCGGCCGCCGAGCAGGGCCGGATCGCCGGCTTCCGGGAGACGACCCGCGACCAGCGGATCGGCATCGCACAGCAGCTCGAGCGGCGGTACCGCAGAAAGGTCTCCTGGGGTGTCCTCGTCGGCGACACCCGGGAGCTGTTCACCACCCACTCGGCGCCGGTGATGACCCGCCTGCGCCAGAGCGAGCGCCAGGTGCTCGACACGCTCGTCGACTCCGGCGTTGCGCGGTCCCGTTCGGAGGCGCTGGCCTGGTGCGTGGCCCTGGTGGGGCAGCACGCCGACACCTGGCTGACCGAGCTCCGCGAGGCCATGCAGTCGGTCGACGAGCTGCGCCGGCGCGGCCCGGCGGTGTGATCCTCACCCACCCACCGCGCCGATCTTGGAGTTGTGGTCCCGGATATATCGCTTAAATCCGGCATATTCGGGACCACGAGTCCAAGATCGCGCGAGGGGGAACGGGAGGGAACGCTAGGCTGGCCAGCCTATGGACGCACGGACTGGACTGCCCGTCGTGGGCATGGTGGGCGGCGGGCAGCTCGCCCGGATGACCCATCAGGCGGCGATCGCCCTCGGCCAATCGCTGCGGGTGCTCGCGGTCGCGCCGGACGACGGGGCCGCGCTCGTGGCGCCCGACGTGGTGATCGGGCGGCACGACGACGTCGACGCGGTCCGGGAGTTCGCCAAGGGCTGCGACGTCGTCACCTTCGACCACGAGCACGTGCCCGGTGAGGTCATCCGCACCCTCGCCGCCGAGGGGTTCACGCTGCTGCCCGGGGCGGACGCGCTGCGGTACGCCCAGAACAAGCGCGAGATGCGGGAGCACCTCGGCGCGCTGGGCCTGCCGGTGCCCCGCTGGACCGCGGATGACCTGGGCGCCTTCGGCGACGAGGTGGGCTGGCCGATCATCGTGAAGACGGCCAGCGGCGGGTACGACGGCCGCGGCGTCTTCGTGGCGCGGTCGGTCGCCGACGTGCCGCCCGGCGTCGAGGTCATCGGCGAGGAGCTGGTGCCGATCGCGCGCGAGCTCGCCGCCGTGGTGGCCCGCTCGCCGCTCGGCCAGGTCGCCGCGTACCCGGTGGTCGAGACCGTCCAGCAGGACGGCATCTGCGTCGAGGTCCTCGCGCCGGCGCCCGGCCTCGACGACGACAGCGCGATCGAGGCGCAGCGCCTCGCCATCGACATCGCCACCCGGCTGGGCGTCGTCGGGGTGCTCGCGGTCGAGCTGTTCGAGACGACCGACGGCCGCATCCTCATCAACGAGCTGGCCATGCGCCCGCACAACTCCGCCCACTGGACGATCGAGGGCGCCCGCACCTCCCAGTTCGAGCAGCACCTGCGCGCCGTCCTGGACTACCCGATGGGCGACACCGGTCTCACCGCCCCGGCGGTCGTGATGGTCAACGTCCTGGGCGGCGAGCCGGGCGGCATGTCGATCGACGAGCGCCTCCACCACCTCTTCGCGGAGGAGCCGTCCGCCAAGGTCCACCTGTACGGCAAGCAGGTCCGCCCCGGCCGCAAGATCGGCCACGTGACGGTCCTGGGCGACGACATGGAAGACTGCCGCAGGCGCGCCCGGCGGGCCGCGCGGATCCTCGAAGAGGGGTACCAGCATTGACCGACGTCGGCATCATCATGGGCAGCGACTCGGACTGGCCCGTCATGCGGCTGGCGGCCGAGGCGCTCGACGAGTTCGAGGTGGCGCATGAGGTACGGGTGGTGTCCGCGCACCGCACGCCCCACCTCATGCTCGACTACGCGGGCGAGGCGGTGGCCCGCGGCCTGAAGGTCATCATCGCCGGCGCGGGCGGCGCCGCCCACCTGCCGGGCATGGTCGCCTCCGCCACCCCGCTCCCGGTCATCGGCGTGCCGGTCCCGCTGAAGTACCTGGACGGCATGGACTCCCTGCTCTCGATCGTCCAGATGCCGGCGGGCGTCCCGGTGGCCACGGTCTCGATCGGCGGCGCCCGCAACGCGGGCCTGCTCGCGGTCCGCATCCTGGCCGCCGCGGACCCCGCGCTGCTGGCCAGGATGCGCGACTTCCAGGAGTCACTGCGGGCCCTCGTGGCCGAGAAGGACGCGGCCCTGACCGAGTCGCTCCAGCGCTGAGTCAGTGGCTGACCTCGGCCCGCCCGGGCTTCGGATCGTGCGCCGGAAGCGGCCGACCACCAGCGCCGAGCTGCTGCCGGCCGAGCGGGAGCAGCTCGCGAACGTGTGGCGGCCCGCCGAGCTCGACGCAGTGCTCGGCGACGAGGAGTACGAGGTCGAGACCGCCGAGGTGGTCGACGCCGAAGGAACGCTGCGGTACCGGCTCTACGGCTGGAACTACGGCGGCGGCTACCTCTTCCCGCCCGACGGGCTCGAACCCGTCGCCTCCGGGGCGCAGCACGACTTCGAGCACAGCAACGCCCGGCAGCGGCCGCTCTTCGCGGCCATGGACCGGGCGCTCAAGGCCGGCGGGCACGGCTTCCAGCAGCCGCTGCACTTCTGCTGGGAGGACGACGCCTGCTGGGAAGGGCTCCAGGACACCTAGGCCATCAGGCGCTGCTCCCAGGCCCACGCGGCGATCTCCACGCGGTTGCGCAGGCCCAGCTTCGTCTGGATGCCCGAGACGTGGCTCTTCACCGTCGACAGGGAGATGAACAGCTCCGTCGCGATCTCGCGGTTCGTCCGGCCCCGCGCGACGGCCCGCACGACCTCCAGCTCGCGGTCCGAGAGCGGGCGCAGCGGTGCGGGCGATGGCGGCGGGGTGGTGGCGGACGCCAGGTGCCGCAGCAGTCGTACCGTGACCGACGGCGACACCAGCGCGTCCCCCGCATGCGCGGCGCGGACGGCCTCGACCAGCAGGGCCGGGCCCGCGTCCTTCAGCAGGAACCCCACGGCGCCGCCGCGCAGGGCGCCGTAGACGTACTCGTCCAGGTCGAACGTCGTCACCACGATGACGCGCATCGGGTGCAGTGCGCGCGTCACCGCCAGGCCGTCCAGGCGGGGCATGCGGATGTCGACCAGGCACACGTCGGGGCGCAGGCGGCGGGCCAGCTCCACCGCCTCGACGCCGTCGGCGGCCTCGGCGACCACCTCGATGTCGGGCTGGTCCTCCAGGATCAGGCGCAGGCCGCCGCGGACCATCGCCTGGTCGTCGGCGACGAGCACGCGGATCGTCATCGTGCCTCCCGCGGCAGTACCGCCTGGACCGCCCAGCCGCCCGACGGCGCCGGGCCGGCGCAGAGCGTGCCGCCCAGTGCCTCGACCCGTTCCCGCATGCCGACCAGGCCGTAGCCGCCGGCCGGCGCGCCGGCCGCGGGGCCGTCGTCGGCGACGCGGACCGTGACGGACGACGGGGACTCGGCGACGGTGACGGTCACCGAGCGGGCCGCGGGCGCGTGCCGGGTCACGTTGGTCAGCGACTCCTGCACGACGCGGTACACCACCGCGGACACCGCGGGCGCGCACCGCAGGCCGCCGGGTGGCAGGCGCAGCCGGACGGGCGGCCCGCCGTACCGGCTCACCAGGTCGCTCAGGTCCGCGCCCTCCCGCAGCAGGGCCACGACCCGGCGCATCGCGGCGAGCGCCTCGGTGCCGGCCGTCTCGATGCCGGCCAGCGCGCCGTCGAGCTCGCCGGGCCGGCGGCGGGCCAGGATGCGGGCGGCCTGGGCCTGCAGGACGATCCCGGTGACGTGGTGGGCGACCTCGTCGTGCAGCTCGCGGGCCAGGTCGAGACGCACCGCCGCGGCCGCGTCGCGGCGGCGCCGGGCGCGCTCGCGCAGCAGCAGGCCGGCGCCGACGCCGGCCAGCCAGGCGAGCAGGTTGAGCCCGGTGACGACCGGCAGCCCGGCGCCGGCCGAGTTGCCGGTGAGCCAGCTGGCGGCGGCGACCGCGAGCCCGCCGGCGGCGACCGCGGCGGCCGGGCGGGGCGGCAGGCGGCGGACCACGGCGGCGAGCAGCACCGCGAGACCGGCGGCCGCGCCCGGGCCGGGCTGGGCG
>NZ_JAHYSG010000104.1 GCF_022095675.1 Dactylosporangium sp. AC04546 | reverse complement strand
GCTTCCTCACCCACACCGGCCTGACCCTCGGTCCCGAACCGCCGTAACCCTGACCCTTCAACCTCTGGTAAGCGATCGTGTGTCATCGGCATCCCGCGCGAGGATGAGCGCGGCATCGACCAGGTCATCGGCGCCGATACACGCGAGATCGCTACCGACCTTGGTAAACGCGCGTCGCCTTTCTTGAAATCGCCGCCGGTCGTCGTCGAACACGGGAACGCGGAGCTGACAAGCACCACATATTTGATCTTGCCGCCGACGGGTAGGCCGTCGTGCTGCTGCTTCGCGTACTCGACGAGCCGTCGCTCGTCGTCAACTTCGAGACGGTAGCCGTCTTGAGCAGCCTTGCAGTCGAGGAGTACCAGGGTCCCCTGCGACCACAGCAACGCGTCACCGACGCGCTTGGCACGACCTGCCGCGCCCAGACGGACGCCGTCGATCCTGAACAGTCGGGTCGCCAGGCGAAACGTCGCGATCTCGAACCATTCGTTTGCCGGAACGGGGGAGTTGCGCAGGGGCCATGGCAAGCGGTTACGCGATAGCGCGGGAAGCCACGTCAGCCCGATATTGTCTAGCTCGGCCAGGTGTCCCGCGCGGCGGCGGGCCTGGCTGTATGCATCGCCGCGGGCGATCGGGCGGCCTCCGGCCCAGCCGACGAAGTGCGAGCGTTTACACAGATCGAGCACGTCGTCGGGACCGAAGTAGTGCTGAGAGGTTCGGACGTGCTCGTCTGGTGACGGCACGGTGGACAGCAGCAGATAGTCCGCGTATCCACCGTCGTTGCCGTCTCTGATAAGTGCCGAGAGGTCGTCTCGGGTCGCCGGTGTCGTTGTCAGACGCAGAAGGACCGTACGCGGACGAAGCAAGACGGTCGATTCGAGCTTCAAGTCGAGGAAGTCGCCGTAGTCCAGGTTCTCTTTAACAACGGGGTTCATCTCCGCCGTCAGCACCAGGCACAGCCGCTTCAAGTCCCCTAGCGTGAGCCCATGAAGGCTCGCGACGTCGCCACCGGTTCCATGTTGGGTGGATACCCGCCGGCTATTCGACGCACCGCCATCTGGTGTGGCAACTGAAGCCATCAGCTCCCCCCAGCGATCACCGTAGATGCACTCTACGTCATCGAATGGTTGCTAATCGAGAGGAAAACTTAAGCTGAGCGGCGTAGACCGCTCTCACCCTGAGGCGACCGTGCCACACTCCCGTCCTGCGCGTCCGTCTCGCGGGCCACGCCCGTGAAGGCTGTAACCTACCTAGAATTTCTCTAGGTAGGTTACATTGGCAGGGTGGAGACCGTTGACGGTGTCGAGTTGCTGCTCGACGCCGGGTTGGACCGACGGGTCGTGGACAGTGCCGAGATCGAGGTCGGCACCGGCGACGGCCGATGGTCACGTCGCCAGGTCATGCTGCTGCGCCATTCCCCGAGCCCGCGCGAGATCGATCGCGCCGTGAGGGCGCTCCGACCGCGCGTGGACGGGCTGCTCTTCGTGGTCCCACAAGCGGGGCGTGCCTTGAAGAGTGCCGCCGAACGGGATCACCGCGTCGCCTATGCGGCGGTGGATGAGGCGGTCGTCTGCTTCCAAGGCGAGACGTACCGGGCCGGTGAGCAACGGCCAGCCGTCCCCGCACATCCGGGACGCACGAGTTGGACCCGGCTCGCCATGCTCAGGTTGTTCACACTGAGCCCGGCCAAGCCGTTGTCGCAGTCAGAGATCGCGCGTCAGCTTGGCGTGTCGCACGTTGCGGTCGGCAAGCAACTACCGCCGCTCGACGAGTTGGTGGCGCGCACGCCGGCCGGCTGGCAGGTCGTGGACCGGGCGGGGTGCTGGGATCGCTTCATGGCGGACTATCCAGGACCTCGCGGGTTGACCACGTACTGGGCGACGACCGGGGACCCGGCGACCCAGCTCGAACGCATCGAATCCGTTGCCCGCGACCGAGGCGATGTCCCGCCGGCCGTGTCCGGCGACCTCGCCGCCGACCTGTACGCCCCGTGGCGCCGCCCGAGCCGCGTCGTCGCCTACATCGTCAACCAGCCCTCTTTGGAGGAGCACGGCTTCGCGGTCGTACGGCCGACGGACGCGACCGTCGAGCTGCGCACCCCTCGAGACCCGACCGTGCTGACTATGTCCCGCACATTGCCATCCACACGGCAGGGAATCCCGCGTCGGTACACCGACCCACTTATCGCTGCATGGGATCTCCGCCGGTCACCCGGCGGGGATGTTGACTCAGCGGTCGACCAACTACGAGCACGGGCACTTCGGGAGCGGCTGTGGAGATAAGGCGTCACGTCGAATTCGTCGCCACCGCGTACGCAGACGAACTGTCAATACGATCCCTCGCGGAGATCAGTGCGATCACCGCCGACCAGAACGTGCGCATCATCGGCGGGCAGATGGCTTCCCTGCTCCTGGCCGCCTTCCCCGTCCCCGGGATCGCTGTACGCCGCACCCGTGACGCCGACGCCGCCATCACTACCGAACTCGCCGGCTCCGGTGTCATCCACCAGCGCCTCCTCGACCACGGGTACACCGCCACAAGCGGCAACAGCTACACGAGGCCGGTACCCGACCTCGCCGTCGCGGGCGGACCTGTTCCCGAGCTCACCGTCGACCTGCTCATACCGTCACTCGACGGCCGCTTCCGACCCCAGGAACTCGGCGGACGCGCGTTCGACTCAGCCCCTGGGCTCGCCCCCGCCCTGGCCGCCGACCCCATCGTGATCGACGCGCGAGCGCGGATGCTCAACGACGCCACGCTGGAGTTCACCGTACGCGTTCCCACGGTCGAACTCGCGCTCGTCATCAAGGCGCTCGCGTACGGTTCACGCCTTCAGCCCCGGGATGCCGAGGACATCTACCGTCTTCTGGAAATCATCGACACCCACCCTCTCGACGAGATCGGTGGCTGGCGGCTTTCCGAGACACCCTTGCGGGCCTCACGCCGCGATGCCGCAGTGCACCTCCACGAACTGGCCCGACGCAGCCGACGCCGCTCCGACCTCGATGTGCCGGCAGCCCGGCTCGCAACGCTCATCGCCTCCCTGGTCACTCGACCCCGCTAACGACTTGACCCTCACGCAAAGGCAAGCGTTGATCGACGTCCACCGACTTACCGGGAGCGTCGATGCAGCAAATCATCAGCAGTACCGCCGCTGTGAGCGACTTCGGTGTGCTCGTTGCCAACCGTCGCCGGACGCTCGGGCTGAGTCAGCGGGATCCGGCCGATCGGGTCTGCTCGGTGTCCGGGCGGGCGACGATCACCCGGCATGAGTTGTCGCGGTACGAGCGCGGGGTGCGGCTGCCGGGCGGGACGATGATGGCCGTGCTGGCGGAGGTGCTCGACGTGCCAGTCGAGGTGCTCGCCGACGCTGTCACCGTCGCACAGGAGCATCGCCGGCGTGATAGCCGGACAGCGACGCGGACATCGTGACACTGCGGTCACGGCGCTTGTCACGTGTCACGCCATGCTGGCCGGGCATGTCCATGTCAACGACACAGATCGATGTCATTCGTGACACTGCGGCCCCGTGACGGCGCGGTGTCCGTCGCACATGACACTCACGGCCGCGGGTGTCACGCACTCACGTCGCGCACACAGGGGCTCACAGGGACCCCGTGACCCTGTGACCGGCGGGCCACCGGCGCCAGCGCGGATGTCATGCCACAGCGCCAATGACAAACAACCGATGCCACAGAAGAACATCGATGTAAAGGTCGCCCGTAGCTGCGGATTGACATTCGATCATGGGGTTGTCACGGCGGCGGACCACCGCCGTGTCACCGTGTCACAGCCAAGGCCGAGTTCTGGGTCGCGCCACTGTCAGGGCCACCACGTCGCGCCGTGTCACAGGCCGGCGCGACAGTCGTGACATCGATCCATGCCGTTGACATCCCACGGGTATCACAACCGCATGCGTGACACTTTTTGTCACCGGACCATGTCGTCGGCCGGAGCGCGGTCATCCGCCACTGCCGCGGACCGGCTCGTGTCAACCGTCTGCCGCTCACAGGCGCTCACAGCCGCCGCGTCCAAGTAGCACACGCCGCTCACAACGACGGCGCCCAAGTACTCACACTCCACTTACAACCGCCCACAGCCGGCTCACACAGCGGGACGACGCGCGCTGTGAGCGGCTGTGAGTGATGGGGGTGTTCGCCAGCGCTCACAAACCCGGATAGGGGGATGACGAGCCCAATCCGAACCCCAGGGCACGAGCCCCCTGACCAAGACCCGGAGTCGACTCATGTCCACGACCACGCTTCGCCACCCCGAGCTCGACGTACACGTCTCGGTGTCAGCCCCACCGTCCCGCTTGCCGTCAGCAATGGGGTCAGCCTTCAAGCTGACCCGCGGACTGACCCCTCCACCGCGCTCACGACGCAGGTCAGAGCCGCTGTCACGGAAGTACCGATCAACTCCGACAGACCCTCCTGAAGGGGGTCTCCGGTGGGGCGGGCGGCGCCATGGATGACCCCGTCCTTCGCGTCCAGGTCCGCCTGACCGCCCGGGATCGGACCCTGCTCGGCTGGCTGTACGACCACGGCGTGCTCACGTCGTTCCAGATCGCCAACGCGCTGTTCCCGTCGCTGGACTTCTGCCAACGACGGCTACGGACCCTGACCGAACTACGGCTGATCGCTCGGTTCCGACCGAACCGGCCCGACGGCGGCTCCTACCCGTACCACTACGTCATCGACCAGCTCGGCGCCGAAACCATCGCCGCCGCCCGCGGTGAGCACCCGCCGCGGCGCGAACACGCCCGTACCGAACGACGACGCTGGACCGCCGGGCACCTCCTCGCACACCGGCTCGGCATCAACCAGTTCTTCACCGACCTCGCCGGCCACGCCCGCAGCCATCCAGGAACGACACTGGACGCCTGGTGGTCGGAGTCGGCCTGCCGGCGGCCCGGCGCCTTCGTCCGCTCGGACGATCCCGTCGTGCTGCGCGCATACCAGCCGCGGGTCCGCCCCGACGGGTACGGCGAGTGGACCGAGGACGGCGTCACCGTGCCGTTCTTCCTGGAGTACGACACCGGCACCGAGCCACTGGGCACGCTCGTCGACAAGCTCGACGGGTACACCGAACTCGCCCGCCATCTCGGCCGAGTCTGGCCGGTGCTGTTCTGGCTCCACAGCCCCGCTCGAGAACGCAACCTCCAACGGATGCTGACCGACCAGCCGCCGATCGTGCCGGTCGCCACCGGCCACCGCACCGACTCATCGTCACCGGCCGGCGAAGTGTGGGCTATCGCCCAAGCCGGCTGGTACCGGTACCGCCTCGCAGAGCTACCCGCCTCGTGACCCGTTCACCGGTTGGCCGACGTATGAACCAAGCCGCCCGGCCCGGCAACGCGATCGCCTCCCACCGCTCCACAGGCAGGCCGGCCGCAAACGAGGCGGCGTCCTTCCCGGCATCGATCTCGAACCCGATGAGCGCGCAGGCGATCCCGACCTCCGTGTGGACAGCATCAGCGACGGTACCGAGCCAAGCGTCGAGCTGATGCCGCCAGCCCAACGACACAGGACCGTCATCCTCGCCGAACGGAACGCCCCAATACGCCGATCGGTACGAGCGAGAGCGCCGAGCGGAAGGTTCAAGGTCAGCCACTGCTGGCCGTCGTCGAATTCGACCGAAGTGCAGGCACAGACGACACGGTGGCCGGTAGGCAGCGTCACGATCCCGGCGAGCAGGCCGTGCTCCTCGAGTGACGACACATTCAGCGGTACCACCGTCAGCCCGTTTGCCATTCGAGGATCCGCGAAACAGCCCTCGATACCAGCGGCAGCCCACAGCACCGTCAACGCCGACTGCAGGCGCACCGAATCGGCTCGGCCCAGCTCGATGTCGAGCTCGTAGAAGCCGCCCGACCAGTTCTCGGGATCGTCGAACCGCGCCGGATCACGCTCCCGCAATAGTCACCGGCTCGGCAACGAAACGCGAGCCGATTCCAATCCTCCGAAAGGGAACAACCGTGTCCACCTGGACCGTCGAAGACGTCCGCGCCCTGGGCGCCGTCACCGACCTGCCCACCGCCGCCGCAGTCCTCGGCATCGGCCGCTCCACCGCCTACGCCCTCGCCGCCGCCGGCGACTTCCCCGTACCGGTACTACGCGTCGGTCGCCGCTACCGCGTCGCGGTCGCGTACCTCCTCGCCATCGTCGACCCCGCGGGTCCCTGCGACTTGACCGGCGGGCGAAGTGAAGCGTCGATGGAGACAATCCGACCGCCCGTGAGGAGGCATGGTTGAAAGGCACCACCTACAAGCGGTGCAGCTGCGTCAACCCCGACACCGGCCGCCCGTACGGCCGCTCGTGCCCGAAGCTACGCCGCCCCGGCGGCTCATGGCACCCGACCCACGGCGTCTGGCAGTACCAGTGCGAACTCCCGCCCACCGCCGACGGCAAACGCCGCCCGCTGCGCCGCGGCGGCTTCGCCACCAAGGCCGACGCCGACACCGAACTCGACCGCATCCGCACCCTGCTCGCTCTCGCCGACGAGCCGGAGGACCCCACTCGGATCGGCGACCTCATCGCCGCCGCCATCAGCCACCGCGAACCCCTCCCCGACCACGCCACAGTCCGCCGACTGCTACACAGCGACGGCGAACACGACGACGTCACCGTCGGCGAATGGCTCGACGCGTGGCTCGCCAGCCGCCGCTCACTACGCGAAACGACCCGCCGCAACTACGCCGACAACATCCGCAAGTACCTCAAGCCCCACCTCGGCCACATCAAACTGGTCCGCCTCACCCGCAAACACGTCGCCGCCATGTTCGACGCGATCAACGCCCACAACGAAGCATTCCAGGCGTACCTCGCCGACCCCGACCTGAACCTCGGCCAGCGCTTCGACGGCGACCGCCGCACGATGAAGCCAGCCGGACCGGCCGCACAGCGACGCATCCAGGCCGCCCTGCGCGCCGCGCTCAACGCCGCCATGCGCCGCCAGATGATCACCTACAACGCCGCCACCCACGTCGAACTGCCGCCGGTACGGTCGGCAAAGCCACTCATCTGGACCGACCAGCGCGTCGCCGAATGGCTGCGCACCGGCCACATCCCGTCTCCAGTCATGGTGTGGACCGCTGAGCAGACCGGCGCGTTCCTCGACCACATCATCGACGACCCGCTCTACGCCATGTACCACCTGATCGCCCTACGCGGACTACGCCGCGGCGAGGCGTGCGGCCTGCACCGCGCCGACCTGGACGTCGACGCCCTCACGCTGACCGTGCGGCACCAGGTCGTCGTCGAGGCGTGGAAACTCAACCTCACCGCTCCAAAGACCGACGGCAGCGAAGCAACCATCGCCCTGGACACCATCACCGCACGACTGCTCCGCGAACACCTCGAACACCAAGACGACCTACGCGAGCGAGCTGACGCGGCCTGGGTCGAGACCGGCCTCGTCTTCACCCGCGAAGACGGCAGCATGATCCACCCCGACTACGTCACCCGCCGCTTCAAGGAAGCCATCGCCGAAACCGGCCTACCACCGGTACGGCTACACGACCTCCGCCACGGCGCCGCAACCCTAGCCCTCGCCGGCGGCGCCGACATCAAAACCGTGCAGGCCATGCTGCGCCACTCCACCATCGTGCTGACCGCCAACACGTACACGTCGGTCCTGCCGCAAGTGGCCCGTGACGCCGCAGAGGCGGCAGCAGCGCTCGTACCTCGGCGGCGATGAGCGGCATTCAACCGGCCGGAACAGTCACGGTCAGGGGATAGAGCTGCCGTCAGTCCGGAAGGAGTAGGTCCCAAGCGCTTCCTCACGCGACTTGAGCATCGATGACAGGCGGTGGTTCACCAGGTTCCGATCGCCAGCCGAAAGCCGCATCAACGGACGCCGAAGGTTCACACTCCAGGCATCCGCCCTGGGGAATGCGCTCAGCTGCACAACGAGTGGTTGGAGTTCCAGCCCTCCGCGGTAGGGCACGACGCCGTCAACGATGAGTTCGCAACCAGAGTGAATGTCATACAGGCAGCTCCAGAGATCCCACCAGCCGTCGCACTGGCGCAGCCACCCGGGCGTGACCGATGATGCGGCCGCGGTCACGCGAAGGTTTCCGCCAGAAGCCGCGTGTCGCGTAGAGAAACAGCTCGTCGTCAACATCAAGCGCGGCCACCCCAGCTCGCCGCGTGGCCGGGAACGCCATCCGCTGCTCTCGAAGTACCCACCGGATCGCAGCTCTGTGAACGAGTACCACCAGGTGGGCCGCATTCACGTGCGGATTCTACGGGTTCCCGCTGGCGGGTAGCGGGCTTGTTCCGGTTCAACAACGTGCCGGAGCGTAGCTCGGCGCACGCTCAGCACGTCTGTCAGCGCGCTGCAGGAACAGTCGCACGTCGTCGGACCTTCCGTACTGGTCCCACGACCGTGCTGACGTGCTCGACGATCGCCTTTCCGACGGCACCGGCGAGTCGAGGCGGCACGGCGTTGCCGATGAGCCGGCCGAGTGGTGCGAACTGCACCGGATCCTCTGGAGCCGCGAACTCGTAGTCCGGCGGGAAGCTTTGCAGGATGGCGGCTTCGCGCAAGGTGATTGGACGGTCCTGGTCAGGGTGCCCGAACCGACCAGCGCCAAAGTTGTACGCCAAAGTAGTGATGGTCGGGGACGGTTCGTCCCAGACCATGCGTGCGTAGACGTTACGGAAGGTCGCGCCCGTCTCCTTACGATGGCACGGCGCTCGCAGTTCTTCGGGCCACTCTCTCCACGTGCCGCCAGGTGTCGACCGCTGGATGCGTTCGAGGTTGAGCTTGGTGAGAGTCCGGCTCTTGTGAAGACGATCGCTGGGATGGGTCTCGCCATGACCGACGGGAGGCAACGTGCCGATGACCTGACGAACCGTGGCGTAGTTGGCAGGTGCTATCGCACCCTTGGGTACCTTGATGTCACCGAGACGCGACGCGACCAGGACCATTCGCCGACGATGTTGCGGCACGCCGTACGACGGGCAGTAGCACGACTTGAAATCGACCTGATACTCGAGCTCGCGCAGGCGGGCGACGAAGGTCGAAAAGATCGATGCACTTCCAATGCGAGGGACGTTCTCCATCGTGACGACATCGGGCAGCGCACCTTCCACCAGTCGACGCATCTCGTCAACGAGCGACCACTGGACCTCATTTGAGGTGTCCACACCGCGGCGATACGACGAGAACGGCTGACATGGCGCACATCCGGCGAGTAGGCGAATCGCCCCATTCGGCCACATGCCGTTCAGCTCTTCGACCGTTACGTTCCGGATGTCGCGCGTATGGAATGGGGCCCGGACGTTGGTGCGGTACGGATAGTCGCAGGCGCCGTCGAGGTCGACGCCCGCGGCCACGTGGATGCCGGCGTCCTGGAGACCGTACGAGAGTCCACCGACACCACAGAAGAGATCGACTGCAGAGATCATGACAGGTGGGGTGGCCATGGTGAGACTGTAATGGATCAATTGACCCTAAGGGCATCCGACACCTGGCCTGCATCACGTCGCTCGCGGCCGCGCTCGATGACCATGACGAAATTCGAGGTCGCCTGCCCGGGCGTAGGGCCCAGCGGCCTCCACCGAGCCACCATCACGATCGAACATTTGTTCCATTTGCGAATTCTGTCGTACCCCGTCTTTACCATGGGCTTCTCGACAGCGAGGAGGCGGTCATGGCGACGCGGGCAGTGTCAGCGCACGACCCGGCGAGCATGCCGATGAACGCCGCACAGGCCCTGCTACACGAGCTAGGCACGATGTTGGCTTGCACTGGTACCAGTCAGACCGATTCCGTCGTGGCCGAGTTCGTCCGCCGCCATCGCCTGACTCGCGATGAGGTCCGCGACCTGATTGCTTTTCTGACACACAAGGACCAACCAGACACCCTGGAAGTCTCTGCGGTTGAGTCACCATCCGTAGAGTCGTTGACCTACTCCACCGCCTACCGGCCTGCTGCGGCCACGTCCGCCCCGATCGCGGTGGCCGGGGCTGGGCTCGAGCCGGACAGCGATACAGAAGCCAGGACTGACGTACCGGACGACGACCTGGCATGGATGTTCGGCGAAGAACCGATATCCCACGCGGCGTCAGACGCGGATGACGTTGTCGGTCGGGCAGTAGACGACCTTGTCGGCGACTGGATGCGGACGGGAGGAAGCCTTACCCGTGCCGATGTGGCCCTGCTGGCGACCCAGCGCAAACTCACCACCAGCCAGCACGGTGATGTACTGGACCTCCTGGACGCTGCCGGCGTCGAGCTAGCTGACCCTGTGGATGTACGGCCAGACCGGTCCGCTCCGAAGGGCTACGAGCTGCACGGAGATTCGGTCGGTCAGTATCTGGAGGCGATCGGCCGATACTCTCTGATCAGCGCATCGCGCGAAGTCGAACTCTGGGCACTCATCTCCCAGGGTGCCGCCGCGCGAGACGAGCTCGAAGCGGCCGCCGAACACGTGCTTGCCCGGGACGTACGGCAGAACCTGCATACTCGCGTCCTGGCCGGACAACGTGCTCATGCTGAGCTGGTCTGTGCGAACCTGCGACTCGTGGTGTCGATAGCGAGGGCTCGGCACTACGACGCCAGCGGCGTGGAGTTCGCAGACCGCATCCAGGACGGCAACTTGGGTCTGATGCGTGCTGCAGACAAGTTCGACGGGTCGAAGGGTTTCAAGTTCTCCACGTACGCAACATGGTGGATCAGACAGGCAATCGAGCGGGGCATCGCTGACCGAGGCCGAACGATCCGAGTACCCGTTCACCTTCACGAGAAGATCCAGAAAGTCAGGTGGACTGCCTCGAAGCTCGAGGCTCGACTGGGCAGAGAACCGACTTCAGCCGAAATTGCCGATGCCACGGGCTACGAAGCAGGCGCGGTTCAATCGGCACTGGACCTCATGCGGCCGCTTCGCAGTATCGACGAGTTTCTCGGGAACGAGGGCGACCTACGTCTCTCGGACGTGCTTGCTCGCGAAGAGGAGCGCGACGCGCGGACCGATCCGGCGGAGGTCGTCCTCCATGAGATGCTCCGCAGTGACCTGGATCATGTACTGAGATCGACAGTGCCGCTGCGGGCAGTCCATGTCATCGAAAAAAGGTTCGGCCTCGATACAGGCGACGAGGAGACCCTGGACAGCATCGGTCTCGTCTTTGGCGTCACCCGTGAGCGGATCCGTCAGATCCAGGCGAAGGCGATGACCACACTTCAGGAGAGCAAGGAGTTCGCCGCCTTGCGGTCGTACCTGATCGACGATTCGAAGGCCGGCTGGTCCGGTAGATCCGTGAAGAGGGAGGCGTCATGACCGGCACGTCGAACCAGTCAGCGGAGGAGGCATGCGAAGCATTCGTCGCCTGGCTCGACCGGCGGGTGGTCGCCGCGGGTCGCGGTGACGCGCTGGATCGGCTGGAGGTCGCGCCGTCGGGGACGTTCTGGCTGGGTCGGCTCGCCTGCGAGGACGAGGTGCAGAACGGCGCCGCCGACGAGCGGTCGGAAAGGCTGGACCCTTGCGCAATCGGCATTCGACTACGACCAGCGGGCCCCTCACCGTGGTCGATGACGGTGACGGTTCGAGCACGAGCCTGGGTGCAGGACCCCAAGAATGGGCCCGACCCGGAGCGGCGCTGGTGGCGCAGTGACCTTGTCGAGGAGACCGTCTCGGTCCTGGTGGACACCGCGGGTGGCGTTTTTGGCAGCAAACAGCTCCAGGATGCATTAGCGGCGATCGGCGCTCCCGGCCTGCGGGCCGAGGTCCGGGTCGAGGTCGAGGACTGGCACAAGGAGACCGAGCTGGTGGTACAGCTGGTCAACACCAGTCCTGAGAAGGCGCCCGGGCTGACCGACTCCCATCTGTACGAAACCCAGCTGGAGGTGGGCGGCCTTCCAACGGCGCCTTTCCAACTGGAAGCGTTGCCGGACAGCTTCCGCTACGACCGCGACGTGCCGGCATACGGTGTGAACGTCGGCGTCGAGGTGCCGGAGACGGGGGTATTCCGCACCACGGACACCGTGATGGTGCAGACGTTTCGTCCGACCTACTGGATCGGGGATAGCACACCGCCTGACCTAGCCTTCCTGACCCTGGCGCACGACCCTCTTCCTCAGCTCGATGCACTCGTCAACGCGCTGGCGATCTATGATCACGCCCACTGGTCGCCAGAGGCGTTGGACGCACGGCAGGCGGCCGAGGGCTGGACGGCTGACATGCGCGCTGAAGCCGACAAGTCCGCGGCAGAGGTCTTCGCGGAGTTGAAGCGTCTCGAGACCGGCCTCGAGATCCTCCAGACCCGCCCGGAGGTGCTGCGCGCGTTCCAATTGATGAACAAGGCGATTGCCCGCAGCGCCGAAGGGCGCGGTTACGCTGCTTGGCGACCGTTCCAGGTCGGCTTCCTTCTGTCCGCCGTGCGGTTCCTCGTCAAGGCGGACGACGAGGCCCGGTACGTCGACACGGTGTGGTTCGCCACGGGTGGCGGCAAGACCGAAACCTACCTCGGGCTTCTGTTGACAGCGGCGTTCTTCGATCGCCTCACCGGCAAGACCGTAGGTGTCACCGCCTGGTCGCGGTTCCCGCTTCGGCTGCTGAGCCTGCAGCAGACGCAACGGTTTGCCGACGCGTTGGCAGGCGCCGAGATGGTTCGCAAGGAAGAGAGCATCAAGGGCGCCCCGTTCAGCCTCGGCTTCCTCGTGGGCCAGGCGGGAACCCCGAACAAGATCGTTCCCAAATCCGAGGGCGACGAAATCACGCCGGCGAGTCCTGGAATGCCGGACAAGTACCGCGTGCTGCTGCACTGCCCGTTCTGCCGGGACCCGGAGCTGCAGATGCGTTTCGACCGCAAGAAGTGGATGCTCGAGCACCGCTGCACCAACCAGGCCTGCACGACATATGGCCGATCACTACCCATGTACGTGGTCGACCAGGAGGTGTTTCGCTTCCTGCCGACGGTCGTGGTTGGCACCCTGGACAAGGCCGCGTCCATCGGCCTGCAACAGGCCATGCGTGGCCTCGTCGGACCGCCACGAAAAGTGTGTTCGGTGGAGTGGCACGGCTTCACCTACGCCGAGCGGTCGAAAGCGCCCAACGGCTGCCTGGTGCCCGACTGTCAGGGCACGGTGAAGCCGCTGCCGATAGAGATGGATGCGAAGCGGTTCGCGCCGTCGCTCCGGCTGCAGGACGAGCTGCACCTGCTCCGGGATAGTCTCGGCGCGGTCGACTCGCACTACGAAAGCCTGCTCGATCACCTGCAGCTAGAACTGTGCGGCACCCGAGCGAAGATTGTGGCCAGTAGCGCAACCCTGACCGGATACGACCGACAGGTCGACGTGCTCTATCAGCGGACGGGTCGCGTGTTTCCGCAGCCGGGCCCCCGCGCGGGTGAATCGTTCTGGACTGCGCCGACCACGAAGCCGCTCCGCCGGTTCGTGGCCGTCGCCCCGCGCGGCGTCACATTGGAGCACGTCAGCGACCGCACCCTTGACGCCCTGCAGCGATGCGTGCGGGAGCTTGTGGCCGACCCGGCGAAGGTGTGCCAGGAAGCCGGCGTCGATCCGACGCACGCACCGCTATTGATCAGTCTCTACGGCACCGACGTCGTCTACGGCACAACGCTCTACGACGTCGAGGCCGCCGGACGGAGCCTCGGCAGCAACAACACCGTAGAAGGCATCAACGTCGAGCAGCTTACAGGTCAGACCGAATTCGACGACGTCCGCGCGATCCTCGAGAGACTCGACAAACCCGAGGAAGACTTCGCCGAGCGCATCCACGTCGTAGCCGCCAGCTCGATGCTTTCCCACGGCGTAGACGTCGACCGGCTCAACACGATGGTGATGCTGGGTCTGCCCCTGACGACCGCCGAGTTCATCCAGACCACTGCCCGGGTCGGACGTAGATTCCCGGGCCTAGTGTACGTGCTTCACAAGATCGGCCGAGAGCGAGATGCCCAGACGTTTCGCCACTTCAAGCAGTACGTTCGCCAGGGTGACCGCTTCGTTGACGCCATCCCGATCACCCGGCGGAGCCGCCGAGTCCTCGACCTCACGATTCCGGGGATCGTAAACGCCCGGACGCTGATGATCCGTGAACCGAAGAGCGGCCAGCGGCTGAGCACACCGGCGAATCTCCGAAACTACGCCCGCAACGCCGGACTAACGCCCGCGCTCGAGACCGAGGCCGTCGCAGCTGTCCTCAATTTGGAAGGGGCCGAGGACTCCGTACATCTCGAGCAGATTGCCACATGGATTCAAGCGTGGTTCGCCGACCTTGAGGATCCCGCGACCAAGGCCAAGTACATCGGTGACCTCGGTCCCCACTCCCCGATGAGAAGCCTCCGCGACGTCGAGGCCAGCGCTCCTATCCACGACTGACAGGCGGAGAGATGACTGTTCTTGGATCCCGAAGCGGCAGCCAGATCCTGCGCACCTTCCTGCCGGACCAGACGGTCGACCTGCGGGGCGACGTCTACCGTGTCGCCGAGTGGTCGGCGCCCAGCCCCATCCAGGTTGACGTCGACCTTGTGCGCAGGCACCTGTTCCGCGAGGTGGGTGCATGGATCGCCCATGGTACCGACGGTGGGGTGGGCAACGATCTGTTGCACAGAGCACCGCTCGAGATCGTCGAGCTCGACGAGCGCCGAGGCGTCACGGTCGAGCGCTACCCGCAGGTGTGGCTGTGCCGGGTCTGCAAACGTATCGGCAAGTCGATCGACCGGCCCTGTAAGTGCGGCCAGCGCAAGTGGGGACAGCTACACTTCGTCGGCATCCACGACTGTGGCGCGATCACCGAACCGTGGATTCGCCGGTGCACCGCGCACGACGACGTGAAGGTCGTCATCCCCAAGAGCGCGAAGGCTGCCGACATCTCCTTCGTCTGCCCAGTGTGCGGCAACGAGATCATGCGGGGACTGGGCTTCAAGAAATGCGTCTGCGGCGACGGCCAGGTCCGCTGGAACGTGCACAAGGCCCGTACGGTCTACACCCCCCGCAGCATGGTGTTGATCAACCCTCCTCGACCAGAACACCGAGAAGGGCTCAAGCTCGCCGGCGGCGGTCGGAAGGCACTGATCTGGACTGTCGAGGGCCTGACAGTGAATCGTCCAGCAGACGTGAAGGCCGCGCCGACGCTCGAGGAGCTGATCGAGCAGCTCGTCAATGGTGGCATACCGCGCGAGATGGCAGAGATGGCGGCGGCGGGCACGGCGGCGCAAGGCGGACTCGCCAAGCCGGGCGACCATCCGATCGATCGACTGTCGGCGGAACGACGGGAAGAGGCCGAGCGAGAGGCGGTCGACATTGCGATGGCGCTGGCCGAAAGTCGGATGCCGACGACGGCGCTTCGCGGCGCCACGCCGGGCGATGCGCTCGACGTGCGGTACCAGACCAGGTATCCGGCGGCACTCGCTCGGGCGGGTGTCAACGGCTTGGACCTTGTGGATCGCTTTCCCGTGTTGAACGCGATGTACGGCTACACCCGTGGCGAGGACGATCCGTCGAAATGCCGGCTGATGCCCTTCCGCCGCAAGAAGGGCGGGTACCGGCTATACGGCAACCTGGCCGAAACTGAGGCATTTCTGATCCGCCTGGATCCGATGCGCGTCGCATCCTGGCTGCTGAACCGTGGTCACCCACTGGCGGGGTGGACGTCTGGGAGCGACGACCCGATCGCTGCACGGGTCGCGATCCTCCAGTCGGCGGTGGTGCCGTCCAAGCGTGACGACCCGTCCGTCGAGTCTGTCGGCACAGACCTGCTCAAGCTCGTCCACACGTACGCGCACAGGTTCATCCGGCAGGCCGCTGTCTTCTCCGGCATCGAACGGGATGCGCTCAGTGAGTACCTCGTGCCGGCCCACCTGGGCTTTTTTGTGTACGCCTCGGCGCGTGGCGACTTCGTGCTCGGCGGGATGCAGGCCGTGTTCGAGTCCAACCTCGACGACCTGTTCGACAACTTCGTTGACGCCGAACACCGCTGCCCGTTGGATCCCGGTTGCAACCGCGGCAGCGGGGCCTGCAGCGCCTGTGTGCACCTAGGCGAACCGTCGTGCCGCTTCTTCAATCGGTTCCTCGACCGTGGTGTGCTGTTCGGCCAGAACGGCTACCTTCGTGCGCCGGTCAGATGATCAAGTAGCTCGACGCCGCCACTCGACCTCGACACGGTCGGCGGCGGCGTCGGGTGCCTCGTGCTCCCAGACGTGGAGAACCACCCAGCCCAGGTCGGCCAAAGCTACATCCTTGGCGCGGTCACGGGCGACGTTGCGGTCGAGCTTGGCTCGCCACCAGTCACGGTTATTGCGAGGGATGGTGCCGTGCTCGGGACAGCAGTGCCAGAAACAACCGTCAACGAAAACCGCGACTTTCGCGCGAGTGAACGCGAGGTCTGGCCGGCCGGGCAGACCTGGATGGTTGACCCGAAACCTTAATCCCCGGCGGTGCAGCTCACGGCGCAGCGCTAGTTCAGGCTTCGTGGAAGCTCGACGCTGGCGCTGCAACCGCGCCGCGGTTGCAGCGTCGAGCGGCAATGGCAAGCCGGACTCTCGGTCCATTCCTTCAACCTATCCGGCGAAGTGCCGAAAAGATCAGCTGGGCTAGGCTCCGTCCGACCAGCGCCGTAACCTGCAGTAACGCACCGAAACGGAGTACGCATCTGTGACGGCAACGAAGCCCGATGCCCGGACGGCGCTCGCTCCGGGTTCGGTCGTCGTCGTCCGCGACGAGGAGTGGCTCGTCCGGGCGACCGAGGAGACCGCCGACGGCACACTGGTCCACGTTCGGGGCCTGAGTGAACTGGTCCGCGATACGACCGCCTCCTTCTACGATGGACTCGACGACGTGAAGCCTTTGGAGCCGGCACAGGCACGCGTGGTGGCCGACAGCAGCCCGAGGTACCGAACGGCGCGGCTGTGGCTGGAGTCGACGATTCGCAAGACCGCCGTGCCCTTAGGCGAGCGGACCCTGTCGGTGGCGACCCGAGGACTCGCCGACCCGTTGAGCTACCAGCAGTCCGCGGTCCAGCAGGCGCTCGACCCGGAAAACCTGCGGCCTCGGCTCCTGCTCGCCGACGCGGTCGGCCTCGGCAAGACGCTCGAGATCGGTATGATCCTGTCGGAACTGGTCCGCCGGGGACGTGGCGATCGGGTCCTCGTGGTAACGCCTCGGCACGTGCTGGAGCAGATGCAGCACGAGTTGTGGACGCGGTTCGCGTTGCCGTTCGTTCGGCTGGATTCGGCTGGCATCCAGCGCGTTCGGCAGAAACTGCCAGCGACGCGCAACCCGTTCACGTACTATAAGCGCGCGATCATCTCGATCGACACGCTCAAGTCGGATCGGTACGTCGCGAGCCTGCGTAAGCAGCGCTGGGACGCTGTCGTCATCGACGAGTCGCACAACCTCTCCAACGTTGCGACGCTGAACAACCGCCTGGCCCGGCTCCTGGCGCGCAACACCGAGGCCCTGATCCTGGCCTCAGCCACTCCCCATAACGGACGTGCAGAGTCCTTTGCCGAGCTGATCCGGCTGCTCGACCCCTCCGCCGTGCGGGCGGACGGCACGCTTCGTCCGGACGAGATGCGACGGCTGGTCCTACGACGTCACCGACACAGCCCCGAGGTCGCGCGGGTGGTCGGTGCCGACTGGGCGGAGCGGCAGGTGTCTCGAAGGATCTTCGCGACGGCGTTCGGCTGTCCATCGAAATCATCGCCAACGAGGTGGTTAAGCGTCGTCGGGAGAAAGGCCTCGAGCCGCTCCCGACGAATGAGTCACACCCGCTCGCGCAACAGTCGCTGCGATTCCTATACCGCATCCTGTTCCTCCTGTACGCCGAGGCGTCGCCGGAGCTACGCATCCTGCCGGCCGGTACGCCCGAGTACGACCAGGGCTACAGCCTCGACCGGCTGCGAGAGCTGGCACAGGTCGAACTCGCAACCCCCCGCGCGCAGAGCGGCACCCACTTGTACGACTCCCTGTGCATCCTGTTCGAGCTGGTGAACGGGGGCTCGCGGCAGCGTGCCATCGAGAAGGAAGCTGGTTCGGATCTCGCTGAGGGACTGACGTTCAATCCGCTGCACGCCGATCTCTTCCTGCCCAAGGCAACGGCGCACATCGACGCGGTCGGCCTGAGCAACTCGGCGCTACAGAAGGTGCTCGCCCACCTGCTGCTCAGCAAAGAGTCGCAGGGCAAGGACCGGGGCTACATCTCGTACGCGGAGCTGGGTATCAACCAGCTCGGCGCGGTCTACGAGGGTCTCATGTCGTTTACCGGCTTTTTCGCTGAGACAGACCTGTACGAGGTGGCTAAGAACGGCGACGCCTCCAAGGGCTCGTGGGTCGTCCCCACCGACCGCTCCGACAGCATCGCCGCTGCCGACTTCGTGAAGATGATCGACGAGCGAACCGGTGAATCGAAGCCGGTGTTCCACCCGCAGGGCTCGTTCGTGTTCCGCCTCGCAGGCCGCGAACGCCAACAGTCCGCGTCGTACTACACCCCCGAGGTGCTGACCCGCTTCACCGTCGGGCAGGCCCTCGACGAACTGCTCGACCAGGACGGCCACACCACCACCGCGGCCGAGATCCTCGAGATGAGCGTTTGCGAGCCGGCGCTCGGGTCGGGCGCGTTCGCCATCGAGGCGGTGCGGCAGCTCGCCGAGCAGTACCTCAAGCGCCGCCAGGATGAGTTGAAGGTCCGCATCGACCCGGACGAGTACCCCCGCCGGCTCCAAGAGGTCAAGGCGTACATCGCCCTGCACAACGTGTACGGCGTGGACCTCAACGCCACCGCGGTCGAGCTAGCGGAGATCTCGCTCTGGCTCGACACCATGGTTGAAGGCCTGTCAGCGCCGTGGTTCGGCCTACACCTCCGGCGTGGCAACTCTCTCGTCGGTGCGCGCCGGGCGGTGTACTCGCGTAGCCAGGTCGGCAACAAGTCCTGGCTCAGCGACATTCCCAAAGACGTTCGGCTGATTTCACTCATCGAAGATATCAAGTCCGAACGGGTCGCCAGCGACGGCATCCACCACTTTCTATTGCCTTCAACCGGATGGGGCTCGTCCGAAGAGGTCAACGAGGCCAAGGAGGTCAAGAGCCTTTATCCCGAGTCACGGAGACGCCTTAGAGCCTGGCGCAGGACTTTAAACACAAAGCCGACACGCAAGCAGGTTGAGGCGCTTGCTGATCTAGCTTTGCGGGTCGAGAAGCTGTGGCAAATTGCGGCGAAGCGACTCGATATCGCAGATTCTGAGATTCGTCGGTCCATTCCAGTGTGGCACGCCGACGAACTGCATGTCGGCGGTAGGGTTCAGCGGGGCGAGATCGAGGCTGCTCTTGCTGATACCGCAGGCGCCTATCGGCGTTTGCGTCGGGTAATGGATGCATGGTGCGCTCTGTGGTATTGGCCAGTCTCTGAAGCGTTCATCGAGGATGTAGCGGGCCAGCCAGCCGATACAGTGACTCCCCCAGACCTGGACCAGTGGATTCAGGCCATGCGTAAGCTTGTCGGCGTCCATGCGGGCAAGCACCGTGCACCCGAGGATCAGCTTACGTTCGGCGCGTCAATGAGTTGGAATGATCTGAACACCTACGAAGGCCTGGATCTAACGCTCGCTGGTTGCATGTCCATCGATGCGACGCTCAGGGCACATCCATGGTTGCGCGTGTGTGAGGCCATCGCAGAGCGCGAAGGCTTCTTTCATTGGACGCTAGACTTCGCTCCCATTTTCATAAGCGGCGGCTTCGACTTGCAGGTTGGCAATCCACCGTGGGTGAGGCCGCGTACTGACTTTGAGGCTCTGCTGGCAGAGAGCGATCCCTGGTGGAAGCTTTCCGAGCGCCCGTCACAGGCTGCCAGGGCGGCCAGGCTGGACGAAGCATGGACCGACTCTAGGGCGCTGGAATACGCAACGGAAGGAATAGCAACCACCTCAGCAACAATCGGGTTCGCTGGAGCAGTCCAGAACTTTCCTCACCTCGAAGGACTTCAACCCGATCTTTACCGCTGCTTCATGGAAGCGACCTGGCGCCACGCCTCGAAACGCGGAATGGTTGGACTAATCCACCTCGAATCCCATTTTACAGACGACAGAGCGGGGCACCTTCGGGAAGCAACCTATCTCCGACTTCGGAGGCATTGGGAATTCATTAACGAGCTTGAGCTTTTCGATATCCAGCACCAGAAGCATTACGGCGTTAACATTTATGGGGAACCGCGAACTACGCCACGCTTCATAAACGGCGTTTCCATGTATCACCCCGACACTGCATTCAGGTCACTTTCACACGATGGGCAGGGAGCAGAGCCCGGGTTTAAGGACGAGAATGACAGATGGGACCTACGGCCACACGGCCGGCGTATATCGATCGTCACAGACGAAACATTAAGAACTTGGCACGCCCTTCTGGAGGAAGAAGGCACCCCCGTTTACCATTCCAGAATGGTGTACACAATCAACAAATCCACGGCAACAGTCCTCGACAAACTTGCAAAAGCTAGGCGGATCAAACAACTTCAGCTAAACTATTCGCGCGGGTGGGACGAAACTCGAGACCGAAAGGCCGGGCGCTTCGTCGTCGACTGGGGGCGTCCCGAGTCCTGGCGCGATGCAATACTCCAAGGACCTCATCTATTCGTGGCGACGCCAATATATAAAGCGCCCAACAAAACCATGCTGCACAACACCGATTGGTCGTCAGTCCATCTTGAAGACTTGGCAGTGGACGCCGTACCAGTCACAGCATACAAGCCTGGCGGCAATCGCCAGGAGTACGACAGAGCCTACACGCATTGGGATGCCGATCCCGTACGTTCAGCGCGCGAATTCTACCGAATCGCCTGGCGTAAAATGGCGGCGAATACCGGTGAACGAACTCTAATCCCAGCTCTAATTCCGCCAGGCGCTGCCCACGTCGATGGAATTTTCTCAGCCGGCCACCCAACGGGCAAGCTCGAGGACCTTCTGATTGTTCAGGCAACCCTAGGTTCACTGGTCAGCGACTTCCTTACGCGAGCCGTTCCCAAAAGCGACATTCGTGCAGCTTCCGTTGAACGACTGCCGTGGCCCGGATCCAGCTCGCCACTTCGCGACAATGCAATCTTGCGAGTTCTTCGCCTCAACTGCATCACGTCCGCCTACTCCCAGCTATGGCGCAGCTGCTATATGGAGTCTTTTCAACACGATAGGTGGACAGGAGGCTTCGAACACCTCCGCCGCGCACCCATCGGCCGAGTAGGTCTCGATTGGACGGGAGACACTCCACTTCGAATTGCAGCCGATCGCCGCCAGGCACTCTTAGAGATCGATGCTCTCGTATCACTGATGCTCGGCCTAACCGCGGACGAGCTTTGCACGATTTACAGGACCCAGTTCGCTGTCCTCCACGGTTACGACCGCAATGTCCACGTCTACGACGCCAACGGTCGGCTGGTTCCAAATTCGGTGCTGGCCATGTGGCGAAAGAAAGGCGACCGGATCACCGCAGACGAGCGCACCGCGACCAACCAGACGGGAAGTACATACACCTACAAGCTGCCGTTTGTGTCGCTAGACCGGGAGGCGGACATGCGCCAAGCGTATGCCTACTTCGAGCGGCTCCTGAAGGAGCGTTCGTGAGCGAGCTGCTCCCGACGCTCCAAGCCGAAAGCATTCGCCACAGCCTGATCGACTATCTGACGACGACGTTCGGGCTGACGGACGGTGACGCTCGCGACGGGCTGGATCGGTTCCTATCCGATCCGGACTCGGGCATGTTCAAGGGTCCATACGTGCGGCTGCGCCTGCCATTCCGCTCGGCCGACGAGAGCTGGCGAGATTCACTGGAGTGGTACGAGGGTTTCCCGCCGTACGGGCACCAGGCCGCAGCCTTCTCGCGACTCGCATCGTCGGTGGGCGGGGCTCCGCGCCGTCCGTTGCCGACACTGGTCACAACGGGCACCGGCTCGGGTAAGACCGAGTCTTTCCTCTACCCGATCCTCAACCACGTGCTGGGCGCACGCCGCGAGGGCGTGACCGGCACGAAGGCGTTGATCATGTACCCGATGAACGCGCTTGCCAACGACCAGGCTGCGCGTCTGACGAAGCTGCTCACGACCCATGCCGAGCTAGCCGGCATCACCGCAGCCCTTTACACTGGGCAGGCCGGGGCGACGCGGGCGGCGGTGACGTCGGAAGGGCTGATCACGGACCGCGCGATCATTCGAGACACCGCACCGGACATCCTGCTCACCAATTACAAGATGCTCGACCAGCTGCTCCTGCGCGCGGAGGACCAGGACCTGTGGCGGCAGTCGGCGACGAGCCTGCGATACCTCGTTCTCGACGAGTTTCACACGTACGACGGCGCGCAGGGTACCGACGTGGCAATGCTGCTTCGCCGTCTCGGGCTGGCGCTCAAGACCCACTGGAGTGAGGACGATTCTCGCCTCAACGACCTGGCCCGCTCCCGGCCATTAGGGCTGATCACCCCAGTTGCCACATCGGCGACGCTCGGCGACAAGGGCGACCCGACGGTCATGCTCGACTTCGCCCATACAGTATTCGGGGAGCGCTTCGACTCGGAGGCCGTGGTCACCGAGACCCGACTCAGCCTGCAGGAGTGGGCCGACGGCGCAGCGGAGACGGTCGGGGCGGCCGGTTTCACGCCGGTCGAGATGGGCCCCTTCGTCGTGACTGCCGCTCTTGACGCCATCGCGCCGCTCGGGCACGAACCGAGCGGCGACCAAGTCGCCCAAACGGCCCTCGGGGTGCTGTACGGGGTGGACCCCAGCCGATTCGATGACGCCACGCCCGAGCTGCTGTCAGCGCTGTGCCGTGCCCACCCGCTTGTGCAGGATCTTGCGCAGGAGGCTGAGCACGCCGTTGCACTGGAAACCCTCGCGGCGCTCGTCCTTGCCCACGGTGCCGGCAGCGCCTCCGAGGCTGAGACGTTCCTGTCGCACGTCCTGGCTATGCTCAGTCACGTCCGTGCGGTCGCCGGGCGGGATGCACTGTCGGTTGACGTGCACCTGTGGATTCGAGAACTGACCCGCATCGACCGGGCGGCTGCCGCTACCACACAGTTCCGGTGGAGTGATGACGGCCCACCGGTCGCTGGGGACAACGCCGAAGATGTCCGACCATCGTTCCCGGCCACTTTCTGCCGTCACTGTGGCCGTTCAGGCTGGGGCATTGGGCTCGCACCCGTTGGCAACAGCTTGGCCGTCGACGACGACCGGATCCGACGCAACCACGCGGCGCGGGAGGGTCGCTTCCGCCCGCTGCTGTACGCGCCGGCCGAGGCGGCGGCCCGTCTCGAACAGGACGAGCGCGTCGAGGGGCTGATGTGGTTCTCAGTTCGCAACCGCGAGCTACTCGCCGATGCAGCCGAGGACGAGCCCGACCTGCGAGACGGCTGGATCATTCCGGTGCTCACCAACGTCGGTGCCGACAGCGACGAGCTGAGTCGGAACGACACCTGTCCTTCTTGCGGACAGCAGGACGGCATCCGGTTCCTCGGTAGCGCGATCGCCACGCTGCTGTCGGTGTCGCTGTCGACGCTTTTTGGCTCCCCGACCCTTGACGCCGGAGAGAAGAAGGCGCTGGTCTTCACCGACTCGGTGCAGGACGCCGCGCACCGAGCCGGCTTTGTGCAGGCCCGCTCGCACACGCTCTCGTTGCGCGGTACCTTGCGCGCGGCGATCGAGGACGGGGCGCTCACGCTCGACGCGCTCGTTGACGAGGTGATCCGGCAGGCGGGCGACGATCAATTCGCGCGGTACCGCATTCTCGCTCCCGACTGCGCCGACCGTGAATCCTTCACCGAGTTCTGGGGCGCGAAGACACTGCGATCCGTCCGCCCTTCCGTCCGAGCACGGGTTCGGAAGCGGCTGGCACTCGACGCAGCGCTCGAGTTCGGGCTCAATTCACGCACGGGCCGCACGTTGGAGTTGACCGGCGCCGTGGCGGTCGAGGTCGAGGCAGGTCAGCCGCCACGCATGGCGGGCGTCGCGCGCGCCGCACTGCAGGGCACGTCGTGGCAGGCCAAGCTGGACTCCGCTGAGATCGGTGAGAGGACCCTGGTGCAGTGGGTTCGGGGCGTCCTCGACCGGCTTCGCGCCACGGGTGCAATCGACCATCCGTGGTTCGATCAGTACCGCGTCAACGATGGCAACCGCTGGTCCATCTGGGGTGGACGCCCGCGCAGCGACGGTATGCCCGCGTTTCCCCGGGACCGGCCGGCGCCTGCGTACCCGCGGGTCGGCGGGTCGGGAAGCCCTTCTCGCGACGGGCTCGACGCGGTCACCTCGGCGCAGTCTTGGTATGCCCGTTGGACTTCGCGCGTCCTTGATGTCTCCCCGCTCGACGGCGGACGCCTCGCCCGGCTCCTGCTCGACCGGCTTGGCCGCGACGGCGTCCTCACGACGACGGCTAGCGTGTCGGGCGCGACCGTCTACGCGATCCCGCCATCGGCAATCGTCGTGGCTCCTACGAACGAGGCCGACCTGGCCGAGGGCCGCCATCTACTCGTGTGCGATACGTGCCGCGCCACCACGCCCGGCTCGACCGCGACAGTCGACCAGCTCACCGGCGCGCCGTGCCTGTACGTGCGTTGTCGTGGCCGGCTCCAACGTGAGGCCCTCGCGGACAACTTCTACCAGCGGTTGTACGCCTCGCCCGACATGCGCCGCGTTGTGGCCCGCGAGCACACCAGCCTGCTCGACGACGAGACCCGCCGTGCTTATGAGGACGCGTTCCGCGATGCCGTCACGAGTCCGCAGGCGCCCAACGTGCTGGTGGCGACGCCCACGCTCGAGATGGGTATAGACATCGGCGATCTGTCGGCGGTGTTCCTCGCCTCGCTGCCACGGACGGTCGCCTCGTATTTGCAGCGCGTCGGCCGGGCAGGCCGACTGACCGGCAACGCGCTCAACCTGGCGTTCGTGACGGGGCGAGGCGAACAACTCCCCAAGCTAGGCGATCCGCTGTCAGTCATCGACGGTGAAGTCCGGCCGCCGGCGACATACCTGGCCGCGGAGGAGATCCTGCGCCGGCAGTACACGGCCTATCTGATGGACGGTTTCGCCCGCGACACTGGCCGTCGTCATCCGAAAAAGGCCTCCGGAGCGATCGGGTCGTATTCTCCGGGGACGTTCCTCGGCGATCTTGTACTGAACGCCGAACAGCATGCCGACGAACAGCTCCCTCGGTTCACCGCCACCTTCGAGGATCTGCCAGCGGAAGTGCTGAGCGGACTGCGGGAGTGGTTGCGCCCGGTCCAAGGGCCCCGAACGAGCAGCTTTGCCAAACATGTGGAGACGGCCAGCCGCCGTTGGCAGAACACCGTCAAGACGTTGGAAGAGCGACAGGCTGCCATCACGGCGCTTCTGCCGGACCTCGAGGCGCGCGTGGCTTCTCCCGCAGCGGCGGACGACGACAAGCAGGCGCTGCGCTCCGCGCAGTCGACTCGAAAGCTCACTGCTGGGCAGCTCGCACATCTGCGCAGTGTCTACTGGATCAGCGTGCTCGAGGAGTACGGGCTTCTTCCCAACTACACGCTGCTCGACGACAGCGTCACCCTCGACGTCGGCCTTTCCTGGACAGATCCCGACACCGGAACGTACGCGTACGACAGTGCGCAATTCCAGCGAGGCTCCGCGCAGGCGCTGCGGGAGTTCGCACCTGGTGCGACGTTCTACGCCCGCGGCTGGGAGATCGAGATCGATGCGGTCGACCTTGGCCTCGACGGAGCCTCGATCCGGACCTGGGCGTTCTGCCCCTCCTGCGGATACGCCGCCGACCTCATGGAGTCTGGCCAAGAGCGACAAGTGTCGTCCTGTCTCCGGTGTGGTGACACGAGTATCAGCGACACCGGCCAACGGCTCAACGTGGTCGAAATGACCCGCGTCTCCGCCGAGGTCCGCCGGGACGAGGTGGCGATCTCCGACCGTCGGGACGAGCGTGGCCACGCATCCTTCCAGATCGTCACCGCCGCCGACGTCGACCCTGCGCATGTCGGACGCCGATGGTTTGTCGAGGGTTCCGGGATGGGCTGCACGTACCTGCGCTCGGTCGACCTCCGGTGGATCAACATGGGCCTGCCGGGGCACGGCGCGACGCGTACCATCGCAGGCCACGAACGGCAGGGCACGCTGTTTCGCGTCTGCTCCGGCTGTGGCAAGAAGGATTCGGAGGCCGGGCGCAACCGAGTTCATGAGCATCGGCCGTGGTGCCCCCACCGCACCTCTCCCGTTGAGGTGACCAGCACGATCGCGTTGTCCAGGTCGCTGCGTACGCAAGGGCTCCTGATTCGGCTGCCTCGCGGAATGAGCCTCGGCGATGACTTCGCCGTGCCGAGCATTTCCGCAGCACTACTGCTCGGCCTGCGGGAACAGATGGGCGGTCACCCCGACCACATCTTGGTCGAGCACGTGGTCGATCCGACACAGTCCGACGGCTCGGACAACCATGACGCGATCCTGCTGCACGACGCCGTGCCCGGTGGTACTGGCTACCTTGCCGACACCGCCGACCCCGAACGTCTGCGCGAGCTACTCGTCCTGGCGTGGAACCGGGTCCGTGACTGCGAGTGCCGCCACGAGGAACGCCTGGCCTGCCACCGATGCCTACTGCCGTTCATCGCTCCTGGTGCCGTCCGCCGAGTTTCCCGGGCGTCCGCCGACCGGCATCTGCGTACGTTGCTCGGCTTGACCGACGAGGCTGAGACCGCTGAGGGGACGACCTGGACCGTGACCGAGGTGCCGCCACACGAGGAGCCAGAATCGCATCTGGAACGCGCCTTCCACCGATTGTTCGTCGGCCGGCTGCGGAGGAACGGCGCCGCTGTGACCGAGGTGCCAGGCCCCGCCGGCAACATTGTTCGCTTCACGTTGCCCGGGACCCACCGCCACTGGACGCTCACACCGCAGGCCAACGTCGGCAATGCGCGGCCCGACTTCTTGCTTGACACGAACGACATGAACGTCCCCGCCGTCGCGATCTTCACCGACGGGCGCGCCTACCACGCGACTGCAGCCGTCAACCGGCTTGCTGACGACGCTGACAAGCGCGCGAACCTGCGGAACGCAGGACTCGTTGTCTTGGGTATCACGCTTCAGGATGTCCAGGCTACGACGGACGGCACCGCCAACGCGCCGAGATGGTACAAACCGGATCTGGCCGGCAGTCTGATGAATTTGGCGCCCTTCCAGGCACCGCCAGAGGCCTACCGACGCCTCGGCAGGGGACCGGTCGAATGGCTACTCGAGTGGGTGGCGTCACCCGAACCTGACGCCGTGAGCAAGGTCGCTCGCGCAGTGCCCATGTTCCTGTCGGCTGGGGCACAGCCGATAACCGTCCCAGGCACGGCGACGCTCCAGGCGACCGCGCGCGCAGTGTTGCTCAACGAGCATCTGGCAGCCGGCTCGCGCCGCGTGCACCTGCACCGCAACGGCACGTTCGCCGCGGTCGTCGAGATGGCCCCGTCGGGCGTCGTGGAGGTCGCGGCCGTGCTCGACGACCGCGACACCGTGCTCGACGAAGCTCACGCGGACGCATGGCGGGCGTGGCTTCGCCTGTCGAACGCACTCGCACTGCGCGACTGGCCGACGGTGGTGACCACGACCAGCCTCGTCGGCGCGGCTGCAGGTGTCGGCGCCGAAGCCGGCTTCGGAAGGCCCGTCGGTGCGTGGGCGGACCTGTACGACGCAGCCCAACCCGGGCCCGAACGAGATCTCGTCGCCACGCTCGCTGCTCAGGATGGGATCGTCCCGCCGATGATTGGCGCCGAGGGCCCCGATGGTATCCCGCTCGATGTGTACTGGCCCGACCAACACATCACGGTTGCCTTCGCGCACATGTCGCCTCAGGATCGGGCCGATCTCGTCGCGGCTGGCTGGCAGGTTCTCGAGCCCTCGCCCGACCTGATTGCGGCCGCTTTGGCCGCCGCCACGTCGAAGACACACGGAGACAGTTGATGCCGACGATCATCATGGGCAAGCTCGCCAGCAAGCTCGACGGTTCTATCAAGGCCAAGACGATGACGTTTCTGCAGAAGCTCGGCGCAGACGACACCGCGCCTGGCCTGCATGTCGAGCCCATTCAGCACACCGCTGATCCAAGAGTGCGCACGGGGCGAGTTGACGAGTTCTGGCGGGCGGTCATGTTCCGCCTCGACGGTGACGGCGAGACCCATTACCTCATCCATGGCATCTGGCCGCACGACGACGCCATCGCCATCGCTCGGCGGGTCCAGCTGAAGGTCAACCCAGTCAACGGGCTGCCGCAGATCGAGGAGACAACAGCGCCTGCCACTACTCCGACGGCATCGGCGCAGGCAATGACGCCCACCGTAGAGCCGCTGTTTGTTCGTCTCGGGCTCGACTCTCTGGAACTGACCGGGACCCTTGGTCTCCCACAGGACGTCGTGGACAAGGCCATGGCTGCCCCGGACGAGGACGCTGTCTTGGACCTTGCCCAACGTCACGACGGCTGGATCGGCTCAATCCTCGTCGACTTGGCGGCCGGCGACACCATCCAGGCCATCGTCAACCGCATGCAGCTCGAAAAGGCCGATGAGTCCGGTGACGCCGACGCCGACGTCCTGCAATCCCTCAAGCGGCCCGCCGCTGCGCTGCAGTACGCCTTCATCGACGACCAGGAAGAACTGCGCCGCGTCATCGAACAGGGCGATTTCGGTGCATGGCGTGTCTTCCTGCACCCAGAGCAGCGTCGCTACGTGGACCGCAGCTACAGCGGCCCGTTCCGCCTGTCCGGTGGGGCAGGCACGGGCAAGACGGTCGTCCTCGTACACCGTGCACGCGCACTGGCACGGCGTGATTCTCAGGCGCGTATCGTGCTGACCACCTTCACCACCAACCTGGCCGATGCACTCGGCGAAAGTCTCACGCAGCTCGATCCTCGAATGCCTCAGGCGAAGGCGCTCGGCCAGCCCGGCGTGTACGTGGCCGGTGTGGATGCCCTAGCTGCCGCGGTGCTGCGCAGCGCCGGCTCTGGCCTCGCCGTCGCTATGCGCGACGTCCTCGGTGAGGAGCGCTCGACACCCGTCGCGCGCACCACCAGCGCACGCTGGCGCGAAACGCTCGAATCGACCGGTACCACGTTGCCGCCCGAGCTTGCCAACGAAACCTTTCTATCCACCGAGTACGCACATGTCGTGGTACCCAACAAGATCCACGACGAAGCGGGTTACCTTCGGGTGCGCCGTCCGGGTCGTGGCATCGCGCTCGACCGCGCGAAGCGTTCTGCGGTGTGGGCGTTGATCGCCGCGTACCGTGCGCAATGCCGCGTCGATGGCAGCCTCGACTTCGTCGAGGCCGCAGCCGTGGCCGCCACGCATCTCGCGCAACAACCTCAGCGACCCACCGACCACGTGCTCGTCGACGAAGGACAGGACCTCTCCCCGACCCATTGGCAGCTCCTCCGCGCCCTCGTCTCTGAGCACGCCGACGACATGTTCGTCGCAGAAGACTCGCACCAGCGGATCTACGGGACCCAGACCGTGCTCGGCCGGTACGGCGTCGCGATCGTCGGCCGTTCCCAGCGGCTCACTCTCAACTACCGCACGACGGCGCAGAACCTTCATTACGCGCTGAGCATCATCGAAGGGGGCGACTACGTTGACCTCGAAGCAGATCCGGAGGCGACCGGCTATCGGTCTGCGCGAACCGGCCCCGCTCCGACCATCGAAGCGGCCAGCTCCCTCGCGGACGAACTCGAGGTGATCGTGCGCCACGTTCGCCAGTGGCTCGACGCTGGAGATCCGCCCGACACTGTCGCCGTTCTCGTCCCGGACAGGTTCCACCGTGACCGTGTGGTCACGGCACTCGTTGAACAAGGCGTCGACGCCCGGGCGGTTGACCGAGACAGGCCACCCGCCGAACGAGTGCCAGTGATGACGATGCATCGCGCCAAGGGAACGGAGTTTTCCAAGGTGGTCCTAGTGACGGGGAAGCCGTCACACGGTGAACTCGAACGGCTGGCGTCCCTCGACCCCACCGAGCGGGCCGACGCCGAGCTTCGTGCCCGTTCCTTGAGGTATGTGGCCGCGACCCGGGCGCGAGACCAACTCGTCGTGCTGACACGGAACTGACATCGTCCACCATCGAGCATCTCGTTCTTCACAGTTGCACCGACGCCCGGTAATGTCCCCTGCACAAGAAGTGACCTCAACGAATGGGGGACCTTGGCGGTGCGGTCACGCGGCCTGGATCGACGCACACACCAGGGCTACTACGGTGAAGCGTTCGTGCGAGCGCTCGCCGCGTCGGCCGGCCTCGTCGTGTCACGTCCTGACCTGGACGTTACCGGCGAAGATTTCATCATCGGTCATCCAGGTATGCGCGGAAGCCTGCGCCATCCTCGTATCGAAGTACAGGTCAAATCTTGGTCCACCCCGAATGGCTCAGCCGCTGCATGGCGCTACCGAATGCGCGCCGAACACTTCAACGAGCTGGCCGGCGGGGCGTTCTATCTCCCGCGCTATCTGTTCCTGGTGGTCGTACCGGCTGATGCAGAGCAATACACAAGCGTCGCCGACGATGCGTTGCGATTGCACCATGCGGGCTACTGGGCATCCTTCGCTCACCTGTCACTGGTGGCCGGCGCTCGAAGCGTCACGGTGGACGTGCCCAGAAGGAATCTGCTCACGCCGACGACCTTGCGAGATCTCTTCCGCAGCACACTCGCCATTCCTGGTCAGCGAAACCCGTCATGACGTCTTCGAATTCGGACACCGTTACGCCCGCCGAGCTGACGCGCTACCTTGCTGGTAACGGCTGGGTGGAGCGACATCAAGCGCCACACCTTACGGTGTGGAGCACCGTCGACGACGGTTTCGAAGTACTACTGCCACTCGACTCGGCGTTCCGCGACTACAAGGCTCGGCTGCACGACGCGCTCCAGACCATCGCACTCGCCGAAGAGCGGGCCACGGACGAGGTCCTCGCCGATGTCACCGCCACGACAGTGGACAAACAGCACTTCCGGCTGCTCCCGGACTCACCGTCTGGCACGATAAGGCTCGTCGATATCGTCGATGTTGCCCGAGGCGTACGTGATCTCATGTACACGGCCGCACACGCGACTGTCCTGGACGCTCCCGCGCTGGTCCAGCCCAGGCCGAGACCCTCACGCGTTCACACGTTCGTGCGATCCGTTCTGCTGGTCGCGCCTGCACCTGGCAGCTTCGTCCTCTCGGCTCACGTACCGGTCGTATCCGAGACGGAGCGGTCGCTGTTCAATCGCCGTGTCGTGGTGCAACTTCACCGCGCCATCCATGCTCTCCACACTGCTGCAGGCGAAGCAGCGCGTCGCTATTCCATCTCACCGTTTCTGGAACGAACCAGTGAGGGACTATCGGCGAACCTGTGCGAAGCGGTCGGCCTCATTGGCCAGACTCAACCGTTCGACCTTCGCTTCAGTTGGGCCGGCTCTGCTCCGCCGAGCCAGGCAGCCTCCCACTTTTCGTTCGATCGCCGTCTCGTCCGCGTCGTGCAGACTGCCGCAAGAGACCTGCCACGGCAAGCGACGGAGATAGAAGTCATCTTCACTGGCCAGGTCGTGCAACTCGACCGCGGTGCGCAAGGCGACGGTCGCGCCACTCTACGCGGAACCGTCGGTACCGGTCCTGGCAAGTCCGGCGACCTCACCGTCACTGCAGTTCTTTCCCCGCAGCTTTATGACCGCGCAGTGGTGGCGCACCGGCAACGCCGGCACGTCAGAGTCGCCGGCACGCTCCATGGAGGGGACATGTCCAACGTGACGAACCTGGAATTTGTCGGGCCCTCGTCTTGAATCGAGCTACGAAGCGCAGTGCCCGTGAATGTAAGCGGCGCCGCGTTCTGCATGGGCAGCAATCCCAAGCACCGGAGCAGCTGAACGAGGGAGGTTCACCGCCGCGTCGGCGTTGTCGGCGACCTGCCGAGTCGGGCACGGATCGTCCGCCTCATCGGCGAACCCACCTCTAACGCGGCAGCCGGAGGCCAGGCCACTACTGTCTGAGCTGGAGCCGGCCTAGCATCAATCCCCTGGTCTCCGCACAGCTGCGCCCCGGGGAAGGCCGATTGCTTACCAAGCGTGATTATCTTGAGCTGTCGCCTGCGTCCGCCCGCGCTCAGTGGGTGTCGATTGCAAATCGGCGCCCGGTAGTGGATGGTCGGCAGGTCGACTTCGTTCCGGTGGAGACGCTGCTGTGCCTCGCCGCCAGCCTCGTCGTGAACCACCGGAAGTACGGCGGCAGCACCAGCCACAAAGCGTCGGAGCCGGTACCGTCGCTCGCTGCCCTCTTCCAGCGTCCCAACAGCAGCGTCCTGGCGAAGATGGCCAACCTCGACGGAAGCCGCAGAAACGGCGCAAAACACGAGGTGGAAGTCGCAGCCTACCTGCTCGGCCAGCCCGGCGAACTGGCTGCCATATACCAACTGGTCTTCAAAGCCGCTCGCGACGTTGGCATCAGGGCCGATCGCTTACCGGACTTCCTGCACCTCGAGGATGGTGAAGCGGACCTCTACCTCCTTGGTCAGGAAGAGCTCGTCGAATCTGAAATCGAGGCAGCAGTCCAGGACGCTTGTGCTCAGTGGCTGCAATCCCGTACGGATCTGGATGCAGCGGTGACCGAGCAGCTACTAGTCGCGACCGCCCGGGTAGGTCAACACCGATTTGCCCGTGACGTGCTGCACAACCATGCTCACAGATGCACATTCTGTGGCCTCGGGGTTACGTCCGCAGGCTCCCGAGCGCAGCGGATGCTCGTCGCCAGTCATATCAAACCGTGGCGTGTCTGCTCCGCGGCCGAACGACTAGACGTCCGTAATGGCCTCACCGCATGTCCTACTCACGACGTCGCCTTTGACACCGGCCTAATCACGGTCAACGGTGGGCTGCGTATCCATGTCACGATGGAGCTCGCCCAGTTCGCCGAACACGATCCCGCAGCCCGTGCGGCGTTCGGCCGCCCTCCACTCGGCGAGAGGCTTCTACTCCCTGCTGATGCAACTCCTCCAAGCGAAACCTACTTGGACTGGCACCACAAGAACGTCTATCACTCCCGAATTCCAACGGCATGATCCATTTGCAGACGGCGTTCTGCTTGACAGCAACCCAGGCAGGTGACACCAGATGCCGTCCGGGCATGCGCACAACGGCCAGCAACGGGCCACGGCACCACGGCCTCAAGCGATCTTCACGAAGAAGCGACCAATCACCCAGGAGAGACGAAACCGTCCGAGCACAGATTGAGCGCAGACGCCGACCGCCACCTGCACTCAAGATCGAAAACGCGATCGAAAGCCCAGGTCAAGGGCTTGATCAGGAGAGCCGACGGGGGGACTTGAACCCCCAACCTTCCGATTACAAGTCGGGTGCGCTGCCAATTGCGCCACGTCGGCCGGCCGCCCCACGCGCAGACGTAGGGCACCAAGCGATCCTAACGGCCCACCCCCAGTCTCCGCTCCCGACATACCATCACCCCAAACAGGAGAGAATCACCCCAAAAACCACCGTCGACCTTGGCACGGGCGGAACAAGCGCTTAACCTGGCTGCAACCTCGGGGAGCAAACTCGCTGCCCAAGGGCTTCTACTCGGATCGTCCGGCACGTTCCTGCCGGTGGAAGGTGGCACCCTGCTATGGCTACGGTCACGTACGCGAAGGCGTCCCGGATCTACCCGGGCACCCCGCGGCCCGCGGTCGACCAGCTCGAGCTGCAGATCGGGGACGGCGAGTTCCTCGTCCTCGTCGGGCCCTCGGGTTGTGGTAAGTCGACCTCGCTGCGCATGCTCGCTGGTCTGGAGGACGTTGACCAGGGCGACATCCTGATCAACGACCGCAACGTCACGCACCTGCCTCCGAAGGCCCGTGACATCGCGATGGTCTTCCAGAACTACGCGCTGTACCCG
The DNA here is from genome assembly GCF_022095675.1 of Dactylosporangium sp. AC04546. Lineage (GTDB taxonomy): Bacteria > Actinomycetota > Actinomycetes > Mycobacteriales > Micromonosporaceae > Dactylosporangium. The sequence goes on along the minus strand of NZ_JAHYSG010000104.1, from coordinate 8,898 downwards.
CACATGACGGTGTACGAGAACATGGCGTTCGCGCTCAAGCTGCGCAAGACGCCGAAGCACGAGATCGACCGGCGCGTGAAGGAAGCGGCCGCGATGCTGCAGCTCGAGGACTACCTCGGCCGCAAGCCGAAGGCGCTCTCCGGTGGTCAGCGTCAGCGTGTCGCCATGGGCCGCGCCATCGTGCGTGAGCCGCAGGTCTTCCTCATGGATGAGCCGCTGTCGAACCTCGACGCGAAGCTCCGTGTGCAGACCCGTTCGCAGATCGCGACGCTCCAGGCCAAGCTGGGCATCACCACGGTCTACGTCACGCACGACCAGGTCGAGGCCATGACGATGGGCCACCGGGTGGCCGTTCTTCTGGATGGCGTACTGCAGCAGGTCGCGTCGCCCCGTGAGCTCTACGACCGGCCCGCGAACGTCTTCGTCGCCGGCTTCATGGGCTCGCCCGCGATGAACATCAAGACCGTGCCGCTCACCGACCAGGGTGGCCGCTTCGGCGAGGTCGTCCTCCCGCTGTCCCGCGAGCAGATCGCCGCGGCGCAGACCGACGGCGGCAACGGCAAGGTCACCGTCGGGTTCCGCCCCGAGGACACCGACCTGGTCGGCCCGAACGACGGCGGGATCCCGATCACGGTGGACCTGGTCGAGGAGCTCGGCTCCGACGCGTACGTCCACGGCACCGTCGCGCTGGACGGCCAGGACGAGCGCTTCGTCGTCCGCGCCGACCCGCGCCGCACGCCGCGCCTGACCGAGATCGTGTACGTCCGCCCGCACGCGAACACGCACCACGCGTTCAACGCCGCGACCGGCCACCGCATCTGATCTGAGCCAAGAAGAACCAAGAAGAACCAAAAAGCAAGGGGCGGCGCTCGACGAGAGCGCCGCCCCTTTGCATGGAAAAGCTATTTGGCGAAGATCCAGACCTGCAGCTTGCCCTCGGCCTCACACGCGATGAAGGCCGCGTTCCATGAGCAGCTGGTGCCTTTGACGGTACCGACGGCGACCCGATCGCCCGACGAAGCCGTCACGCCCACGAGGGCGAGGTCGACGTCGCTCGACGTGCTGGGGAGCTTGTCCAGGAACAGGAGGCTGCCGCCCGCCACGCGGACGCCGAGCGACTTCTGGTCGTCGCTGCTCAGCAGCTGCTTGCCCGCGTCGTCGAACAGGTAGCTGCTCAGCTTGCTCGACGAGCCCGCCGCCGTGGCCAGGATCTGCTTGCCAACGGGGACCAGGGTGTCCGTCTCCCTGGCGTCGGCCTGCCAGACCTGCTTGCGGTCGGCGATGGAGATCGCGCGGACGACGTAGTCCTTGCCGTAGGAGTCGGCGCCGTCCAGGATGCAGATCCGGTCCGCGCCACACGGGGACAGCGCCTTGATGCGCCGGTTGGCATCCGACGAGCTGTAGATCTGGGTCGGCTCGCCGGCCTTCGACAGGTCGAAGACCTTGATGTTGAACTTCGCCGAGCTCGAGGTCTGGATCAGCTTGCCGTTGTAGGCGACGTAGATGCCGTAGTAGTCGGACTCGCTGGTGTACTCATGCAGCACCTTGCTGCCATTCGCCGCGTCGAGCACGCGGATCTTGTCGTCGCCGTCGACGCTGATAATCGTGTCGCGGCCCTTGAGCTCGACGTTCTGCGGGCCGCCGCCGAGGTTCGCCGGGCCGCGCAGGTCGCCCGGCAGCAACTCACCGACGAGCAAGCTTCCGTCCTTGGCGTCGTTGCGGGTCCACTTGGGGTCGCCGTTCCAGCCGAAGGCGTTCGACTTCTTGTCCTTGTTCGAGTGCTGCACCCACACGTTCTCGAGCGGGTACACCCGATCCTCGGCCTCGTACGCCTCCTGGCGCAGCTGCTTGCCGTTCTCCTGGCTCAGCAGGTAGAGCCGGCCGCCGGCGGAGTCGCCCGTGCCGGCGACGAGGATGCCCTTCGAGAACGGCCACATACGCCAGGTGGTGTTCTTGCTGTCGATGTCGACCGGGCCCCAGGCCTTCTTCTTGTCCGTGAGGCTGTAGGCGGCGACGCGGTACTTGCTGTCGGCCTCCCAGCCGACGTACACCCGCTCGCCGATCGTCGCCGTCGTCACGCCGGAGACCTTGGTCGCCTCGCCGAGGTCGATCGAGCCGATGTTGGAGATCGTGGTGAACTCCACCGTGGTGTCGCGGTCGCGGAAGAAGAACCAGTAGCCGCCGCCGAGCACGACCAGGACCACGAGGGCCGCCGCAACAGCCACCAGAAGGCCGGTGCGGCGCGGTTTGCCGGATTCCCCGGATGAAGGCGGCGTCGGGGGGTTCACGTACGGCGGAGGCGTCGGCCGGCCGGAATACGGCGGCGAGGTGGGAGCGCCCGAAACCGGCGGCGCGCCAAAGCCTTGCGTGGGAGGCGCGGAAGTGGGCGGGGCAGCAAAGCCCTGAGTCGGCGGCGCGCCAAAGCCCTGCGTCGGAGGTGTCGGAGGCGCGGAAGTAGGCGGCCCGGACGCCGGCGGTGCCGAGATCTGCGGCGGAATCGCCTGCCCGGCCGACATCGGATAGCCGGTAGGCGGCGACGCATTCCCGAACGCCGGCGCAGAGGTCGGCGCGCCAGCGAACCCAGGCGACACCGGCGCCGCAGCCATCGGCCTCGAGGTACCAGCCGGGATGCTTTCCGTGCTGTACCCGCTGACCGGCGCCAGTTCCGCCAAAGCCCCCTCGGCCACAGGCAGCTCCGGCTGCTCCAGTACCGTAGGCGGAATCCCCAGGTCAGCGTGCAGCAGCCGCGCGGCGAGTGGCAGCCGCGAGGAGCCGCCGACGAGGAACATGCCCGCCAGCTGATCGGCGCGAAGACCAGACCGCTGAACCACAGCCCCCGTCTCCCACACGGCCCGCCGGATCAGCGGCTCAATGACCTTGTCGAGTTCCTCACGCGTCAGGTGAATAGCCTGGTCATGCCCCGGGACGGTGATGGGAGCGACGGTAGCCCGAGACAGCATCTCCTTGGCGCCCCGGACGTCGTCCCAGAACAGCCGCCGATCCCGCCGCTGCGAGGTGGTGGCGGGGTTGCGCAGCGCCGCCCACGTGGAAGGCGCCGTCTGCTCGATCACCAGCCCAAGGTGCTCGACCAAGGCAGCGTCGACGTCCAGGCCGCCCAGGTCCTCCAAGCCACCGGTACCGATGACCTCGAAACGACCGCCGTCATTGCGCACAACAGCGATGTCGAGTGTGCCGCCACCGAAGTCGAACACGGCGAGGGCCGAGCCGACGGGCACCGGCCGCCGCAGCACGTCGGCGAAGTAGCGCGCCGCCGCCACCGGCTCGGGCACCAGCATGACCGGCGGCCAGCCGGCCCGCCGAGCGGCCGTCTGGAGGGTCTCCCGGCGGCGCGTGCCCCACGCCGCCGGGTAAGTCAGGACCGCCGTGGGGAGGAACCCGACCGCTTCGACAGCGGCCCGGGCGACGGACGCCAGGATGGACGCCAGCAGGTCGACGGTCGGGAGTTCGCGGTCTCCCAGCAGTACCGTGGGCTCGTCAATCCGCCGCTTCGGATTGGGCTCGAAGCGGGAGGGGTCCAGGCCCGCCAGCCGCGCGGCGTCCCGGCCGACGTGCAGCCGGCCGCTCTCGTCGACGAAGACGCCCGAGGGCATGATGGGCGCCCCGTCGACGAGGAGCGGGCGGGTCCGGCCGTCGGGCCAGCGGATGACAGCGACGGTGTTGGACGTTCCGAGATCGACTCCGATCGCGAAGCCCTGCTGAGGCTCATTCACCGGGCCCATATTAGGCAGCCCAGACCAATGCGCCAGAGATCAGGCGGATCGCCGACGAGCGACCTCCGCGAGAGTCACGGCCGTGGCGACGGACGCGTTGAGGGATTCGACGTCGGAGACCATCGGGATGCCCACCCGCAGGTCGCAGGTCTGCCCGACGAGCCGGGACAGGCCGCGGCCCTCGGAGCCCACGACCACGACCAGCGGACCGACCGCGGCTTCCAGGCTGTACAGCGAGGTCTCCCCGTCGGCGTCGAGCCCGACGACGACGAAGCCCTCCTCCTGGCACGCCTTGAGCGAGCGGGTCAGGTTGGTGACCTGGGACACCTTGACCCGGGCCGCCGCGCCGGCGCTGGTGCGCCAGGCGGTGGCCGTGATCGCGGCCGAGCGCCGCTCGGGCAGGAAGACGCCGTGCGCGCCGAACGCGGCCGCGGAGCGGATGATCGCGCCGAGGTTGCGCGGGTCGGTGACGCCGTCCAACGCCACCAGCAGTGGCGTCGTCGTCTCCAGTGAGGCGGCGAGCAGGTCGGCGAACGGCTCGTACGCGAACGGCGGCACCTGCAGGCCGACGCCCTGGTGCAGGACCCCGCCGGTCATCCGGTCGAGCTCGTTGCGGGTGACCTCGAGGATCGCGATGCCCCGCTCGGCGGCGGTGCGCACGGCCTCCTTGACCCGCTCGTCCATGTCGATGCCGAGCGCCACGTACAGCGCCGTGGCGGGGACGTGGGTGCGCAGCGCCTCGACGACCGGGTTGCGGCCGACGAGCAGCTCCGGCCCGTCCTTCGGCTGGGCGGACTTGCGCCCGGGCGAGACCCGTGGGCCCGACCGGGACTGCGCCGCGGCCTTCTTCGAAGCGCCGAACGGGCCCTTTCCGGCGGTGCGCTTGGTGCCGGGCTGGCCGATCTTGGGCGCGCGCCCCTCGGCCGCTGCCGCGCGGCGCTCCTTGTCCTGCTTCCAGGCGGTGCGCTGCGGCAGCTCCTCGTCGCCGGAGTACCCCTTGTGCCACGGCCGCTCGTCGGCCGGCAGCGTGCGACCGCGGCCGGCGAGCGACTGGCGGTTCTTGCCGCCGGAGCCCTTCACGGCGCCCTTCTTCGACGCCACGCGCTTACCGCGGCGTTCGGAATTCCCTGGCATGTGCCTCAGCTCTCCAGCGTCCATCGGGGGCCGGCCGGGGTGTCCTCCACCGCGATGCCGGCATTCTTGAGCTGGTCGCGCACCGCGTCAGCGGCGGCCCAGTCCTTACGGGCGCGCGCGGCGGTGCGTTGCTCCAGCGCGAGCGACACGAGCGAGTCAACCACCCGCGTCAAATCGGACCCCGCCGACGACACCCACGGCGCCGCCATCGGGTCGACGCCGAGTACATCGAGCATGGCCCGGATCGACCCGAGCCACCGCGCGACCGACACGGCGTCGCCGGCGGCCAGGGCGGCGTTCGCGTCCCGCACCAGGTCGTGCACGACAGCGAGGGCCCGCGACGTGTTGAGATCGTCGTCCATCGCCGCCGCGAACTCGGCCGGCAGCTCGCCCAGTTCGGACGAGCCGGTGAGCTCGAAGGCGCGCTGGACGAAGTTCTCCAGGCGCCGGTACGCGACCGCTGCCTCCTCCATCGCCGCCGGCGTGTAGTCGATCACCGACCGGTAGTGCGGCGCGAGCAGGTAGTAGCGGATCTCGACGGGCCGCACGCCGGACTCGACCAATGCCTCCAGCGAGACCACGTTGCCGAGTGACTTCGCCATCTTCGAGCCGCCCAGGTTGAGCAGCGCGTGATGCACCCAGTACCGCGCGAACGGATGCCCGGCCGCATGCGACTGCGCGATCTCGTTCTCGTGGTGCGGGAACGTCAGGTCGAGCCCGCCGCCGTGGATGTCGAACTCCTCGCCGAGGTACCGCCAGCACATGGCCGAGCACTCGATGTGCCAACCGGGCCGGCCGGGCCCCCACGGCGACGGCCAGTACGCGTTCGACGGCTCGTCGGCCTTGACGCCCTTCCACAGCGCAAAGTCCCGCGGGTCCTTCTTCGACCGCGCGGGCCCGTCGGCGGCAGGCTCCATGTTCTCCGGCCGCTGGTTCGACAGCGAGCCGTAGTCACCGAAGGACAGCACGTCGAAGTACACGTCGCCGGAGCCGTCGGTCGCCGGGTACGCATGCCCCTTGTCGATCAGCACCTTGATCAGCTCGTGCATCTCCGGGATGTGCCCGGTGGCGCGCGGCTCGTACGTCGGCGGCAGCACGCCCAGCTTGTCGTAGGTGGCCGAGAGCAGCCGCTCGTTGGCATAGGCGATCGACCAGAACGGCTGGCCGGCCTCCAACGCCTTCTGCAGCACCTTGTCGTCGATGTCGGTGATGTTGCGGATGAACGTCACCTCGAAGCCGGACTTCAGCAGCCACCGGCGCAGCACGTCGTAGTTGACGCCGGAGCGAAGGTGGCCGATGTGCGGACCGGCCTGCACGGTGAGCCCACACAGGTAGATGCCGACCTGCCCGGGAGTCTTCGGGACGAAGTCCCGGACCGATCGGGTGGCGGTGTCATACAGGCGTAGGGTCACAGATGCAAGAGTACCGGTCGGCATTGTGACGCGATGTCGCGCGACCCCGGGGCGCGACCGCAGAATCAGCCATGTGCTGATCCGCCGACTCGCGCTGTGCGGGGTACTCCTCCTGTCGGCCTGCTCGAAATCCGACCCGCCCACGGACTGGTCGACCGTCAGCGCGCCGCCGCCGAACCCCAAGGTCATGGTGCACCAGGGCTCCCGCCCGGCGAACCTGGAGTTGCCGTTCATCCGCGTCCTCGGCAAACAAGAGGCGAACCTGCGCTGGCCGAACGCCGGCCTGCACCTGGAAATGATCGGCGCGACCGACACCTACCCGACCGACATCGAAGGGCGTAACGCGACGCCGCCGCCGAAGAACCCCGACGAGGAATGGGTCATCGCCTATGTCGGATCCGCGCCCGACGGGACCATCACGACGGGGTTCGCCGACGCTTTGGTGAAGATCAACGGCCAGCCGCATCAGGTACCGAAGTTCCAGAGCCAGGCGTTCATCGTCGTCGCCGCGCCGAAGGGTGCAACAACCCGGCTCGAGATCACCGACACCGAACGCACCCAGTGGATCGACCTGCGCACCGCCGAGACGAGCACCCCGATCCCCGGCCTGTACCCGAGGCGCCGCGACAGCGCCTCGTTCCGCTGCGACATCGCCAGCCCGGACAAGTCGATCAACGGTTCGACGGTCGTCTTCTCGGCCAACGCGACGCTGGAGCCGTGGGCGGAGGCCCGGGGCTGGGCGAAGACCGGCCGCGTCTGGATGAACCTCAAGCTCGGCCTGTGGTACAGCCGCAACGGCATCGCGATCGCGGTCGACACCCCGTCGGCGCTCGCGATCACCGGCCCCGAGGGCCCCGTCCCGGTCAACCTGCCCCTGTCGCTCGGCGGCCCCAACCAGGACGACCCGCACACCGGCGCGGCCGAACTGACCGTGGACGTGCCCGCCGATGTGGCCGTCGCGCAGGTCGTCTTCCAGCTCAAGGGCACCATCACCGTGAAGGGCGCGGTCGTACCGCAGTGGACCGCCACCTGCGAGACGAAGCCGGACGCGCTGGCGTTCAATGAGTAGGTGACCGAGACCGCGCAGACCCTGGACCGCGGCCTGCGCCTGCTCCACCTGGTGGCCGACGCTCCCAGCGGCCTGACCATGACCGAGGCCGCGGCCCGCCTGGGCGTCGGCCGAGCGGTGGTGTACCGCCTGGTCGCCACGCTGTCCGAACACGGCATGGTGCGCAGGGACCCGTCCGGCCGCCTACGGGTGGGCGCGGGCGTCCTACATCTGGCGAGGCGAGCCCAGCCCCTGGTTGCGGACGCGGCCCTGCCGGCGCTGAGACGCCTGGCCGAGACGGTAGGGGCGACGGCCCACCTGACGATCGCCGACGGCGGCGAGGCGTACGCCCTGGCGGTGGTCGAGCCGAGCTGGACCCAGTTCCACGTGGCGTACAGAACGGGCTCTCGCCACCCGCTGGAGGTCGGCGCGGCCGGCAAGGCGATCCTGGCCGGCCGGGACGGCGACTTCAGCGCGGTAGCGACCGAGGGCGAACTGCAGCCGGGCGCCTTCGGCGTAGCGGCCGCCGTCCCGCACGTCGAGGGCCTGGAGGCCAGCGTCGGCGTGGTCGCCCTCGCCCAGATCAAGGAGGAAGCCAGAACCCACGTCGTCAACGCCGCGGACGCGGTGGCCAGAGCCTTGCGTTGACGCCGGCGTCAACCTTTACGGTCCGGCCATGAGGTTCGCCGTCCACCACCGGCCCACCGACCCCGAGCTGCTCGTCGCCGTCGCCCGGCACGCCGAGGCCTGCGGCTTCGAGGGCTTCTACGTCCCCGACCACCTGACCATGGAGTCGGTACCGTTCCTGGACCCGCTCGACGCCCTCACCTTCGTGGCCGCGTCGACCGACCGCATCCTGCTCGGTACGGGGGTGCTGCTCCTGCCGTACCGCCACCCGGTCATCCTCGCGAAACGCCTCGCCACCATCGACGTGCTGTCCCGGGGCCGGATGCGCCTGCTGACCATCGGCGTCGGCAACATCCCCGCGGAGGCCGCCGCGGTCGGCGTCGACTTCAGCACCAGGGGCCGCCGGGCCGACGAGGCCATCGACGTGCTGCGCCTGCTGTGGACGGGCGGCCCGGTGAGCTATCACGGCGAGTTCTTCGAGTTCGACGACCTGACCAGCTTCCCGACGCCCCTGGCCCCGCTGCCGATCCACGTCGGCGGCGCCAGCCACGCCGCAGCCCGGCGAGCGGCGGCTCGTGGGGACGGCTGGTTCCCGGGCGGCGTGCTCCCACCGGAGGAGCGCGCGCTGCAACGCGACCTGGCGGGGCGGTCGGAGTACACCCGCTGGGGTTCCCCCGAGCTCACGAGGGACCAGGTCGAGGCCCTCGCCGAAGGGGGCGTGACCCGGCTGGTGATCCCGGCCGGCGACGACCTCGACGAGCTCACACGGTTCGCGGAGCGGATGCAGATGGCGTAGGCGATGCCGGCGCTATTGCGGCGAACAAATTGCCCAGGAGACGCTTCAGGGGCCCACCAATATTGGTGGGCCCCTGAAGGAAGGTTTGTCCGGCGGCGTCCTACTCTCCCACACTCTCTCGGGTGCAGTACCATCGGCGCTGGAGGGCTT
>NZ_JAHYSG010000103.1 GCF_022095675.1 Dactylosporangium sp. AC04546 | reverse complement strand
CCCCGGAGGGCCCGGCCCAGGTGGGCGCGGCCGGCGGCGCCGACGCCGGGGGCGTGAACCCGTGGCCCGGCGCGGCGGCGAGCGGCTGGGCCGATGGCGGGGCCGGCGCGGCCCACGGGGTCGGGGCGACCCACGGCGCGGGCGCGGGCGGCTGGCCACTCACCGGCGCGGGCGGCTGGTCATCCGCCGGCCCCGGGTAGCGCGGGGCGGAGGGCTCCTGGGCGTCGGGGGGCGGTGACTGGCCCGCCGCGGGCGCGGCCGGTGAGTCGGACGGCGTCCCATTCGGCGGGAGTTCGCTCATGGGCCAACTCTATCCGCGCTATGGTCGGCGGAGGTCATGAGTGCCAGCGCCAAGCCCCGGCTCGCTGGCCGGCAACCCTCGCGTTCGCGGCGGGGTGCCCCGGGTGATGACCCGGCCCGTCGCGCGGTGTGGCGGGCAAGCGCGAACGGAAGGCCATGCCTCCATGTCCGTTGTCCTGTCCCCCGGTGACGTCAAGCTCCGCGACGGCCGCAGCGTCGACTTCGCCAACCTCGACATCGCCGCCACCGCCCCCTGCCTGCGGGTCGTCGCCGACGCGGTCGCCGAGCTGCTGCCCTACTACGGCTCCGTCCACCGCGGCGCGGGGGCGCTGTCGGAGCGGTGCACGCGGGAGTACGAGCAGGCCCGCGAGACCGTGGCCGACGTGCTCGGCTGCGGTGCGGGCGACACCGTCGTCTTCACGCGGAACACCACCGACGCGTTCAACCTGCTCGCCCGGGCCGTGCCCGCGGGCACCACGGTCGTCACGTTCGACACCGAACACCACGCCAACCTGCTCCCCTGGGCCGGCGTGGTGCGGCTGCCGGCGCCCCGGTCCGCCGACGAGGCGGTCGACTCGCTCACGCGGTGCCTGTACCACACGGGAAAGAACACGCTGGTCAGCGTGACCGCGGCCAGCAATGTGACCGGGGAGCTGTGGCCGGTCGCGCGGCTCGCCGCCGTGGCCCACCGCTTCGGCGCCCGGATCGCGGTCGACGCCGCCCAGCTCGCCCCGCACGCCCCGGTCTCGCTGGCCGACCTGGGCGCGGACTACGTGGCGTTCTCCGGCCACAAGATCTACGCACCGTTCGGCGCCGGCGTGCTGGTGGGCCGGGCAGACTGGCTGGACACCGCCGAGCCGTACCTCGCGGGCGGCGGCGCGAGCGCCAACGTGGCCTTCGACGGCACCGTCCGCTGGGCGACCGGCCCGGCCCGCCACGAGGCCGGGACGCCGAACCTGCTGGGCGCGGTAGCCCTGGCCACGGCCCTGCGGGCGCTCCAGGAAGGAAGCCACGAGCAGGCCCTGGTGACCCGCCTGCGGGCCGGCCTGGCCAGCCTGCCGCACGTGGAGGAGCTGCGCCTGTTCGGCCCGGAAGCGCCACGGGTCGGCATCGTGTCGTTCGCGGTGCTGGGCGAGGACCCGGGTGACCTGGCCGTCCGCTTGGGCCGCGACCACGGCATCGGCGTCCGCACGGGCCTGTTCTGCGCCCACCCCCTGACCCGCCGCCTGCTCGCCGAGGCAGCCGCTCGCCTGGGCACCGAAACGGTCCCGGCCCAAGCGGTCCGCGCCAGCCTCGGCCTGGGCACCACGCCGGAGCACGTGGACCGGCTACTCACCGCGCTCGCCTAGTCGCTGATAGATGACCTTTCGTGCTCGCGCCGGCTCAGATGGGGCGGGGGCCGGTACGATCTGCGCATGACCGAGCTCAGCATCAGCGTGCCGGACGACGTCGCCGAGTTCCTCCGGAGCCAGCACGACACGTCGGACTTCGTCACGCGCTTAGCTCGACGCGAGATGCCGGCTGCCCGGCGGGCCCGGCAGCACGCCGCGGCCGCCTCGTATGCTGCGGCGCTCGCTCAGCGACCGGACGAAAGGGACGCCGACCGGCCACTCATCGACGCCGGCCACGACCAGCTTCACGGGCACGAGTGGTAGTTCGCGGGCAGGTCTGGACCTATCTGGTCGGCTCCTGGCAGTACCGCGTCGTCATCATCAGCAACGACGAGTTCAACGAGTTCGAGAACGTCCACCCCTGGGCGCTCGTGGTCGACCGGACCGCTGGCGGATCGGACCTGACCGTTCCGCTGGGTCCGGACGACCCGCTTCCCGGGGCGGCGGTGAACGTCGCGGTCGTCCTCCGGGTCGATCGCACGGGGCTCCGGCACAACCACGGCTACCTCTCCAACGACACGATGAACCTGCTCGAAGACGCGCTACGCGACTTCCTCAATCTGCCCTAGCGGGTGAGGAGGTCGCCTAGCTCGGCGACGCGGGTGAGGACTGCGGACGGAGTCAGGTCGGCGGCGGTCAGTTCGCCGGCCTCGACCTCGTCCCAGGTCAGCGGGGCGCTCACCGTCGGCAGGGCGCCCGCGCGCAGCGAGTACGGGGCCACCGTGGTCTTGAAGGCGTTGTTCTGGCTCCAGTCGATGAAGACCTTGCCCGGGCGGAGTTGCTTGGCCATCTTCGACACGACCAGCGAAGGGTGGGCGCGGGACAGCTCGTCCGCGACCGCCTTGGCGTAGGCGCTGAGCTCGTCGGCCGTCTCGTCGCCCGGTAGCGGTACCACCAGCTGCATGCCCTTCTTGCCGGACGTCTTCGGGCAGCCCGAGAGGCCGTCGGCGGCCAGGCGGTCGCGCAGCAGCAGGGCTACCTCGTAGCACTCCGGGAGGCCGGCCGGCGGGCCCGGGTCCAGGTCGACCACGAGCTGGTCGGGGTTCAGGGTGCTTCCCTCGTCGTTGACGCGCCACTGCGGGGTGTGCAGCTCCAGCGCGGCCAGGTTGGCCAGCCAGACCACCGTGGCCAGCTCGTCGACCAGGATGAAGTCGATCTTCTCGCGGTTCCTGGACGAGCCGGGGACGGGCAGGCGGACCGTGCGGATCCAGTCGGGGGTACCGGCGGGAGCGTTCTTCTCGAAGAAGCTGTTGCCGTCGACGCCGTTGGGGTACCGCGTCCGGGTCAGCGGCCGGCCGGCCAGGTGGGGCAGGAGGGTCGGGCCGACCCGGGTGTAGTAGTCGATCACCTCGGCCTTCGTGAAGCCGACCTGGGGGTACAGCACCTTGTCCAGGTTGGAGATCTCCAGCTGGCGGCCCTCGACCTCGACACGGAACCGGTCAGGCATCGCTCACCTCCGCCGGGGACACGTCGGGACGGATGCGCAGGAAGCGCGGGAACCGCAGGCGGCCGTCGCGGGTGCGGTGGCTGTACTTCACCTCGACCACCAGGTGCGGGGTCACCCAGACGGCGCCGCGGGCGTCCTCGCGCGGGACCGTGCCGCCGAACGGCGAGGCGGTGGCGGCGAGCGGCTGCAGGGCGTTGAGCAGCGACTTCTCCGAATCGCCGGAAATCCCGCCGCCGACGCGGCCGCGGTAGGCCAGGCCGTCGGCGCTCGGCACGCCGACCAGCAAGGCGCCGAGCGCGCGCTTGCCGGGGCGCCAGCCGCCGACGACGAACTCGGCGCTCTGCTCCAGCTTCACCTTCACCCAGTCCGGCGTCCTGAGGCCCGGGTGGTACAGCGAGCTCGTCCGCTTCGCGACCACCCCCTCCAGCCGGTTCTCCCGCGACGCGGCCACGGTCGCCGGGCCGTCGTCGAACGACGGTGGCACGACGGCGCGCGTGCCCAGGGTGAGGCCTTCGAGACGACTTCTTCGGACGGTGTACTGCTGGTGCGTCAGCTCTTCGCCGTCGATCTTCAGGGCGTCGAAGACCAGGTAGGTCACCGGCACGGCGGCGGCGAGCCGGGCCGCGCGGTAGGGGTCGCGCACGTGCATCCGCTCGGCCAGCACCTGGAACGACGGCTGCCCGGTCTCGTCCATGGCGACGACCTCCCCGTCGAGGACGGTGTCGTCGAGGCCGCGGCCGATCCCGGCGAGCTCGGGATACGCGGCGGTGACCTCGGCGCCGCTGCGCGCGTAGAACCGGGTCGTGCCCCCGCTGATCACCGCGATCGCGCGGATGCCGTCCCACTTGAACTCGAACGCCCAGCCCGGCCCGGACGGCAGCACGCCGGCCGAGGCGAGCATCGGCGCCGGCGGACCCCCCATGTCCACACCATAGTTCGCTCGTGAGTTCCTCGCGTCCGCGTCGAAACGATGCAATTCTGTTGGTGGAAGGTCGACAAGCTGCGGAAAGGGATAACCGATGCGCGCGATCTGGAAGGGCGCGGTCTCCTTCGGGTTGGTGTCGATCGCCGTCCGGCTCTATTCGGCGACCGAGGAGAAGGACATCCGCTTCCACCAGGTGCACCGGGAGGACGGCGGACGGATCAAGTACAAGCGGGTCTGTTCGATCGACGGGGACGAGGTCAGCTACGACGACATCGCCAAGGGCTACGACCTCGGCGGCGGCGAGATGGTGATCCTGACCGACGACGACTTCGCCGAGCTCCCGCTCACCACGAGCCGGGCCATCGAGGTGCTGGAATTCGTGCCGATCGAGCAGGTCGACCCGATCCTGTACAACAAGGCCTACTACCTGGAGCCCGAGCAGACCGCCGCCAAGCCCTACGCGCTGCTGCGCGACGCGCTCACGAACACCGAGCGGGTGGCGATCGTCAAGGTGGCGCTGCGCCAGCGCGAGCAGCTGGCCACCCTGCGGGTGCGCGACAACGTGCTGGTCCTCAACACCATGCTGTGGCCCGACGAGGTCCGTGCCGCGAAGTTCGACATCCTCGACGAGGACATCACGGCCCGCCCGGCCGAGCTGGCGATGGCCGGCTCGCTGATCGAGTCGATGGCGGCCGACTTCGAGCCGTCGGCGTACACCGACAACTACCGCGAGGCCCTCCAGGAGGTCATCGACGCCAAGGTCGCCGGCCGCGAGGTCGTGCAGCCCGAGGAGGCCGAGGAGGCGCCGGCCGCGGCGGTCGACCTGATGGCGGCGCTGCGGGCGTCGGTCGAGCGGGCCCGCGCGGCCCGTGGCGAGGCGGCGCCGGAGAAGGCCGCCGAGGAAGAGGCCGAAGAACCGACGCCGATCAAGAAGGCCGCGGCGAAGAAGGCGCCGGCCAAGAAGGCCGCTCCGGCCAAGAAGGCCACGCCGGCCGCGAAGAAGACCACCGCGAAAAAGACGACACCGGCCAAGAAGTCGGCCTGAGAGGCCCTGCGGACGGCTCGGTTTCCGACGCGCCGGGCGCTGCCAGGATACTGGTAGCGCCCCGACCGTCAGGAGTTTCGTTCATGCCCGTCACCCGCCGCGCAGCGTTGATGCTCGGAGCACCGATGGTAGTCGCCGCCGCGGCCACCGTCGGCATCGTGGCGGCCGACCGCTCCGGCGGCGGACAGCCGGGCAGGCCGTCGTCGCCCGAGCCGCACCCGAGCGACCTGCCGGGCTCGCGGCTCGCCACCGACCTGGGCCTGGCCGCGACGAACAACGGCGCGAGCAACCGGGAGAAGCTCGTCTCCGCCCTGTCCGGCAGCTCGGCGAGCGTGGTGTTCCCGCCCGGTGACTACCTCATCGACAACGGCGGGACGTCGGTCATGGTCAAGGACTTCAGCGGGCAGCTGGTCATGCTGCCGGGCGCGCGGCTGGTCTTCACCGACAGCACCAAGCGCGGCCTGATCTTCGACGGCGGCAACCGGGCCAAGGTGAGCGGGCTGACCACGGCCTTCGCGACCATGCCGACCAGCCGAAACGGCGTCGAGGAGTGCATCACCTTCCAGAAGACCACCGACACGCTGGTCGAGAACATCCAGATCACCGGGGCGGCCGCGGCCGGCCTGCTGTTCTGGGAGTGCACCCGGCCGATGGTGAGCCGGGCGGTCATCCGCAACACGATGGCCGACGGCCTGCACTTCGCGAACTGCCAGGACGGGCGGGCCGACCAGATCACCACGCTCGACACCGGCGACGACGGCGTCGCGTTCGTCAACTACGCCAGCGGACCGCCCAACACCGGCGGGGTCGCCACCAACATCACCGTGACCCGGTCGAAGTCGCGGGGTGTCTCGGTCGTCGGGCAGAGCGGCGTCACGGTCCGCGACGTGCGCGTCGAGGGCACCGCCGGGCATGGCCTCTACTGCGCGTACGAGGCCGCGTGGAAGACCCGCACGCCCAGCGACGTCGTGTTCGAGCGGGCCCAGGTCATCTCGGCGGGCTCGGGCGTCGACGGCGTCGGCGGCGGCAACTCCGGGGTGCGGGTCGACACCGCCGGCCCGGTGGTCATCTCGAAGATCACCGTGGAGAAGCCCGGCCGGCACGGCTTCTCCATCGCCCAGGCCACCGTCACGGTCACCGACTCGATCGTGCGCGACACCCCCGAGCACGGCTTCCACATCCAGGACAGCACGTGCACCCTCGACCGGCTCACGGCCGAGGGCACCAACGGGATCGGGCTCAACGCGGCCGGCTGCGCACGGCTGGAGTTCGGGTCGGTGACCCTGCGCAACACGGCCCGCACCACCAGATCGCGCCGGGCCGTGAGCCTGGAGGCCAACGCCTACGTCTTCGGTGGCCGGACCTGGGTCGCCGACACCCAGAACCCGCCCACCGGCTACGTGCTGGCCGTCTCCGGGAACCAGCGCGGCAACCTCGGCACCGTCGTCGACCACGTAGCCTCGGCCGACGTTGTCATGGAGAACACATCCGGGCTTCCCTGGACCCCTGCCTAGGGGCAGTCGGCCGCGTCGGCGCAACGGGTATGATCCGCGTGCCAGTCGACGGGGGAGGTCGGCCCGTCGTCCATTGTGGACGAAAGGCGGCGCGATGGCGCGCATGCTCAGGTTGCGCGGCGTGTTCCGGCACGAGTGGACGCTCGTCAGTCTGTTCGCGCTGGTGCTGGCGTCCGCGATGACATGGCCGGCGCTGCGCCATCCGTGGCACACGATGCCCAACGACTATCGCGACCCGAGCCTGCAGGCCTGGCAGATGGCGTGGATCGGCTGGATCGTCAAGCGCGACCCGGGCGAGCTGTGGGACACCAACGCGTTCCACCCCGAGCCGAGCACGCTGGCCTTCTCCGACACCCTGCTCGGCTACCTCCCGTTCGCGCTGATCGGCCACGACACCGGCGCGGCGATCCTGCGGTACAACATCCTTTTCGTGCTGGTCTTCGCGCTGGCCTTCGCCGGGGCGTACTTCCTGGCCCGGCAGCTCGGCTCGGGGATCCCGGGCGCCGCGGTGGCCGGCGCCGCCTTCGCCTACGCGCCGTGGCACTGGTCGCAGATCTCCCACCTCAACATCCTGTCCGCCGGTGGCATGGCGCTGAGCCTGGCGATGCTGGCCCGCGGGCACGGCTACTCGCTGCGCGCCGGGTACCGGCCCGAGCTCGTCCGTCCGAAGTGGGCGGTCGCGGGCTGGTTGACCGCGACCTGGCAGATCACCCTCGGCTTCGGCATCGGCCTCGGATTCCTCTACGTGCTGTCGCTGCTGTTCGTCGTCACGCTGGTGGTCTGGCTGGTCCGCCGCCGCCCGCGGCTGGGCCGGCCGCTGCTGCTCGCCGACGCGATCGGCGCCGCGATCCTGCTCACCGTGTCCGTGCTGCTGGCCCGGCCGTACTTCGCGGTGCAGGACCGCTACCCGGAGGCGCAGCGGACGCTGCACGAGATCGAGCTGTTCGGCCCGGACTGGAAGGGCTTCTTCGTCGCGCCGCGCCCGTCCCGGCTGTGGGGCGGCGTGCACGCCTCCTTACGCGACTCCTACCAGGGTCGCGGCGGCAGCGAGGTGCTGGTCTTCGCCGGCTACACGCTGTACGCGCTGGCCGTCGCCGGGCTGGTGCTGTCGGTCTGGAGCATCGGCCGGCGGATCGCGCTCGCCACCGGCGTCACGCTGACCGTGCTGGCGGCGCTGGGCGTGCACTCCTGGACCCGGGGGGCCTACCTCTTCCTGTACGACAACCTCCCCGGCTGGGCCGCGAACCGGACGCCCGGCCGCTGGGTCGTCTGGACGACGCTGCTGCTCGGGCTGCTGGCCGCGGGCGCGGTGACGGCCCTGTGGGAGCGGGCGGCGACCTGGCGGTGGCCGCGCGTGACCGCCGTGGCGCTGTTCCTGCCGGCCGTGCTGGTGCTGGCCGAGGGGCTGCAGGAGGCGAAGTTCCCGGTCGTGCCGCCCGCGCCGGCCGCGCTGCGGACGGCCGAGGGGCCGATCCTCGTGCTGCCGAGCACCCGCTCGGTCGACGAGGTGTACCAGCTGTGGCTGGCGGACTCGTTCCAGCCGCTGGTCAACGGCTACAGCGGGCTGATACCGACCAGCCTGGCCCGCACCCGGAAGGAGACGGCCAACTTCCCGGACAAGGCCAGCGTGGCGTACCTCAAGAGGCTCGGCGTGAAGACCGTGGTCGTCCTGCGGAAGCCGCCGGGGGCTGATGTCCACAAGCGCGCGTTCACGGCGGCCATCGACGGGCTGGGCCTCACCCGCACGGAACGGCCCGACGCGGTGGTCTTCAAGCTCAGCTAGTACTGCGGGTGAAGTAGACGGTCGCCGATCGCTGGTCGAGCAGGAGGTGGTCGCCGACGTCGAGCCAGGTGGGGTCCTTCGGGGCGAACGGCAGCAGGTCCTCCGGCACGTGCTGCGGCGGCGCCACCGTGCTCGGCCCGGGCGACGGGGCCGCGGACGACCCTCCCTGCGCGAGCTCGTCGGCTCGCTCGCGGGTCACGACGGCGAAGCCGTTCATCACGTAGTCCATCGGACCGATCTCCGGGCAGCTGCGGGCCCGGGCCTCGCGCTCCTGCCAGTGCACCGACTGGATGGGCACGAGGCGGGGCCACAGCTGCTCGATGCGCACCTTCTGGGTGCTCACGGCGGTCTTCGTCGGGGCGGTGGCGTCGGCGCAGCCGGCGAGGCCCGGGACCCAGTCACGCAGGGCCAGGGCCACGCCGCACGCCGCCACGACGCAGAGCACCACCGCACCGGTGATGAACAGCGCCAGCTTCGCAGGGCGGGTCACGCGCCCTCCGCTTCGCTCCGGACCAGTCACGCCCTGATCTCTACCACCTCGAGGTCACCGTCGGCGTAGCTGGCCCGGACCCGCTTCTTGTCGAACTTGCCGACGCTGGTCTTCGGCACGGCCTCGATGAACGACCAGCGCTCGGGCAGCTGCCAGCGGGCGACCTTGTCACCCAGGAACTCCCGGAGCGCGTCCGCATCGGCTGTCGCGCCTTCCCGCAGTACAACCGTGGCCAAAGGACGCTCGCCCCACTTGTCGTCCGGCACGCCCACCACGCAGGCTTCGAGCACCGCCGGGTGGGCCATGAGGGCGTTCTCGAGGTCGACCGAGCTGATCCACTCGCCGCCCGACTTGATCACGTCCTTGGCCCGGTCGGTCAGGGTCAGGTACCCGTTGGGCGTCAGCGTGCCGACGTCACCGGTCCGCAGCCAGCCGTCCTCGAACTTGTCGGGGTCGGGTCCGTCCTCGCCGATGTACTGGGCGGTGATCCACGGGCCGCGGACCTGGAGCTCCCCCACCGCCTTGCCGTCGTTCGGCATGACCTCGCCGACCGGGCCGACGATCCGGGCCTCCACACCGGCCGGCACCCGGCCCTGGGTGTAGCGGTACGCCCAGGCCTCGGGGCCCTCCAGGCCGGCGGGCGAGCGGGACACCGAGCCGAGCGGAGACATCTCGGTCATGCCCCAGGCGTGGATGACGTCGATGTCGTACCGGTCCTTGAACGCGTGCATCAAGGCGGGCGGGCAGGCCGAGCCGCCGATGACGACCTCCGTCAGCGAGGAGGTGTCGGTGGGGTTGGCGTCGAGGTACGCGAGCAGATCGGTGAAGATCGTGGGCACCGCGCCGGCGAAGGTCGGCTTCTCGGCGGCGATCATCTGGGCGAGCGGCGCCGCCTGGAGGAAGCGGTCGGGCATGACCAGCGAGGCGCCGGACATCAGCGCCGCGTAGGGCAGCCCCCACGCCATGGCGTGGAACATGGGCACGATGCACAGGTCGCGCACCTGCGGGCCGAGGCCGAAGCTCTCCGCCATGCACACCTCCATCGAGTGGAGGTAGATGGAGCGGTGGGAGTACGCGACGCCCTTCGGATTTCCAGTGGTACCGCTGGTGTAGCAGAGCGCGGCGGCGTCGTCCTCGTCGACGGCCGGCCAGTCGAAGGACTCGGACCGCCCGTCGAGCAGCTCTTCCCAGCGGTGCACGGCCACGCCGTCCTTCTGGAGCTTCTCCGTGTCGCCGCCGCCGACGACCACGATGTGGCGGATCGTGGTCAGGTGCGGCAGCACGCCGGCGAGCAGCGGGATCAGCGTCGAGTCGACGATGACCACGTGGTCCTCAGCGTGGTTGGCGATGTAGATGAGCTGCTCCGGGAACAGCCGGAGGTTGAGCGTGTGCAGCACGGCACCCATGCTCGGCACCGCGAGGTACGCGACCAGGTGCTCGGCGTTGTTCCACATCAGCGTCCCGACCCGCTGGTCGCCGGTGACCCCGAGGTCACGCAGCGCGTTGGCGAGGCGGGCGGCCTGCCGGCCGACCTCGGCGTAGCTGGTGCGGCGGGCACCGTCGCCGGTCCAGGTGGCGACCTCGGAGTCGCCGTGAACGGTGGACCCGTGCTGCAGAATGCGGGAGATCAGCAGGGGTGTCTTCATCATCGTGCTGCGCATGTACTGCACGGTAATGTGCGCTGGACCACATCCGCCACGCCCCTTGTCCCGCGATCTTGGAGTTGTGGTTCCCCGATTCGGCCGATTTTTCACGACAAAATCGGGACCACAACCCCAAGATCGGCGAACTAGAAGGCGGCGACCTTGGCCTCCATGTCGGCGGCCGCGTCCTCCTCCGGCTCCTGCGCCAGCGTCGGCCCGCCGCCCTGGAGCGGGCGGTTCGGAAGCGCGATCGTGATCAGTGCGCCGGCCAGGGCCACGACCGCCGCGGCCAGGAACACCGGGTGCAGGGCGTTGACGAAGACGTGCTCGACCATCGACAGCACGTCGGCGGGCAGCTTGCGCACCTCGGCCGGGGCGTTGATCGACACGCCGCTCATGCCGTTGCCGCTCATCTGCTCGGTCAGCCGGTTGTTCATGACGGCGCCCAGCGCGGCCACGCCGACCGAGCCGCCCAGCGAGCGGAAGAACGTGGCGGCGCTCGTGCCGGCACCCATGTCACGCAGGTCGAGCGCGTTCTGCACGGCCAGGATCAGCGGCTGCATCGCCATGCCGAGGCCGACGCCGATGACGGTCATGTAGATGAACGCCTGCCACAGCGGCGTGTCCACCTGGAGCGTGGTGAAGAGCAGCAGGCCCGAGCCCATGATCACGGTGCCGGCGACCGGGAACCACTTGTACCGCCCGATCCTGCTGATGATCCGCCCGGCAATGATCGACGTCACGATCACGCCGGCCATCATCGGCAGCATCAGCAGGCCGGAGCCGGTCGGCGAGGCGCCCTTGACGATCTGCAGGTACAGCGGGACGTAGATGATCGAGCCGAACATCGCGAAGCCAAGGATGAAGGTGGCGGTGTTGGCCAGCGTGAACGTCGAACGCTTGAACAGCCGCAGCGGCAGGATCGGCTCCTCGGCGCGGGCCTCGGCGACGATGAACAGCGCGGTCAGCACGGCACCGGCGGCGAACAGGCCGAGGATCGTGGCCGAGCCCCAGGCGTACTCGTTGCCGCCCCACGACAGGGCCAGCAGGATCGCGCTGACGGCGGCGACCATCAGGCCCGCGCCCAGGTAGTCGATCTTGTGGTCGCGGCGGTGGTGCGGCACCAGGCGCAGGACGCGGCTGCAGACGTACAGCGCGAAGACCGCGAGCGGCACGTTGATGTAGAAGATCCAGCGCCAGTCGTGCTCGGCGAAGTAGCCGCCGACCAGCGGGCCGGCCACCGACGAGATGCCGAAGACGGCACCGAAGAGTCCCTGGTACCGCGCCCGCTCGCGCGGCGCGACCACGTCCGAGACGATGGTGAAGGCGAGCGTCATCAGACCACCGGCGCCGATGCCCTGCACGGCACGCGTGATGATGAGCTGGGTCATGTCCTGCGACATGCCGGCGAGCAGCGAGCCGAGCAGGAACGTCGAGATGGCGAAGAGCAGGACCGGCCGGCGGCCGTAGAGGTCGCTAATCTTCCCGTACAGCGGGGTCGACGCGGTGGAGGCGAGCAGGTACGCCGTGACCACCCACGAGTAGTGGTCGAGGCCGCCCAGATCACCGACGATCGTGGGTAGCGCGGTGCCGACGATGGTCTGGTCGAGCGCGGCCAGCAGCATCCCGGTCATGAGGCCGCCCATGAGCAGCATGATCTGCTTGTGGGCGAGGTTGGGCCGGGCGGGTTCCGTCTGTTGATCCGGCAGCGCTGTGGTCATCGAGCGTCCCTTTCGGAGGTGGTGCCAGGCAACCGTTCGGCAAGCGACTGGTTGAGTTGCGTGAAGAGGGCGGCAAAGATCTGACGTTCCTCGGGCGTCCAGCCCGCGAGCAGCTCCTGCCAGGTGGCGATCCAGCGGTCCCGGTTCTCCGTGAAGACCTCGGTGCCCAGTTCGGTGATCTCGACGAGGCTGGCCCGACGGTCGGACGGGTCCTGCGCGCGGCGCACCAGCCCCGCCTGCTCCAGCGCCGCGACCTGGCGGCTGACCGTCGAGAGGTCGAGGCTGACGTCGGCGGCGAGGGTGCTCAGCCGGAACGGCCCGTCAACCGCGATGCGGCTCAGCAGCACGTACGCGGGCCGCTCCAGCCCCCGCCCGGCCTCGTTCCACTTCAGCGTCGCGAAGAGCCGCTCCGACAGCCGCATGAAGCGGCCGACCTGCCGTGCTATGGCGGCATGCTCGCTGTTTTCGTACACGCCGCGGCCCCCTCTCCCGGATACTTGCTTGCCACAAGCATCGGTTCATGGGGCAGCGATCATCAAACGCTTTACGGGTGATCCCCGTTACGTCACCTTTTTTGGGCAGCCGTCATCGCGGGACGGCCGCCCTGGCGGCTACTCCGGCTCGCGGCCGAACTCGAAGCGGTCGGCCGGATACGCCTTCTCGCCGACGACCAGGACCGGCACGCCCTCGTTCATGCCGTGTTCCTTCTTCTCGGCCGGCGACGGCATGCGGGCGGTGACGATCTCGCCCGGATGCAGCCAGATCCGCTCGCGCGGGACGAGCGCGCGCACGCGGCTGCGGTAGCCGCGTTTGCTCTCGATCAGGCCTTCACCACGCAGGTGGGCCATGGCGTCGCGGATCGTGTCCCGGCCGACGTCGTGCTCCTCGGCGAGATACTTCTCGGACGGCAGCAGACTGCCCGGCGCCAGCTCACCGCTGATGATCTGTTGCCGTATCGCGTCCGCGACCTGCCGGTAGAGCGACAGGCCCGAACTCCGGGAGATCATGTCCGAGACCATACGAAGGTCAATCGACCGCAGACCTTGTGGCCTTAGGGCCACCATGTCTATAGTATTGCTCAGCGCGGGGCCGGGCTGGGCGGCCCGGTTCCGCGCCACCACGGTTCACCTGCACAAACACCCGATTTCCAAGGTTCCACAGACCGGGGTGCGGCGCCGTCCACGACGCTGCGAGCCGCGCGGCGCCGCGCCCCCTCCCCCCTCTTCTGGGAGGCCGCCACATGACCACCGACCGGGAAGAGCTCATCCCGATCGCAACGCTGGACCTCCGAGCGATCAACGCGGTGATCACCGAGGACGAAGGGGACATGATCATGCTCGTGGACGACGGGGACGTCCAGGTCGAGTTCGGCTCCGGCCTCAACGGCAGTTGGGAGCAGGCCATCCTGGGCGCGCAGCGGGTCGCTTCGACGGCGTTGGAGTTCGCCGCGGTACTGCGGAATCTCCGGCCGCCGCGTCCCGACTCCGAATAGGCGGGGTTATCCACAGGCTGCGGTCGACTCTTCCGCCGTCACCGTGCGGTGCCGTACGGTCACCCCGGGAGGGGCGACATGGCGCGGGAGATCGACGAGTCGTGGATCGAAGAGGCGGTGGAGCGCTACCGCCGCATCGACGCGCTGCTGACCGAGTTCGACAAGGCGGTGCGGACCGTCGAGGTCACCGTGCGCTCGGCCGACGGCCTGGTCGAGGTCGTCGTCACGGCCGACGGCACGATCCGCGACCTGCACATTTCGCCGCCACTCAACGGCCGTCCGGCCGCCGACCTCTCCCGCTCGGTCCGCGAGGCCGTGACGGCCGCCGCGGACGCGGCCGCTTGGGCCCGCCAGAAGCTGCACGCCGAGACCTTCGGCGACTACCGCTCACTGCATGGGGGCCGGGCATGAGACTCGACAGTTCGGCCGCCCTCTTGGCCGCCGCGTTGGCCGCCGCCCCCTTGGCCGCCGCGTTGGCCGCATCGCGCTGGGGCGCCCCGTTGGCCGCCTTGCGCTGGAGCGCCGCATGAGGCTCGACGACCTGGCCGCGCGCCTGGAGGCCGCCGGCGATGAGCTGGCCGCGTCGAGCACGACGATGAGCCTGATCGACCCCGGCGCCGCGGTGCTCGCCGCCGACGCCCCGGGCGCGCTCGGCGACCTGGCCCGCGACCTGCACCGCGAGCTGACGACGGCGCTGACGGCCCGCGGGCGGGAGTCGGCCGCGCACGGTGCGCGGCTCGCCGACACCGCGCAGACCCTCCGCCTGGTGGCCGCCAACTACCGCGAGGCCGACTCCTGATGGACGCCCTCGACCGGCTCGCCGAGGTGGGCCAGGACCTCCTCCGCCGCGTGGACGCCACGCTCGTCGACCGCGGCGCACCGCCCGGCGACCCGATCTGGCCCCTGCTCCGGCAGGTCGGCGCCCTCCCCGGCGACGTGCTGCGCTTCGGCCTCCGCCTGGACGAGCGGGCGCTGCGATCGGCGGCGAACGAGGTACGCGCCGTGGCCGACCGCTTCACCCACGAACACCGCCTCCTGACGACGGGCATCAACGCGGGAACCTGGGAGGGCACGGGCGCCGAGGCGTTCGCGTCGGTCTGGCGCTCCCTGACGGACCACCTCGGCACAACCACAACGGACGACGGACCCACGATCTGCGGCCGCCTGGTGGCCACGGGGTCCTATGTGGACGCACTGGCCGACTGGATGGCCGGCCTGCGCGGCGAACTGGCCGAGGCGATCGCCCGGGTGGCAACGTCGGCGGAGGCGGTCACGATGCGCGGCGCGTCCCGGCCTCAGCCCGACGGCTCCCCGTCGGCGGCGGTGGAGGCCGCGGCCCGCATCGGCGCCCGCTTCCTCCAACCGGCGGCGGACGCCTTCACGGCGGTCGACGACCTCCGCGCTCGCTGGATGGAAGGCGTCGCGGAACTGCGCTACACGCCACCGGTCGTGCCGTCGGGCCCGGTGGGCGGCGTGACCCGCGTACAACTCTGACCGGCCCGCAAACGGCTGCGACGGTCCGCCCACCCCTGCGCTCGAGTCCGGACTGCCCACCACTGCGGAGCGACCCAGCGCCACATTCCATCAGGCTTGATGCATCAGTTTTGATGCATCAAAAGCGATGCACGTCATGGGCACGGTGGCGGGCGCGGCGCAAACCCAGGCGGGCAGTGCGGACGGAGGCGTACGCGCGGGCGACGGGGCGAGACACTGCCGGGATGCGGGCGGAGCACGGCCCGGAGCGGAGCACGGCCCGGAGCGGAGCACGGCCCGGAGCGGAGCACGGCCCGGAGCGGAGCACGGCCCGGAGCGGAGCACGGCCCGGAGCGGAGCACGGCCCGGAGCGGAGCACGGCCCGGAGCGGGCGGGGGCGCGCAGACAGGGCGGGCGCGGGCCGGGGCCAGCACACCGACAGGGCGCCGGCGCGGGGCGATGCGAACGCGGAGGCCTGGCCGAGCGCCGGAACGCAGCCGCCGCGTGGGCGCGCCCGGGCACGCGGCAGCGTGCACAAGCGCGGCAGGCCCGGCGAGCCGACGGGAAGTGGCGGAAACGAGAGACGCCCTCCGCCCCTGAGGGTGGAGGGCGTCTGCCCTGTTGAGCCGCCTGACGGAATCGAACCGTCGACCTATTCATTACGAGTGAATCGCTCTGCCGACTGAGCTAAGGCGGCAACGGTTCATCAGTGTACGGCACGCGCCCCCGGGGTGCGCGAGGGGATTCCCGTTCTCGGGTGGCGCGGGTAACGTCCGGCGCGTGATGCCCGACGATATGCCGGCCGCGCCCGGGGAGTTGACGGCACAGCCCGGGGAGCCGCTGCTGCCGCTGCCCGACGAAGGGGACGTGCCGACCGTCGGCCGGCGGCCCACCGGGCTCGACCCGGACCAGATGGGGTTCACGCCCCGGCGGGCGGTGCCCTGGCTCAGCCCGGTGCTGCTCAGCGGCACCGCCGTGCGCGTGGTGCTGGCCGACCTCTTCGGCGCCTACCTCGACAAGCGGGAGCTTCAGGACGCGCTGCCGAGCCGGATCCTGCGCGAGTCCGCAGGGTTCAGCGGCGACGCCGACGGTGGCGACGACTGGCCCGACGGCGGGGAGCTGTGGGTCGACTACATCGCCGACACCGGGGACGGGTTCAACGCGACCTACTCCGTGGCGTACCTCGCCGCGCAGGAGAGCCTGACCGTCGACGAGCAGCAGCTGCCGCGCGGCGAGGTGCTCGTGCTCGGTGGGGATCAGGTCTATCCGACCGCGAGCGGCCAGCAGTACGAGGACCGCTTCAAAGGGCCGTTCCGCGCCGCGCTTCCGGAGAAGCCGCCGAACCCGCCGCGGATGTACGCCGTGCCGGGCAACCACGACTGGTACGACGGGCTCACGGCGTTCCTGCGGCTGTTCGTCCGGGGCAACGAAGGAGCGGTCGGCGGGTGGCGGACCCGGCAGTCGCGGTCGTACTTCGCCATCCAGCTGCCCAACCGCTGGTGGCTGCTCGGCACGGACGTGCAGGCGGGCGCCTACATCGACGATCCGCAGCTGCGGTACTTCAACCGCGCCGCCGCCCTCATGGGGCCGGGTGACAAGGTGATCATCTGCCCGCCGGCGCCGAGCTGGGTCGAGTCGGAGGACGACCGCAAGGCCTACGACTCGCTCGACTACTTCGTGCGTACCGTCATCGCGCCCACCGGCGCCGACGTGAGGCTGATGATCTCCGGCGACCTGCACCACTACGCGCGGTACGAGCGGCCCGGCCGGCAGCTGATCACCTGCGGGGGTGGTGGCGCGTACCTGTACCCGACGCACGAGCTGCCCGAGGCGATCGAGGTACCGCCGCGCCGCTCGCTGGTGCGCAACGCCTCGCCGACGCAGGAGTTCGCGCTCGCCGCGACGTACCCCGCCAAGGCGCAGTCGCGCGGGCTGTCGCTCGGCGTGTTCTGGCGGCTGCCGTGGCGCAACCCGATGTTCCTGGGCCTGCTGGGGCTGCTGCAGACGCTGACCATGCTCGCGTTCGTCAACGCCGCCGACCGCGTGGTCTCCGGCGTCGAGCAGCGGCTGGTCACCGTGCCGGCCGTGCTGATGACCGTGATCGACGTGCTGGGCACCTGCCTGCTGGCCATGCCGCACACGGCCGGCCAGCGCCGGCCACGACATTGGATTCTCGGCCTGCTGCACGGCGCCGCGTTCGTGGGGCTGGCGACGCTGGGCACGTGGGCATGGCTCAGCCTGCCGTTCGTCGAGCAGTCGTGGCCGCTCCCGCTGCTACTGGCGATCGTGTTGTACTTCCCGTTGTCCGCGGTCGCCTCGGGTGAGCTGTTCGCGCTGTACCTCTTGATCGCCTCGAAGTTCGACGTGAACCTCAACGAGCTGTTCGCGGGTCAGGGCATCACCGGCTACAAGGGGTTCCTGCGGCTGCACTTCCGGGCCGACGGCGGGCTGACCATCTACCCGCTGGGCGTCAAGCGGACCGGCCGCCGCTGGCACGCGTCGACGGCGACCCGCCCGGACGCGTCGTGGTTCGAGCCGCGGCGGCCACTGGAAGTACACCTGATGGAAAAGCCGATCTCGATCGACTAACCGTGACGCTCCTCGTAGGCCTGCCGGGAGCCGCAGACCGAGGCGCGGCTGCAGGAGCAGCGGGAGCCGTCGGCGTCCATCCGCACGATGACCGAGTCCCGCGGGACGCTGTGCCCGACCACGCGGCCTTCGCCCTCGGGCGTGGTCACGCGGGCGCCGACGGCCGGTGCCGTGGCCTGGAACTGCTGGTACAGGGGATGTTCGTATTTGAGGCAGCACATGAGCCGGCCGCAGGCGCCCGAGATGCGCAGCGGGTTGAGCGGGAGGTCCTGGTCCTTCGCCATCCGGATGGTGACCGGCTCGAAGTCGTTGAGGAACGTCGCGCAGCACAGGTCGCGGCCGCAGGAGCCGATGCCACCCTGGACGCGGGCCGAGTCGCGGGCGCTGAGCTGGCGTAGCTCCACCCGGCAGTGCAGGGTCGCGCCGAGGTCGCGCACCAGCGACCGGAAGTCCACCCGATGGGGTGCGGTGAAGTAGATCGTCGTCCGCGCGCCCTGCCCGCCGGCGGAGTCGAGCACGTGGTCCACGGCGACGACCTTCATGGGCAGCTCGTGGTCGCGGATCAGCTTCTTCGCGGCGACCTTGGCCTCGGCCTTGCGCTTGCGGAGCAGCTCGTCGCGGCGCAGGTCGTCGTCGGCGGCCATCGCGACCAGCTTCGGAAAGCCCTCGGTCTCCTCGGTGACCCACTGGGCCGCCCACACGCATTCGGCCACCTCGGGGCCGTCGTCGGTGGGCACCAGCACCCGGTCGCCCACCTGGGGGCGCAGGTCACCGGGGTCGAAGTAGAACAGCCGGCCGTAGCGGTTGAAGCTCACCGCACACAGCATGCCCATGGCTGATCACCCTAACGCGCCGAGCGGCAGTTCCATATGGCCCGCCCCAGATGCCCGAAAAAGTCCGACTCGACACTTTTGGTAGAGCCCGTAGCCATTCCGTCGTTTTCGTCGTTACTAGTGCGGATGAGCCCGCAAACGTGGGCGTAACTCCGGCCGGAAAAGCCTCGTTGGGGGCAGCAGTGGCATGCCCAACGGCTGGCCCACCCCGCACTCCCCGGTCTCGGAGGACCTCACGCAATGACGGATCTTGCCCTCGCGCGCCCAAAAACAGCCCGGAAGATCGCCGCCCTCGCCGCTACGGGGGTTCTCGGCGCACTGAGCCCGGTCGCTTTCGCGGCACCCGCGGTGGCGGCTCCATCGAGCGCGGGATGCCCCGAGGGGTTCGGCGCTACGGCCGCCGCCAACACGCTCGCGCTCGGCGGCGTCGACCTGCGCGGCATCGGCCTCAACGTCCCGCCGGTACCCGAGCTGCGGGTCGCGACCACCCACTCCGGCTTCGCCGGTGGCCCGGCCCGCGCGGCGGCCGACGCGCGGTACATCCAGGGCAGCGGCATCCTGCCGCCCGGCATGGTCGGCCCGGTCGCCTACCAGCAGGCGCCGCCCCCGCACGAGCGCCCGTCGGCGGTGTCCGCGGCCGCCGTGCACCTGGGTGCGCTGTCCGCCGGCGCCGGCGAGTTGGCCGCGCACGCGACGTTCGACGACGCCGACAAGTGCGACCCCGCCGCGGGTCCGCGGGCGACCGCCTCAGCCCGCCTGGGTGGCCTGGCCGTACTGCCGGGCCGCGGCGACCGCGCGCTCCTGCGTCTCGGTGTCCTGCGGAGCGCGACGGAGACCGGCGTCGACAAGCGCGGCGCGTCGGCCGCGGCCACCGGCAGCATCGCCGACTTCCAGCTGCTCGCGGGCAGCCAGTCCGCGATCGGGGTCCGGGTGGTCAGCCCGCCCGCCCTGTCGGTCGTGGCCGGCGCGAAGAAGACGGTCGACTACGCACCGGCGGTCCTGGAGCTGAAGGTCCCCGGCCGCGCGCCGCTCCGGATCGCCTCCGCGGGCTCCCACGTCGACGTGGTCGTCCCGGTGGGCGCCGCCGCACGGGCGGAGGCCGAGGATCTCGGTCGTGCCGAGGGTCTGCCGGTACTGCTGGGACTCCCGCTGCTGGACCTGCTCACCGGCATCACGGGCATCGCGGTCGGCGGCCTGACGGGCGGCGGCACGGTGCCGGACACCGGCCTCCCGCTGCCGGGCCTGCCGGAGGTCGGCAAGCTGCTCGGCGTCCTAGGCGGCGGCTCGACGGTGCAGCCTCCCGCGGAGGGCTCCTCGAAGCACCCCGCGAAGGTCGTCGTGCTGCGGGTGGACCTGGGCACGGTGGAGCAGCAGTCCAGCCCCACGGGCGTCTACGCCAAGGCCGCCGCGGTCCGCGTCAAGCTCATCGTCCGGACGAAGTGGAAGGGCCACGCCTCCGATGACGGCTACGGCGGCTCGTCCGGCGACCACCCGAAGTACGACCAGAAGACCATCTTCGACCTGGGCCTCTGCTCACTCGAAGCGGCGGCGGCCGCCCCGAAGGGCAGCGGCGGCGGCGACGGCTACGGCGGCGTCGGTGGCGGTGGCGGCGGTCAGGGCGGTGGCAACGAGCTTCCGGTGACGGGTTCGAAGGCGGCGCTGATCGTGGGCGCGGGCCTGCTGCTACTGGTGGCCGGCCGCTTCTTCCTGGTGATGTCCCGCCGCCGCACGGTGGCCTGACCACCCGACAAGCACCCCCAACCCCTTCGCCGCCCGTGCAGCCGTCCCCGTCGGCTGCCCGGGCGGCGCCCTCATTGATTGGATGCGGGCCAGCAGGACCGGCACCCAGTGCTCGCCGTAGCTGGCCCGCAGCTCCGGGCGGCGCCAGTCCTCGCCCGTCACCGCGCCGCGGCACAGTGGCGAACCGCAGGCGCACTCCATGCGGAAGTCCGGCGCGCCCGTGCTCGTCGCGTAGTTGCCACACCCTTCACGTGCGGGCTGCCGGCGGCAAAGGTGACCTTCCAGGGGACGCCCCGGGTGAGGTGCGCTTCCACCCACGGAATACTGCGGGACCTTGGCAGGCGTGGCCAATGAACTCAGCGTGGCGTTCGGCGTCAACGGGGAACGGCACGAGCTCACCGTGGACCCCCGGGAGTCGCTGCTCGACGTGCTCCGGGAGCGGCTCGCGCTGTTCGGTACCAAGAAGGGGTGCGATCAGGGGCAGTGCGGGGCGTGCACCGTCCACCTTGACGGGCGGCGGGTGGTGTCCTGCCTGACGCCGGCCGTGCAGGCCGCCGGGCACGAGGTCACCACCATCGAGGGAATCGGGCGCGACGGGCTGCATCCGCTGCAGCGGGCGTTCGTGGAGCACGACGCGCTCCAGTGCGGGTACTGCACGCCCGGGCAGATCATGTCCGGGATCGCCTGCATCGCCGAGGGGCATGCCGGGGACGACGCCACCGCGCGCGAGTACATGAGCGGCAACATCTGCCGGTGCGGCGCGTACGCCGGCATCCTCCAAGCGGTCCGTGAGGTGGTGTGATGCGACCGTTCGCCTATCAGACCGCCGCCACCGTCGCCGAGGCCGTCGCCGCACTCGACCGCGGGGCCCGGCCACTCGCGGGCGGCACCACCCTCTACGACCTGATGCGCCTCGAGGTCGAGTCCCCGGACGCGGTGGTGGACATCCGGGACATCGAGGAGATTCAGCAGGTCGTTCAAACAGATGCGGAAGTTGTACTGGGAGCAGGCGTGCGAATGGCCGACGCCGCGGAGCACCCGGTGGTGCAGGGGTCGTGCCCGGCGCTGGCCGAGTCGCTGCGGCTCGCCGCCTCCCAGCAGCTGCGCAACATGGCGACGCTGGGCGGGAACCTGTTGCAGCGGACGCGCTGCTGGTACTTCCGCGGCGGCCCGCAGTACCGCTGCAACAAGCGCGAACCGGGCAGCGGCTGCGATGCCATCGGCGGGGTCGACACGGCCCACGCCGTCCTGGGCGGCAGCGACGCCTGCATCGCCACCTACCCGGGCGACCTGGCCGTCGCGCTGATCGCCTTCGACGCGCTCGTCGACGTGGTCGGCCCGCGGGGCGAACGGGTCGTGCCGATCGCCGAGCTGCACCGGGCGCCCGGTGCCGAGCCGGCCCGCGAGCACACGCTGGAGCCCGACGAGCTGATCCGGCGCATCCGGGTACCGCTGACGCCCGCGATGCGCGCCTCGACCTACCTGAAGATCAGGCCCCGCGAGTCGTACGCGTTCGCGCTGGCCTCCGCCGCCGTGGGCGTGACCCGCGACGGCGACGGCGCCGTGCTGGACTGCCGGATCGGGCTCGGCGGGGTCGCCACGCGGCCCTGGCGCGCCGCGGAGGCCGAGCGGTCGCTGGTCGGCGGCCCGCTCACCGCCGAGGGCGTCCGGCGGGCCGGCGAGCTGGCGTTCGCCGGTGCTCGGCCGGGCAGCCGGAACGGCTTCAAGATCGAGCTGGGCGTCCGCACCGTCGCCGACGCGCTGCGGATCGCCGCCGAGCGGGAGGAGCCGGCATGAGCGGTCCGAAAGGGAGCGGAGGAGGCATGACGCAGCCACGAGTTGATGCGATCGCCAAGGTGACGGGCGCCGCGCGGTACGGCACCGATCGACCGGCCCAGGCCCACGCGGCGCTGGTGCCGGCCACGATCGGGCGGGGCCGCGTGCTGTCCGTGGACACCTCGCGGGCGTCGGCGGTGCCGGGCGTGCTGCTGGTGCTCACCCACGTCGATGTCGAGCCGCCCGGGTTCCTCATGGCCGGCGGCTTCTCGTTCCAGAGCCTGCAGCCGATGACCGACGACCGGATCGCCTACCGCGGCGAGCCCATCGCACTGGTCGTCGCGGAGACCCCGCACGCGGCGGCCGAGGCCGCGAACCTGGTCACAGCCGAGTACGAGGAGGAGGCGGTCGAGGTCACGCTCGACGCCGGCGACCGCGTCCGGCAGCCCGACGAGCCGAGCGTCGGCGACCCCGAGGCCGCGCTCGCGGCGAGTGCCGTCACGGTCGAGGGCGTGTACGAGCATCCGGCGCAGAACGCGGTACCGATGGAGCTGTTCGGCAGCACCGTCGAGTGGTCGGGCGACGAGCTCGTCGTGCACGAGGGCACGCAGAACGCCGGGGCGGTCCGCGGCGGCCTGGCCCACCAGCTCGGCATCGACCCGAGCCGGATCCGCGTGATCGCCACGGTCACGGGCGGCGGGTTCGGCCAGAAGAACGCGCTGCAGACGCACATCGCGCCGCTCGCCGTCGCCGCCCGGCAACTCGGCCGGCCGGTCAAGCTCACCCTCACCCGCCAGCAGGCGTTCCACCAGTGCAGCTTCCGCCCGGCCACGCGGCACCGGGTGCGCCTCGGCGCCGACGCCGCCGGCAAACTCACCGCCGCCGTGCACGAGGTGGAGCAGCAGACCTCCCGGTACGACCTCTTCCCGGCCGCCTACACCGAGCTCACGGCCCGCCTCTACGGCGTGCCGGCCTTCCGCGGCCCGCAGACGCTGGTCCGCACCGACACGCAGACCCCGGGCTACATGCGGGCGCCGTACGAGTCGCCGGCCGCGTTCGCGTTCGAGACGGCGATCGACGAGCTGGCCGAGCGGCTGGGTCGCGACCCGGTGGAGTTCCGGCTGGCCAACGACACGGTGACCGACCCGCTCACCGGCCAGCCGTTCTCGTCGAGGCACGTCGGCACCTGCCTGCGCCGCGGCGCGGAGCTGTTCGGCTGGCACCGCCGCCCGGCGACGGCCGGAACCGGGGTCGGCTTCGGCGTGGCGATCGGCGCGTACCCCGGGCACGTCTCACCGGCCGTCGCCCACGTCCACGCCGGCGCCGACGGCCGGGTCACGGTCGCGGTCGACGGCCACGAGATGGGCCAGGGCATCCGCTCGGCGATCGCGTACCTCGTCGCCGAGGATCTGGACCTCCCCGTCGACCGGATCACGGTCGTCATCGGCGACACCGCGGTCGCGCCGCAGCACCTGACGGCCGGCTCGTGGGGCACCGCGAGCGCGCTGCCCGCGGTACAACATGCGCTCCAAGAACTCCGGAAGAAGCTCGGCACGGCCGGCGTGGGCCCGGTGGACGTGGCCGCGGCCGTGGCGCACAGCGGACGCGCGTCGGTAGAGGTGGAGGCCGTCGGTCTGGGCCCCGGTCAGCCGCCCGCGGCGCTGGACCGCAGCCGCGCCGGCACCCCGGCGCTCGTCGGCCCGGTGTACCAGGGCTTCACGACGTTCAGCTTCGCCGCCCACTTCGTCGAGGTCCACGTCGAGCCGACCACCCGCCGGGTCCGCGTCCCCCGCGTGGTGAGCGTCGCCGACTGCGGCCGCGTGGCCAGCCCGGTGACCGCGGCCAGCCAGGTCCGCGGCGGCGTCGTGTGGGGCCTGGGCGCGGCCCTGCGCGAGACGGTGGAGGTCGACGAGCGGTACGGGGGCTTCGTAACGTCGACGCTGGAGGACTATCCGGTGACGGTGAACGCGGACGTCGGCTCGATCGAGGTCGACTTCGTCAACGAGCCCGACCCGCTGCTGAACGAGGTCGGGGTGAAGGGGTTGGGCGAGGTCGCCCTGGTCGGCGTGGTCCCGGCGGTGGTGAACGCCATCCACCACGCCACGGGCCGGAGAATCCGCCACGTCCCGGTGACGATCGCCGACCTCCTCTAGCCCAAACGGGACGGTCAGCCGCGCCAGAGGGACAGCATCATGGCCTCCACCGCGATCCTCGGCTTCACGTTGGCCTCGATCGCGGTGCGGCACTCCAGGACCGCCTCCAGGCGGCGTAGGGCGCTCTCCGCGGGCCACTTCTCGGCCGCGGCCGAGGCCAGGTCGTTGGCGTCGGCGTGGACCGGGGACACCTGCGCCTTGAAGGAGTGGACCAGGACGTCGCGGTAGAAGGCGGCCAGGTCCACCAGTGCGCGGTCCAGTGCGTCGCGCTGGGCTCTCGTGGCCCGGGACTTCTGGCGGCGCTCCAGGTCTTTGAGCTGGCCGGCCGAGCCGCGGGCCGCGCCCGCGGCGCCCTTGCCGGTGCCGCCGGCGCCCAGCGCCGTCTCCAGCGCCGCTCGCTCCTTGGCGTCCGTCTCCGTCACCGAGGCGGACGCCTCGGCCTCGGCCGCCTCGATGAGGGCGCTCGCGGCGTCGAAGGCCGCGCCGATGCCGGTGAGCCTGCGGGGCACGGCGAGCACGGCGTCGCGGCGGCTGCGGGCCTGCGGGTCGCGGGCCAGGCGGCGGGCGCGGCCGACGTGGCCCTGGGCCGCGGCGGCGGCCCAGGCCGCAGTCTGCTCGTCGGTGCCGTCGCGGCGGCGCAGGACCTCGGCGATCGCGTCGGCGGGGGGCTGGCGGAGCGGGACCACCCGGCAGCGGGAGCGGATCGTGACCGAGATGTCGTCGGGGTGGGTGCTCGGCGTGCAGAGCAGGAAGACCGTGCGGGGCGGGGGCTCCTCGACCGCCTTGAGCAGCGCGTTGCCGGCCGCCTCGGTGAGGCGGTCGGCGTCCTCGACGAGCAGGACCTGCCAGCGGCCCTGGGTCGGTGAGCTGGCCGCGCGCAGGACCAGGGCGCGCATCTCGCCGACCGCGATCGACAGGCCCTCGGGCACCACGAACCGCACGTCGGCGTGGGTGCCGGCGAGCGCGGTGCGGCAGGCCTGGCACTCGCCGCAGCCGCCGTTGGGGCACTGGAGCGCGGCGGCGAACGTGCGGGCGGCGACCGACCGGCCGGAGCCGGGCGGGCCGGTGAACAGCCAGGCGTGGGTCATGCCCTGCCCGTCCTGCGGCTCGCCCCGCACGATCGCGTCGGCCGCGGCGACGGCGCGGCTCATCGTCGCGACCGCGTCGGGCTGGCCGACCAGCTCGGCGAAGACGGGTGGGGTCATCCCTTGTCGCCCGTCAGTGTGGTCACCGTCTCGGCCGCGTCCTCCAGGATCTCTTCCAGGTCGTGCTCCACGCCGGGCATGAGGTGCCGCACCCGCTGGAGGACTCCGGCGGCCAGGTCGTCGATCGAGTTGGTGGCGTCGAGCACCAGGTAGCGGCTCGGGTCGGACGAGGCCAGGTCGAGGAATGCGTAGCGGACCCGTTCGTGGAAGGCGAGGGACTCACTCTCCAGGCGGTCGGCGTCGCCGCGCTTGCCGGCCCGCGAGAGTCCGACGGACGGCTCGAGATCCAGCAGTACCACAAGATCGGGCTTCAACCCGCCGGTCGCCCACTTCGACAGCCAGGAGACCTCGTCGACCGGCAGCGTCCGGCCGGCGCCCTGGTAGGCGAGGGAGGAGTCGACGTAGCGGTCGCTGATGACCACGGCGCCGCGGTTGAGCGCCGGGCGGACCACCGACGCCACGTGGTGTGCGCGGTCGGCGGCGTAGAGCAGCGCCTCGGCCTTCGGCGTCACGTCTGCGCCGGTCTCCTCGGGGTGGTCGAGCACCAGGCTGCGGATCCGCATGCCGATCGGGGTCGCGCCAGGCTCGTGGGTGACCACGACGTCGCGGCCGATCTTGCGTAACGCCTCGGCCAGCTGCTGGACCTGGGTCGACTTGCCGGTGCCCTCGCCGCCCTCGAACACGATGAACAGCCCCTGCTCGGCCTTCGGCTCGGCCGGGCTCAGCGGGCGGCCGCGCACCGAGCCGATGAGGTCGGCCAGGATCGGCACGCCCTTCTTGTCGTCCATCTGGCGCAGGGCGAACAGGCCGGCCATGACGCCGAACACGCCGGCGATGGCGAGCAGCGGCCGGGTGCTGGAGATGTCGTACTCCGTCACGCCCAGGTCGAGCTTGAACGTGCCGCCGGCGCCGACGATGACGCTGGACAGCGACACCGCGAGCATGAGCACCACGCGGGTGCCCATCTGCACGAACGCGAACGCGCGGCCGCGCATGTCGTCGGCGACCTCGCCGCCGAGCAGCGTGGTGCCGGACAGGAAGGCCATGCCGGCGCCGACGCCGACCAGGAGCGCCCCGGCGACCGCGACCACCAGGTGGGTGGCCAGGGCGAGGATCAGCACCGAGCCGGCGGCCAGGATGATCGAGAGGCCGAACCAGCGGCGGCGGGACAGCGCACCGATGAGCCGCGGGCCGGCCGCGATGCCGACCCCGAGACCCAGGAACAGCACGCCGAAGAGCAGGTAGAAGGCGCCGTTTCCGGCGCTCAGTGACACGGCGTAGAAGGGCGCGGTGCCGACGACCACGCCGCCACCGGCGAAGGCGCCGAAGATGCCGAGGACCAGGCCGCGCACCAGCGGGGTGCGGCTGACGAACGCCCAGCCCTGGGTGAACTCCTTGAGCATGCCGGCCTTGCGCTCGACCCCGGCGGTGCGGCGGCCGCTGATCTCCTTGATGCCGAAGAACACGGTCAGCGCGGTGGCGAGGAACGTCATCGCGTTGAACCACAGCGCCAGGCTGCTCGCCGCCGCCCAGTGCGGCTCGTCGGGGCCGAAGATGCCCAGGACCAGCCACTGCAGGGCGAGGAGCACGAGCGCGGCGGCGACCGGGGTGATGCCGTAGGTCGTGGCGAGGGTCAGCTGGTTGGCCGTCTCCAGGCGCGCGCGGGGCAGCAGGTTGGGCACCGCCGCCTCCTTGGCCGGCGTCCAGATCATCGCGACCGTCTCGATGACGAACGTCGCGATCGCCGTCCAGGCGACCACCAGCGCGCCGTCGTCGACCACGAGCGCCGCGGCCGGGATCGAGGCGAAGAAGGTGAACCGCAGCAGGTCGCAGACGACCATCGTCAAGCGGCGGTCGAACCGGTCGGCGAACACGCCCGCGACGGGGCCGAGCACCAGGGCCGGCAGCAGGCGGACCGCGATGACCGAGCCGAAGGCCACACCCTGGGCGGCGGTGTTGGACACCTGGGCCGCCGCGAAGGTGGAGGCGGCGAGCAGGCCGAGCCAGTCACCGAGGGATGACAGGCCCAACACGGCCCACAGCCGGCGGAAAGCCCGGATGCGCAGGACCGCCTTCAGTTCCCCCAGCCCGGACAGGTCACTGCTGGCGATGACGCACCTCCTCCGTGGTTCCTACGGTAATCACGCTACAGGTCCCCCGTACCGCCTCACCCGACCAGGCACGCGCCGATGGACGCGAGGTTCTTTCACTTTCCCCCAGCGCTCGGTACGGTGAGTCGTGTCCAGCTCCCGTGCCGCCCAGCGGGCCCGCTACGACCGGGCCACGGCCGACCTCGATCCACCCTTCGCCATCGTCGACCTTGACGCCTTCGACGCCAACAGCGCGGCGCTCGTCGGGCGGGCGGCGGGCAAGCCGCTGCGGGTGCCCAGCAAGTCGGTGCGGGTGCGCACGCTCATCGACCGGGCGCTGGGCCAGCCGGGCTGGCGCGGCATCATGGCGTTCACCCTTCCGGAGGCGATCTGGCTGGCCGAGCACGGCCACGACGACGTCCTGGTGGCGTACCCGACGGCCGATCGCGGGGCGCTGCGCCGGCTGGCCGGCGACGAGAAGCTCGCCGCGAGCGTCACCGTGATGGTGGACAACGCCGCGCAGCTCGACCTCGTCGACGCCGTCGTGCCGGCCGACCAGCGGGCGGCCCCCGTGCGGGTGTGCATCGACCTGGACGCATCATGGCGGCCGGCCCGCGGGGTGCACATCGGCGTGCGCCGCTCCCCGGTCCACAGCGCCCGCCAGGCCGGCGAGCTGGCCGCCGCGATCGCCGCGCGGCCCGGGTACCGGCTGGTCGGCGTGATGTCGTACGAGGCGCAGATCGCCGGGCTCGGTGACGCACCACCCGGCCGGCCGGTGCGCGGCGCGCTCATCCGGCTCATCCAGTCCCGCTCGTTCCCGGAGCTGGTGGCGCGCCGCGGCGCGGTCGTCGCCGCCGTGCGCGAACACGGCGACCTGGAGTTCGTCAACGGCGGCGGGACCGGCAGCGTGGCGGCCACGGCCGGTGATCCCGCGGTCACCGAGGTCGCCGCCGGCTCCGGGCTGTTCGGCCCCTGGCTGTTCGACGGGTACCGCAGGTGGCGCCCCCAACCCGCCGCATTCTTCGCGCTCACCGTGGTCCGGCGGCCCGACGCACGGCACGCGACCGCGCTCGGCGGCGGGTGGATCGCCTCGGGCGAGACGTCGCCGACCCGCCAGCCGCTGCCCTGGTTGCCGGAAGGGCTCAAGCTCATCGGTACCGAGGGCGCCGGCGAGGTTCAGACCCCGCTGACCGGCCCCGGCGCGGCCGGCCTGCACGTCGGCGACCGGGTGTACTTCCGCCACAGCAAGGCGGGTGAGCTGTGCGAGCACGTGAACGAGGTGCACCTGATCTCGGGCGACACGATCGTGGATGTGGTGCCGACCTACCGCGGTGAGGGCAAAGTGTTCCTGTGATCCGGTGGCGGCAGGCGATGGAGTCCGCGCTCTACGGCGCAGGCGGCTTCTTCGTCCGCGCCGCCCCGGCCGAGCACTTCCGGACCAGTGCGCTCGCCTCGCCGCTGTTCGCCGGCGCCCTGGCGACGCTGCTGCTCCGGCTGGACGAGGCGCTGGACCACCCGGCCCGGCTCGACCTGGTCGACGTCGGCGCCGGCCGCGGTGAGCTGCTGCTGGGCATCCTGGCCGCCCTGCCGGCGGACGTGCGGTCCCGGGTCGCGGCGGTGGGCGTGGAGCGGGCGCCGCGACCGGCCTCGCTGCCCGGCGTCGTGGGCTGGGCCGGCACGCCACCCACGGGCGTCACCGGCCTCCTGGTCGCCACCGAGTGGCTGGACAACGTCCCGCTCGACCTGGTGGAGATCGACGAGGACGGACAGCCGCGGTACCTCTCGGAAGACCTCACGCCGTCCGGGGAGCCGATCGACACCACCGACGTGGCATGGCTGGACCGGTGGTGGCCCGTCCGGGACCTGCCGCCGGGCGCGCGGGCCGAGATCGGGCGGCCCCGGGACCTCGCCTGGGCGGCCGCGGTCGCCGGGGTGGAGCGCGGGCTGGCCCTCGCCGTCGACTACGGGCACACGCTGGGCGAGCGGCCGCTGTTCGGGACGCTGACCGGGTTCCGGGACGGCCGGGAGGTGGCGCCGGTCGCCGACGGCAGCTGCGACCTCACGGTCTCCGTGTCGCTGGACTCCCTGGAGCACGACCTGCTGCTCGACCAGCGGCAGGCGCTGCACCTGCTGGGGGTCGACGGGCGGCGGCCGCCGCTCCCGCTGGCCTCGTCGGACCCGGCCGGCTACGTGCGCGCGCTGGCCCGGGCCGGCGCCGCGGCGGAGCTGACCGACCCGGCCGGCCTCGGTGGGCACCGATGGGTCATGCGGTGGGTATGACAATCGGTCATACCGGGGGTACCGTGGAGTCATGACGGCCAAGGTGACACTGTCCTTCTCGGACCAGACCATCGCCGACGCCCGCCTCTGGGCGGAGCGCGACGGCGTCTCGCTCAGCGCGTGGATCGACCGGGCGGCCCAGGAGCGCGCCCTGCGGTCGATCTTCACCGCCCACGCCGAGGCGGTGCGGCGGGCCAAGCTCGACCTCGACGCGGCCGCGCTGGCCGACGAAGAGGAGATCGCGATCGTGGACGCCGAGGTCTTCAGCGGTCGCCGTCGTGCAGCGCGGTGAGGTCTGGCTGATCAAGGGTGCCCGCGAGCGGCTCGGCCTGATCATCAGCTCCGACGTGTTCAACAGCACCGACGTGCCGGTGGTGATCGTCGCCGAGGTCACCGACCAGGAGGAGCTGCGCGACTCCCCGCTGGCCGTCGAGCTCGACGACCTCGTCGTCATGCCCGACCGGCTCTCGTCGCCGCTGAAGCGGTGGTTCGTCGAGCGGGTCGCCGTGGCGGACACCAGCACGATGCACAACGTCTCGCGGGCGCTGCGCATCCTCCAGGACTTGTAGTCTCGGCTGTATGACCACGGAGCTGACGGTCGGGACGGGCACCGGGCTCGACACGGCCGACATGGTGCTCAACATCGGCCCGCAGCACCCGTCGACGCACGGGGTGCTGCGGCTGAAGCTGGTCCTCGACGGCGAGCGGGTGGTCAGCGCCGAGCCGATCATCGGCTACATGCACCGCGGCGCCGAGAAGCTCTTCGAGGTCCGCGACTACCGGCAGATCATCATGCTGGCCAACCGGCACGACTGGCTGTCGGCGTTCTGCAACGAGCTCGGCGTGGTGCTGGCCGTCGAGCGGCTGATGGGCATGGAGGTGCCGGAGCGCGCGGTCTGGCTGCGCACGGCGCTGGCCGAGCTCAACCGGGTGCTCAACCACCTGATGTTCCTCGGCTCCTACCCGCTGGAGATCGGCGCCATCACGCCGATGTTCTACGCGTTCCGGGAGCGCGAGACGATCCAGACCGTTCTGGAAGAGGCGTCCGGCGGGCGCATGCACTACATGTACAACCGCGTCGGCGGGCTGAAGGAGGAGGTCCCGGCGGGCTGGACCGGCCGGGCCCGGGCCGCGATCGACCAGGTCCGCCGCCGCCTGCCCGACCTCGACAACCTGATCCGGCGCAACGAGATCTTCCTGGCCCGCACGGTCGGCGTCGGGGTGCTCACCGCCGCCGACGCGGCCGCCTACGGCGCCTCCGGGCCGGTCGCCCGCGCCTCGGGCCTGGACTTCGACCTGCGCCGCGACGAGCCGTACCTGGCCTACGGCGAGCTGGACGTCCCCGTCGTCACCCGCACCGCCGGCGACTGCCACTCGCGGTTCGAGGTGCTGCTCGACCAGGTCTATGTGTCGCTGGACCTCGCGCAGGCCTGCCTCGATCGGGTCGACACCCTCACCGGCCCCGTCAACGTGCGGCTGCCGAAGGTGGTCAAGGCGCCGGAGGGCCACACCTACGCCTGGACCGAGAACCCGCTGGGCATCAACGGCTACTACCTGGTGTCGCGCGGCGAGAAGACCCCGTGGCGGCTGAAGCTGCGCACGGCGTCGTACTCCAACGTCCAGGCCCTCTCGACGCTGCTGCCGGGCACGCTCGTGCCCGACCTGATCGCGATCCTGGGCTCGATGTTCTTCGTCGTGGGCGACGTCGACAAGTAGCGCTCAGCGCCAGCGGTCGTCGCTGCCCTCGAAGTCGACGATCTGCCGGGTGGAGCGGCCGCGGGGCTCGTCGCGGGCGCCGTTCCAGCCGTAGTCCTCGTCGTCGTCGCGGGCGCGACGGGAGACGCGCTCCTCCTCGCGGCCCGGGTTGGCCAGGCCGGGCGTCCAGCGGGAGGCGGGCTCGGCCGGTGCGGCGGGCAGCGCCGCCTGGGCGCCGGGCAGGCTCTGCCGGTCGCGGCGGACCTCGGACCAGCGGGTGCCGCCGCTCTCGTCGCGGCGGGCCTCCTCGTAGCTGCTCTCCGACCAGTGGGCGGTCGGGCGGCCCTCGTCCCGGGCCCGGTGACCGCCGTCGTCCCGGCCCC
Source organism: Dactylosporangium sp. AC04546 (assembly GCF_022095675.1). Classification (GTDB taxonomy): domain Bacteria; phylum Actinomycetota; class Actinomycetes; order Mycobacteriales; family Micromonosporaceae; genus Dactylosporangium. The sequence continues at coordinate 11,444 of NZ_JAHYSG010000103.1, read as the reverse complement.
GGTCCCAGCCGTTGCCGCGGTCGGCACCGCGCTCGCGGTCGACGCCGCGGGCCAGCTCGCGGGCGGTGCGCTCGGCCCAGTCGGCGGCGTCGGCGCGGCCCGTGCGGTCCTGGCGGTCGCTCCAGTCGTCGTCGGCGGCCCGGCGGCGGCCGACGCGGTCGCTGCCGCGGTCGTCGGACTCGGCGGCCCGGCCGGTGCGGTCGCGCCAGTCGTCGCTCTCCGCGGCGCGGCCGCCGGCGCGCTCCCGCCAGTCGTCGCCGCTTTCGCTCGCCCGGCCGGTGCGGTCGCGCCAGTCCTCGTCATTGTCCGCGGCGCGGCCGCGGTAGTCGCTGTTGTCGTGGCGGGCCTGGCGGTCGTCGGCCGGCTCGCGGTCGGACCAGTCCTGGCGCGGGGTCTCGCCGGACGCCCAGTCGCGCTCGCGATCGCGGCGGGCAGCCGAGCGGCGTGGGCCGTCGCGGCGGGCGTCGGCGTCCTCGTCGGGGTAGTACTCCTCGTGGCGGACGGTCGCCCAGCGGTCCTCGATGCGCACATGGGTGCCGGTCTCGTCGGCGTGCACCGAGGAGCGACGCTCGCCCATGCGCAGCTCGCGACCGCCGCGGTCGTCGTCGTGAACCGAGGCCCAGCGGTCCGTCGTGCGGACGCCGGTCACGTTGCCCTCGTCGTCCGGGTCGTACGCGCGGCGCCGACCGCCGCGCTGGCCCTCGGCCTCGCTGCGCGACGCCCGCTCGCGGAGCAGCTGCTCGGACCAGGACTCCTCGCGGGGCGGCTCGGCGCGCTCCACCCATTCCGAGCGCTCGGACCGCTCGGAACGCTCGGAGCGCTCGGTCCACTCCGAACGCTCGGTGCGGCTGATCCGCTCCTCGCGGCCGCGCTGGCCGCCGCGGTCGGCCGGGGCGCCGTGGGGCGCGCGGCCCTCGTGCCACTCGGCGGGCTCGGGGCGGCCCGGGCGGTCGGTGGGGATGCGCTCGGAGACCCGCTCGGACGAGACCCGCTCGGAGCGGTCGGGGCGGCGCTGCTGCGGGATCTCGGGGCGGGCGCCGGCGCCGTACACCGTGCCGCCGCCGCGCTGGTCGGCCGGGTCGACGACCATCGTCTTGGTGGTGACCACGGTCTCGGTGTGCCGGAGCACGCCCGGCGGCACGGCGGCCGAGCCGGTGGGGTGGTGCGGCGGCGGGACCGCCTGGTGGGCCTGGGCCTGCTGGAGCTGCCCGCGCATCGCGTCGACCTGGTTGCGCAGGGCGTCGACGGTCTCGTGCAGCACGCCGATGCGCTCGGTGAGCTGACCGTGGGTCTGCCGGGCCGCGTGGGTGATGTCGCCGCGGACGTCGTCGCGCAGCTGGTCGAGCTCGTCGTAGACGAAGTCCTCCACATCGCCGCGGGAGCCCTCGCGGCGCAGGGCGATCGACAGCCCGATGAGCAGAACGACGAGAACGGCCAGCACTGCCGCCACCTGCAGGACGAACCCGTCCCCGATCAGCAGCAACAATGCAGCCAGCGGAGTGAGGCCGACCCCTGACCAGAAGAGGATCTGGAGGAGCTTGGCGCTCCGAAGACCCCCGGGGGCTTCCGTGGCCGGCATGAGCACAGACCATACGCGGTCTTCATCACAAGCGAAATGCCCGTCCATCCCCGGCTCTGGGCCAGGGATGGACGGGCATTCGGTGACCTAGCCGAGCGAGCCGTCGGACGAGAAGATCAGCGCGATCGAGGCGTTGCCCTTCTTCAGCGCGTCCTTGCTCTGCGGGCCGCCGGCGTCGAGGCTGAGCACCTTGCCGAACTGGATGCCGTAGGTCTTCTCGAGACCCGGCTGGCAGAACGGCCGCTGCGGGCACTCCGCCGGACCGCCCAGGACGGTGTCCTTGCCGGAGCACTTGGCGGCGAAGTCGCTCAGCGTCTTGAGGCCGTGCTTGCTGGCGAACTCGGTGGTGACCGCGAACGCGTTCTGGTCGGCCGCCTTCGACGCCTTGCCGAAGGTCAGGCCCTGCTTGGTGCCGAGGTCCTTGAGGGCGGTGACGGTCTTGTCGACGTCACCCGAGGCGAGCGGCGCGGCCGAGGCCCCGTTGACCTGGCCGTTGATGAACTCGGTCAGGGTCCCGGCGTACTCGGGGACGACCTGGAGGTCGCCCTTGGTGAGCTGGCCGAGGTACACCTCACGCTTGCCGATCGTCTGGACCGAGGCGTCGTAGCCGGCGGCGTCCAGGACGATCTCGTAGAGGGCGCCGAGCGTGGCGCTCTCCGAGAAGTCGGCGGCGCCGATCTTGATCGGGCCGCTCTTGGTCTTCTGGATGCCGCTGGTCAGGTTCTCCGCCTTGGCGAAGTCCTCGGCGGCGACCTTCGAGGTCTTGCGGTCGACGTCGACCGCCTTGTTGAGCTGGACGAGCTTCTCCGTGGTCAGCGCGTCGGAGACCTTGTCCAGCGCGGCGATCAGGGCCGGGTCGGCGGCCTTCGTGTTGATCGCCGGGATGATGTTGTCGGCGGTCTGAAGCTTCTTGTCGTCGTCGAGGACGACCAGCTTCTCTCCGGCGACCGGGGCGCAACCGGCCCCGCTGACGCTGGCCGGTGCTTGCGTGCCCGAAGAACCTTCCTCACCGCAGGCGGCGAGGCCGAGGGCCGAGAGGCCCAGCAGTACTCCGAGGGTTGCGCGCATGGCTGTTCGCAAAATGGCCCGCCTTCCGTGTCCCGGCGCGATCACGATGACCGGCCGCGTGTCCGACGGACGGCGCTATCGGCAATGAAGCCCGCCCGCTCCTCAATACGCAACTCCGCTGATGGAAATTCGGCAACCGCAAGCAGGCACGTTTTCGTAACAACCGGTGGTACGCGGGCTCAGGACCGGCCCGTGGCCTGCCGCAGGACCTTTGGTGTGATCTTCCGCTCCACCAGCGCCATGAGCCCGTCGATGAGCAGCGCGAGACCGGCCACGAGCACCGCGCCGGCGAGGATCTGGCCGCCGTGGCCGGGGCCGAGGCCGAAGCCGGCCGAAATAATCATGCCGAGCCCGCCGCCGTTGACCGCGGTCGCCAGTGTCGCCGTCGCCACCACCTGGGTCGTCGCGATCCGCAGGCCGGTCGCCAGGTACGGCACCGCGAGCGGGAGCTCGACCCGCCACAGCCGCTGGGGCGAGGTCATGCCCATCCCGCGCGCCGCGTCGCGCACCTCGGGGTCGATCTGGCGCATCCCCGTATACGCGTTGGCGAGCAGCGCGGGGAGCGTGAACACGGCCAGCGAGACGATCACCGACGGCTTGCCGAGCCCGAGGGGGCTGATCGACAGGATGGTGAGCAGCGCCATCACCGGCACGGCCTGGGTGAGGTTCGACAGCAGGACGATGACGCCGGATGCGGTACCGCGCCGGCCCAGCACGATGCCGAGTGGCCATGCGACCAGGCAGCCGAAGAGCACCGCGAGCACCGAGATCTCGATGTGCTCGTTCAGCCGCTCCAGGATGCCGCCCGGGTTCGTCCAGTTCAGCGGGTCGTTGAACCAGACGAACATGTCGCTGATGGTGTTCACGCGCGGCTCCTCGTCCACGGCGTCAGCAGTCGGCTGAGACCGACCAGCAGCAGGTCGAACACGAGGGCGAGCGCGACGCACAGCAGGGCCGCGGTCGCGATCTGGGCCTTGTAGTAGTTGTTGCGGAAGCCGCTGAGGATCAGCCCGCCAAGGCCGCCCTGCGAGCCGACGATCGCGCCGACCGTGACCAACGCCACGGTCGAGACCGTCGCCAGGCGCAGCCCGGTGAGGATGCCCGGCAGCGCGAGCGGCAGCTCCACGCGCACCAGCCGGGCGAACCGGCTGTAGCCCATCGCGGTCGCGGCTTCCCGCACGTCAGCGGGGACCTGGAGCAGGCCCGTGAGCGCGTTGCGGATGAGGATGATCAGCGCGTACAGCACCAGCGCGACGATGACCGGGCTGCGGCCGGTGCCCAGGAACGGGGCCAGGAAGGCCAGCAGGGCCAGCGACGGAATCGTGTAAAGCACGCCGGCTGATGTCAGAATCGGCGTGGCGAGCGGGCGCACCCAGTACGCCAGCACCGCCAGCGGAATCGCGATCGCCACCGCGATCGCGACCGACCAGACGGTGATGACCACGTGGTCGACGAGCGCGTCCTGGATGGTCTCGAGGTTGTCCCGCACGTAGGACCACGAGAACCACGGGTTGCCGGCCGCACCGCGAGCCAGGAAGGACATGCGTGGACCGTACCGCGAACCCCGGCGCGGCGCCGATCTCCCTCGATCGGCTCCGGAAGGTGTACCCGGACGGCACCGTCGCCGTCGACGAGCTCAGCCTCGACGTCGAGGGCGGCGAGGTGACCGTGCTCATCGGCCCCTCCGGCTGCGGCAAGTCGACGGTGCTGCGGATGGTGAACCGGCTGATCGAGCCGTCGGGCGGGCGCGTGCTCGTCTCCGGCGAGGACGTCACCGCGGCCGACCCCGTGCGGCTGCGCCGGACCATCGGCTACGTCATCCAGAACGTCGGGCTCTTCCCGCACCAGACCGTCCGGGCCAACGTCGGCACCGTGCCGCGAATGCTGGGCTGGGACAAGGCACGCATCGCGGCTCGCACCGACGAGCTGCTGGAGCTGGTCGGGCTGGAGCCGGGCCGCTACGCGAAGCGGTATCCGCACGAGCTGTCCGGCGGGCAGCGGCAGCGGGTCGGGTTCGCCCGGGCGCTCGCCGCCGACCCCGTGGTGCTGCTGATGGACGAGCCGTTCTCGGCGGTCGACCCGATCAACCGCGGGCGGCTCCAGGACGAGTTCCGCCGGCTGCACCAGGCCGTCCGCAAGACCACGATCCTGGTCACGCACGACCTCCAGGAGGCGGTCAAGCTGGGCGACCGGATCGCGGTACTGTCGGATCACGCTCATCTGGAGCAGTACGCGACGCCGGCCGAACTGCTGGCCAAGCCGGCGAACGAGTTCGTGGAGCGGTTCGTGGGCGAGGACCGCGGCATCATGCGGCTGTCGGTGACCCCGATCCCGCGCGACGGGCTGCGCCCGGTCGGCGAGGCCGGTGAGGGCGCCCCGACCGTGCCGGTGACGGCGACGCTGCGGGAGGCCTTCGGCGCGATGCTGGCCGAGGGGCACGGCGCGGTGGTCGTGGTCGACGGCGGATCCCCACTCGGCGCGCTGACCGCGGCGGATGTGCAGGTGGCGCTGGCGGCCGTGGATCCGGCGGCCTGAACCAGGGTCCCCAGGGCGCCGCGGGGGGTACGGCGCCCTGGGGTGTTCCGGGGAGTGCGACGGGGTTACGGGCGGCGGCCGGCCATCGTGGCCAGGCCGATGATCCAGCCGACGATCAGGCCGTAGGCGGCGCCTCCGGTCGAGGCGGCCACGGCGGAGCCGACCGAGGCGTTGGTCAGCAGGAACGCGGTGAGCAGGGCGGCCAGCGCCGCCGCGAAGATGTAGGCGGCCCAGCCGGTCAGGATCGCCGAGATGGTGCCGCGCGCGCTGGCGAGCTGCGCGCCGGCCAGCAGTGTGATGAACAGCGCGGTGAAGGCGACCAGCAGGATCGCCTTCAGGTCGGCGGCGAGCAGGTCGCGCACCGACGCGTCGGTGTCGAAGCTCCAGGCCGGCCAGGCCAGTGTCTCCAGGAAGATGCCCCGGTTGCCTTCCTGGACCCAGTCCACATACCACGGGCTGCCGAAGATCAGCACCAGCAGGAAGGCCACCAGTGTGCCGGCGCCTGTCGCGGTGCGGTAGCGCGATCGTCTGATTGCCATGCCGGGATTAGGCCCGGCGGGCGAAGAATCTAAACAGCCGCAGGTGAAGCTATGAATGCGACATCAGGTAGTCGATGAAGGCGGCCCGGATCAGCGGCTCGGACTCGCCATACTCGTGGTCGTCGTCGGTCGCCTCGCGCCACAGCGCCACCACGTCGTCGATCGTCGCGTCGAGCGAGCCCAGCCACCCGTCCTGGGTCTCGCCGTTGCTGCTGGTGACGTGGCTGAACAGGTCCCAGAAGAACTTCACGTCACGCCGCTGGCGGGCCAGGGCGAAGGCGCGCTCCCGCAGCTCTTCCGTGGACAGCGCGTCGAGCTCGGCCAGGCGGGCGTCGTTCATGAACATCAGCCTAGCGCCTGCCGCATGGGCCTACCGGGTGCCCCAGCGCTCCTCGACGCCCCAGCCGTCGTCGGTGGTGCGGGCCGGCAGCTGGCTGGTCCAGCCGCTGGTGCGCGAGGACGGCGACCAGTCCTCGTCGGGGGCCGGGCCGGTCACCGAGCTCGGCGGGACCCAGGCGTCCTCGTCGACCGGCTCGGCGGACGAGCGCGGCCGGCCGAACGTTTCGACCAGGCGGGTGACGACCAGGCCGATGGCGATCGCGCCGCCCGCGACGGCGAGCGGGGCGATGTTCCAGCTCTCGGCGGTCGAGTAGTGGAACAGCAGCACGATCGCGCCGACGGCGAGCATGGTGCCGAAGACGCCACCGCGCCGGCCGTACGCGGAGGTGCCGCCCAGGAGCGCGGCGCCGAGGGCCAGGCCGCTCATCGCCAGCCCGGCCGCGGCCATGCCGTTCTCAGTGGTGGCGACATCGCGGACGTCGAGCGCGGTGAGCACTCCGGCGAAGGCTGCGAGCAGCGCCGAGCCGGCGATCGACAGGCCGGCGATGGAGGCGGCGCCCCCGCCGCGGCGCCGCGCCGGGTCGTGGACCGGGCGGAACCGGCCCACCGAGCGGCGCAGCGGCCGGATCAGGCCGAGCGCGGCGCCGCCCACGGCGACGACCGAGACCCCGAGCAGCCACCAGAGGGCATGGCCGTGGGGGTCGTAGGCGCCGTTGACGACCGTCTCGTTGGTCTGGTCGGCGATCCACGCCATCAGGGCGAGCGCGACGCCCAGGCTGGCCGCCCAGCTCGGCACGTGGAAGCCGACGACCAGCACGGCGATGACCACGCCGACGCCCAGCGCGATGAGCGCGGTGATGCTGGCGGTCATGAGCAGCCCGCGGTCGGAGTTGTCGGCGAAGAACAGCGACGACGCGTAGGCGATCGGGCCGACGGCCAGGTTGACCGCGCCCGCGCGCAGGGTCAGGCCCACCGCGACGGCGACGAGGCCGAGCTCGGCGATGCCGAGGAACAGCGACTCGAGCTCGGCGCCGCGCAGCGCGTCGGGGCGTGCGTCGCGCAAGAGGTACAACAGGGAAGCCGTGGCCAGCAGCAGGACCATCTCCCACAGCGCGTGGACGGCCATCCGGTCCCGGCCGGGCTCCCCGTGCTCCGGGTCGTCGAAGACGTCGTCGAGCTGGGCGGCGCTGGGTGTGCCGCGCCGGCCGAGCCCGAGGGTGCTCTCGGACGGTGGCACGCTGTAGTCGGGCGACACCGGGTAGGCGGCACCGGGCGTGTAGACGGACTGGTTCGACACGCCGAGCGTCGGCGCGTCCTCCGGCACACCGCCGGAGCGGAAATCTGGCTCCTCCCGGAACCCGGGCTCGCCGCGGAACCGCGAGTCGTCGTACGCCATCGCGTGCGCCTCCTGCTAACCGACCGGTACGGGTCGCACAGTAACCGCGGATGGTGACCAGCGACAGCCCCTTGGCGAGGAAGGCGACAGTGTTGTTACGCCCGTCGATCCATAAGGCGTCAGGCGACCTGGTCGTCCTCCGCGCGGTCGAGCGGGTCCTGGCGGCCCTGTCGGGGCTGCTCACCGTCCCGCGGACCGGGTGGGACGCGGCACGCGCGCTCCAGCCAGAGCGCCGCCGCGACGAGCACGATCGAGGCGGCCACGCCCAGCAGCGCCTGGGGCAGGTTCTCGGAGACCTTGGACAGGACGCCACGCTGCGTGAGCAGCCAGGTGGACATACCGATGTAGACCCCGCCGAACAGGGCGGCGACCAGGGCCGAGGCCTTGCCGAGCACCGCGTACCGGGCGGTGACCAGCGGGTTCAGCGGGCCGGCGCCCTCTTTGCGCAGGATCCGGGCGCGCGTGGAGTACGCCTCGAAGCCCTCGAAGATGGCCAGGCCGATCAGCGTGAGCGGGGGCAGCCACGGCAGCGTGGGCATGCTGTTCCAGAAGTTGCTGATCACGATCCAGGACAGCGCCGTCGTGGCGAGCGCCGCGATGGCGAGCGTTGCCGCCCGGGTCGGCTCCATACGGCCCTTCGGACCGTTCGCGTGGGGATCGTCAGGCGGCGGCGTGGCCATCGTCTTCGCTCCAGATCACGATGCTTCCTTCGGGTCATCCAGGTGGATCTCTACGCGCGGTCGCAGGTCGGCGACGTCATCGACGACCGGGGCGCCGCGGAGCAGGTCGGTGAGCCAGCCGTGACCCGGCAGCTGCCCGTACGGCTCGATGTCGAGCCACGGCCGGAGCACGAAGGCCCGCAGGTGGGCCCGCGGATGCGGCAGGGTCAGCTCCGGATCGTCGGTGGTCACCGGCTGCCCATCGGCGTCCCAAACGGCGATCACGTCAACGTCAAGGGTACGCGGGCCGAACCGGCGGGCCGGATCCCGCACGCGACCGGCGGCGTCCTCCAGCCGCCGGCAGGCCGCCAGCCAGTCCTGCGGGGCGGCCGTGGGGTCCTCGGCCAGCACGACGGCGTTGAGATAGTGCGGCTGGTCCGGATCGCCCCACGGCGGCGTCTCGTACACCCCGGACACCACGCGGACCGTGTCGCCGAGGCCCGCCAGGGCGCCGCGGAGGTGGGCCTCCCGGTCGCCGAGGTTGCTGCCTATCGACAGCACGGCCCGGCTCACGGACGGGACCGGCGGATCGTGACGGCGACGTCGGCGAACTGGAGCGGGATGGGGGCCTGGGGCTTGTGCACGGTCACGATGGCCGTTGTTACCCGGGCGTCGGCGAGGCACACGTCGGCGAGCCGCTGAGCCAGCGTCTCGATCAGGTCGACGGGCTCGCCGGCGACCACCGCCGCGAGCCCTTCGGCCAGTTCACCGTAGTGAACGGTGTCGGCGACGTCGTCGGAGGCGGCGGCCGGGGCGAGGTCGAGCTCCAGGACCACGTCGATCACGAAGTCCTGCCCGTCGCGCCGCTCGAAGTCGAACACGCCGTGGTGGCCCCGGACGGTCAGCCCGGTCAGCGAGATCCGGTCAGTCGTCATTCGGCGGCCCTCGTGGCCTGCCAGACCCGGATCGCGTCCACGTTGCCCTGGACCTCGTGCACCCGCACGCCCCAGGCGCCCGCGGCGACGGAGAGGACGGTGGTGGCGATCGTGGCCGCCTCGCGCTCCGCGGTCGGGCGGGGGGTGCCGTCGGGGGCGGCGAGCAGCCGGCCCAGGTGGGACTTGCGGCTGGAGCCGACCAGGACGGGGTACCCCAGGCCGACCAGAGCGGGCAGGTGGGCGGCGAGGCGCCAGGTGTGCTCCGGGGTCTTGGCGAAGCCGAGGCCCGGGTCGAGGACCAGCCGGTCGGGCGACACCCCGGCGGCGACCGCCGCGTCGACGCGCTCCAGCAGCTCGGCGCCGACCTCCTTGACCACGTCGGCGTAGACGGCCAGGTCGGCCATCCGGCGCGAGTGGCCCCGCCAGTGCATGAGCACCCAGGGGCAGCCGGCGTCGGCGACGACCCGGGCCATGTCGGGATCGGCGAGGCCGCCCGACACATCGTTCACGATCGCCGCCCCGGCATCGAGCGCGGCCGCGGCGACCGCCGCGCGCGTCGTGTCGATGCTCATCGTCACACCTTCACCCGCGAGTGCGACGATCACAGGCAGTACCCGAGAAGCCTCTGTCTCGGCATCGACCCGATCGGCGCCGGGCCGGGTGCTCTCGCCCCCGATGTCGATCACGTCGGCGCCCTCGTCGCGCATCTGGAGGGCGTGCTCGACAGCCGCGTCCAGGTCGGCGTAGCGGCCCCCGTCGCTGAAGCTGTCGGGGGTCACGTTGAGGACGCCCATGACCACCGGGGAGGGACGTCGCAGCAGCATCACTTGAATGAAGGTACTCAACTCAACCGGCGTGCTCCGGGGCGACCTGCGGGGTCGCGGACGGTACGCCTCAACCGTCACACTGTGCACACTGACCCCGAGTCGGTCAGCTTGTTGGACAGCGGGCCGCCACGTACTCTCTGCAAGTGAACGTTATTCGGACCGTTAAACCCGACAATGGGCAATTACCAGGGCAAACGCCCGGATAAGGTTCCGCCGGAGAGCGACACAGCAGCCGGGGTTGTACCACCGGGTCGTCTTTTCGGCGAGGCTTAACGCGCGGCGTGCAACGAGCCCGTCGCGCCTCCGGGGAGGTCTGATGATGTTGTTGGAGATCGGCCAGGCGATGTGGGGCGACGCCGCACGCGCCGTGGATGCGATCGCCTACGCGCCGACACCGACGCCGGCGCCGAAAGAGATCAACACCGACGGCATCCTGAACTTCTTCGCGACCAAGATCGTCCCGATCCTGCTCGCGGCACTCGGCGTGATCTTCATCGGCCGCGCCAGCAAGGGCGAGGTGTCCCGGGTCCTCACCAGCTCGGCGATCGCGATCATCGGGCTGGCCTTCGTGGCCGGCGCCGCCTCGCTGTTCTTCTTCGGTGGATCACTCGTCGACCTGCTCTTCAAGTAGGCCTACATGCGGCTGCGGACAGACGACGACATCTACCGGGCCCGCCTGGTCTACCTGGGCCCGCCCGGTTACACCCTGCCGATCCAGTTGCCGTACGCGCAGTACGGGGTGTTCGTGCTGGTCGTCCTGCTGTTCGTGCTGATCCGCTTCATGGTCACCGGGCACGTCGACTTCTTCCCGGCGTACGAGATCGCGCTCGCCATCGTCGCGACGTCGCTGATCTTCCGATACGTGGACCCCGACCGACCGGCGCGGATGGTCGTCCGCACGGCCCTGACCGACTGGCGTCACACGCGGGAGCCGAGCAGCGAGCAGCGCGACGCGCGCCTGATCGCGACCCGGATCCGCATCCGCCCGGAACTCACCGGTGATCTCGCATGAGCAATAACCCGCCGCATCGTAACGGCGGCTACGCCGACCGGCCCGACCTCGACGACGACGCTGCGCAGTCAACTGACTACGATGGCGGCCTGCGCGCCGTGGCCGAGGGCGGCCGCGTGGCGATGTTCCGCGGCACGGGCAGCAACGGCACGGCCCGGGGTGGGCGCCAGGCCGACGTCGACTCGCCGTTCCTGGGGCTGTTCGACGAGCGCACCGGCGCGCCGGTGGAGCGGCCGATCTCCGGCGTTCCGATCTCCGCGGCGCCCGCCTCCGGCCCGCCGCGCGCGCCCGAGGACCTGCGGGCCCCGAAGCGCATCGCGCCGCCGCGGGCCCCGATCACCGAGGGTGTGCGGACCAACGGCACCGGCTCGCGGCCGGCGCTCGGGGCCGGGCCGTCCGGGCCTTCCGCTTCGGCCGCCCCTGAGCGCGCCGTCCGGCAGCCTTCGCGGCCCGTGGGGCGGACCACTGACGACCGCCGTCAGGCGGCTCGGCCGATCGATGCCGGCACGTCCGGTACACCGGCGAAATCCACCCGACAGGTGCCCGGACGGGAGC